>DATJCU010000065.1:0-2461 GCA_035497795.1 Edaphocola sp. | reverse complement strand
TGTGTTTTGTGCTTTCATGTCATTTAATTTTTGATTGTTTGAGGTCATTTGACTCTGTTTTGAGAACAGGTCACAGTTTAGTTCTCAAAAACCCCACAATTGAAATCAAAATGAAGCAAAATGAATTAAAGCTCTGTTTTTATAATCCTTATTCTATATGGCTTTGAATACAATTTGCGAACCAAAGGTATGATTTAATATGGTTCACAGTTTAGTTCTCATTTATAACGATATATATCAATATGATACAAATCGTATAAAATCACAAAAGCCTGTAAATCATACGATTTACAGGCTTTTGGTGGAATTTAATATCCACTTAGTCGGGGTACCAGGATTCGAACTTTATCCCTTAACCCATTGTAAATCAAAGCGATTTAATTTGCTGTAAAATAAGACTCACCGTTTAACTCGCATTTGTTTTAGCGTCAATTACAAGTATTTAGTTTGTATCGTTACGTATTATTAAATAGTGAATTTAAGTTTTTTCTGTGTTAAATACAAGTAAATCGAAGTGAAATATATGGAAGTCTTTTGTGTGATTTCTGTATTATTTAGTGACAAATAATATAGAGAATTTAATCGTTAATGTATTGCCTCACATCCTCCAGGGCTATTCCAGTATAGCTGGAAAACTCTTTGGTGGTGACAAACTGATGAGGTCTTTTGCCTAGTTTCTTTCGAATGGCTCCCAGCATTCGATATCCAGTCTTTTCACTTTCACCAGTAATCCGTTGGATATCTTTTGCATAAATACAAATACGTTGTGTTTTCATTTGAATCTGTAAATTACCTTTACTAAAGATAGTAAGATTATATCAACTGAAAAAAGAACTGTTTGTAGGCTTGTCTTTACTTAAATTTGTCGATTAAATTTATTATTTTATATGAAGGTATTTTATTGGAACTACTACACCATCCATACACTATCCATACTTTATCTATACATAATCTGTACTGACTAAATAGCAGTTGAGGTTTTTCGGACTATATAATAGAGTAAACGGCGGCGGTTGGTACATGTTGCGGAGCGGATTTCGGAGCGCGTTCCTGTCCGCGAGGACGGAACGATGATGCGAGATCCGCGGTTTGCAAACCACCAACCCCGCTTTAAAATATGTACTTTGTTATAAGCTAGTTTTATTTAAATTTTATTTTGTATTCTTTCAAGTCAAGTTTTCCGAGCCATATGTGAACATGTGCATAGTCTTTTGATTTTATCACGTTTTCAATTTTTTCTATCATTTCAATCGTTGCATTAACTCCGATGAAAATGTTTTTAATCGCTTTTGGGGGTAAGGTAAATAAATAAATTTCTTGTCCATTGGATAATAATTTCTTTTCTGAATTCTTAAGGTTATAAATCAATCTGAGCTCAAGTTCATCTGACCAATGAACGCTTTTCGTATATAAAATATGACTTGCAATATATTCGATTAATTCATTTTCAGATTCTAGGGTATTGACCAATTCGATGTTTGGTCTTTTGTCTGAGTACTTGACTTCTCTCAGGTAACCTAAAGAATCATTTTCATTTCTTTTCTTGTTAAAGAATTCATGATTTGGGTCAAATTCAATAACAAATCCTGCATGATTCTGCGCATAATGTGACCACATCGTGATATTTTCATTTGATTGAGTCAAACTAAGGATTCCAAAATATTTATTCCAACTTTCTTTCATTTTTTCGGAATAGTTGATTTTAGCCTCCTCTGCTGTGGTTGATAAGAGCTTTTTAGTCAAATTTTCAGGATGTATTTCAGGTATTAACTCTAATGCTTCCTTTATTGAGGTCTTCGAGATGTAATCTACAATTTCTTGAGGGATTTTATTTCTAAACTCTTCAGGTATATCATTAATCGAAAGTTTTCTGTCACCAATTTCATTTAAAATTGGATTAATTGATTTTGAATATAGAGCAGATGATGCTGCATCACTCATTAGCTTTGAAATAAAAGGTAACGATTCAAAAGGGTCATTCAAGTATTTAGCTTGAGTAAAACGAATACTCATATTTTCAAGAACATCAATTCTTTCTGGGATTAGATATTTGAAAACTTTCATAGGAGCTTATTTAAACTTGCTTACGACGGTTTATGTAAGTGGAGTGCGGGATTAAAAGTGATGAACTTTCAATTACGCACGGAGCCAATTCGTTTGTTCATAATTTCAAATTTTCCGTCAATCGTTAAAGACGAATTGGCGGTGTTGCAATGGAGAACTGTGGTTGAATTACCCGTCGAAACCCGCATTACATTTACATTTTGTGTGTGCCTTGAATGGTAAATATAAACAAATTTTCACATTTTATTGTGTGAGTAAGTCCAGAGAGTGCAAGTCTCTTATGTGCTTGGGTAACCCTTCGGCAAAAGCTCTGGGGAGTCCGCCAGGAAACATTAGTAAGTCGCAAGCTGGTTTGGAGTGATCCATGCAGTGAAGTAAGCGAGACTACAAAAATCTG
>DATJCU010000064.1:0-125605 GCA_035497795.1 Edaphocola sp. | reverse complement strand
AATACGAATGCGAATGCCGAGTCTTTCAACGCCAAAATAAAACTATTTAGAGCTAACCTAAGAGGAGTTACAGATACTAAGTTCTTCCTCTTTAGATTGGAGAAACTTTTTAGTTAATCCCCACAAAATGTACCTGACCCGCTTTTTTATTCATAACCACATCAAGAAAACCAGGATCCTGGTGTGTAAAACCGTTATGATCCTGCCGCCATACATGTGAGGCCAAAAGGATGTTGAGTGATGCAATTTTTCTGCGCCAGGGCAGATGCAATGTAACTTCCAGCCATTTTGCATGCTGGTTAAACATGCTGTCAATAATATGAATAAAAGCTTCATAGCAATTAAACAGTCCATGCCTTCCCGTTAGTAAATAACCTTCCAGCCAGCCTTCACATTGGTGCTCACTCAACATCTCCATCACACGGCCTTCTTTTTTAAGAAATTCGTCTGTATCAATTACAGGCGCTTCCCATTGACGGTTGGTGGCTTCGAATACAAAATTTAATTTGTTGGAAAGTGTTTCATCAGGGCCAAAAATGCGGAAGTTTCTTTGCTCCATATTCTCTTTAATGATATCTCTGATAAATTTCCCCAGCACTAATGTATCACCCGGACCCATTTCACCACGCGTCATTTCAATTCCATAATTTCTAAAATCCGGCATGCGAAGATTTTGTAACAATAAACCTCCATTTGCATGCGGATTGTCCCCCATGCGTCGTTTACCCGTTGGCGCCAGTTCTTGCAATTCACTTATGAAACGGCCATTCTCATCAAACAATTCTTCGGGCTTGTAGCTTCTCATCCAGTCTTCCAATTGTTTTAAATGTTCCGGATTTGTTTTGGGGTTCGTTATAGGAACCTGGTGTGCCCGAAAATTGCCTTCTATCTTAAATCCATCCACATATTTAGGGCCTGTCCATCCTTTTGGCGATTTCAAAATAATCATCGGCCATTTTGGACGTTCAGCATTTTCATTTTGCGCGGCATTTTCTTTTATCTGTTTTATTTCTTCCATTACTTTATCCAGTAATGCTGCCATTTTTTGGTGCATTTCCATCGGATCATCGCCTTCAATTAAATAAGGTTTCCAGCCATAACCTAAAAAAAGTTGTTCCAGCTCTTCGTTTCCGATTCTTGCAAGCACAGTTGGATTGGCGATTTTATATCCATTGAGATGAAGGATAGGCAGCACTGCACCATCGGTTATGGGGTTCAAAAATTTATTGGAATGCCATGATGTTGCCAGTGGCCCCGTTTCAGCTTCTCCATCTCCAATTACGCAGGAAACGATTAAATCAGGATTATCAAAAGCAGCACCGAAAGCATGGCTTAGCGAATAACCGAGTTCTCCACCTTCATGGATAGAGCCAGGACATTCCGGGGAAACATGGCTCGGTATTCCACCGGGAAATGAAAACTGCGTAAAGAGTTTTTTTAATCCCTCCTCATCCTGGCTGATATGCGGATACACCTCACTGTAGGTACCCTCCAAATAAACATTGCCTACGACGGCAGGACCACCATGGCCGGGCCCCGCAATGTAAATCATATCAAGGTCATACTTTTTAATGATCCTGTTGAGATGAACATAAATAAAATTTTGCCCCGGCGTAGTGCCCCAATGTCCCAGTAACATATTCTTGATTTGTTCGGGTTTCAACGGCTCTCTTAATAGCGGGTTCTCATGCAAATAAATTTGCCCAACAGAAAGGTAGTTGGCTGCTCGCCAGTAGGCATTTATCTTTTGAAGCAGATCTTCTGACAATGTTTCATTTGAATTTTCTAATCTTTGAGTTTCCATAATTAAATTTTTTAAGCCTCACACGAACCCTTCTCCATCGGAGTGGGACGTGATGTGTGAGACGTGATGTATAGTTTAGCACCGCTTAAGATTATTTGCTATTGTGCAGTATAGCCGCCATCAATGACCAATTCGGAACCTGTCATAAATTTAGATTCATCCGAAGCCAGATATACCACTCCATAACCAATATCGTTTGGCTCTCCCAAATGTCCGATAGGATGCAAACTTTCCAGGTACTTTTTCCCTTCTTCTAAATTACCTTGTGCTTTTAGGAGATTTTCTACCATTGGTGTCCATATATAAGCTGGATGGATAGAATTGACACGGATGCCGTAACCTGCCTTTGCACAATGAAGTGCAGCCGATTTGGTAAACAAGGTCACACCTCCCTTACTTGCATTATAGGCAGGCAGGCTGGGATCACCAATGAGACCTTCAATAGAAGAGAAATTAATAATTGATCCGCCCTCTCCTGAATCCTTCATGGCTTTAATAGCATATTGGGTGCCCAGGAAACTGCCATCCAGATTGATGCTTAAAAGTTTTTTCCAGTCTGCAAGCGTGACCTCTTCCACATTTCCACCGATCCCTATACCAGCGGAATTCGCCAGAATATGGAGTTTTCCAAATGTCTTGAGTGTAGTCTCTATCACCATTTCCCACTGATCTTCTTTGGATACATCTTGCTTGATGAATATAGCCTCACCGCCATCATTCCTGATGTGTTGAACTACTTCATTCCCTTTTTCATCATCAAGATCTGTTACCACAATTTTTGCTCCTTCACGTGCCAATAAAATAGCACTTGATTTTCCTAAGCCAGAGGCACCTCCAGTGACAATGGCTACTTTGTTCTTTACCCGATCCATAATTTTAAAATTTAAGTGTAAATAATATCAATTTTTGCTTTGTGTTGTTCAGTTAGCCTCCCCCCAACCGCTCTCCGAAGAAGAGGGACGTGTTGTGTGAGGCGTGATGTATAATTTTTGTGTACTCTTTGCAATCATTATTTCTTCATCAGTGGGAATTACATACACTTTCACTTTACTGTTTTTGGTTGAAATGATCCTTGCATTTTTTTGATTTTCTGCTTCATCTATTTCAATTCCCAGATACTCAAATCCTTTACAGATGCGCGAGCGTATTACCGTTGCATTTTCACCAATACCCCCCGAAAAAACCAAGGTATCAAGACCACTCAAAGCTGCGGTGTATGCACCGATGTACTTTTTTATTTGATAACAAAATATGTCAATGGCCAATGCCGCATTCTCATTATCTTTTTCATGTTGAAGCAAGTCTTGCATATCAGAACTATAGCCTGATATTCCAAGCAAACCGGATTGATGATTGATCAGATCATTGAATGTTTCTGCATTCAGCCCTTGCTGCATTAAATACCAAGAGACACCAGGGTCCAGGTCCCCGCTTCTTGTACTCATTACAATGCCTCCTGCAGGCGTAAAGCCCATTGAAGTGTCCAAACATTTACCCTCTTTCACTGCTGCAAGACTGGCTCCGTTGCCAAGATGTGCAAGGATAATTCGTCCCTTTGCTTCCCCTTCATTTTCCTTTCTTAGCTCATCCATTAAATAGCTATATGAAATACCATGAAATCCATATCGCTTAACATCTTCATCATAATATTTTTTTGGAAGGGCAAAAGCTTTTGCCATTTTAGGTAGGGTTGTATGAAAGAATGTATCAAAACAGGCTACCTGTAATAAATTTGGAAATTGCTTTTTGAATAATTCGATCATTGCAATTTCTGCCGGAAGATGAGCAGGGTCAAAATGCGTTATTTTATATAATTCTTTTAATAAATTGTCATCAATAATTTCCGAGTGCGTATGCTCCATTCCGTGTACAATGCGATGTCCGATACAAATAATCTCTTCAAAACATTTTTGTTCTTTTAACCATTCCATTAAAACTTCTGAGGCTTCTTTAAAATTTGTTACATTTATTTTTCTTTCTTTCTCTTCATTAATGAGATTATGGGTAACCGTAAATTCAGAATTGTCCAGTCCAATCTTTTTTATTTGTCCGAAAAGGATTTTATTTAACTTGTCATCCATGTCATACAAAGCGAATTTGATGCTTGAAGATCCACCATTAATAACAAGAACATTTTGATTTACTGATTTCATAATTTTGTTTTAATTCACTATAGTGACTCTTTTAAATTTGGAGTAGAATCATACAAATCTGGTTCGATTATTGATAAACTGCTTCGGATTATTTTTCTATTATTATATTCAAAATTTCATAGCCATCCTCCTGTAAAATCCGCTTTTCGTAAGCCTGCCACAATATATGGACATGCACGCATCCATTTCCACAACAAGCCAGAGCGATAGTTTTCAATCATGAGCACAATGGGACCTTGATTAAGTCCGAAATGCCATGGCGATACCCACCATCCATAAGGATTACCTGCTTCACCCGGGTGAGTAGGGTTAAAAGAAGCTTTGAAACCGTAGGAATTAAACTCCGTCAGTTTAGCCTGATGAATACAGTAGTTAAGTGCCTCCAAAACGATTTCAGGTTCAAACGGCATCGATGCCACCATAGCCCATGGTGCAACGGTGCCGTCATCAGGCCCATAGGGAACACCGCGTGCCAAGTAATCAAAAAAATGTCGCTCAATACCATTTATTTTGAGGATTTCCGGACCTGGACCTTCGCTTGCAGTAATTCCCCAGCAGCATGAAGCATAGCCATCAAATTTTAGTGGATTATTTATTGCATACTGTCGTTGCACACAAGTAGCACGGCGGCTGTTCTCAAAATAATCAATACCCTTGGTACGCATGAAGGCATCCTGAATACTCCTAAAGTCTATCCAAATGTGAGATAATTGATGTATGAATAATGGTCCAGCGTATAGATACTCATATCCAAGTAGATAGCCAATACCGGCAATATCAATTTGATTCAAAATCAATAATTCTTTAGCCTTCTCTATTTTTAATTGGATAAAATACTTTTCAATCGTATTATTTGTACCTTTTTTAAAAATCCGGCTCAATTGCGAATAACTTTTATCCAATTGTTTTGTTAGAAAAGCTGAAATGGTAAATAGACTTACATTTTCTATCTGGTATTCATTCAAATAAAAAATAAGTAATGCCTGTATATTGACAATAATTTGATCATCGATAGAAGATACTATTGAAAACCCATTTGCTTCCAAATCCTTTACAACTTTATTGTGTACCGCCTTCGTTATACTGCTGTTCACTACAACTTCTCCAAGTTTCAGCTTAAGGGAGTATAGACCAGCACTTTCAAAAATCCGTTTCACTTCTGAAATGCACCTTACGCAGCACATGTCTTTGATATGGAATGTGACTGTATTCATAGACATATCCTTTCTTATTAAAAAGTTTATAACTTAGAAAACCCAAAATAACTTTAGGTTTTCTTTTTCTTTATTCCTCCATTCTCTCAAGAATTGCTTTCATTTCTGCGATTTCTTTCTTTTGGGCTTCTATGATATCATCTGCCAGCTTCCTCACTTCAGGATCTTTGATATTTGCATGTTCACTTGTCAGGATCGCAGAAGAATGATGGGGAATCATCCCTCTCATATATTGAGCATCCCCTATGGACGTTTGGGTTCTTATCCCAGTCAGACTTAAAATGAACAGAACCAAGCCAGCAATAATGATTCCATTATTTTTCTTCTTATTGGGATACATGCCATACATCATGATCATCATGATCACTGCCATAACAGATGCCATCAAAATAGCCATATAAATACGGTTCAGACTAATATAAAAATGGTCTAATTCCACAATGTTTAAAAACATGATTCCAAACATAAATAGGAAGGAAATAAAAATCATTAACAGGAACTTACTATAACTCATTTGTTTCATAAGATTAAATTTTAATTTGATAAATTGATAAAGAAATTTATTGTTTTCGTGTCCAATCGGTTTTGATTTTTAGAATTCTTCATTTATACAGAAAACTAATTCCTGCTCCCTAGCCATAATCTCTATCATAATTGCCAGACAAGGCCAAGTTTCTTACTACTATATATTTTATTCCTAAGTGTTATTCTATATCCATATCCCATGAAAAATCAAACTGTTCCCGCTTTGTCAATGCCAAATCTTCACTGCTCCATTGCAAACGCAAATTACCTTTATGATCCACTCTACCTTCTGCCACGATAAAGAGTGGTAAAAAGTAAATAAAACCGGAAGCTACCAAGTTTTCATTTTCAAATACTGTTTTTCCGCCTTTAAGAAAATCCCGCTTTTCTCGTCGATTATCCGTACCAATAAACACTCACTCGTCCTGAAAGATGTTTACACATTTTGGATAATAATCCTGATACAAATTTACAGTTTTTTTTAATCCTGCATAACATTTACATTTGTAAAAACATATGAAGCGGAATCGAGCTCTGATGTGGAGCAACTCGCCAGAATTAATCTGGTCAGGTTACGTAATAATCCGTTATTAGGTTCACAGTTGCTAGTGAATTTTTTTTTATTGATTACTTATTTTAGGTTATACCTAAGAAAACGCTACTTAATCTTCGAGTTCCAATTCTTTTTTGAAGTACCTTATACTTTAAAACCTCCTTTATTATTAATTCTGATTGAAATGCTTTTTGTTCTTCATATCGTATTCCTTGATAGTAGGCTTGCCTACTAAACCAAGCAGCAAACAAAGCTCAGTAATACAAAGTTTCCGCTTTGCCATACTTGTTCTACCGCTTGGTGCCAAGCTTTTTTCTGATATCAACTTTTAGTTTTTTTCCCGAAATATCAATCATGGCATCAAGGAGCTTAATATGTAATTTGGCCTTTCTTAGCTCCTCTTGTAATTGCTTTACATCTTAGGTAACTGACTTTGTAGGTCAGATAAATCTATAGTGGATATTTTTTTTGGTTTCTTCATTTCGATACTTTTAAATCGTTTTACCCACGAATGTACAACTCTAAAATCAACACCGTGTTTTAAACCCAATTGTCGATAACTGATATTCCCTAGTAAGTACTCCATAATAATCGCCTCTTTTTCTTGATTAGTTTTTTACATAATTTACACTTTTTAAGTGGAAACTCATTTCTGGACGAGAGAATACAACGAGTAAAACAAATTCGAGTAAACCATCACAGGATGGGAACACGAAAACTCTGTGAAATGCTGCAACCGTTTATGCTGGATCATCAAATAAAAATAGGTAGAGATGCACAGTTCAATTTGCTTTCAACCAATCATTTATTATTAAGAAAACGCAAGCGAAGAATACAAACTACCAATTCTTATCACTGGTTAAGTAAATATCCAAATCTCATTCGTGAGTTTATTCCTACTGCCCCAACCAGCTTTTATCACTTACTGGAAAATTAATACTGGCGAACATCTTTACATCAGTTTTATTACCGATGCTTACTCACATAAATTTGTTGGCTTTCAAGGAGCTAAAACAATGGAAGAGATAGAGAGCATTCAAGTTTTACAAATGGCTCTCTCTGCCTTGAAGACAAAGAGCCATTTGAATCTTATCCATCATAGCGACAGAAGCATCCAATATTGCAGCCATGCTTATGTAAAGCTGTAACAGGATAAAGGCATGAAAATTAGCAGGATCGAAAATGGAGATCCTTTAGAAAATGAATTAACAGAAAAAAATAATGGTTTTAATAGTTAAAAGATTGTTTTTTTCTTCAATAGCAAACAATTAAAAATCAGGGAAAACCCTGAAAAAAAATCGTTTGCTATAATCTAACTTCGTAGATATTTCGCATTCAAAACTCAACGGTCAACATGAAAGTATATGTCCATTTTTTAATCGTTTCCCTTTTATTTCTTTGTGCTTGCAATACCCAATCCCGAGAAGTCACTCCCATAAAAGAAGAGCATCAAAGTAAATTCGAAACTAATGGCAACATATCCATGGAAATCAATGGAGAGCGATGGTCAGCCACTTCAAATTTGTCTTTTAATATTTTCTTTGCTGATGAAAACAAGCAACTTCTGGATATTCATATCGGCGGACAGGATGACAAGATGCAAGGCTTAGGTATTAATTTAAGAGTATATAGAAACAGCCTAGAGCAAATCAAAGGAAAGTATCCAATCTATGCAAATAATGACGATGTGGAAGCCTATACGGCTATCATCAACGGCGGAGTTGGCGATGTGCATTTCGACACACAAATGCTTCCAAACAAAAAAGGAAGTCCTATTGGTTTTGTTCAAATCAAGGAAGCGCAAATTGCATATAATCGAAACGGTCCCTATTTCACACATTTGAAAGCAAGCTTTGAGGCAGCTTTTAAAACAGAAGATCAAGAGGGCCAGTTGATGTCCATAAACATTAAAAACGGAATTCTGGAATTGAAGAGTCCAGACAAAAATGACCCCACCTATAAAACAGGTTTTCAGATCAATTTAAACGGAAAAGAATGGGATGCAGACCAGCAAGAGTTTTCAGCTACCACAACAGATGACCAAAAGCAAAAGGCCATCGTCATTTCAGGAGAAAGAAGTGGTATGGATATGGATGCGAAAAACCAGGGCTGGGTCATTAGATTTTATCTAGATATACCGAAAAACAAAATCAAAGATTTTAATGGTGCCTATAGTCTCGGGCCAAACTCTAAATCCGGAAATGTTTATTTTGAACAGGGTGATCAAATATCTTTGGATGATCAGGCACAGCTAATCATTGAAGACATGGAAGTATTGGAAATTGGTGACGAAAATATCATCATCTTTTTAAAAGGAAAATTTACAATTTACCCCAAAGATGGACGGAAGGAAATAAAAGGTAAATTCCATATTCGCGACTACGATACGGGAAGAATTTAATATGCAAAATAAAAAAATCATAAAAAAATACGCTCAATCTTTATTGGCAGCATACAATTTGAACACAAGCAGGAAATTAATTCTTTACAAAAAATAGTTCAACTGATAAAAAGGTTAAGAAAGTCAGTATATTCTATGAAAAAAGAGTCTTAAACCAAACCTAATTGCTAGTAATCCCATTCCTGAATGAATAACATTTAAATTAAAGAAACAGACATTGCTAAACACCTGAAACTGACATCAGAATAAATAATTCATACCTAAAATGTGTTTTTTTTTACTTTTTTGTTAAATAAAAATTTAATACTCTTAATTGGTAGTTAAATCTAGTTAATATACCATATATTTTTAAAAAATTAAAACCTTAAAATATTGTTGCATTTTAATAATTCAAAATAAACAATAAAATACTCTGAAATTCTAAAAAAAAATACAATTAAAAATTATATTGAGTATCTTTACATATGAAAACAATGAACACTTTTTAACACAAAATAATAGTCTAAAACAAAAACCTTTATTATGGAAACAAAATATGGATTTAAAAAAATGACCGCCAATGAATTTGCTATTTATCTAGCAAATTTAAAAATAGCCAGAACTATATTAAGAATTCAGCAGCATCACACCTATATTCCTTCATATATCCATTTTAGTGGTGGCAACCACTTTGAATTACAAAAAGGAATGCAGAACACCCATAAATACTCCAACGGATGGAGCGATATTGGTCAACATATTTCTATTTTCCCCGACGGTTATGTTGTAACTGGTCGAGATTTTGAAAAAAGCCCTGCAGGAATCGCATATAATAATCAGAATTCGTTTTGTATTGAAAACATTGGCAATTTTGATAAGAATATGGATGATATGAGACCCGAACAAAGAGATGCAATTATTACAGTTACCGCTGCTTTATGTAAGAAGATTGGTAAAAAACCAGATACGAATAGTATCGTTTATCATCATTGGTACAATCTTTCTACTGGTATTCGAAATAATGGATCAGGTGGAAATAAATCCTGCCCAGGAACAGCGTTCTTTGGAGGTAATAAAGTTGCAGATTGTGAAAAGCACTTCCTACCTTTAGTTGAGGCTAAGCTTAAAGGAAAAGACAATAAGCCTACCTCAGTTATTGTAGAAAAGTATGTTTTTGTAACCGCCTCTAGTCTTAATATTAGGAAAGGACCTGCAGTAAGCTTTGGGAAAGTGACAGATAGAAGCCCAGCAATATATGGTTCCATTTTAAGAGTATTCGAAGAAAAGAACGGATGGTATAAAATCTCCTCCTCCACCGAGCATTGGGTATTTGGTAAATATACAAAAGACGTGCAAAGAGCAATTGTCAATGCAACCGCATTGAATATACGTTCTGGTGCTGGAACTAAGTTTCCAAAGGTTGGCAGTATTCAAAAAGATACCGAAACATTTATTTTTAATGAAAAGAATAATTGGGCGCAAATTAGCATTGAATCTAAATGGGTAAGTACGGATTATCTTAAAAAAGAATAATAAGTTTCATTATTAAATAAGGCTCGAAAGGCAACCTATATTTTAAAGGTTGCCTTAATTATTTTGAATTAAATCCTAATAATAAATACGTAAATAGAACGACTCAATTGATATTATAAAATAACTATTTAAAAAATTTTGAGATTGTAAATTATTATTTTTACTTTCAACTTCTAATAATATTAAAATGTTTGATAGGCTATTCAGAAAAAAATCATTAGATCAGGTTTTAGAAAACCATGTTGATATCACCCCAGAATTAATTGGTGTAGAAAGTGATCTCAATAAGGGATTAGGTAAATCAGAAATGAAACGCACTCTAAATGTCCGAGATTTAACAATGATGGGAATAGCTGCTGTTATTGGTGCTGGTATTTTCAGCACTATTGGAATGGCTGCTTATCAAGGTGGGCCTGGCGTTGTCTTTCTTTTTATTATTACCGCCATCACCTGTGGATTTACAGCACTTTGCTATGCCGAATTTGCTGCTAGAGTGCCTGTTTCTGGAAGTGCCTATACCTATTCTTATGTTGCTTTTGGTGAAGTCATTGCATGGATCATTGGTTGGTCTTTAATATTAGAATATGCCATAGGTAATATTGTGGTAGCAATAAGTTGGAGTAGTTATTTCAACAATATGCTTGAAGCTATAAATATTTATCTTCCCGAATGGCTCATTTCTGATTCCAATACTGCTAAAGCAGCTTTTCTAGTAGGTGCTGAAAATATTCATTCTAGAGCATGGTTGGTTGCTCCGGAAATTATGGGATTTAAATTCATCATCAATCTGCCGGCCTTTTTAGTTGTTATTCTGGTAACAATATTGGCTTATATTGGCATAAAAGAAAGTAAACGCAGTGCCAATGCAATGGTTGTCGTTAAAGTTGCTATACTTGCAGTGGTCATCATTTTAGGGTTCTTTTATATCCAATCTGATAATTATGTTCCATTTTTACCCAATGGTTTTAAAGGAGTCTTGATGGGTGTATCTGCTGTCTTTTATGCTTATATTGGTTTTGATGCGATTTCCACAACTGCAGAAGAGTGCAAAAATCCACAAAGAGATTTGCCGAGAGCTATGATGTATACTTTAGTAATTTGTACAATTATTTATGTTTTAACAGCTTTGGTCATTACAGGAATGGTGCATTACAGTAAATTTCAACATGTTACAGATCCTTTGGCATTTGTATTTAATTATATTAATCAGCCTTTAATTGGAAAAATAATTTCTTTTAGTGCTGTCATAGCAGCAACAAGTGTGATGTTGATATTTCAAATTGGCCAACCAAGAATTTGGATGAGTATGAGTCGTGACGGCTTATTACCAAAAAAATTCTCTAAAATTCATCCTAAATATAAAACGCCATCATTTGCAACAATCATAACCGGTGTTTTAGTGGCTGTACCTGCTTTATTTATTGATGCTAATATCGTTACTGACTTGACAAGTATTGGTACCTTATTTGCTTTTATTTTGGTTTGTGGCGGTGTCTTGCGATTGCCTAAACCAAGACCAGAACAGAAGTTCAAACTACCCTATTTTAATTCACGATATTATATGCCAGTGATATTCGGGATATTCACTTATTTCGCTTGGGATAGATTTTATTTTAACTATCAACATCTATATGAAATAGCTTTAGACGAAATTTTATTTGTATTCTATATGATAATAGCCGCATTTATTTCAGGTTATAGTATTTATAAAAAGTATTCCTTAATACCGGTTTTGGGTCTATTATGTTGCTTATTTTTAATCATTGAAATACCAGTTAAAAGCTGGATAGTATTTTTCTTTTGGATGCTTCTGGGTCTTTCTATTTATTTTATTTTCGGTTATAAAAATAGTAAGTTAAATAAATCAATAGTACAATAATATAGATTAATTGTTTTCAATCCCATCACTATTTGAGATTGATTTTAATTTGGAAAAGATGGTCACAGAAAGTAGCCATTTGAAAAAACGTATATCTTCTAAATTAAAAAACTAGCTTTGCTTTTTATTTTCTTAGTAAAATAAGAGAAATTCGCCACCAAAGTGAAAAAATATATTATAAGTTAAATTAAAGGGGATTCCTTATGGAAAAAGAAATAAAGTCACTTATAGAAGAATTAGAGCGCCTTCTTGAATATGGCACAGATGAAGATTTAGCACAGTTTTTAGAAGAACAAAACATTTCCGATGTTAAGGATTTAATTGATGAATTGCCTGAAAATGCTGTGCAATTTTTCGAATTATTGCCTATTGAACGCTCTGTTCATGTTTTTAGGATCTTAGACTTCCCAACTCAAGAGCGTATCCTTAAAAAGCTTTCTGGTAATAAAATTTCTGAGCTGGTTAATGAGATGCCTCCGGATGACCTTACTTCTTTATTCTCAGAGTTGCATGGAGATGCGGTTAAGAAACTCATTGTACTTCTTCCAGATCAAGAGCGAAAAGCAGCTTTAAAATTATTAGGATATAATGAAGATAGTGTTGGAAGGTTAATGACCCCAGATTATGTAGATGTTAAAATGCATTGGACTATTGATCGTGTGTTAGAACATATTCGAAAATATGGAAGAGAATCTGAAACAATTGATGTGATCTATGTATTGGATGATGATGGCGTTTTGATCGATGACTTAAGAATTCAAAAAATAATATTAGCAACACCCAAGACTTTAGTTAAAGATTTAATTGATGATAGATTGGTGGCTTTAAATGCCAATGACAATCAGCAAGAGGCAGTTCAAATCTTTAGAATGAATAACAGAGTGGCATTACCTGTTACTGATGACAATAATATTCTTTTAGGCATTGTTACGATAGATGATATTCTTTGGGTGGCTAATGAAGAATACACAGAAGATATTCAAAAGATTGGTGGTACTGAGGCTTTGGATGAACCTTATTTAGATACACCAATATGGGGTTTGGTACGAAGACGTGTAGGTTGGCTTTCAATTTTAATGATAGGTCAAATGCTCACCTTTCATGCGATGCAAATTTTTGAGAAAGATATTGAAAAACTAATCGTCTTGTCTTTATTTGTACCGATGATAATCTCTTGCGGTGGAAATAGTGGTTCTCAAGCTTCTACGCTAATTGTTCAAGCAATGGCATTGGGAGAAATTACCTTAAAAGATTGGTGGCGAATAATGAAAAGGGAGATAAAATCAGGAGCTATATTAGGACTTGCATTAGCTTTAATTGGTTTTGTAAGGGTCGTTGCTGGTTATTGGATAGAACCAAATGTTTATGCAAATGTGTGGTTTCCATTATCATTAACCATCGCCTCTTCAGTCTTTTTCATTGTATTATGGGGTTCTTTATCAGGATCTATGTTACCCATTGTTTTAAAGCGGTTTGGTTTAGACCCCGCAAACAGTTCAGCGCCTTTTGTAGCAACCCTAGTGGATGTAACTGGAGTCTTAATTTATTTTAGTTGCGCATTATTATTTTTAGGCGAATATCTGGCATAGACTACTCTATTTTCAAACGAAATACTTATTTTAAACATCAAAAAAAATACAAAAAATATAATATTAAACATCTAACTTATTCATGTGCATTCTTTTCTTGAAAGCAATTAAAATGACCTTATCTTTTTGGTTTTTAATCGAAGAGTTGGTATTTTTATAAATCTTTATGCGACTAAAATAAGAGATGTTTTACAGTATGTCCATTATTTATAATCTGCTCTAAAGACTCAACGCCAATATTTAAATGTTCCTCAACAAACTTCCTGGTTACCGTTTTGTCACTTTTGGAAGTTTTAACACCATCAGGTGTCATGGGTTGGTCAGAAACTAATAACAAGGCTCCTGTCGGCATCTGATTGGCAAAGCCAGCTGTAAAAATCGTAGCTGTTTCCATATCAATGGCCATCACTCTAATTGATTTTAAATAAGTTTTAAATTTATTATCATGCTCCCAAATTCTTTTATTAGTTGTATAGCAGGTTCCCGTCCAATAATCTCTACCTCGATCTCGAATTGTTGTAGAAATAGCTTTTTGCAATGCAAAGGCAGGTAATGCAGGCACTTCAGGTGGTAAATAGTCATTACTTGTACCTTCACCTCTTATAGCTGCTATTGGAAGTATAAGATCCCCCACTTTACTTTTTGATTTTAAACCTCCACATTTTCCTAAAAACAAAACAGCCTTCGGAGCTGGACTAATGGCAGTTAATAAATCCATTACTGTGGCAGCAGAGGGACTCCCCATTCCAAAATTAATAATGGTAATCCCTTCAGCAGAAGCACAACTCATAGGAAAACCTAAACCATAAACAGCAACATTATTTTTAGCTGCAAAAATATCCACATAATTCTGAAAATTACATAGAATTATATGTTGATTAAATTCTTCTAATGGCATACCTGTATATCTTGGTAACCAATCTTTTACTATATCCTGTCTTGTTTTCATATATCTCCTTTTCTAAAGTATAATAAATAGCAATATAAAACATTTTATCTAAATAATAAAGAAATTAAAATAGAATTCTGATATTTGCCACTGTGAATTTAAATATAAAATATCCGAAACCAAACTTCACGTTGAAAGAGGAAGATGGGAGACAATATATTTTTGACTCTTTTAGAAAGAAATATATTATCTTAACCCCTGAAGAATGGGTAAGGCAAAATCTATTGCAGGCACTAGTTCAGAATTATTTATATCCAGCTGGACTTATTGCAGTTGAGAAAATGCTTATAATTAATCAATTAAAACGAAGATATGATGCGGTCGTTTATGACCCATTAAGAAATCCATGGATGCTTATTGAATGTAAGGCAGCTTCTGTTGAATTGGATGAAGATGTTTTAAAACAAACTTTACATTATTATAGAAAACTTCAATGTCCCTATTTTTTAATTTCAAATGGTAATCTTACTTTTATTGCAGCAATAAAAGAACAATCATTCAGTTGGTTGGACAGTGTCCCCCCTTATAATTTTTGAATATTCATCAGAATTAATAACTTCATAGGCTCTTTTCAACAGCTTATCTGTTCTATTAATTATCATAAAATAGCCTTCATTATTAAATTGAATTCTTGCTAAAGTACCCTTTACAAAGGCTTCAAGTAATTTCTTTTCATTTTTGTTTGCTTTCACGACTGTAGTATAAAGAGGACTTATTTGAGTACAAATTTTATCTAATTCTTTACCTAAAGTTCCTCCAAATCCTACCTCCTGATCAAATTCTTTAAAAGAACTGATACTTTTAAACTTTTTAGGATTTTGAGCATAATATTGATAAATAAAAGCATCTAACTTAGGACTACTTATTATTTCGGCTAAGGTTTTGGAATAATGTTCTTGATTTCTAGGTATATTAATATCAGGATAAATACCACCACCACCATAAACTTTCCTTTTGTTTAAACTGGTATAGAAACTTGAACCCGAAGCAATAGCTGAAGGGCTTTCGGTCCTTATATGATCCTTATCCCAAAAATATCGATCTCGACCCTCAGAATAAGACTTTTGAATAGAACGCCCAACGGGAGTATAATAACGAGCTATAGTAATTCTTAATGCAGCACCATCTCCAAGCTCAAACTGTTCTTGAACTAAGCCTTTACCGTAAGTTTGTCTTCCTAACACAATCCCTCGATCCCAATCCTGAATAGCCCCGGCCAATATTTCACTTGCAGAAGCACTATTTTCATCAACGACTATCATCAAACGACCATTCTCAAAAGCACCATTTCTATAAGCGGCATAGTTCTCTCTTCCTATCTTTGAACCATAAGTGTAAACAATGAGTTTATTTCCAGACAGAAATTCATCAGCAATATTTACAGCTGCTTGCAAATAACCACCACCATTATTTCTTAAATCAACTATTAATTTCTTCATTCCTGCTTCTTTCAAAGCTTCTAACTCCTCTTTAAACTCTTCATAGGTATTCCCTGCAAAACGCTTAATGCGGATATAACCCGTTTCTTTATCAATCATATAAGCAGCATCAATACTATTGATCTCAACATCACCTTTATTAATTTTCAATGAAATAGTCTTATTTTCTATAGGTCGATACACTTCAAAACTGACTAAACTGACTTTTGATTTCCTTACTCTACGAACTAATTCTTTTTTCGTGATATTAACTCCTGCTACTATTGTGTCATTAATTTTTATGATCAAATCTCCAGTTTCAGCACCCGAAATAAAGGCAGGACTATTTGGAGTGATCATCGATATCATAGGCGTATCAAAAACAATTTGATATTCCAATCCAACACCTGAAAAATTTCCATCCAAATTGGCATTCACTAAATCTAAATCTTTAGCTGGAATATAGGAAGTATGTGGATCTAGATGATGTAAAATACCGCTAATGGCATCATTATACAAAGAATCTGAACTGATAGAATCAACATACTTTTCAGAGATAACATCAATCATTTCTCCTAAGCGGTCGTTTCTGTCCATTATTGTTGAGAAATCCCTTTTGGTTCCTAGAATTTTACTTAGATAAAATCCTCCTACCAACCCAGCTATCAAGACTATTGACAATAGCAAAGGAAGCCAAATATTCTTCTTTCTGAGTTCCTGGAATTGATGAGGCATTTTGTATTTAATATATCCTACAAAATTAAACCAATATTCTCATTTAAAGTATTAACTGTTTGATAATTATTTATGGACAAAGCAGTTTTATTACTTTTTCCTTAACTTCAATCTTTAAAGGCATTTTGCATTCAGAGAAATCACCATCTAATTGCATGGTTTCATTTTCAATATTACGAATAATAATCTTTTTTCCTGTATAATGTGCTACATATCTATTTTTAAGAAGAGAATCTGTAAAACCTTGTAATCCTAGAATACCAGTTAAAAACTTAGGGTGTTTTTTAATTACGACTATGTCCAATAAACCATCATTAAAAATTGCAACAGGTGCAATTTTAAAATTATATCCTAATTGAGGACCATTTGCTATAGTTATCATAAAAGCTGTATGATTATAAATTTCACCATCGACTTCTATCTCCCATTGTTTAGGCTTGAAACTAAACATATTTCTGACAATTATATCTATATAAGATATAAATCCTCTTTTTTCACTTTTTTCAAATTCTTTAGTAACTATAGCATCAAACCCAACACCAGCATTTGAGATAAAATATTGAGAATCATTTATCAATCCTAAATCAATGGCATGGATATTCTTTTTATTTAATACCTTGATAGCCTCTTTAACTTTTAAAGGTAATCCTACAGAACGTGCTAATCCATTTCCAGAACCCATTGGAATCACTCCTAATATAATATCCTGATTAACTAAACTTTGAATAACATCGTTAATGGAACCATCTCCACCCACAACGACTACGGTCTTGTAGCCTCTGCTTACAGCCTCTTTAGCCAATAAGGTGCCATGACCTGCATATTGTGTATATTCAATATTCCAATCATAAAGAGCAGTATCAAGATGCTCTTTAATGGCTGTTTCAATAGTCTTATTCCTATTAACGCCTGCTTTAGGGTTAAGGATAAACAGTAATTTTTCCAAAATTTTATATTTGAGCTTTTAAACTTATATCCAAACTTTTTGCTTGGTGAATCAATGCACCAACAGAAATATAATCAACACCAGTGGATGCATAACTTTCAATATTTTCAAAATTAATACCCCCAGAAGCTTCCGTTTCAATAGTGTGATTAATTAATTTTAATGCGTCCACTATTTCATCTGGACTATAATTATCTAACATTATTCTATCTACGCCACCCGTTGCCATAACTTTTTTCACATCTTCAATATTTCTGGTTTCCACCTCTATTTGCAAATCTAAGTTTTTATCCTTTAAATATTGTTGCGTCTTTAAAATAGCCTTTTCTATTCCACCACAAAAATCAATATGATTATCCTTTAGCATAATCATATCATACAGTCCAAATCTATGATTATGTCCACCGCCAATGGATACCGCCTGCTTTTCATGCATTCGAAATAAAGGAGTGGTTTTTCTGGTATCAAGAATTTTAGTGTTGTAATTCTTTATTTTTTCTACATACTTATTTGTCAAAGTGGCTATCCCACTCATCCTTTGCATGGTATTCAACAATAACCTTTCAGTCATCAAGATAGTATGGACTTTGGCATTCACTTCAAAAGCAATATCACCATAATTAATCTTGTCACCATCTTTCATAAAAACACTGAATTGAGCTTCTGGTTCCACGAAATGAATGATATCTTTCGCCCATTGCAAACCAGCAAGAATTCCTTCTTGTTTTAATTTTAATATTGCTTTCCCTTCTGCCTTCTCAGGAATTGAGGCCAATGTAGAAAAATCACCATTTTGAATATCTTCTTCTAAAGCTAATTTAATAAATTTTTGAATTTCCATATTACTAATATGTATGATTGAGTAAGGCCAAAGATAATGAGATGCAATGAATTTACAGAAAGAATTTCAAATTAAATGGATTTAAGAAGAAATAATAACTCTAAAAACAGATGAACTCCAAAGTCTAAGCCTCAAATTAAACCTTGTCCTAACTTCTTGTTGGTGAAAACACTAACAAGATTGAGAATGTAGCTTCAAGAGCCTTATCCATCAAGCCTCAAGAGCTTTTCGACAGTACACAATAAGCACCTCAGCGATCATTAATCATAAACTTCTACTTACATGTTGATGGGAAGACTCCGACATAGGGGATGAAACTCTTACTATCTTCAAATAAAAAAACCTATTAAAAACCTGAGCAGACCTAAATAGCCTGTTCAAGTTTGATGCTATTCATAAACTGCAAACCAATAAGACTTAAAGTAACTTTCTTCTCCTGGTTGGGGAGCTGGATATCCTGGAATCTGATGTAAATCCCAATGGGTATCTAACATATCAAAGGAAGGTCGTGTTCTGGTCTTACCAGCACTTCCCTCATAAAATTTGGAAGATAATTGTATAGCATATGTGCCAAATTTCTTAGGAATAATTTTAGCTGCAAATTTGATACTGTCACCATCTATGAACGCAAAAAATTCTCTGATAGAACCTGAAAGAGTATAAGTTACTCCCCCCGCAAATTCTATCAACTCAAATTCTTCCTTGATTTTAGCAGATTTCATTGCCAAATTTTGAAATGGAATTTCATTTTTATAACCCATAGAGGCTGCAATTATTGCTTTCCCATCTGTAATTTTCACTCCATTATTTAAGGTACTTGGAATAGATGCAAACAGTGTAATGGTATCTCCAACTTTAACATAGCTCGTATCTGGACTTACATTAAACCCAAACTTCATCTCTGGTAAATTAATCCCTTCTCCGATAATATCAGGCTCACAGGAAGCTAATAAAAGCAATCCAAAGCATATTAATAATAGCTTTTTCATAATTATTATTTATTTAAACTTCTTTACATATCAAAAAATTTAATATATTAAAACATGAGCAGACTATATTAGCCTGCTCATGTTTGATGCTATTCAAAAACAGCAAAGAGGTAACCTTTAAAATAACCCTTATCTGAAGGATTAGGAATACTTACTGAACTAATTTTAATTAAATTCCAATTGGGATTTATTACATTAAACATTGCACTAGTTCTAGCTTTACCATTTGTTCCTTGGTAAAAAGAATTTGCAAAACTGAAATGATAAACGCCTTCTCTTAAGGGAATAAATGCATATTCAAAATGTAAAGAATCAGTCCTAGAAGGATTTAGGAAAATCTGTCGCATATATCCCTCTATAGAAGAATGATATTCTATATCTCCATGTATTTTAATCATTTTGTAGTCAATATTTTCTATTGCTTCTTTTATTTGATTAGGGTTAGTTATTGTATCAACTCCAGGTGCTACAACTACTGAAAAGAATAGTGAGACTTTACCATTATCTAAGTTATACGAATTAGGGATTTCAGAATTAAAATAAATGGTATCACCGAGAGTGTGTTGAGTCGTATCCTCATTCACAGTAAAACCAAACTCTAATGGTTCTAATGTAACATTCTCTCCTGAAACATCTGGGTCACAAGACACAATAAAAAAGATGCTAAAAAATAAAATTAATTTTTCTATAATATTTTTCATAAAATATACTTTATGGTAAATCTATATTATACCAGTTAAATAATAGTATTGTTTTTTCTTTTTCTTCCTTCAATATTAAGAATCACAAAACAAATATAATAATTTCTTTCTATTAAAAGAAAACATACCTCCATCAGAAGAAAATCCCCAAGAGGAATAGCAAACTCTTTAATAATTAACTTCTTGAACCGATGTCTCCACAACCCAACTTCTGCATTTTTTTGTTAATGACAACACTAAAAAAGGTGAACATTATAAAGAAGTAAACATTAAGGGCATTAAGAATTAAACCTTAAGGTTCATTAAGAGAAGAGACATAAATGTTCATGAAGAGAAATAGTTAACGGTACTTAGTGAAAAAAACTTAATGTGCTAAATGGAAAAAGAAAACATTAAAAACATGTCCAATAAACCGAATAAAACTGTAAACTTTTTTTTCCGGACCGGTTATTGCTCTTGATAGCTCTTAAGTAATATCACGCCTTACAGGGTTTGCCTTAAATGAATAATTCCTTTTTTATATTCCTTTCATTCTTACGGAATTCTATTTCAAAACATAATATTGACTAATGAACTCCAAAATATTTTTTTTCGCTAATAATTAAAAAATCTTTGGACTAAAATAATAAAATAGCAATAAAAATGAGGTTATAAAAAAAATCGTTATAAGTAGTTGAAACTTATAACGATTTGGTTCTTGTAGCGAGGGCTGCGCTATCATTGCCTTAACTCCTTTTTTCCATTCTTTACTTAAAAGTCATTTTAAATAACTGATAATCAATATAGTTATCTAATAAGTATCTTTAAAATGAATTAAGATAAATAAAATTAAATAAAGAAAAGTAAAGAAAAACCAACAACCAAACCGATAACTTATTATCTTTGCTAAATGGTAAGGATAAATTTTAATTTACGGAATGCGGCATCAAAGACCCCAACCCCAATAAATACAGTAATCCGATATAGTGGAAAGCAATTCGTCTATTCCACCAGATTATGCGTATTGCCTAAATATTGGGATAAGAAAAAAAAGGAAGTAAAAGCAGTTTTAGCTTTTCCCTGTTATGCTGATATGAATGAAGGATTAAACCAATTGGAAAAGATAATCAATGATGTTTATAAATCCTTACAGCCCTCTATTAATGATATTGACCCAAAAATATTTAAGATTGAAATAGATAAAGCAACAAACAGGATTAAACAACCATTATCTAACTTTTGGGATTTTGTAGACTACTTCATTGAAACTGCACCAAACAGGACAAGCGACAAAGGGATAACGTTATCTTTTCGCACCGTCCAGAGATACAACACCACCAGAAGAGTATTAAAGGAATATGAGGAAGAAGCCAAAACTTCATTATCATTTGAAAGCCTTGATTTAGAGTTTTTCCAAGATTTTAGAAACTATTTAGCTTCAAAGAATTATAGTCCTAATACAATGGCAAAGCATACTGAAACTCTGAAATCATTCATAAGAGCAGCAGCAGGAAGAAAGATCAATGTAAACAATGATTATTTAATTAGAGGAACAGGAACTAAGCGAAAAGAATCCTTTGATGTTTATATGAATGATAAAGATTTACAAGCCCTGACGAATATGGAGCTACCTAATAAATTAGATAAAGTAAGAGATATGTTTTTAATTTCCTGTTATACAGGGTTAAGGTTTTCAGATTGGGAAAGCATAAATAAAGGTATTAAAGGCGACTTTATCCATGTTATTCAATACAAAACAAAGCAACCTGTTGTTATTCCTATTGATACCGAAATTAAAAGGATTTTGGATAAATATAATGGAAGCACACCAGAAGCGATAAGTAATCAAAAATTCAATGAATACATTAAAGAAGCTTGCAGAATTGCCGGCATTACTGAAAGTATCCAATTTCCAGAGGAGAAAGGAGGAAAAGTAACTTTCATGACAAAAGAAAAGTATCTATTGATCACAGCACATACTGGACGCCGGACTTATGCAACAAGGCAATACTTAGCCGGCAAACCTATACCGTCAATAATGAAGGTTACAGGACACAAGAGCGTAAAAACATTTTTAGGGTATCTTAAATTAGATGCTGCAGAACATGGTAAATTAATGGCTAAATAACAAATATGATGGTATATAAACTAAGAGAACTCCAACAAAGGAAACAGGAAGAAGCAGAAGCAGAAAATAATGCAAATATCGATAAGATGAGAGCTTGTGTTGAAAGATTTGCCAGTAAGCTTTTTAATAGCTCTTTTTACTCTTTAGAGCTGAAAGAATATGAATTACTAAAAAGACAATTAGAGCAATCCATTTGTATTTACATACATGCTTTAAGTACCGCTCACATTGGATTTTCTAGCCCAGAAAACTTTGCATTTTATAAACAGGAATTAAGAAAAACAATTGATAGCTTAAATGAATTTAAGGTAATTATAAAAGGACAAATTGACAAGGTAAATTCATTTGATCCACGAGTACAATTATTTGAAGGTATTCCAATTAACACACCAAACCGTTTAAAGGTAATATCAATGCTTACAGACTATTCAAAGAATCTTGAATACCGGATTACTTGCTGCATGAAAACAGGGATTTATGATCATTTCACAAAAGAAAAACCCAACTTGAAAGAAGTTTATAAAGAACTTGGAAAGCTTATCAATCAAGGGAAAAACAAGACCAAGATAGAAAAATTTATTTTAGCATATACTAATCCTAATCATAAGGGTAGAATAGATTTTAAAATTGAAGAAAATATGAAAATAGTTAAAGCAGAATTAAGCAAATTAAAATAGTGTTTTTAAACACTAAAAAACACTTGTCATTTTGCCATATCACTAAAGATAAGTACAATGACAACCACAACACAAGTAGAAGGAACAACAGCCGCCGACCTATTGGCAGCAATTCGAGAAATCGTAAGCGAAGCAGTACGAACTCACACACCGGCACCAGAAACCAAAGAAACTTTTCTTACCAGACAGGAAGTAAGCGAGATGTTCCAAATTTCTTTGCCTACAGTCCATGCGTGGATTAATGCAGGAATTTTGAACCCTTACAAGTTAGGCACACAAACAAGGTTTAAAAAATCTGAAATCTTGAAAAGCCCGAAAGCGTACAAACTTATTAACAACTAAAAAAGCCCACTATATGACCAATACACATAATGGGCTTGAAGATGTTTTGCAGCCCAAAGATACAAAAAAACCAATTAAGATAAGTCCTGTTTTTGATGACCTCATCAACCCATTGGAACAGCCCGAAGTTTGGAATAATCATTTTGACCAACTGGAGCAGAAACGCAAAGAAGCAGAACAGAACAAAGGGTTATTCAAAGTAAAGACAGCCAACGAATGGTTGGAACTTGCAAAAACAAGCCCTATCCCTGAAATGCTATTTGGCGAATTTTGGCACGAAGGCGAAATAAGTATTTTGTTTTCAGATAGTAATTTAGGAAAGTCCATTTTGTCCGTACAGATTGCCGACAGCATAAGCAAGGGGCAACAAATACAAGGCTTTAGACTGGAAGCAAAGAAACAACCTGTTTTATACTTTGATTTTGAACTTTCAGCCAAACAATTTGAAGTAAGGTATTCAATAAAGAATGAAGCCCAAAAAGTATTTGAAAATCATTATTCCTTTGATGACAATTTCAAACGGATTGAAATAAACTCCGACGCAGAAATACCCACAGAAAGCACCTTTGAAAATTACCTTAATCAATCATTAGAGCAAAGTATAACAGAAACAGGGGCGAAAATCTTAATCATTGACAATATTACATACCTCAAAAACGAAACGGAGCGTTCAAAAGATGCTTTGCCCTTAATGAAGTATTTGAAGGCGTTAAAAAGCAAATACGGACTTTCAATATTAGCCCTTGCACACACCCCAAAACGTGATTTAAGACGACCAATTACGCAAAATGATTTAGGAGGTAGTAAAATGCTATACAATTTCATTGACAGTTGTTTTGCTATTGGGCAAAGTAACACGGATAAGAATTTGCGATACATAAAGCAGATTAAAGCCCGAAATACAGCAATGATTTATGATACTGAAAACGTAATAGTTTGTCAAATTGATAAGCCGTCCAATTTTCTTGCATTTGAATTTATTGATTTTGGAGCAGAACGGGAACACCTGAAACAGCTTACAGAAAAAGACCACGAAGGCAAAGTTTCGGAAGCATTGGAATTAAAAAAACAAGGACTATCAAACGTACAAATTGCCAAACAGTTTGGAGTTTCAGAGGGAGCAGTACGAAAGTGGATTAAAAAAGGAACTGAAAATGGATAGTTTACAAAAGAACCTTGTACCATTCGTACCACTCGTACAGGGTACGAACAGTACGAAAAGTACGAATGAACACCGATACAGTTTAGAAAAAGGCAGTAAAAAGCACCATTGCCCGGAATGTGGTAAAAAACGGTTTGTTCGCTTTGTGGATATTGAAACAGGCGAATATTTACCTGAACAGTACGGGCGTTGCGACAAAGGGGACGGACACTATTTTGTAAACCCTTATTCAGACGGTTACGCAAAAATGATTTGGGAGCAGGAACAAAAAGTTACTGGAGTTACTAAAGTTACTGTTCCAAAACAAAAATATTTTTTCACTCGACCCAAACCTCAGTCCACACCTGAACCCGTATTTTTTGACTTTGATACATTCAAACAAACATTACAGCATTATGAGAAAAACACATTTATACAAAACCTACTTTCAAAAGATGCATTTCCCTTTGAAGTTGATGAAGTTACAAAGGTTATTCAGTTATACCGATTGGGGACGATTGCTGATGGCTACAGAACAGGGGCAAATACTTTTCCTTTTATTGATATAAAAAACAATGTAAGAGCAATTCAAGTAAAACAATTTGACAAACAGAACCACACCACAGGCACGGACTTTTTACACTCAATAATTGAAAAGCACCACACCCGAAACAATAAGCCGTTGCCTGAATGGTTGGAAGCATACACAAAGCAAGATAAGCGTATAACGTGCCTATTTGGGGAACATTTATTGAATAGATATCCAAACGCTAATATTTATCTATTTGAAGCCCCTAAAACGGCTATTTATGCAACTTTGTATTTTGGATTTCCTGAACAATCAAATACTATTTGTTTAGCAGTTTACAACAAAAGCAGTTTTTCATTTGATAAGCTGAAAGCACTAAAGGGGCGTTTTGTGTGTGTATTTCCTGATTTATCTAAAGATGGTAGCACTTTCAAAGAATGGGAAACTAAAGCCAAAGAATACGAAAGACGTTTGCCGGGAACACGTTTTATATTTTCGGACTTACTGGAACGGTTAGCACCGGAAGCAGATAGAGAAAAGGGCAATGACCTTGCAGACTATTTAATTTTAAGAGATTGGCGAGATTTTAGGAAACAACCTATTCAGGAACAACCACCACAGCTCGAACCTGAAAAAGTTACTAAAGTTACTAAAGTTACCCACCAACAAAACATTATTTTTTCACACGTTGAACCATTGCCAAAAGTTGAGGTATTCAAAACAGAACGAAATGAACAGCAACTCACACTCGAAAGCCTAAGTACTTTCTTTAAAAGCGCAGAATTGCCAATAGAACCGCTAATGATTGCCCCACATTTAAAGATAATTGATTTGAAAACCTACATATCCACCAATTTACAAACAGCAGCAGAATATAAAAATAAACCAATAGGACAACCCTATTATAACCGATTAATTGAACTTAAAAAAATATTAGAAAATGAAAGCACCTCCTAAACAAGAATTTGAAAGCTGACAAATAAAAAGCACGCAATAATTCAAACCAACTTTGTAAACAACAAATATAAACAGAAAATGAAAGGTAAAACAAACAACCCCAACGGAAGACCGAAAGGAAGCAAGAACAAGGTCACTAAGAATTTACAAGGAATTATAAAATCCTTTCTTGAAAAGAATGCAGACGATCTTCAAACTGAATTTGAAAAGCTAGAACCAAGAGATAAATTACTATTCTTTGAGAAGCTACTCAAGTTTGCAATACCGACCCAACAACAAAATCAGGTCAATTTTGAAAAATTATCTGATGAAGATTTAGATATAATTATTGATAATTTAAAATAAAGAAACATGGATAACAGAGAAATTAAAATTAAATATTTGAAAGCATTAGCAGCCGGCAACACAAAAGAAGCTGAAAGGCTAAAAATTGAAATAGAAAACCAAACAATTTATTATTTCCATACACTAACCGACGGCACAGTAAAAGAATGTGCAAAGGGACAAGGGATCGGACTATCATTAACATTTTTAAAAAACTTAGAAAATGAAAATACCAATAACAAGGGAAATTAAAATTTCAATCTTAAACGCTTTACGAGTTAAAGAAATTAACGAGGATGCCCCAGACCAAAAGGCATTAATAGAAGCAATACGCAAGATTACGCCCCAAATTATTTTCAATGAAGTAATTGAGGACGGGAAAGATTTACCAAACAATAAAAACAAAAACCAATGACAAACGAAACACCGCCAGAGTGGGCATTGCCAATAATTAAGGCAGTTAATGAGCTGAAAGAGTCAGCACCAACACCACCAAAGGAACAACCGCCCACAAAGGCAGAAATTAACGCTATTGTCGAGGCAATAATGCCAACCGACACCAAGCCCAACCCAACAAAAAAGAGCGCACCAAATGCGACTATTGATGAAATTATTAAAACCATAATGTAACATGAAAAAAATACTAATCGAGTACAACGAAAACGAACACCAAGCCTTTTTAAAAGCTATAAACAGCGCACAAGGTAAAGTACAAACCTTTATCAATGAATTGCAGGAAATAGGCAGCTTTACTATTGAAACAGGCGATTTAAGCAACCTTATCATTGGAGATGGAGAAACAGCAGCCAATGCAATTGAAAGTAATATAACGCATGATCTTAACAGGGCAGGAATAAGAAGTAAGGGAATACTCAAAGCAGCCATTAAAGAAGATTTGGAATCGTATTACTCAATCCGAAATGAAAAAAGACCTTTGTCAATAAATAATGAGCAGTTAGATTATTTAGTCCTGAAAGATGGTATTATTTCAATCAATGATGACAAAGTAAAAGACTTGAAAGAAAAGTTTTGCATTTATATCACGACCGAAAAAGGCAAGCAGCTATTTGATATTCAAAGCGAAATTGTAAAAAAGGTAAATGAGTTTTTAGAATTAGCGAATCCAAATTACATAAATAAAATGAATGTTGGCGGTAATCTGTTTGGATGGAATCCTGAAAACAAACAAGTATCTAAAAATCTATTAGGATATGATAGGTTAGCAGCTGAATAAAAGTAAGAGCCATTCAATTAATTTTGAATGGTTTTTTGTGCTTTTTTATCTGGCATACCTTAACGAAAAATACTAAAAGGACAACCAAACCGACAACCACCACAATTGAAAAACGCTATAAAATATTGATTAACAATAACTTATAGCGTTTTATTTGTAGCGAGGGCTGGAATCGAACCAACGACCTTCGGGTTATGAGCCCGACGAGCTACCGCTGCTCTACCTCGCGCTGTTTGAAGTGCAAAGGTATAACTATAATCCGAATAAAAAAATTTAATCTAAAAGAATTTTAAAGATAATTTAATTTACAGCTAAAATAAGAATCTCTAAGCGTAAATAAATATATTATTGACCCATGATTTCTTTCAATAAGTCTAATATTTCCTGATTGGGCTCTTGCCCATTATTTTTACTTTTGAAATAATCTTTAAACAAATCTACATCATTCCTTTTAAGATCTATCTCATTGAACAAACTTTGTTCATTCTTCAAATTCTTGACTTCTGGAATCATTCGAATAATACCAGGGTGAGATTGATAAAGTTGCTTTCTTTCTTCGCTTTTCAAATATTCATCTGTTTGAATGGTCAATTCCACCAATTCGTCTTGATGTGCTTGGAGCCATGCTAAAGCATTACTAATATTATTAAATGTTTTACGCTCTAACCTTTTTCCCGATTGTATTTCTATAGGCTCAAAGGTTGCGGCACTGCCTGGTTCAATATCAATAATTACAACATATTTTTTCTGACCAGCTTCTGAAAATGAGTAGGGTAAGATCGAGCTGCTATAAATTACGGGTTGATGGGTTCCAATATTTTGATAACGATGAAGATGACCTAGAGCTGCATATTGAATTGCATTTGGAATAGCATCAGAATAGACAACATCAGCATTACCAATATTTAAAGGTCTTTCTCCTTCTGGCTCTTGTAAGTGCGCTCCTCCTCTTTGTAACATATATAAATGGGTCACTAAAACATTTACGCCTTCAACATCACAATACTGTTCTGCCAAAGTATGCCATTTTTGCGATAGGCTTTCTTGCAATTGAACTTGTTTATCTTCCCCAAAATATTCCTTCAATCGCACTTCATTTGCAAATGCAGTATGTAAGATTCTAACAGGATAATCAAATTGAGGTAATTTAATTTCGATAAATCCTATTCCTGATTTTTGTATTTCGAAACCATCCTCTAATGAAAATAAACTCACAACATCCATAGGGCTTCCGATCAAGATGATGCCACTTTCTCTTGCCAGAACATCTGCTACATTTACCCTGTCTGGAGAATCATGATTACCAGCAATAGCAATAACTGGAACTTTCCCGTTATTGGCCAATCTTTTTAATGTTTTGTACAATAACTCGGTGGCTTCATTACTAGGTGTAAAATTATCATATAAGTCACCTGCAACTATCACCATATCAACCTCTTGGTCTTTCGCAATTTGGACAATTTCCTCCAAAACCACTCTCTGCTCCTCTAAGCGACTATAGTTATCCAGCTTCTTACCTAAGTGCCAATCTGCAGTATGTAAAATTTTCATCTTTCTTATTCTTCATGAATTTAATCTATAAAAGTACATAATTAAAAATTACTTTAATCTAATTAACTCTTTAAAATATGTCTCCCAAAAAGTGGTTAAAATTAAATTTCTTAACTTTGCAATATATAATATGTAATAAATAACAGCATTGTTTTTTTGAGGACAAATAAAATACACTAAAAAAAATTACTTAAGCTTATTGAATTTCTTAAATTTTTTGTCCGTTATTTTTTTACTATAAAATGATTTTTTCATTATGAATAATTTTACTGTTTTTGATAAAAACAATTTGCCCGATCAGCAAACCAAACAACAGATTATCCAATTCCTTTTCAAACATTTAGAACAATACGGTGACAGCATACCAGATATTGAAAAAGCAATAGACTATTCTTTATCCGATAAAGAGTCTTCCGGAGGATTTGTTCAAGTGTTAAAAGTGGATAATAATATCAGTTGTGTTGTTGTTATTAACAAAACTGGAATGTCAGGTTATATTCCTGAGAACATTTTGGTTTACATAGCAACAGATAAAAATGATAGAGGAAAAGGTTATGGAAAAGCCTCCATGCAATATGCAATTGAAAGAGCTGAAGGAAACATTGCTTTACACGTAGAACCAGAAAATCCAGCGAAAGGCCTTTATGAACATTTAGGCTTTACAAATAAATATTTAGAAATGAGACTAAGCAAACCCGTATAAAAATGGCATTTATTACTTTAAATACAAAGAAACTAAAAGATAATTTTAACCATCTAAATACATTATTTTCTAAAAACAATATTGAATGGTCTCCAGTTGTAAAAGTACTTTGTGGAAACAAATTATTTTTAGAACAAATAAATCTATTAGGCGTTAAACAGGTTTGTGATTCCAGGGTATCAAATTTAAAAGCGATTCGAGCAATAAACCCAGACATAGAAACAGTATATATAAAACCTCCTCCAAAACGTAGTATTAAAAGTATAGTAAAATATGCAGATGTCAGTTTTAACACAGAACTGGCAACCATAAAACTACTTTCTCAGGCGGCGGTCGAACAAAATAAATTACACAAGATTGTAATTATGATTGAGCTGGGAGAATTAAGAGAAGGAGTGCTACGCGAAGAATTTATTGATTTCTATGAGAAGGTGTTTAAACTCGCTAATATTCAAGTAGTAGGGATTGGTACCAATCTTACTTGTATGTATGGCGTTTTGCCCAATCATGATAAACTCATACAATTATCATTATTTACACAACTTATTGAAGCTAAATTCAACAGAAAAATCCCCTATATTTCTGGTGGCGCATCAGTAACTATTCCGCTTATTGATAAAGGATTATTACCGAAGGCAGTGAATCATTTCCGAGTAGGAGAAACCTTATTTTTAGGTACAGATGTTTATAATAATAGACCGTTTGAAAAAATGCATAACGATGTGTTCAAGCTCTTTGCAGAAATTATAGAATTAAACGAAAAACCAAGTTTTCCATCAGGAGAATTAGGATATAATTTAAATGGAGATAAAATAGAGCTTGATAAAGAACTTCAAGGTACTTTTACCTTGAGAGCAATTTTAGATTTGGGATTATTAGATATTGATCCTTCTCATATACAGCCCATAGATAATACTATAAAAATAATTGGTGAAAGCTCAGATATGATTGTCATTGACTTAGGTGAGAATTCCAAAAACAAAAAAGTGGGTGATTTAATTGAATTCAGTTTGGACTATATGGGACTTTTAAGAATTATGAGTTCGAATTATGTTGTAAAAAGATTAGAAGAATAGCCACTATAATATAAAACTAAAACAGGCTATCCTTAGTTTAGAATAGCCTGTTTGAATTTTAGAACTTCTTATTATTTACCTGCAATGACAGAAATTTCAACATGAACACCTCGAGGCAATGCTGCTACTTGAACCGTTTCACGTGCAGGAGGGTTTTCGTTAAAATAACTACCATAAACCTCATTGATTTGTCCAAATTGTTGCATATCAGTAATAAAAATTGTTGATTTCAATACATCTTTAAATTCATAACCAGCAGTATCGAGAATAGCCTTTAGATTTTCCATGCATTGACGGGTTTCATCTTCTATACCAGAAGTTACCAAGTCATTCTTTTCCACATTGAAGGGAATCTGACCAGAAACAAAAAGCATATTACCAAACTTTACGGAATGGCTATAAGGACCAATAGGTGCAGGAGCATTTGGTGAATTAATAATTTCTTTTGACATTTTATTTATTTTTTCAATTTAAGATTTTTAATCATTCCAACTTAAGTCATAGTCCTTGTTTTCAATGCGCAAAGCTTCCTCAGTAAGTTGCAATGGCTGGAATGTATCGAGCATTACCGCCAATTCTTCGGTTTCTTTCTGACCCACACTCTTCTCTGTCATGCCTGGTTGTGGACCATGAACGATACCCGCAGGATGTAAAGTTATCATACCTTTGGTAACATTTTTACGACTCATAAATTGACCATCAACATAATATAACAGTTCATCACTATCAATATTACTGTGATGATATGGTGCTGGAATGGACAATGGATGATAATCATACAATCTTGGACAGAAAGAACAAACTACAAAATTATGTCCTTCAAAATGTTGGTGCGTTGGTGGTGGTAAATGTACCCGACCGGTAATGGGCTCGAAATCATGAATACTCATTGCGTAAGGGTATTCACAGCCATCCCAACCTTCTACATCAAAAGGATGATAACCATACCATATTGGGTACATCATACCTTTTTTCTTAGTATTAATTAAAAATTCTCCTTTCTCAACAATTGGTGCAACAAATTCAGGAGTACGAATATCCCTTTCTGAAAATGGTGCACTTTCTAATAATTGACCATAACGGCTCATATATCTTTTAGGGAAAGCTACAGGACTAAAAGAGTCAATAATCAATAAGCGATTTTCTTCAGATTTAAATTCAATTTGATAAATACAACCTCTTGGGATCACTAAATAATCACCATATCCAAAAGAAATATTTCCATACATTGTTTTTAAAACGCCCTCTCCTACATGCACAAAAATAATCTCATCAGCATCTGCATTTTTAAAAAAAACATTTCCAGTCAACCCATTTTTAGGAGCAGCTAAAGCCATGTGAACATCATTATTGAACATAACAACTTTCCTAGATTCCATATAGTCATCTTCTGGAATAACATTAAATCCTTCAAAACTCCTTTGTTTTAATAGATTTTTTGTAGCCGCCTTAGGTGCAACATCATAGGGTTCCTCCGTTTTGATAATAACGGTTGGTAAATTATGATGATATAGTAATGAGAAATTAGAAGAAAACCCTTCAGTGCTAAATAATTGTTCCGCATACAAAGATCCATCTTCTTTACGGAATTGAGTATGTCTTTTAGGTGGGATATTTCCTCTTTTAATATAATGTGCCATGACAAAAAAATTTTAAATAAATATTAGGCTAAGTTACTACTTTTTTTAAATTTATCCTTTACCTTTTCTTCCAAAGGTCTAGGTTTGCCGTCTTCATCTATCCTTACAAATGTTGTAGAGGTAGTGCAAGCAATCTCTTCATGAGCATTATACACACTATATTTCCTTGCTTCAATTGTCATTGTTATTGAAGTATTACCCACATGAGTCACTTCACCATATAATCGAACATGATTACCAGCTTTCAAAGGTTTTTTAAACAACAATTCACCAACCCTTAAGGTTACTACATTGGGTGATTGACAATATTCGGTAGCAAAAGAACCAGCAGCTTCATCCATCCAAGCCATCATAATTCCACCGAATAAATTACCATGTATTCCAATGTCTTTAGTCATCACAATTTTTCTTGTAATTAATTCCATTTTTTTATATCTCTTTTTTTTGCGAAGAACAAAGTTATGTTTTCTTGTCTCTTTTCTGTGATATTTTTTTTTATTTGACTAATAAATGAATAAGAAGGATTTTGAGCCTTAACTTTGACGAAATTTTCATTAGCAAAAAAATGATTTTAGATTATAACGAACAAGCAAGGAAAAGTAGAATTGTAGCCATTTGGTTACTCATTGGAGTAGGAATGGTCATTATCCAAACACTTATTGGCGGTATTACTCGGCTTTCTGGATCTGGACTTTCAATTACAGAGTGGAATATCGTAACAGGAACCCTCCCTCCAACAAATAATGCGCAATGGCTGGAGGAATTTGGTAAATATCAACAATCTCCTCAATTTAAATTTTTAAATAATGATTTTACGCTTTCTGATTTTAAATTTATTTTCTTTTGGGAGTGGTTCCATAGACTCTGGGCTAGACTTTTAGGATTTGTATTTGCAATACCATTTATTTATTTCCTAGTTAAAAAATACTTCACAAAAGAAATGGTAATGCCAATAGCTGGAATGTTTATTTTAGGTGCTTTACAAGGTGCTATTGGTTGGATAATGGTAGCAAGTGGATTGGAAGGAGATGCAATTTATGTACGCCCTACCCGATTGGCCATGCATTTTGTATTAGCAATGATTTTAGGTGCCTATGTATTTTGGTTTGCCTTAAAGCTTTTAATCCCTAACACTAAAAAAGTACTTTCTGCACCATTAAAAAATTGGATAATTTTCATACTATTTCTAGTAGGTATCCAATTTATATACGGCGCTTTAATGGCAGGACATCGTGCCGCAACTGCAGCCTCCACTTGGCCAACAATAAACGGGATGTGGTTTCCTTCTGGAATGAATCAATCTCCTTCTGGACATTATCTTATCGAAAACAGAATTACGATTCATTTTATTCATAGAGGTCTTGCCTATTTATTAACCTTATTAATTCTATTATATACGATTAAGGCTTCGAAGATTAAAATTTCAAGAACTTTTAATCGGTTCAAGTTTTTACCTTTCATTTTTGTTATTATACAAGTTGCTTTAGGTGTTTTTGTATTATTAAGTAGTAAATCTATTGAGGCTAATAAATGGAGAGCATTTGAAACAGTAGCAGAATTACATCAATTAATCGCAATGTTTTTGATGCTAAGTTTGGTTTTACATGCTTATCTTATTAAAACAAAAACCGAAGTAGCCAATTCTTAATTAAATGAATAATTTATGAAAATTGTTATCCAAAGAGTAAAAGAAGCTTCCGTAAGTATTGCGGACAAACTTCATGCTCAAATTGATAATGGATTTTTAGTCTTAGCTGGTATTTCTAGGTCGGATACGGTTAAAGATGTTGAATATGTTGCTAGGAAACTCGTACAGTTGCGTGTTTTTTCTGATGAGAAGGGTTTAATGAATCTTCCAATTAAAGATACCAATAATGGAGCGTTCTTAATAATTAGTCAATTTACCCTTTTAGCTGATACAAGAAAAGGCAACCGACCTTCTTATATAGAAGCAGCAAGACCAGAACAAGCTATTCCACTTTATGAAACATTTTGTAAACTGGTTGCTGAATTATCTGAACTTCCAGTAAAACAAGGCGTTTTTGGTGCCGACATGCAAATTTCATTAATTAATGATGGTCCTGTAACAATAGTTTTAAATTCGAAAGAAGTATAATTGAAAAACTTAAACATCTTTTCCCTTTACAATTAAAACATTCTTTTTATCTTTACCTTGTTAAATCAATAAATACAATTTGCTCTATGAAAAAGTTTCTATGTGTTTTTTTGATAATGTTTTCTGGTATTCAAACTTCTTTCGCCCAAGATTTCATTGTCAATAATTTCACTTCTGATATATATGTTCAAAAGGAAGGATACGTTGATGTCGTAGAGCAATACGACATAGAATTTACCGCATATAAACATGGATTGTTTAAAGAGATAATAACAAAATTCGACTTTAAGGATGAAAATGGGAAAGTAGAAAAAAAAGAAATTTATATTACTGACATTAAAGTTCCAGGAAATAAATTCAAAACCTCTACTTCAGGAAATATCTTATCTATTAAAATTGGAGATGCAAACAAGACTGTATTTGGTAAACAACAATATGAAATCCGATATAGAGTAACTAATGCATTGATTTTCACAAAAAATTTAACACAGTTCTATTGGAGTGTCAAGCCTTCATTATGGGAAGCAACATTTAAGCAAATCAATTTTAATGTTCATGTTCCAGAAGGTGTCAATCTAAGTGCTAAAAACTGTTTTACTTATTCAGGAGAAAGTGGTACTTCTTCTGTTTCTCAAGAATTTAATTATAGTTTTCAAAAGGGAGTTTATAGTGTCAAAAGTAAAAATGGTTTCAATTCTAGTTATGGTGAAAGTGTAACAGCCTTAGTGAAAATGCCAGCAGGTATTATTACTGAGCCGAGCCTCAATAGTGTTTATTTCAAAAAATATGGCTGGTTAGCAATATTTGCTATTTTCCTTTTTTGGATAATCAAAGTGATCAAAAAACACAAAGCAGGGAAAGTGATTTCTGTAACGAGTTATTATGCTCCAAAAGGGATAGATCCACCCACTGCAGGATACCTAATCGACGATAGTGGCGATAATGTAGATATTATATCATTATTACCCAAGTGGGGAAATGAGGGCTTAATAAGGATGGAAGCACTTCCAAAATCTGGAATGTTCTCCAGTCAGAACATGAAAATAATTAAATTAAAAGAACTTCCTGAATCTGCTCCTGATTATGAAAGGATATTCTTCAAAGGTCTCTTTTCTGAATCGAAGCAGATGGGTAATCTGCTCTTAAAATCAATAACAGATAGTATTAAAAATTTTAAAAATCTGCAGGGTAGCTTTAATGATAACCTACTTGATGAAGATATAGAGCCAAGGAATGAAGTAGAAACAAAAGACTTAAAAGATAAGTTTTACAAAGTAATGGAGGCTGCAAAAGCTGCTTTAATGGCAGATTCTAAAAAGTATTATGATCAGGAAAACAAAAAGGAGTTAAATAAAGCAGGTTGTTTTAGCTTTATTATTTTGATTGGCATGGTTGCATTCTTTTATTATGTTTTTAGTCCAGTTGCAGCAGTCATTAGTGGTATTATTGGAGTATTAGCATTGGTTTATCTTTTCACCTTACAAAAGAAAAATGCAAAAGGCAATGAGATTCTCTCTGAATTAAAAGGTTTTAAGCAATTCATCAAACTGGCTGACCAGAAACGAATAGAAACCTTATTAAAAGATGATCCAAACTATTTTGAAAAAACAATGAGTTATGCTTTAGCTTTTGGAATGCTTGAAAAATGGGCTGCACAGTTTGAAGCATTAGGATTTAAAGAACCTGAGTGGTATAGTGGAAGCTCTATGGGTGCTGGTGGTTTCGCAAGGTCATTTTCAAGCGGCATGTCTGCAGCGCAATCTGCCATGGTTAGTTCTCCAAGTAGCAGTTCTTCAAGTGGTGGCGGCTCATCAGGAGGCGGTGCTGGTGGTGGTGGCGGCGGAAGCTGGTAGACATTGAAAATAGCTTATAATATAATTGAAAATAAGGGTAGCCATGCGCTACTCTATTTTTATTTACCAAATAACTACATTTGCTTTATTAAAAATAGCACTATAAGCATTTCAATTCTATTATAAATAGTAAGAAATTTGTCATTTTTAATGCGCAACAATAATGATTGGAAACATTGCATTAACTTTAATTACTGATTTGTCAATAAATTAAAATCAGGCTTTAGATATGATAGAAAAGAATACACAAAAACAAAGATTTGAAACTTTTAAAGCTTTACATTATAATAAACAGCCACTCCTTCTTCCAAACATTTGGGATACCCTTAGTGCTGGATTAATACAAGATTTAGGCTATGAAGCCATTGCAACTTCTAGTTCAGCCTTAGCACTCAGTAAAGGATATAAAGACGGTCAAGAAATGGCTTTTGAAGAATTGCTATCTCAATTAAGATCTATAGCAAGAATAATCCATTTACCTATTACTGTCGATCTTGAAAATGGCTTTGCAAAAACTGATGAAGAACTGATTCAAAATATTAAAGCACTTTTAGACATTGGCATCGTTGGCATCAACTATGAGGATAGTAATAAACCAGAAAATAAATTAATCCCAATTGAAACACAAAGTGAAAGAATTAAAAGTATCAAAAATATAGCAAAAAAATATGGAGTAGATATTTTTGTAAATGCCAGAATCGATACTTATATACATGGAGAAGGCTTAAGTTTAGAAGAAAAATTGGAAGAAACCATCAATAGAGGTTTGGCTTACAAGGCGGCGGGTGCGGACTGTATTTTCCCAATTTTAATTACTAAGGAGGATCATATAAAAGAATTAATAACTCAGCTTAAAATGCCCGTCAACATCATGACTTTCCCCGGTATCCCATCTCTTGTTACCTTAAATAATATAGGAGTAGCTAGAATTAGTTTGGGTGGTTCTTTTATCAAACTTGCAATAAAAAGTCTTAAAGAATTTGCAATACAATTTAAAAACTTAGAAGGTTTAGAAACTCTTTTCAATAATGACGTCAGCTCAGACTATCTTAACCATTTAATCAGCTCAAATGAAAGTTCAACAGCTTAAAACAAAGGCCATCCTAGCTCAGTAGGCAGGGCGGCTATCTCGTAAGTAGCAGGTCGACGGTTCAAATCCGATGGATGGCTCAAATACACTACAATCGATTCTCGCTTACTTTGGCTTTTATTAAAGGTAAAAGCATTAAAAATAATCCAACTGCCAAAACCAGACCTGCTGAATAGAAAATATAAAACCAGTATCTCAATCTGAACATAATAGTTCCATAAACAATATCAGGCTCATTAAAAATCCAATAAGCTTTTAAAAACCCAGAAATAAATAGTGCCAAAATAAAAACTGCTAAAGCAATATTTGTAATTATAAATACTTTTTTCAAATAAAGACTAAATCTAACTGAATCCATGTTTTTAGGATTAAGAATATCATAAGCAAAGGCTAAAAGCAACATAGTATTAATACCTATTGTAGTTCCCATAGTATGGCCAACGATAACATGAGTACCGTGCATATAGATATTGAGAGCAGGAATAGACATCAGAATTGCAAAGCCTAAATTGAGAAATATCCATACATCAGCTGCAAATAAAAATCTATAAGGTTGCAAATGCTTATATTTTCTTGCAACATCCAAAGATTTTCTCCATGAATAGATTATTCTACCAAAGATGAGTAACTCTGTCATACTAACGATATATGCTATGTTTTTAACATAGGGAGCAGTTGGAAGAGTATAAACATGATGACCCCAATTAAACATTAAGTTAAAGAGGCTTAAAGTATACAAAAGGAAACCAATTTTTGAAAAACTATATTTTTTATCACCTGAAATCTTATCCATTAAATAAAAGGAAGCACCGTAAACAAGCATATTCCATGAGCCTACCATAGATCCATAAGATTTCCATTGAATGGTCATATCCTTTATTAAGTTGTTTCGAAAACTAGGCAGTAGCCATAAATTAGATTCTAAATAAGTGAAAAAGAAAAATAAACCACCAGTTAGCCACATCCAAATATATACAGGTTGCTTTTTGATAGTTTTGACATAAGTAAATATCTGAATGACAAATAATATCCAAGCTATAACTATCGGAATCGAAAAAACAGGATTAAACTCCCAATATTCCCTTCCTCCAAATACTCCAAAACAATAAGAAATTAAAATGGAAATAAAAGAGCAAGTGAATAAGAAGTATTGCCATTTCATCAATTTATTTTGAAGTGGAGATCTTTCTTTCCCCTCAGCCAAATAAGTAAGCACCGAACCGGTAGCAATCATTAAAATCCAAAATACAGCTGAAGAAACATGAAGGGGTCTCAATTTTTCAAAGGAAAAAACATCTCTCCCAATTCCTGGAATAACATATTGCAATCCGGCTAAAAGACCAAATAAGAACGTAGAAGTTAGCAATAAAACTCCCGTCTTTATAAATAGTCTTTCGAATTTATTTTTGTGAAATTGTTCCATCGATATGCTTTATAAAACTTTTAGGATCTGAAATACCAGTTGAATCAGTATATTGAAAAAATGCAAGTAATGCATCGATTTCTTGATCATTCAAATTAAAATTTGGCATCACAACTGTGCCACTTCTCAGGAATGCTTTAATAAACTCTGGTTCGCGTTTAGAATAAACATTTGTCAAATCAGGACCCAGATGTCCTCCCAATCCATAAAATTGATGACAAGAGACGCAATTTTTTTGTTGCCATATCATTTTCCCTTTTTGAGCAAGTGGGCTTGAACTTTGTTTTCCATGACAAGAACTTTGATAAAGATGAACACTATAAAAAATAAACGAACTTAATAGCCCTATTATAATTATCCATTTAATTTTATCACTCATAATGTGTTGAATTATTAATAAGGCAAATTTATAGAGCTATAGTTAAAACTTATATGATATAAATCATATTTTACAAATTTTATCAATTTATGACAATAAAATAGAAATTTTAGAAGGTTTTATAAACAGAAGAATTACTTAAATAATTCAAAAAGACAATTATGAATAGCTAAAATTTGGTATCTTTACAAGGATACAAAAGCATAATTAAATTCATTAATTAAAAAAATATAAAATTATGAAGTTCACAGAAAACTTAACAGGAATCAATCTAAACTTTCAGGCTGTTGATATAACAATTGGAGAGGATTTAAAAGATAATATTCGTAAAAGTATTAGTCGTTTACAACGTCATTATAATAAAATTGAATGGGTAGATATCTATCTTCAAGATAAAAAAGATAAAAAAGATAGTCCAAAACATTTAAGCATAAGATTAGGCGTACCAGGTAATGATCCTTTTGCTTCTGAATATGGAAACGACTTTCATGCTTTGGTCACTTCTGTAGAAGAAAAACTACGCAGACAATTAGAAAAACGAGACAATTAAAAAACGATAAGGTAATATCATCTAATCCAGAATTGATATAAATTTATAAAAATTAAAAGAGCTTTTTTTAATCCGTATAATGGATTCGAAATCAGCTCTTTTTTATTGGCGTCTATTATAAAAAACAAATTACTCGAAATCAAACTAACAAATTAAACAAAACACAGATCTTGTATACCAAATCAAAATTTAAATTTTAATATACCGTATTTATGGGATTGTAATTAACCTTTCTTCAACTTACCTTCACAGTATAATAAAAATTGGATTATGAAAAATAAAATAAATCTTACTATCTTACTTTCTTTAATGCTTTTAGGCCTTTCTTGTACAAAAGAAAAGACGGACAAGGATGACAAAAAAAACAAATCAAATATAACGGTATTGAAAATTTCAGCTTCTTGGGCATCATCATTTTTCATCGATGACAAAAACAACCTTTGGTCTTGTGGCAATAACTCTAATGGCCAACTCACTGATGGTACCACAACCAAAATGGATAAACCTATAAAAACAATAACGAATATCAGTCAGGTTTCAAGTGGGGAAAGACATACACTTATTCTTAAAACGGATGGCTCTCTTTGGGTTGTAGGTGCTAATGATTTTGGTCAATTGGGAAAAGGCGATAATAATAATTTAACTCAAGCTCAAAAAATAGCTGAAAATATTATTGGGATCGGTACTGGCAAATCATTCAGTTTCTTTATCAAAAGTGATAAAACGCTTTGGGCGATGGGTAAAAATAGTTTTGGACAATTAGGGAATGGAAATGATGATGATCAAAAATCTCCTATTCAAATCATGTCTAATGTAAAAGCAGTAAGCGGTGGGACAAGTCATAGTTTAATTTTAAAAACTGATGGCACGCTTTGGTCTTGTGGACATAATTACAATTATCAATTAGGAAATGGTAATGACATCAACCAAAAGACACCCATTAAAGTGGCTAGCAATGTAGTGCAGATACAAGCTAGTAACCAATTCTCTTTATATGTAAATACTAATGATGAACTTTGGGGTGTAGGCAATAATGGATTTGGTCAGGTGAAAAACAATGGAGGATTCACGCTTCATAATTTTGAAAAAGTAATGACTAATGTGCATAGTTTTAGCACAGGTGATGCACAAACCTTTATTCTAAAAAAGGATGCAACGCTTTGGGGTTCGGGACTTAATGATAATGGACAGCTAGGTACTGGTGACTATTCAAATCCAAGTTCATATATTCAATTAGCGACGGATGTCAAAACTGTAACAGCCGGATATTACCATGCCATTATAATAAAAAATGATGGTACAGTCTTGAGTACAGGATCCAATGGTAGTGGGCAACTAGGAAGAGGAAGTGGATTTAGTGATGCAAATAAATTTGAACAAATAAAGTTTTAAACCTGTGAATGAAAAATACGAACGCACACTCATTAAAATTTTAAAAATTGCAAAATGAAAAATTCTAATATTATAGCCTTTTTAGTTATCTTTATCTCTACTATAAATACTTCATGGAGCCAAAGTTCAGAAAAGCATTACAAAAAAACAATTCTGGGTACTTGGAATATGGTTTCATTAGAAAGTTATAATAAAAATGAAAAGGATGGAACAATTACCAATATTGAAAAAGAAAACCGCAATAACACTTTAACCTTTACTAAAGAAGGAAAAACTATTTCCAATGATTATGATACAGCAAACTATTCTATCCAAAAAGACCTTTTTCTAGAATGGAAACAAGATGAAACCGATACTGCAAAACTTAAGATTCTAAAATTAAATAGTCATAATTTAATTTTTGGATTTGAAGATGGTGATAGTAGAATTGGAAACGAAAAAGTTCGTAAATATTGGAAGATAACATTTAAAAGATAACAGCATAATGTTGGCAAACTAAGCAGCCTAATAGGCAAATTTCTAATTAAAAATTTTATAATTATGAAAAATAAATTCACCTTAACTCTTTTCTTTATTATTGGGAGCGCTTTGACACTTCTAGCTAATGACGGTGCATTCTTTGCAAAAGGCAATCATTTAGTTCCAATTAACAACAAAAACATTAGTTTAAAAAAAGAAATTCTTAAAATAAAAATTAATGGTCCTTATGCTTTTATCGATGTTTATTATGAATTATATAATCCAGGAAAAGAAGAAAAGGTGCTTGTAGGTTTTGAAGCTGCATCTGCAAGTGGCGATGTGGATGGAACACCTAAAAAAGGGAAGCATCCTTATATTTCTGACTTTACAGTTAGAATGAATGACAAACCTTTAAATTATAAGGTTGCTATCGTTTCTCATGAAACCTATATCAAAAATGGCATTATAAACAAATTGACGGGTGACCAACTAAAGAAAACATTACATCCTGAAAATGTCAATGAAGTAGGCTTTAATTATGTTTATCATTTCGATGCAAACTTTAAACCAGGATTGAATATAATCAAACATACATATCGTTTCCAAACAGGAGTTTCCATTGACATGGAGTCTTCTATTGAATATATATTAACAGCTGCCAACCGATGGGCTAATAAACAAATAGACGACTTCACTTTGATTATTGAGAATGATAAAACCCAAAGATGGGTGATGTTTAATTCATTTTTTAAACAAGGAAATGAATGGGAAATTACAGGAAGAAGTAAAATCGTGAACTTACAAAGATTTTGGGATTTTGCTGTTTTCCAAGAAACAAAATTCAAATCGACCTTATTTACTATGGACAAAAGAAGTACAATAACTTTTAAAAAAAGAAACTTCCATCCAAAGGCAGAGCTCTTTCTATTTGTTCCGAAAGATCATTTAATGACAGCTTATTGGGAAAAAGAACACATGAACCTTTCAAAAGTATTTGATGCTCAAAAAGTATATTTGAATTTCCATTTTGATGATATCACTATCAAACCTAAAGATGATTTTTCAAGAAGAGTTCTTTATAATCATCCATTTGCCAAACGTGGATATGTCTTTACTGATAAAAGGCTGAAAGATTATTATGAAAAAATAGATTGGTATGTTCCTGATCCAAATTATGTACCAAAAATTGAAGCCTTACAAAACTTTGAAAAAAAGGTTGTGGAACGATATTCTAAATAATTAAAGATAAAGCCTAAAATCAATATATATTTGATCTAATTTTTTACCATTTTAAATCATCATCATCAGGAATTTCAGAAGGATTATTTTTTTTAGAATTTTCTTTTTCTATTTGCCTATCTATAATTAATACAGTAATTTTATAGCCTATAGGACCACCTTCTCCAATTACATCTCTTATCTTTCTTTCAAAAATATCTAATCTATATAATTTAGAAAATAACTCTTCTAATTGATATTTAAGTATATAGTCTATTTTCACCAAAAGGGCCTCCTGAAGCATTTACATGATAAGCAATACCTGCTGCCTGCCTAACTGTTGGAGTAACTAAAAAGGTATCAGCGTTCCATATAGGATTTCCTCCGAACATAGAGTATTGACTAGCACAAGCATTGGGCTTTGGGTCAGGATTCCATCGCTTTATCTCTCTCGGTTCGTACTCACCATATAAGGCTGTGTAATGGTTTCCTACTCCTGCATTTCGTTAGTTTTTTCAATCCCATATGATGTGCCGCCGCAGTTTTCATCTTATAAATGTAAAACTTTTTTAGATAAAATTCGCGTCAATCTAGGGCGTGGTTGGTGGCGGAACACCAACCACAGGGAAAAACAGTATATTTATTTCAGGACGAGTCATTCCTCCTGCGGTCAGGAGACCGCTTTCCACTACGACGTAGTCTAGAGACTACAACGAACGGGATAAAATAATGCTTTAAAACTTTTAGCCGAATTATCTAATAAAGTAAACTTTTTTAAGACGAGTAAGACTACCTCAATTCTACCAATTTGAAACGTTTATTTTTCAAGTCATAAATGGGAGAAAAGTAACTACGCTTATCTGGGGAAAAAATATACAAATTGATGTATTTATTTTTAGGGTCAGGACTTATAAAGTTATAAGGCAAGTCGGTTAAATCAAATGATTCAGTTAGAAATTTAAATTTAATCCATTCCTCGTCTTCTATTCTAAAAATTTCATAGTAAACATTTTTATATTTTCTGTCTTTATAAACCTTTTTAACACCTGAACCAGTCCAAAACGGTGGCGAAAAATCGGAACTATCAATCATTCTTTTAAATGCTGCATTTACTTTATAATAATCAGAAAACATTGTACTGTTTTGTGTCGTTCTCAATAGACTGTTGTGAACAAATGGATTTGTCTCATTTTTATCAAGTATAAAAACAAACATATTTGAATCCACAAGTTTCTGAAAAAAAGTCTTATTATACCAATCAATATAATCAGGTAGGCTTCGGTTCAATAAATAATCATCTGGAACAAAAAGCATAAAGCTCTTACCAACGGGCAAAACAACATAGCCACTCACTTTTACTGTATCAATACTTACAGCATGATAGCCATGCTGCGCAAAACAATTTTCTGCGCTTAGAAGGGAAATAATAAAAAATATCTTTTTTAATATCATTTGGGTATAGTTATTTGTCCGTTTTGACGAGAATCCTCTCCATTTTTTCTGATTGATTTCATTTCTTTTGGACTCAAATACTTATGTTGTTCAGGGTTACCTTTAAGTCCGATTCGACCAATAATGGCACGAATGCCATCTGCTGTAACTCGGCTCAATTGGGTAATTTTATAACCTGAATTACTTCCGCCATTACCTATTGAAGACACCGAGCCTGTGTTGGATCTACTATCTGGATTTCTATTATTTGATTGGTATTCCATTATCTCTCCTGGGTCTTTATGAACTGCTCCTAAAGTATGTCCTATTTCATGAACAAATGTTGAAATTAGTAATTGACTATAAGCATATTTATCGCCCTGTTCACTCCCTGAAGAGTATTTTTTAACATACTCATCCATTTTTTTAGCATCAAAATCTATTGATAAATTCGTTGCCGATGCAAAATGATCTCCTACAACTGTTCCACGTTGCACATAATTTCCATAAAAATTTGTACTTACCTTATCAGAGTTTTCCATATTATACAGTAAAGCTTCAGAACTTAAATCTCCCTTTGTAAGATTTCCTTCTATAGGCTCAGCGGTCAATTCAAATCGCACATAGATGTTTTTGCCATCCTCAATACCTATTTTCCAAGAATTCCCTCCATTATAATATTGTTTGATTGCTGCACCGAAAGCAGACTGTTCATCTTCATTCAATCCATTTGTAATATAATGCGCTTTTATTACTAAAGGATCTGTTTCTGTACCGCTGCCTGATGTTACAACTCCATCTTGTCCATCGGGGTCGGCGACTGCAATAGGACTATTCCTATAAACTGCATATCCACTCTCCCAAGGTTTAACAATCGGATCCAAATTCCATCGTCTTCCTAACCTCGTATCGTACTCCCAAAACTCAGCGGTGTTGTGATTCCCAACTCCAGCAATTTCGTTCACTTTCTCCTGCCCATTGAACCCAAACCTGTACCTATCATTACTCTCATCACATACCTCCACGAGGTAGGTTTGAGCGTTGGAGCGAGCATAGCGAGTGCAGATTTGAGCCAGTATCAGATTAGAATAAGGGCCATTCAACACCACTTGGATATTGTTGCCTGTCGATCTAAAGCTTATCCGTTGATCTTTGCCTTGGCGCAAACGCCTGCCTCCAATCACATAGGGTACATTGTCGATGGTTTCTAACACCGTTACCAATACGACTTCTTTGTCCCCATCCCTTAAATCCAACATATCAAAAGTTAAGACGTTGTCGATGCCAGAAGCTACGGTTTGATTCAAGACCACTGCATCTGTTGCGCTTGGAGCGGCTGCTGCAAAAGTGCCTCCAGAGCTACTATAGCTGGCTACACCAAGCACGCTTGCCGTTCCTGTCAACTGAACCGATGAATAGCAACTGTCCACCATTGTGGTGGTCCAAGTGCTGCGGCTCACCAATAAACAACGTCTATTGGTGTCGCTGGTGTACCGCCCAGGCATCAGCATCCCGAATGGATAGAAATTGTAAGCCATATGTTGTGCCGAAGTTTTCACCTTGTAAATGTAAAACTATTTTTGATAAAATTCGCGTCAATCTAGGGCTTGGTTGGTGGCGGAACACCAACCACAGGGGAAAAGTCCACCATTGTGGTGGTCCAAGTGCTGCGGCTCACCAGTAAACAACGAATGTTGGTATCGATGGTGTACCGTCCAGGCATCAGCATCCCGAATGGATGCTCAAACGTCCAGCTTTAGAACGATTTGGTTAGCTAAGATAGTACTTTTCTTGATTGTTTTTTGATGGCTACAATAACAACAAAGCCGGAAATCATTCCATTATTCCAAAACGATATACTTTCCAACTCATTTAACACCTTTACACTTTGATATTCTTGCAGAAATGGGTCGACTAATCCATCCATTAATCGAAAGAATACCATTATCATCTCTTTTTCTGTTTTTTTTGAAGAAAATAAAATCCAATCTATTTTTTGAATTATACTCAAAAAGCTGTCGTTCTAAATTCAGAATAAAAATATGGTGATTAGAAATAAAACAAATTGTAACTAAACTATCATTGCTATTTTCAATTTTCATCGAAATTTCTTTCCCTACTTGAAACGTCATCGTATTATTTAACTTTGGAACTAACAAAGTGTCATTGATAACAACCAAAAATGACTGAACATCACATAACCGATAAGGTTTACGCTTTTCTTCCCCCTCTCTTGGCTTACAGAAAGAAAGCTGTGTTTGAGCTATTCCCATACGACCAAAAAAAAGAATTAATATGCAAAAATATTTAAATTTCACAAGTACCATATTATTTCAATTTAAAATTATGCTAAATTATCTTTTACTGTAATCATCAATAATCTTTTGAGCATCTGAACCACTAATTGACTGAACCGCCTTCGATTTATTGTCTTTATCATAGATTTCTATGGTACCACTTTTTCCTCTACCATCATGATAAATGGTTTTAGATTCTTTTAAGGGGACTCCAAGCTCATCTTTAGTCACAATTTCAGCAGTAATATCAGATCTCTTCTTCTTCCCTACAATTATTGTCATGTCCTCTTTATCCATATTTCCCATGTCTCCACCGCTTGCTTCGTCTGCATTCATATTTCTCCCATTTATTTTTCCAACCCCTGTTGCATGAGAATGAATGGAAATGTCTCCACCCAAGAGTTCAACGCTCATACCTACAGCAGTATTCAAGTCAAATTCTTTGCCTTCCTGAATCCCATTATAAGCAGCTCGATATCTTCCTGGATTCTCTTCATCTCTGTACATTGTTGTTCCAAATTCTCTGTTTTCTCCTTTTTCGGACAATGACAATTTCAACACTTCATTTGCTTTGCTTAGAACATTCGACTCAATCACAAATATTTCATTTGTATTGTCGCCATTTTTCATAGATATAGGTTCGGGATACAAGAAAGTACCCTTTTTGATTTGCTTATTTACACCTTTCGTTTTCACTATACCTATCAACCCATTTTTTTGATTATCTGAAGCCACCCATTTTCCGTTAAAATAATACTCGGTATTACCGTCAGGATCTATAAGTACAATTGGACTATTTCGTCCAAACTGATAAGAGCTTAAATGATTTTTCTTAATGTTATCAACGGACAACCATCTCGCTACCCTCGAATCATATATCCTTGCCCCAAAATCCAAGCTATTCCCAACCCCTTTCAGCTCATTGTCCTTCTCCTGCCCCTGAAACCCAAACTTATACCTATCCTTACTTTCATCGCATACCTCCACGAGGTAGGTTTGAGCGGTGGAGCGAGCATAGTGGGTGCAGATTTGAGCCAGTATCAGATTAGTGTAAGGGCCATTCAATACCACTTGGATGTTATTGCCTGTCGATCTAAAACTTATCCGTTGGTCTTTGCCTTGGCGCAAACGTCCGCCTTCAATTACATAGGGTACATTGTCGATGGTTTCTAACACCGTTACCAATACGCCTTCTTCATCGCCCTCTTTCAAATCCACCACATCGAAGGTCAAGATGTTGTCGATGCCCGAAGCTATGGTTTGGTTTAAGACCACGGCATCTGTTGCTCTAGGAGCTGCTGCTGCAAAAGTGCCTCCTCCAGGGCTGTTGTAGGTAGCTGTACCAAGCGTGGTAGCTGTTCCTGTCAACTGAACCGGTGGATAGCAACTGTCCATCATTGTGGTGGTCCAAGTGCTGCGGCTCACCAGTAAACAACGGCTGTTGGTGTCGCTGGTGTACCGACCAGGCATCAGCATCCCGAATGGATGGAAATTGTAAGCCATATGTTGTGCCGTAGTTTTCACCTTGTAAATGTAAAACTATTTTGGGATAAAATAATGCTTGTAAATTAGGAGCAAGATTATTTAAAAACTGTAAATTTATTTCAGAACAAGTCATTACAACTCTTCCCATGAAAAAATCTTCGTTATTAGATAAGTTGGAATCGCCAATATTTGATAGTTTTTCCCATGATTTTCTTTCTCGTAAATTGCAATCTGCTCACAATTCATAAAAAGCGGTAATCGTTGCTTTATTAATCCAAGATTCAGCACTTCTATCTTCATTCTATATCGTTTGTAATAGGAATCACATATTGGACTTATCTCGGGTTCAAACCACTTGCTTCCTCCTTGTATCGATTTCAATTCCATTCCCCAAAGTGCATTAAAAATAGAAATTGTATCAAAATGAAAATCGGGTCGCTTTTCTTTCATTGCGTCGTACCAAAAATAAGAACTCATAGAGGTAATAATTCCATTGTTATAGAGCGTTTCGTTCAAAACCTCTCCTTGCTTTATGAAATCGTCACCTTTATGTATACCATCTCCAATCATATAAGCTTGAATACTTATTTCTCTTAAAAATAAGCCTTCTAAGGTGTCGTATCTTAATATTTCGGGCAATTCAAGTTTCGAACTATCCCAAGACCAAACCTCATCTGCTGCTTTTTGTTTTATTGCACAGCTACATAAGAAAAGCATACAAATATAACTATTTCGAATCCACCATTTTTTCATTCGTATCGACATCTAGTCTGTTTTCTTTTAAGTTAGCGTTTATGATTTTCTTAGTATCGTCATCAATGGGACGAACTTCTCCAGGTATATTCGTTTCTAAGGTCCTATATTCAGGATATATAGCATTTCCGTTAGCATCAGGTTTGTGCTTTACCTGCGCCATATTATGTATGCCGACTTCATGAGTTACAACATCTTCGGCGGACATTCCTCCACCAAAAACCGGATTTATCCTTACACGTAAATTCAGATTGTTAGCATCAGCTTCTCCTTCAGCTGCCATAATTATATTGAGATTTCCCTTTGTTTTAAACGGTCTGCCTAAACTTACAGTACTCACTCTTCCTCTATCTCCAGTTGGAGAGAATTTATGTTGAGATTTATCAATTACGTTAACCGAAACATCATAAAGAACAGTTAGAGCATACCCTTCTCCTTTTCTCCATTTCCTCTTCTTAATGAACTCGACAGCACTACCATTTACTGGTAGATTTTTTACATATAAAGTTGTATTTCCGAATTCAAAATTCTTTCTTACCTGCTTTGTATTAATCTCTTTATATTCTTTCGGTAATTCAGGAGAATCTAGAATCTCAATATCTTTCTTTATTGTTAATTTGGCTGTTCTATTACCATTGCTAATATCCGTCATTATCAAACGCTCTAAACCTTCTAAATCAATACTTCGAATCACATCATTCTCGGCAAAAGCATAGCTACTATTCCAAGGATATGACCTAAATAATGGGTCTTGAGATAAAAACCTACCCAATCTACTATCATACGTTCTAAAAGCAAAATCCAAACTATTCCCAATTCCTTTGAGTTCGTTATCTTTTTCCTGCCCATTAAATCCAAACCTATACCTATCCTTACTTTCATCGCAGACCTCCACGAGGTAGGTTTGAGCGGTGGAACGCGCATAGCGGGTGCAGATTTGAGCCAGTATCAGATTAGAATAAGGGCCATTCAGCACCACTTGGATATTATTGCCTGTGGATCTAAAGCTTATCCGTTGATCTTTGCCTTGACGCAAGCGCCCTCCTCCAATCACATAGGGTACATTGTCGATCGTTTCTAACACCGTTACCAATACGCCTTCTTCATCGCCCTCTTTAATATCCATCACATCGAAGGTCAAGATGTTGTCGATGCCAGAAGCTATGGTTTGGTTCAAAACCACCGCATCTGTTGCGCTAGGAGCGGCGACTGCAAAGGTGCCTCCTCCAGGGCTGTTGTAGGTAGCTACACCAAGCGTGGTAGCTGTTCCTGTCAACTGAACCGCTGGATAGCAACTGTCCACCATTGTGGTGGTCCAAGTGCTGCGGCTCACTAATAAACACCGGCTGTTGGTGTCGCTGGTGTACCGCCCAGGCATCAACATCCCGAATGGATGGAAATTGTAAGCCATATATTGTGCCGAAGTTTTCACCTTGTAAATTTAAAACTATTTTTGATAAAATTCGCGTCAATCTAGGGCGTGGTTGGTGGTGGAACACCAATCACAGGGGAACCGCGTCTGTTGCCCTAGAATCGGCTGCTTCAAAACTGCCTCCTCCAGGGCTGTTGTAGGTAGCCGTACCAAGCGTGGTAGCTGTTCCTGTCAACTGAACCGCTGGATAGCAACTGTCCACCATTGTGGTGGTCCAAGTGCTGCGGCTCACTAATAAACACCGGCTGTTGGTGTCGCTGGTGTACCGCCCAGGCATCAGCATCCCGAATGGATGGAAATTGTAAGCCATATGTTGTGCCGTAGTTTTCACCTTGTAAATGTAAAACTATTTTTGATAAAATTCGCGTCAATCTAGGTCGTGGTTGGTGGCGGAACACCAACCACAGGGGAAATTTCAGAACGAGTTTTTCCTCCTGCGGTCAGGAGGCTGCTTTCCACTACGACGTAGTTTAGAGACTACGTCGAACGGGAAAGTTGAATTTATGGTCTGACTCCACTTATGGGTATTAGTCCCAAAATTCAGAGGATGGGTTCAACTTAATAGTAATAGCTTTTTCTAATTCATCGTTTACAACTAGAAAAAAGTCATTATCATATGAATAGGCAAACTGACTAAAACATTCATACATAGTAATCACAAACCTCTCAATATTTTCATAAACTATTATTGGTTCAATAATCAACAAACTCGGAGAATACAAATAAACCTTTCCGTTTGTTTTCATAGAATCAACCAGTAAGAAATCACCTGTGCGAGATGCAACTATCGGAAACAAGTTCTTATTGACAAAATAATCTTCTTCGTTAAATGATTTTTCATAACTTGTTCCTTCTTCGAAAGAAAGAAAATAGCCAAAACTACAGAAGGCCATTTTATCTAAGGGTAAATCGGTATCTAACTCCATCCCATTGGCCCAAGAGTACAACAAATTTAAGGATGTATTTTCGAAGGCAAATGGAGTCTCCAACGAGTCTTGAAAACAATTTAGTAGCGTTGGATAATTTAAGTAGAAAAAGCCCTCTAATTGAATTAGAAAAAATTCAGTTTTCTTCATTTGATTATGTTATTTTTATTTAATTAAAGCTGGAATCGTACTTGGACTTCCGACTGGAAAATTGTAAGCCATATGTTGTGCCGAAGTTTTCACCTTGTAAATGTAAAACTATTTTTGATAAAATTCGCGTCAATCTAGGGCTTGGTTGGTGGCGGAACACCAATCACAGGGAATAGTTTTTCAAACAGTAATGGGGCTTTCGGCCCAAGCAACTGCACTTTTAACCCTTTGGATAAAGTAGTAGAATTGTATGAAAGAATGCTCCAAATCGAAAAAGAAAAAAATGAACTATTACAAAAACTAATGGATAAAAAGTAATTTGCTTTTATAAATAAAGTCACTCCTTTTGTCCCAGTAGAAGTGTGAGAAAGAATAAAAAAACATGGTGGTTGGTAATGGAGGAATACCAATTAGTTTAGAAGATATGTTATCGAATAGGTTTTAAGCCTGATAAGACAACTTTTAAAATGTATTCTTTTGCCTCAATATTAGAAAAATAACCTATTGCATTTTGATTAGTAATGTCGAATAACAACTGTTTATTCTTAATCTCTTTTGTTTCATCCAATGTTGATTTTTTGACCATATTTTCCATTCTTTCTAATTCTGCAATTAATAAGCCAAAATCAACATTATACACAGAATATTTTTCTTTTAAGGGCTCTTGGATAAATGCTAATGAACCCTCTGACATAAAACGTTTGATATAGTTAAAGTCTTTTTTGTTTATTCTTTTTAAATTAGGTTTATCCTTTATTTTTTTAATGAGCGATAACAACTTTAATGAATCAGAAGAAGCTATTTTATCAACAATTTGAAGGCGAGTCGTAAAACTATCTTCAAATACAACATTTAGTTCATTATTTACATAAAACAAAATTATCCTGTTATCCATACATCCTACACAGTTTTTTTCGTAAGTAATTATTTTTATTGTGTCTGATTTAGATACACTTTTATACTTTTCATAAATATTTATAGAATCTCTTACTTTAATATGTTGAGAGTAGGTTGATTCAGTATGAAAAATAATGAAAATTAAACTTGCTATAAATACTACATTTTTCATCCTTATATAATTATAATTATTTATGTCTACCAGTAGAATCGTCATTGTGGCTATCGCCTGATAAAATTCTGTTTGCATTGTCAAACTGGATAACATTTGGCTGTTGGTTCGCTCCTTGATAAAGAACGTGTCCTAATCCGTGCATCAATAAATTATGCCTTGAGTTTACAAATGGAACTCTTCCATTATGCTGTATTGATTGAAGAAGTTGTTCATTTGTTACATTTTTTATTTTAGATGCATTGACATACTGACTTGTTGAAGGTGCAGGGTTAACATTCACGAGATTATCCAATTTTCTCCCCATCATTGAAAATGAATTCGTAGTACCTTTTAAGTCTTGTTTTGTTAATGCAAACTCTCCTCCAAGTTGTGATGGTGTGGGATTCTTCAGAGAATTTGAGGTGCCTGGATCAATGGCGTTTATTGGTAAAGGGTCATCACTATAATTAATACCTGTCAATTCTGTGCTATTTATCATCGTTTCCATACCAAATAATGACTCTCTCATAGCAAGTCTTTTCTTATTCTTACCTGAATAATTTCTTATTGAGTTGAGTTCTTTTAAACCGTCAACAGTAAAACTAAGTTCATCATTAGAATTAAACTCAAAAAAGTCTTTTTTATACACCTTATTTAAATCAGACTTAATATCAGCCTGTGCCGATTTCTCTGCAATAACGGTATCTAATAAAGGGTCGCTAAATAGAATAGGATTATTAGCATACAAAGAATAAGGACTTATTGAAATATTCGGTTTTGGGTCTAAATTCCAGCGCCTGCCCCTTCTTGGGTCATACTCTCCAAACAACGCCGTATAGTGATTGCCAATGCCTGCAATCTCATTTACCTTTTCAATCCCATTGTACCCAAACGTATACCTATCCTTACTCTCATCACAAACCTCTACTAGGTAAGTTTGAGCGGTGGAACGAGCATAGCGGGTGCAGATTTGAGCCAGTATCAGATTAGAATAAGGGCCATTTAGCACTACTTGGATATTATTGCCTGTGGATCTAAAACTTATCCGCTGGTCTTTGCCTTGGCGCAAACGTCCGCCTCCAATCACATAGGGTACATTGTCGATGGTTTCTAACACCGTTACCAATACGCCTTCTTCATCGCCCTCTTTTAAATCCACCACATCGAAAGTCAATACGTTGTCGATGCCAGAAGCTATTGTTTGGTTCAAGACTACTGCGTCTGTTGCGCTTGGAGCGGCTGCTGCAAAAGTGCTTCCTCCAGGGCTGTTGTAGGTAGCTACACCAAGCGTGGTAGCCGTTCCTGTCAACTGAACCGCTGGATAGCAACTGTCCACCATTGTGGTGGTCCAAGTGTTGCGGCTCACCAATAAACAACGGCTGTTGGTGTCGCTGGTGTACCGCCCATGCATCAGCATCCCGAATGGATAATAGTCGTAAGCCATATGTTGTGCCGAAGTTTTCACCTTGTAAATGTAAAACTATTTTTGATAAAATGAAACTGGTAAATTAGTAGACGGAGTATCGAATAACAGTAAATTTATTTCAGGACGAGTCAATGATTGAAATTAAAACAATGGCGGAAAGGTAAGCTTACCAACTCTTTTGATACACTTACCCTAACTATATCTGAAATAAATTCCCTCTTCATTACCTGCCCTCAGAAAAACCCTTATTTCATCAGAAATTATTTCAAATACCTCATTATTTATTTTCTCTAATGAAAGTAAATAATATCCAATTTCTGAAATTATTTCTCCCCCAGTCGAACCTGCTCGAATAATTCCATACAATGTGTTCATAACTTCTGGATATTTAATTTTTAGTTTGTTCTCAATTTGAGAGACTATTAATTCATAATTCATTTCTATTTATTTATATAATTAATCTTATTTCCTGTTGTACCTCCTTGATCAACGACAATCTCAATACCTGTTCCTGTGTTTTTGCTTCCCGGAATTTTCCCAGCTTCTCGAGATACAGCGTTAACCGAATTCTTGGTATAATAGACAAAAATTAGGCTATTTTTCAGACGATGTGTTCTAATGGACATTATTTAGGCTCTATTTTTTGCTGTTATTTTGATGATATCACTATCAAACCTAAAGATGACTTTTCAAGAAGAGTTCTTTATAATCATCCATTTGCCAAACGTGGAGATGTCTTTACTGATAAAAGACTGAAAGACTATTATGAAAAAATAGATTGATATGTTCCTGATCCAAATTATGTACCAAAAATTGAAGCCTTACAAAACTTTGAAAAAAAGGTTGTGGAACGATATTCTAAATAATTAAAGATAAAGCCTAATATCAATATATATTTGATCTAATTTTTTACCATTTTAAATCATCATCATCAGGAATTTCAGAAGGATTATTTTTTTTAGAATTTTCTTTCTCGATTTGCCTATCAATAATTAATCCAGCAATTTTATAGCCTATAGGACCACCTTCTCCAATTACATCTCTTATCTTTCTTTCAAAAATATCTAATCTATATAATTTAGAAAATAACTCTTCTAATTGATATTTAAGCATATAGTCTATTTTCACCGCAAGGGCCTCCTGAAGCATTTCTCTTGAAATATAATCAGCCGCTCTCAACTCGAAATTTTGACTTATTTTTTCATTAATATTCATACCTAAATTATTATGATATTTACTTATCTGTAAAGGTATAAGTCACTCTTATCCCTGCTCTTAAGCTTCTTAAAGGGAATGAGGTTTCAACCCAAGGTTTACTTTTCTTATAATCACAATAAAGCTGTAATTGCAAATTTTCATTAATAATGTAATCAGCAGTTGGCATAAAAGTCAGAACTCTCTGACCCATTGTTGCTTTCTTTTCGTTTAGTGCAATATAAGTTGTTGTTGTATAATCATTTCTAAAACCTACATCACATCTAAAGTTCAAATCATTTTTCAATTCTCTAAGTCCAAAAATACTAAAAGGAAGAATAAGTCCTCTTACTCGATATCCTAATCCAAATTCTATTGTTGAAGAATTAGTTTCACTAACCTGATAATCAATCAAACTTAAACTCACCATTCTGGATTGTAAATAATTAACTTTTAAATTCAAATTATTTTTAAATGCTGCATCAAATCCTATTAGTGGCCCAAAATTCTCTCTTATTGTTAGGTTAGGAACTTGGAAGAATGGAATATAATTATTAGAATTAGAATCAATAAAAGCAGGGAATCCAACTCCTAATGGATCTAAGAAATACAATGAATTAACAAAGGAATTCATTGCCATGGACCCATCATATTTATGATTTAAGGTAAAACTCGTCATTATAGAAGCAAAAGGCTCAATATCAGACAATCCAGTATAGGTAACTCTCCAATTTGGCATTGGGAAGAAAAACTTAAATGGATTAGATCTTAAATTATTTCTATCATATTGAATCAAAGGAATTTCACGTGCACTTCTACCTGTATATGCTGAAATAAAGGAAGGAATCAAAACATCTTGAGCATAACGTGTATAACCTTTTAAGAATTCAGGATCATTAGGATCTTGTACGCCATTAGTATATGGATTAATGTTTCCTAATCTGTTAGAGACAATACTTCTATTTTTTATAAATTGTTTATAAGTATCATCTATAGTATTCGGGTCAGAGCCTTTAAACATCGTTTTGAACCCAATATAAGTAATATCAAAGGATCCAGTATAATAAGGATTGAGTTCTTCAAACTGATTACTATTACCATCAAATTTATTAATATAAGATTGATTTCTACTGAAATTTTTAGTCCAGTTTAAATCCACTCTGAAATTTGAGAATGGCTCTAAAGCGGCTTTCATATCAAAACGTTGCGTAAAGTTTTGTTGCATCATACCATTAAACAAACTATCTCTTGACAAGTTAGCTTTATTAATTTGATCTTGAATCCAATCATTTCCAGGTTGATATCCCATAGCGAAATCATAACCATTTCCACGATTACTCAAATTAGAACCAAAGTTAGAAGTACTATCCATGAAGCCAGGTAAAACAGTACCGGCACTTTCAGAATAATCCAAGTTCACTGTTTTTAACATAGTAGCAAAACGTAATAATGTTTTGGAAGCGTCATTAATATCTGGAGCAATACTATTCTTTGCCTTGCGCCATGAAATCATGGCATTTCTAAAGCGAGTACGTTCTCCTTTCTTCATCTTTTTTAAGGCTTCTTGAATTTCTGCTGCCTTTAAAGTCTCATAACCCTTTACATCTTTCTCAGTAAACTTTTTCTTAACTGGTTTTGGTGGAACTTTTGGTGTTTTCTTTTCTTCTTTTTTTCCCTTCAAGCTTAAGTCCTCTGAACCTCCCGGTCCTTTTGAATCATCTAATCCTTTGGTTGCACTTTTCTTTAAACCACCCATTGGATCTGGTGCATTCTTTTTTGGAACTGGTTTATTAGCTTCTCTTAAGTATCTGTTTCTTTGATACAATTGTCTAAAATTAAGTGCAGCATTTACTTGTTTTAACTGTGTATTGGTAATGATATTTCCTTGTTCTTTTGCCAATAAGGATGCTGCTGTCCAATTGTAGGTTGCATTATATTTAAGGTTAATGGTTGTCCAACTCAATAAAGGAAGTTTTGTTGTAGGCACATTATATCCTAAATTCAAAGTTTGGTTGTAAAAAGTATTTCTACCAAAATTAGAAATAGAATTCCATACCGAATCTCTCTTAGAAGAGCTGTTAATCCTTCCTAAAGGTTCATCTATACGAGAGGCATTATGGGCATCATAATTGATCGAAATAGACCTTGTCAAATTCCAATTTACATTATAATCTCTATTCCATACAAAATTCTTATAATAGTATGGTGGCATTTCGAAGCCAGATTTATCTACATCTCTAAGAATGGTCTCATTAAAATTCCTAACCAACGTATTGTTAAAAGTGAATGAGCTCGGCAAATAATTAATATTAAAATCCTTAATCAACAATAACCATTGCGATTTTGACTTTATTTTCTTCTTGAATGGTTCAAAAGGCTTCACTGCAATCGCATAGGTATAATTTAAGTTTAAGTTTTGATTAGTTAAATCATCACTTTCTATTAAAGGATTGCGACTAAAATGACGCTGATAAGAATAATTTAAAGCAAAGTTCTTGGTACTCCATGGCATAGGCTTTTTGCCTTGCTTGGCAGGATCACCCATTATTCTAAAGTTGTTAATATTAAAGCTGGTAATAGAAGTATAGTCTTGTGCAGCTTTTTCAAAGTCTTTTCTATCCTGTCCTTGGCTTCTATCTAATCTGTCACTCATCACTACATCTAAATCATATGGATCATATTCTGGATTGGAAACATTTTGAGAATATCCAGCAAAAATTGGCAATTGAATACCCAATTTATTAGGGAATAACTTACCCAAATTTAAATTCGCATTAGCTTCATATCCAAAATAATCATCTCTAGCTCTTTCATTCACTCTATCACTAATATTGCCATAACCTTTAGTATGCATAGATCCACCAAGGTGCACGGTTCCTAGGTCTGCTATCTGAGCATTTAATTGTGCAGTAGCTGCATAGCCGGCACGCTCATCACTTCCCACATTTCTCAACTCATTAAACCATACTTCAACACATTTTGGCATACCATCATCTTGAGGGTTTTGACTTGTCCTTTTTGGATTCAGTACGCCTACCATTACGTTTTTCACCTCAGCTGTATTTGGACTACCAATCACCCTTATGACATTGCCATTTCTGTCCACCCCTTGAAAAGGAATAGCAGAAGATGCATTAGCAACATTTCTTTCATTTTTTAAATTGACCAAATCTTCAAGGTTTATCACCATATTGTTTTCTTCCGGCCATACTTCTTCTTTAGAAATTCCACTTCTTGGAATGGAGACTTTCAAGGGTATCTGATATTCATAATAGTTTCTAACATAGTCCGATCCAATACGAATAAAGGCAACGACATCTCCATCTCTAATATCTGGTTGGTCAACTACAGACTCAGCATGAAGATTCATCTTCAATTGCTTAAACTGTCTCATACTAATCCCAAATTCCTTAATAGCACCTCTAGCATCACCATCCTTTAAATTACAAACTTGTAAAGATAATGCCTGCTCATTATCTCTTAATATCTCACCTGTGGTAGATCTTTGTTCTTGGCGCTCAACACCTGGTGGTGACATGTAAGGAATAGGACTGCGTTTACCATTTTCCTCAATATTTACAGCTGTTAAACCAAAAGACGTACTTTGTTTTTCGTTTTCAGGAATATTTTCACCAGGATTAATTAAAGAATAATCATAACGACGCCAAATACTACGATCGAACTGAAGCTGAGCAAATCTCAAAACGGTTGGATCTTCAAATCCAGTCATAAACATTCTTAAGAATCGAATACTTCTAAAGTCACTGATACCTCCGACTGCATTACTAAATTCTTTAACAGGAATTTTAAACTGATACCAAGTATTGGTACTGCTTCTTTTATTAGGTAAGGTAACTTGGGTTACTTGTTTATCTACAATATAATTAGAACCCACTTGCATATTAGGTTCCAATTTAATTCTGTATTGATAATAGGATTCTGTTTCGTTTAACGAGTTGTCTTTATTAATATCCTCAGACTCTGGAAATGCCGTTCCAGAAGTAGTTTGAGCATTGTCAGATAAAACTGGTGAATTTCCCTGAGGATTATTATAATCACGATAACGTTCTATTACTCCTGCTTTATCTGTATCATATTTAGGATCAAAGAAATGTCTGAAATTATCTGATGAAGGGTCATTCAAAAGTTTTTGATAAGCGGGAGAGTTTTCTCCTAAAATACCAGCAACTTGAGTAAGAAAGCTACTAAACTTAATCGATTCTTCGGTATCATCCATTTCATCATATCCTACATCTTGAATTGCTCTTGCTTCTGGATCCTGAGAGAAAGCTCTAACTATTTGCTGCTGAAATCTTGGAACATATCCCCATGGTGTTTCGTCTAATTTACTTAAATCTTTAGGATAAGGAATTCCATTTTCAAAAGAAAGTCTGGAATCTTTTAAGACATCTTCAGATACATCTCCTAAATTAAAATAAAGATACCCACCTTTGCTATCAGTATTATTTATAAATGGGTCTAGAACCCAAAAATTAATATATTCCACATTATTTTGCTCAAAATCACTTTGATCAATAGCTCTTTGAATACCACCCCATCGACCCGTTGGATTGAGTAATTTACCATTTGATGGATCAATATTGGTACCGTCAAAATTATATGGACCCCGTTCAGTTGGATCATAAGACAAATCTAAAGTGGTAAGAATTGACATTCCAGAAGAAACGTCCTTATTTGGAAAAACTTCTCTTATTAATATCTGGCGCCAATATTCTTGATTGGTTGTATCTTCTTTTATACTTGATGGCGTGCTCACCCCACCTTCGTTTAACATCGGTTCAATATTATACCAAGAAAGCTTAGCTCTATTCATTCCAGTCCGTAAATCATTTGTTAGGTTAGCCTCTTGAAAAAGAACATTATTATTCGGTCCAATTGCACCAAAAGGCACACTAGACAAAAACCAATTATTTACTGGATATCGAATATCATAAGCATTACTGGCTCCTTCAAAATCGTCAACGTAGTTTGTCCCACCATCATCTCCATTAAGATTTACAAATTTGGAGTGACCAGGGAAAATACCTGCTATTTCTGCACTTCCGGAAATTAATGATGGTGCAGAGGTGCTGTAAAAAGGAAGTTTATCTGCTAATTTAGTCAACCAAGGAGATTCTGACTGGTAATTCACATCGCCACCTACAACTGTATTTTTTACAGGATCATAACCACTTGCAATCTTAGTAGTAAAAGGTCTTTCGGTTAAACGCATATAAGTAGCACCCAAAGTCAACTTATCATTTACATAATAATCTAACCTTGTACCTGTAAAATTTTGTGTATTTTGACCAAAAGTTCCTTGATCTTCATAAGAAACATTTATTGGAACACCAGATTGTAAAATGCCCTGATTTAAAATTCTGACACTACCATTACTATAGTCCACTTGATAGTCTGTTCCTTCCATCAAGGTTTGGCCTCCAGCTGAGACAATTACTGAACCAGGAGGAATATTATATCCATTCAATCTTATTTCACTACCTCCTCCGGTATACTGATATTCTCCTTTAATTAAGAATCGATTGTTTTGTTGTTGTTGTAAGGCAACCGATTTAGTAGAATCATACAATACCTGATACAAATACTTCCGCTCCAAATTAGGATCATTACCTAAAGCCTTTTTCAAAGTGTTTCCGAAAGGTTGAAGCGTTGGAAACATAATTCTACCATTTCTGGAATCTATCGTAATGCCTTCGACAAAGTCAAATACACCATCAGGATAAGGATCGTTTTGAGCATTTAAACGATCTAAATTAAGCAATGAAATAATATCTTCTCCTGCAGATGGTCCTTCCGGTAAGAATCTTTTGTTTCCGCCACCTGGATCTTGATAAACTACATTCAATCGAAACTTTTCTTGTGAAATATTCATTCCACGAATAGAATAAATATTTTTCATCATTAGGTTCCAAATAGGCAAATTAACTCTACTTTTAGTGCCTTTAAGTAATTTAAGAAAAATAACCTTTTGAGAGGCACTATCAGGTGGCAAGTCTTCTGAAAACTCACCAACTTGAAATACTTTTCCATTATAGGTATAACGATAAGAAACAGCCAAAATATCATCCTGATTAGGAGCTGTATTTAGTAAAGAAATATAACCTAATTGTGGATCAAATCTATACTCACTTTCATTTAACTTTCTTAATGTTACTCTTTGGAATTGCTCTCCCTCGGTAAGGCCTAAAGCTATAGCTCCTTGAGTAGCAGTAGCTTGTTGTCTTGTAAGTGGACTCTGAGTCAGTTCATCATATAATCTATTTGCTCTATTGTCTGGCAATCCTTGAGGACTTCCAGTAAGAAAACTAGTATTATAAGGTTGCGCTTCTCCTAAATCCATAAAAGCTAATGCATCTCTTATACCTTGAGTAGCACCCGTTCTATTAGTAATCCACACTTCCACTTTACTCATCACTACTTGCGAGTTAATGATAGGGAAGTCTTTTAAAGCTTTATCATAATTATCGTGGAAATATTGACCTAATAAGAAATGTCTGTTTTCTTCATAATCATTAATAGGTATTTCAAACTTCTGAGTTAATTCTCCACCTTGAGTTGAGATAGACCTTCTCTGAGATTTTTGCTGAGAAAGAACATTAGTCATCCATAATTTACCCCATTGAGATTGTACTTTTATACCAAATAATGAGGCGACTCCTGGGGTTAATGCACTTTTCAATGGGAAACTTGTATTTCCTAATTCAATCTTTTTTATTATTTCATCTTCTTTTCCTGTGTATTCTAGTTTACGCATTTCATTCATCTCACCAAATGAAGACAAAGTATTATTACTTATATTCATCTTCATCTTATCTCCAATCTTTGCCATCAAATTCACATTCATTTGCATGTCAAAGTCAGGGTTAGTGTATTTCTGATTACGCATAGCTACACTAGGATTTTTCTGATATTGGCTATAAACCCCTGCATTAACAACTAAATTTCCTTGCGGTTTGATTTCTAAACCTTTGCCGCCAAATAGTCTATCAAAAACACCTTCCTTGTATAATATTGGTAATTCTGGTTTTTGATCAAACATGCTCAGAGCTCTTAATCTCTCATTAAAATACTGAGCTTCATCTTGTTTAGATTTATATTTGTAATACTCATCAAAACTCATGCTAGCAGGAGGTCTATTAGCATATTTTCCAATAGCTTCTAAAAAGTTATAGGTATTAGAATCCGGATCGTATTCTATTATCGTTTTTAAATTCTTAGGATCATTAAAATCAAAAGGAGTCGCACCCGTCGTATCGTCACCTTTAGGAGCGGAATTTTTATTATCTTTTATTGGGAATCTTAATGTATCGCCATCAAGATTTGATGAGGACTCAGAAGTATTTATTTGAGAATAATCTTCTTGATCGATGTTCCAATAATCAAATTTATAAAAATGACCTAAAGCAAGATGAGATAATAATGCAGTAGCAGCTACAGCAATAACGGTTAATATCTGTCTTAAATATTTATTATTCTTGTTCAAAAAAATACCTCTTTTAATAAATAAGTAATACTAAAATGCAATACTACTATATTTTATATATTTTTCAATGCTGTTTTAATTAATTCTTCAACTGACTCTACATTTTCAAGTAAAGGAAGCGATTTTTTTATAGCTTTTTCAGCATTTAGTTTTGGAATACCTAATCCTATAAGTGCTTTCATAGCATCCTCTTCAATTCCAATTTTTTTAACCCACTCTTCATTACCATTTAAATCAGGCATGGTCATCTCTAATTTGCCTTTTAATTCTAAAATAATTCGTTGAGCCGTTTTTGCGCCGATACCCTTTACCTTTTGTAGTGCGACGCTGTCACCATGACTGATAACTTTTGCCAACTCATTAGCTGATAAAGAAGAAAGTAGGATTCTTGCGGTAGCAGCTCCTACTCCAGAGACACTCAATAATTTTTGAAATGCCTCTTTTTCTTCCTCCGTTGCAAATCCATATAAGACCCATGCATCTTCTCTAACTTGAAGATGTGTATACAGCAAAACTTCATTTTTTCCTTTTATCAATTCAAAAGTATTTAAGGTTATATTTACATCATAACCCAAACCATTAATATCAATAAAAGTTTGAGAAGGATTCAGTCCAACGACCTTACCTTTTACATATCCAATCATAATATTTTATAAAAAAAATTCAGCTATAATACTAAACGAAAAAACGCTGTGTTTTAGTACAGCGCTTTCTCTTTTTATTTTAAAAAAGTTGTTTACCACCAAGGCTTAGCTCGTTTAAATAAATTCCAATATAAATTTACTGAAAGTGTAGAGTATAAATCCTTTGTAGATGGATCACCTCTCATTTCTCCAGGAGCATGAACGGTACCTGGAACCAATTCTCCAGACTTTTCTGATAATCTTCTAGCCTGATAAGATTTTGGCCCTTCATTAAGATAAGCGATATCAAACAATAGAGGATCAATATATTTACCACTCACATCATCAAGATAATCTGTAAAGGTATAGCGCATGATATACTCCATTCCTACAGCAATATTACGACTTATATCCACTCTAAATCCTATTCCCGCAGGAATAACTAAAGAATATCGGCTATATAATTCTGGCATCCCTTCCTTGTCAAAGTTTTGACCTTCAGTAGCTAATGGCCTTAAATCCACCCATTGACTCGTTTTAGTTTCATAATCTACTAGCTCTCCTCTAGGATTAAAATATATTCCACCAACACCTGCTAATAAATAAGGCTGAAATCTTCTATGAGGTCCTTTACCAAACTCCCAATTAGAGAATAATTGCATAGGGCTAATTTCAAACATGAAATTACCTTCCCATATATTCGTTTTTACATTCAGATTCCTATAATATCGCTGAACTGGATCTTCATAAATAGTTTTTGCTTTATCTGCTAAAGATCTATTCCATACATCATTAGCATATAGCGTTCCATTACCAACACCCATCCTTATCGCGAAACCTGGAACATGAGTATATTTTACAAAAAAACCACCCATCGTTTTGATATTATTCCAATAATCGCTATTAGCATAATGTTCTAAAGGCCCTTTAGTTCCAACATCTGCCCATAAATCTGTCATTCCAAATGTAGCTCCAACTGCAAATGTCCTTTTCTCGACATACCTTAGGTCTGGTTGTAACCAAGCATGACGCGCTTTTTGTTTTTCTGTTTGAGCTTGGCTATTTAAAGATAACAAGCTTAATGTACTTAATAATCCAACATTTAGTGCCTTACGTAATAAGTTCTGCATTGTATTTTCAATTTGACGGTTGAAAGTAAGTCTTTTTATTAATATTTTAAAACAATTTCATAAAAAATCTTAAAAAAATGTAAAATTCTCCTAAAAAATCAAGCTTTTAAGAAACTATGATTATTCTTTACGCCTTAATTCCTAAAATTTCATTTGATCTTTTTATTACCTCGGAAGAAAGAACAGCATCATTTTTTAATGACTTTCCATAAGAAGGAATCATAGCTTTTAATTTTGGAGTCCATTCAGAATTAAGCATTCGACCAAAGCAGCGTTCTATTAAATGTATCATAATATGAACTGCTGTTGAAGCCCCTGGAGAAGCTCCCAATAAGGCAGAAACGGTTCCATCAGAAGAGGTTACCACTTCAGTTCCAAATTGAAGGACCCCGCCTTTATTTTTATCTTTCTTAATAATTTGCACCCGCTGCCCCGCTGTTTCCAAAATCCAATCTTCAGATTTAGCAGCTGGATAATAATCCCTTAAAGCATTCAGTCTATCTTCCTCAGATTGTTTTACTTGATTAATTAAATATTTGGTTAATGACATATTTGCCCAACCAGCACGCACCATTGGATAAATATTATTTAGAGTAATAGAGCAGGGCAAATCCCAATAAGATCCATGTTTCAAAAACTTAGTTGAAAATCCTGCATAAGGACCAAACAACAATTCTCTTTCACCTTTTATATGTCTGGTATCTAAATGTGGGACAGACATAGGCGGTGCACCAACGGCAGCTTTTCCATAAACTTTTGTATGATGTTGTTGAATGATTTCTGGATTTGTACAACGTAACCATTGCCCACTCACTGGAAATCCACCAAATCCTTTACCTTCTGGGATTCCAGACTTCTGAATTAATTGTAGCGCTCGCCCACCTGCGCCAATAAATACAAATTTCGTAGTAACAGATTCAGTAATATTGGTCTTTGTATTTTTCACTTTAACTCTCCAAGTACCGTCTGAATTTTTCTTTAAATCTTTTACATCATGATTAAAATTAAAGCTTACTTTATCTTGTTTTTGAATAAAATCAAATAAATAAGTAGTTAAGGCTCCAAAATTAACATCTGTACCTGTTTCCATATAGGTCGCAGCAATTTTATCAGTTAAAGGTCGGCCTTCTAGCAATAATGGAGACCAGACTTTAATAATATTATAGTCTTCACTATACTTCATATCTTTAAAGAAATGATGTTGTTTTAATATTTCATATCTCTTTTTTAAAAAACTAACATCCTCCTCACCTATTACAAAACTCATATGAGGAGTTTGAGCAAGAAAATGAGTGGGATCTTCTACCAGCTTATGTTCTACTAAATATGCCCAAAATTGTTTAGACAATTCAAATTGTTCATGAATACTATAAGCTTTTGAAGCATCGATAGTGCCATCCGCATTTTTAGGAGTGTAATTTAATTCACAATTAGCAGCATGTCCTGTACCAGCATTGTTCCATGCACTAGAGCTCTCGGTGGCAACCTCATCCAATCTTTCATATACCGCAACTGACCAATCAGGTTGTAATATTTTCAACATTGCTCCTAAGGTAGCACTCATTATACCTCCGCCTATTAATACGACATCAAATGAATTTTGGGTTTCAGACATGATACTTTCTTATTTTTATGTGTGCAAAGTTAAAGCCAACTAACTAAAGTATCAAAAGGATTTTTAAATATAATTTAATCTTGAGTAATTAGGAGTAAAAATACATAAATCTCATGAAGATAAACCAAGCAATATTGCTGAAAATAAGAAATTAAAAAAAATGCCAAAAGACTTTTTATTTTCCTTTAGCATTATTAAAATTCTTAAATTTTAAAAAACTTTTATCTTGGCGCAATCCATCCTGTTGGATTTATTGGATTAGGATAACCTTTATCATTTACTTTCCAAACTTCAAGATGCACTACATTATCACCATAATCATTTTTACCAGCAATACCGATGATTTGCCTAGCAGCAACCTTACTACCTTCTGATACAGAGGCACTTGCTAATTTAGAGTAGAGTGTATAATAACTTCCATGATTAATTAAAATTGAAATCCCCATTCCTGGAATACTAAATATTCTAGTCACTACGCCACCAAATATTGATTTGACTGGTGCAGCAGCCGTGGTACCGATATCTACTCCTTTATTATCCATAGTCACTCCTTTTTCTATCGGGTGCTTATAGGTACCAAATGGAGCAACAATAACTCCCCTGTCCACAGGCCATGGCAAAGATCCTCTATTAGCTTCAAAGCTATTAGAAAGATTTTGCGCCTCTTGAGGAAGCATATTTTTATAGGTTGGCTGCTCCTTAGGGACTGTTGTTGTTGTTTGCGTTGACGGAGGTGATACTGAACCCTGATTAGGATTTACAGTGACAACCATTCCTCCGGATTTGTATTGTTGTACTTGTTTTTCAGCTTTCTCTTTTTCTTTTTCTAAATTTTCTGCAACTTGTTTCTGTTTAGACAATTCTTGTAATCTCAATTCCTCTTTTTTCTTATCAATTTCTTTATTTCTTTCTTCATTCTTTTTCCTTTGCTCTTCTCTAAATTTAGAATCGGCTATCCGTTTTTCTTCTACTGCTGCCTCCTCTCTTCTTTTTTTAGCATCCTCAACATCTTTCACTCTTTGTTTTTCGGCCTCATCTGCTGCTTTTTTTCTAGCAAGATCAGCTTGTTTCGCTAAAGATTCTGCTTTCTTTTGTTCTTCTTCTATAGCTTTTTTCCTAGCTAATTCTTGATTTTGCTCCTGTGCTAATTTTTGTTTTTCCGCTTCTTCTGCTCTTTGTTTAGCTTGCTCTGCAGCTCTTTGTTTGGCTAATTCAGCTGCTTGTCGCTTAGCCTCCTCTTCAGCTTTCTTTTTAGCTGCGGCTATTTCTTTTTGAATTTGAATTCGAATCGCATTATCTAATTGTGCGGCGGCAGCCTTTGCTTTAGTAATTTGTCCAGACAAATTACTAACCTGTCCTTTTAATTCTTGGGCAATCATTTCTTTTTGTTTGGCATCATTTTCGATCGCCGATTTGTGCTGCTCCTGATCGGTCAACAATCCATTTCTTTGATTTTTTCTTTTATCTAAATAGCTAACTTTTCCTAATAAGGTACTCTGAGTTTCTTTAATTCTATTTGCCTGAATTACTCTATATTGTCTAAATTTTTTCATGTACTCCATACGTCTCATCATTTCATTAAAACTTTTAGCTGAAAAGACGAATACCATTAAGTTTTGTGATTCTCTGTTCTTATAAGCATATCTTATTGAACGAGCATACTCCATTTTATATTTAGACAACTGTTGATTAAGGGTCTCTATTTCCCTATTAGTTTGATTAATATCTTTAGAGATTTTACCCAGATCCTGATTAATATTAACAATTAATTGCTGTCTTAACGACAACTTTTTATTTAAGGCACTTAATTCAGTTAATGTTACTCTTTGATTATCTTTAGCTTCATTTAATAAAACCTGAGCATTAGAAATCTCTTTCAGAATTGCTTCTCTTTTACGTTGCAATTCTGATTGATCTCCAGTAATAGTATTAGTAGTCTGTTTTGGCTTGGTTTTCCCTTTCGTTTGAGAATATCCTACGAAAAATGAAAAAAATAGCAATAATATTGTTCCAAGTGCTTTTTGAAGCATTAAAAATTATATTTTATTAGGTTAGAGACAAAAATAAGTGTTTAGTCTGACTTGCTTCATTTTAATTTATTTTTTGAAAGAAGGTGTTTTTTTGTAATTAACCATTCAAAAAAAACAAATTTATTCGAAAAGACAAAAGTCGCGTTACTTATTAATAATACGTTATACGCTTTCTTAAATTTAGTGCCAAATATATTAGAAAAGGTCTTAAAACAATCATAAAAGTAAAAACTTATTTTTTACCAATCCACACTATGAATTTCTCATCAAATCCTTCATTTGGAAACACTTCATTAATTTCCCATAAAGATGGTCGTTCATTACTATCTACGAGTTCTTGATTCAAATCACCACCTTTTAAACAAATCAATCCATTACTTAACTCCGCTGATTTCCCTTTTTTAATAATTGGCTTTGCCCATTCCCATAATGTTTTCAGAGGAGCAACCGCTCTTGAAACCGCAAAGTCAAAATCTTTACCAGGAATGTTTTCTACTCTAGAATGAATAGCTGTAACATTTTTCAATCCAATTGCATCAGCTACGGCTTGAACTACCTTGATTTTCTTACCAATAGAATCGACTAAAAGAAAATTCACTTCGGGATACATAATGGCTAGAGGAATCCCGGGAAATCCACCACCAGTGCCAATATCAACTATATTCATCCCAGGCAAAAAGCTGCATATGGGTACAATTGCTAAAGAATGCAAGATATGTTTAGCATATAAATGGTCAATATCCTTTCTGGAGATTACATTTATTTTTTCATTCCATTCCTTATATAAAGGTCCTAAAGCTTCAAATTGCTTAATTTGTTCTTCTGAAAAATCATCAAAATATTTTAATACTACTTCCATCTTTTTTTATTTTTCCAAAATATATAAGGAGACACGACTAAATTAAATAATGCCCACATTAGTTCACCAATTGGATAAAACCAAATTATTCTATTTTCTTTTAACCGTTTTGACCAAAAAAAGCCATTTAACCAAAAGGCAATTATTCTTATCGAAAGCAAAAGTAAACTTATCTGTCCAATTAATTCAGGGATCTTGAATAAAAGCATAAAACTTATCACCCAAAACAAAAAAGCTGACAGGGCATAAAGGCCTAATCCAAATTTCGAAATAGAATTATAATACTTTCCAGACGAGACATGTCTTGTCTTTTGTTGCCACCATTTTTGCCAACTCTTCATCGACTTAGAAACAGTTTGGGCTTCAGTTTCATCACAAACAATGGTATTTTCGATATTAGCCAATCTTGAAACTATCAAATCATCATCTCCTGAAGCCGATTTAATGAACTGATTTTTAAAATCTTCATCATTATCTAACAGTTCTAATACTGGACCTCTATGATACATCAGATTTCTACCAACTCCCATATAGGGTAAACCCAATTTTGCCCAAGAAGCGTATTGAATAAAAGTATGCAGCGTTTCCCAACATATAAATCGATTCAACAATCCTCCTGTTCTTTCGTATGCACCATAACCGAGCACAAAGACCTCATTAGTATTCATTTTAAAGGATTGGCTTTTGTATGCATTTGCCATTTTTAAAATCCATTGATTAGACTTTGGAAAGCAATCTGCATCACTTAAAATAATAATATTATTTTGTGCCGCTTTTAAACCTCTATACAAAGCATGCTTTTTACCCGGGAAAACCCTTTGGTCATTCGGGTTAATATTCAGTATATTTATATTTGTAAAAGATGCTTGAAACTGTTTTAATACCCTTGATGTTTCATCTGTAGAGGCATCATTAACGATTAACAATTCCCAAGCTTCTGGATAATCTTGGTTGATAAAAAAAGGTAAATGCTCAGAAAGATTTTTGGCCTCATTTTTAGCACAAATCAATACCGTTACTTTGGGTAATGAAATTTCAGTTTGAGCTACTTCATTAGGTTCTAAATCTCTATATCGATACAGAAAAGCAAAAAACATTTGAATGATAAATAAAATAAATAGCAGCCAAATCATTTTTTTACTTTTTGTAGATTTATGTAATCAACTATTTGTTGAAACTGATCAGGTGCAAACCAAGCAAATGATTTATCTTTCCTAAACCATGTTAACTGACGCTTTGCATAGTTTCTAGAATGCTGTTTTACTTTTTCAATAGCATCTTCTTTTTGTATATCAGACAAAGGAAACTCCCCTTTTTCATAAAACTCAGAATAACCAACCGTTTGTAAATTTTTCAGATTACGGAACGGATATAAAGCTTCTATTTCTTCCATCAATCCTTGCTGTAACATCCTATTTACCCGTTCATTAATGCGTTCATACAACAATTCCTTTGGAACATCCAAGGCTATTTTTATTATTCTAAAAGGACGGCTCTTCACCATTCCTGTTTTAAATTTTAAAATAGATTGCTGGTGGGTTTCAAAAAAAGTTAATGCTCTGATTAACCTAACAGGATTTTGTTGTTCAGCTTGATTAAAAAACAAAGGATCTTTAGCCTTTAATTCCTGCTGAAGCCATTCTAAACCATTCTTTTCAAAACTTTGTTGTATTTTACTTTCAATCAATTTATCAATATTGGGCATTAGATCTATCCCTTCACAAAGTGCTTTAATATAAAGTCCTGTACCACCACATAAAATAGCAGTATCACTAACTTCAAAAATCTCTTGAAGATAATTAAGTGCTAATGATTCGTATTCAGCCGCATTAATATTTTGATGTATAGAATGACTATCGATAAAATAGTGTTGTACTTTGGCCAAGTCTACTTTTGAAGGCTTTGCGGTACCGATGTTCATCTCTCGATAACATTGTCGAGAGTCTGCAGAAAGTATTTTTGTATTGAAATACTGGGCAATACGAATACTTAATTCCGTCTTCCCACTTGCTGTAGGTCCAGCAATTACAATAACGGTTTTATCCATTACTAAAACTGATCCTCCTCTTCCATTCCCATGTCATCTCCCTCCTCTTCTTCAACATCATCGCCTTCACTGCCATAGCCTTCATCCATTTCTTCTTTACCTAAATCATATTTTTCCACCAATTCCATCATACGACTTTCTGCTAAAGGTTTAGCTTGAGTAAGTATAGGTGAAATACCTTCCTTGAAAAAACAAAAAGGATAACTCTTATTATCATCTACATCTCTATCGATACCAATCAATTCCACAAAGAATTCCCATTGCTTTTCAGCATTATATTCATACAAAAACTTCTTATCCGGAATATCTACCAATGCAGAAACTGGAGTTTTTAACATCGATAAAGCTGGTGCATCTTTTTTATTTACTAAGACCTCAGAAGAAATGACTCTTCCTTTCATTTGCTTTTCATTACTCTCAAAAAAAACAGCTGGAAATTCTTTTTTTTCAAATTCAAAAGCAGCCAGAATTGACTGATGAAATTGAAGAAAAGATTGACCATTTGTTAAAGCAATACTACGGTTGATATTATCGTCATCTATCCAAGAAACCTTAAATTTGAATACTGGCATAAAAAATTAAAAAAATATTTTTGAAAAAACACAATCTACAAAGATACAAAAAGCATTACTCATTTATTGATTTTTATCAATGCTGCTTGTTGATCTTTATCTATCTTTTTTAAACTATCAACAGGATAGTTTACAGATTCTAGGTATAAACCATTACCAGTTACACTAAAATCTGCTAAATTACAGTCTTTCGAATTGATTATATTTAAAAGCTCTTGTTCTGGATCTTTGGTTTTCATCAATTTCAACTGTGTACCCACCAAAGCTCTTACCATTCCTCTTAAAAATCGATTGGCTTCAACAACATAATGCAATTCATCATTATTCATTTCCCAATAGGATTGAAATATGGTACAATTAAAAGTATAAGATTGAGTGTTTCTTTTAGAAAAACTTTCAAAATTTGTAAAATCTTTAAGAGCAGATGCGGTTTTCTGCAAATTTGCAAGTTGAATAGGATAAGGATAAAATAAAGCTCTACCTTTTTTAAATGGATTTTTATGTTGATAAATCTTATATCGGTAAGTTCTACTAAGTGCATCAAAACGTGCATTAAATTCTGGATTATCAGATTGTAATAAGCCTACTACTGCTATTTCATGGGGTAATAAAGCATTCAATTTATATTGAAGCTGCGGATGTAAAACACCGGCATAATCAAAATGATAAACATTACCCAAAGCATGAACACCCTCGTCTGTTCGGCTGGCACCGAAAGTTTCTATTTCCTGTCGTAATAAGGTACTCAAAGCTTGATTCAAGGATAATTGTATTGTTTTTTGCGTTCCTTGTATCTGAGAACCATGAAATGCAGTGCCATCATAAGCCACTATTAAAAAATATCGTTTCATAATCTTATAAGCCTAAAATAAGTAATTATTGGTCTTACTCTTTCTCAGTAATCCCTAAAATAGTTTTTCCTCCACACCTGTTTTAAGTAAAGTAAGATACTTAAAAGGTTAATGTGGAGGAAAAGGTCTTTAACGACAACGCAAAAGTAAGCAAACTAAATTAAAAATATATTTTTTTGTTATTTAAACAAATCTTACCTTTATAGGATTTCTTTAATGTCTGAAATAATTTTATTAGCAATATTCTGAGCAGTTGTTTCTGTATTACTCTCGCTATAAATTCGAATAATAGGCTCAGTGTTTGAAGGTCTTAAATGAACCCAATCATTATCAAATTCAATCTTCAATCCATCTTCGGTATTTATTGGTTTATTTTTGTATTTTTCCTTTATCTGTTCAAAAATATTTTTCAAGTCCACACCTTCTGGAAGATTCATTTTATTTTTAGAAATAAAATATTGTGGATAAGTGTTCCTTAGTGATCTGATACTTTTCCCATATTTTGCTAAATGTGTAAGGAATAAGGCAATACCTACTAAGGCATCACGTCCGTAATGTAATTCAGGATCAATAATTCCACCATTACCTTCGCCACCAATAACGGCATTCACCTCTTTCATTTTACTTACAACATTTACTTCTCCTACCGCACTAGGATAATATATACCACCATGCTTTTCAGTAACATCTCTCAAAGCACGCGTTGAAGACATATTGGAAACAGTATTTCCTTTTTTATTTTGTAAAATATAGTCTGCCACTGCCACCAAAGTATATTCTTCACCAAACATACTTCCATCCTCACAAACAAAACATAATCTGTCTACATCTGGGTCAACAGCAATACCTAAGCTTGCATTTGATTTTTCAACTAAAGAAGATAATTCTATTAAGTTTTCAGCTAAAGGTTCAGGATTATGAGCAAATTTACCAGTAACCTCACCATTTAAAACTACAATTTCTTCTACACCTAAAGCCTTTAATAAAGCAGGAACAAAAATAGAACCTGTAGAATTAATACCATCTACAACAACTTTAAAATTAGCATTCTTAATTATGGTAGCATCAACGAGTGGATGTGCTAATATGGCGTCTATATGCTTTTGCATAAAAGAATCATCTTCTGTAATCACACCTAAATCATTAATTCCTGCAAAAGTATAAGTATCATTTTGAGCTATTTCCAATAAAGTTGCACCTGCTTCCGCACTGATGAATTCTCCCTTTTCATCTAATAGTTTAAGTGCATTCCACTCCTTAGGGTTGTGACTAGCAGTTAATATAATACCACCAGAAGCATTAGCCATTGTTACTGCAACTTCTACAGTCGGTGTGGTGCTTAGGCCTAAATCAATTACATCAAAACCCATGGCTTGCAAAGTGGATGCGACTAAATCTCTTACCATTTTCCCTGAAATTCTTCCATCTCTACCGATTACAATCTTTTTATTTTCAGGATTTTTCTTAAGTATCATACTTGCATAAGCAGCAGTATATTTTACGATATCTATAGGAGTAAGTCCTGTATCAGGAGCACCACCGATAGTGCCTCTAATTCCTGATATTGTTTTCATTAAAGCCATTTCTTTATTTTGATTTTAATTTTATAAGCTACAAAACTAACCAAAAATTACAATCCTGAGACTATTATTTTATTTAATCATCTTATTTGGCTTTAACTTTGCAAAAAATATTTATTCTAGAAATGATTGTTGTTGCTCAAAAAAAAGAATGGTTTGAAAGTTGGTTTGATTCTCCTTATCACAATTTATTATATAAAAAAAGAGATGATGAGGAAGCTGAAAAACTTATTGGTAACTTATTTAAATTTATCAAACCAGACCCTTCTTCCTCCATTTTAGATATTGCTTGTGGTGATGGCCGACATGCTGTTATTATGAGCAAATATGTAAAAGAGGTTATTGGCATCGATCTTTCTGAGAGAAGAATAGACAGTGCTAAAAAATTAGAACAAGACAATCTTGAATTTTATGTTCAGGATATGCGTTCTGTTTTTCGTACAAATTATTTTGATCTTGAGGTAAACCTATTCACGAGCTTCGGATATTTTAATCATTTCAGAGATAATATTAATGCAGCCAATGCTTTTGCCACTGGATTAAAAAAAGGTGGAAAACTGGTGATAGATTATATGAATGCTGCATGGGTTGTAAAAAATCTAGTTCATGAAGAAATTATTAAAGAAGAAGGAATTACATTTTATATTCAAAGGAAAAAAGAAAATGATAGAATAATCAAGAGTATTGATTTTAAAAATAAGGAAGAAAAAGCTTATCATTTCGAAGAGAAAGTCTTCGCTTTTTCAAAGGAAGATTTTGAAAAAATTTTTGAACAATCAGGCCTAAAACTTATCCATACATTTGGAAATTATGATTTGGATGAATTTAATATCGAAACCTCTCCACGACTGATTATGATTTTTGAAAAATAGAGATTACGCTCTTTTTCTTTTCCAACGTCTATGCGTCCACAACCAAGTCTCCGGTTGTGCTGCAACACTTTTTTCAATTGCTCTAGTGTGTAATTCCGTTATGGCACCTTCTTCTATTAATGAAGACGGATTATCGATCAAAGACTCTAAATGCATAGAATAATACCCTCTTCTCAATTTATTAACACTAAAAAAGACAACAGGATAATTTAATTTTCTTGAGAATCTTTCAATACCCAGAAAAACAGGAGTATCTTGATTAAGGAAAGTTGTCCAGTACATATTTTTTCCAGACGGAGATTGATCCGTAAGAAAAACAGTTGCACTTAAAATATGGTCTCTTTTGTTTTTCATCATCACTCCAGGTACTTCATTATCTGTAATAAGTTTTAACTGAAATTTCATTCTGAGATCTACAACAATTTTATCAAAACCTTTATTATGCAATGGTCTGTAAATCCCAAAAACCTTATGTTTATTTAACATGATTGTCAACGCATTTACTGCCCATTCCCAATTTCCTTGATGTGCCATTGCAAGAATAACGGATTGCCCCTTTGCAGCATAATGATCCATTAATTCCAAAGATTCTTGATCAATACTACATCTATTTCTTAATTGTTTTTCACTTATAGAAACACTTTTAAGCACTTCTACAATTAAGTCGCAAAAGTTTTTATAAAACGCTTGCGCAATCTTCAAAATTTCTTCTTCAGACTTCTTTGGAAAAGAATTCTTCAAGTTTATTAAAATTATTTTCTTTCTATAACCAATGATTCCGAAGGTTATCCATCTCAATAAATCTGAAATAAGATACAAAACGCTTAATGGTAAAAGCGACAGGAGATAAAGAATCGGATAAGCTATATAATAGGTAAACAATAGAAATTATTTTGAACAGAACAAGCAATAAACTGCAAATATAAATTCTTTTATCGAATACTTAGATTTTGTAATTGCACTTTTTGAGGAACAGTTTTAGACTCCTTAAAAAGCGAACAATGACATAATACTTTGAATAAGCTTCTTTTTAACAAAACTATTCATAATTCAAATGTACCTTTTTATATAAACTGAGTTTAATATTTTATCTTTGCGAGTATTTTAAAAAATTCAAATCAACAATTATTATGAATATCAAAAAAATATTATCTGATTTAGGTATTGAACAACTTAATGAGGGGACTTCAACCGGAAGCAAATGGATAAAAAGCACTGGTACTGAAATCGAATCTTATTCTCCAGTTGATGGCAAATTAATTGCTGCTGTCAAACAAACTTCAGCCAAAGAATATACAAAAGTTACTACCAAAGCTACTGAAGCTTTTCGCACTTGGAAAATGGTTCCAGCACCGAAACGAGGTGAAATTGTTCGTCAATTTGGTGAGGCTTTAAGAGAAAAGAAAGACAGTCTTGGTGCCTTAGTTTCTTATGAAATGGGAAAAAGTTTACAAGAAGGTCTTGGAGAGGTTCAGGAAATGATTGACATCTGTGATTTTGCTGTCGGACTTTCTCGTCAATTATATGGTATGACCACTCATAGTGAGCGTCCGTATCATAGAATGTATGAACAATATCATCCTTTAGGTGTCGTTGGAATTATTTCTGCTTTTAACTTTCCTGTTGCTGTATGGAGCTGGAATACCGCTTTAGCATGGGTTTGTGGTGATACCACCATTTGGAAACCTTCTGAAAAAGTTCCAGTTTCTGCAATCGCTTGTCAAAACATTATTAGTAAGATTTTAAAGAAAAACAATCTACCAGAAGGTATCAGTAATTTAATCATTGGTGGACCAGAAGTTGGGACATTAATGACAAATGACGAATCTGTTGCTTTAGTTTCTGCAACAGGTTCAACCAGAATGGGTAAAGCTGTTGCATCTGTTGTGTCAGGACGTTTAGGTCGTTATTTATTAGAATTAGGTGGCAATAATGCTATTATCGTCACAGAAAGTGCTGATATTCACACTACAGTAGTTGGTGCTGTTTTTGGAGCGGTGGGTACTGCAGGTCAGAGATGTACTACAACGCGCAGATTAATTGTTCATGAAAGCAGATATGAAGAAGTAAAGAAAAAACTAGTTGCAGCTTATAAGCAAATAAAAATTGGCGATCCATTAGACAGTAGTAATCATATGGGACCATTAATAGATAAAGATGCTGTATCAATGTATTTAAGTGCTATTAAAGATGCTGAAGCGGAAGGTGGAAAAGTATTAGTTAAGGGTGGTGTGCTTTCAGGAGTAGGTTACGAAAGTTGTTGTTATGTTAAGCCATGTATTATCGAAGCAGAGAACAGCTTTAAAATGGTTAAACACGAAACTTTTGCACCAATTCTATATTTAATTAAATATACTACTATAAATGAGGCTATTGAAATGCAAAATGATGTTCCTCAAGGACTTTCCTCTTCTATAATGACTAATAATTTACGTGAGGCGGAGCAGTTCTTAAGTGTCGCTGGAAGCGATTGTGGTATTGCCAATGTAAATATAGGAACAAGTGGTGCAGAAATTGGTGGTGCATTTGGTGGCGAAAAAGAAACTGGAGGAGGACGTGAGAGCGGATCTGATTCTTGGAAATTCTATATGCGTCGTCAGACTAATACCATTAATTACGGAACAGAACTCCCATTAGCTCAAGGTATTAAATTCGATTTATAAAAATGAGTATAGGAGAAACATTATTAGACATAGCCAAATACATCATTCCTGCAATTATTGTTTTAATTGCCTCTTCAATGATAGTAGGTAAATTCCTGACTGGAGAATACAAACGTAAACAATTGGCTGTATTTCAAGAAGGACAAGGCGTAACTATGAGACTAAGACTACAAGCATATGAACGTCTGACCGTCTTTTTAGAGCGTTCACATCCTAGAGAGTTAATACCTAGGGTATATATTCCGGGAATGACGGTGAGGGAATTACAAACAGTTGCAGTTAATGCCATCAATTCTGAATTCGAACATAACCTTTCTCAACAGATTTATGTTTCGACCAATGTTTGGAATACCGTTATGACTGCAAAACAACAAGAAGTAGCAATGATTAACCAGATAGCACTAACGCTTAATCCGGAAGAGAATGCCAAAGAATTAAATGCTAAAATTGCTAGTTACCTTATATCTCAAGAGCAGGCGACACCTGCTGAAATAGCTTTAGAAACCATCAATAATGAAGCTAAAATGGTTATGTATCAGCAAGCATAAACCACAAATGAAATACAAAAGCCGGAGTTGAAAATACTTCGGCTTTTGTTTTTTGTTAACCATTAAAAGTACTGACAACAAAACCCTATATAATAAGCTTCTCATAAAAAAATCATATTTCAATCTGAAATTTAAAATAACTCGTACTTTTGCATTATAATAATTAAAAATGGTTGCAATAGAAGACATTTTAGTAAGTGATGATATTTTTGAGAAACAGTTTGTTTGTGATTTAAACAAATGTAAAGGTGCGTGTTGTGAAGTAGGCGATTGCGGAGCGCCAATCACTATTGAAGAAGCGAATATAATTGAAGATCTATATCCGATAATAAAAGATGATTTATTACCAGAGGCTCGTAGAATCATTGAAGAAGAAGGAGCCTATACTTTTGATGATGAATATGATATAGTAACACCAACCATAGGTAATGGTATTTGTGTCTATGGCTTTAAAGATAATAATGGCCAAATAAAATGTGCTATTGAGAAAGCATTTTATGAAGGGAAAACTAATTTTAAAAAGCCAATAAGTTGTCACCTATTTCCAATTCGTGTAGTAGAAAAAGAAAATTTCCATGCCCTAAATTATGAACCAAATATGGATATTTGTCTTCCAGGTTGTGATTTGGGTGAAAAATTAAAAGTACCTGTATATAAGTTCTTAAAAGAACCCTTAATCAGAAAATATGGTAAGGAATTTTATGAAGACTTAGAATTTACTGCACAAGAGTATCATAAAAACAAAACAATAGACTAATAGCTGACATCTTTACCGATATTAACAAGATGATTATGCCAATAAACAAAAATATCAATTCTTGTCAGCATTAAAGGATACAGTTTAGGTAAAAAACACTTTGGAATAAGCTTTGAACTAATATAAAAGTGAAAGATTATTTTCTAAAATCCTTAAAAAAATAAATATTATGATGGATAAATTCAATGAGTTGATAAATGAAGACAAACCTGTTTTGATAGACTTTTATGCAAATTGGTGTGGACCTTGTCAAACAATGGCACCAATATTAGAAAATGTAAAAGACCAAATTGGAGATCAAGCGAGAGTAGTAAAAATCGATGTTGACAAATTCCAAGATATTGCATCTAAATTTGAAGTGCGCTCTATCCCTACCCTATTGATGTTTAAAAATGGAAAAGTAATTTGGAGACATGTTGGTATTGCATCTACTAATGAACTCCTTAAGCAACTAAAGAATAATATTTAATATAAATAACAATTTTAGAAACAGGCTATTTCTTGTCAGAAATAGCCTGTTTTTATTTCAATAAATTAAATATAATAAAACACTAAAAATATTTTATTTTTAATACTACATTACACCTCAAATAAAAAAAAATGAAAACAAAGATAATATTTATTTTAGTAATGGCATTAGCACAATTAAGTCATTCTCAAATTTCAGTCGGACCAAAAATAAATGTAAACCTACAGCAAACTAAAAAGTTTTCTGAAAAAAAATTGCAAGAATTAAAAAATACCACAACAGTGTTTGTTCTACAATTTAAGGATTATGATCAAGAAAAAATATATAGAGAAGCTATCAAATCAGTTTGGACGATAACACCTTTCAAGGTAATTAGACCCGAAGAAATTGATAAATATTCAAATGAAAAATTTTCAATTTTCACGCTCGACCTTTTACAAATACAAATTACCCGAGGTGCTTCTACTTCCAATAGATTTTATTTTACATACGATTTATCTATTCCATTTAGAAATAAAAAAAATAAAATAAGACCGGAATCTTATGCAAAAATATTTTTAAGTCCTGACCACGAAACATTAAAGGCGACTTTAGGACTACAAGGTAGATTGAATTTCACTTCGAACGTTATGAATTACATGTATAATGATGCTAGTTTTTGTAATTGGGGACCCGGCTTTTTAAAAGGATATTTAAAAACAATTAATGACTTGCTATTAGAAGGGAAGAACCGAAATCCATACTATAGCTTTGAAGACAAGGAAGCTTTACAGAGTTTGAAAGGTAGTATCCTTTATGTTACTGATGACATTTATACTAAAGCTAATGCATTTATAGGACCATTAAAATCCAAATCAGCAGAATCAGAAGATGATGGACTAGATGATGGAAAATATAAGTTTTCAGTAAAGGTTGTTTCTCCAAAAGAATTGAATGAACTAATTATGAATTCAGAAGAACCCATAAAATATTTAATATTTTCAAGAATGTATCCAAGCAATAAAAAAATAAGTGTTTTTGACTCGAAGACTGCTAAATTAATTTATACTGATTTTCGCTCCATGTCCTTAAATTTCAATAAAAAAGACTTGCGTAAGATCTCAAATTTATTAAATTAGCGTAATAGAAATCCAATTAAAATTGTTTAGTAAAAAATAATTAATATTCTAAAAAATAATTTAATTGCTGCAAGCAATCAAAAGTCAGGATATTTAAAATTTCATAAAAACAGAAAAATCAATTTTCGAAAAAGTATATATTGATCAGCATTGCATAAAAAAAAGCGTTACAGATTGTAACGCTTTTCTATATCTCAAATTAATTTGATTATTATTTTTTACCTAATGGCTTACGAGCAGGAGCTGCGGCATTACCTCCACGACGATTTCCAGCAGTAGCTTTTTTCTTCGCTTCTTGTTTATCATCATCATCAGTAATAGACATTCTGTCTCTTTCAATTATATCAACTTCACCGTCTGCTTCTTCAGCTTCAGCTGCTTCTTTATTTTGAGTTCTTTCTTCAAGACCCTCCATAATAGCTGCTGTCAAGTAATTAGTAATGATTGCAATAGATTTTGTTGCATCATCATTAGATGGGATAGCAAAATCAACTTTAGTAGGATCAGAATTGGTATCAACCATAGCAAAGGTAGAAATACCTAAACGTTTAGCCTCAGCCAAAGCAATATGTTCGTGAGAAATATCTACGATTAGTAAAGCAGCAGGAGTACGACCCATTTGAGAAATACCACCTAATACTTTTTCCATTTTATCTTTACTACGTGTTAAAGTCAAACGCTCTTTCTTAGTAACACTATCCAAAGAACCATCATTCAACATTTTATCGATTGATTGCATTTTCTTAACACTCTTACGAATAGTTTGGAAGTTAGTTAACATACCACCCAACCATCTTTCTGTAACGAATGGCATATTTACTTTAGCAGCTGCTTCTGAAACGATTTCTTTAGCTTGCTTTTTAGTAGCAACAAACATAATCTTCTTACCACTTTTTGCAATTTGCTTTAATGCAGCAGCAGACTCTTCCAATCCTTCGATAGTTCTATTCAAATCGATAATGTGAATACCATTTTTCTCAGTGAAGATATATGGTAACATCTTAGGATTCCATTTTTTTCTTTGGTGACCGAAGTGAACGCCTGCCTCCAATAATTGCTGATGTAATGATTTATTGTCTTCCATTTTTGGAACTTATTATTTTATTATTGAATATTTTTAATAACTTAATTTCTACTAAAAAGTAAATATTAACGTTTAGAGAACTGGAAGCTGCGACGAGCACCTGCTTTACCAAATTTCTTACGTTCAACTACACGTGGATCACGATGAAGTAAGCCTTCTTTCTTCAATGTCGGACGTAATTCAGCATTTAATTCACATAATACACGAGCAATACCTAATTTAATAGCTTCTGCTTGTCCTTTTGGACCACCACCCTTAACATTAACAACTATATCATAAGCGTCAGTAGCTTCAACAGTCTTTAATGGTAATTCTACTTGATTTTGTAAGTAGATTAATGGGAAGTAATTTTTATATTCTTTGCCGTTAACTTTAATAGCACCTGTACCTTTACTGATATATACACGAGCTACAGCTTCTTTACGACGACCGATTGCATTTGTTTGTTTTTCCATTTAAATTAGAATGTTTTTCTCTGTTGAGCGTTTAATTAAAATTTGAAATCTTTTGGTTGTTGTGCAGCATGAGGATGTTCTGTTCCTTCATAAACGAATAATTTCTTAATCATCGCACGACCTAATTTGTTTTTAGGTAACATACCCCTAACACCACGCTCAATAACAGCATTTGGACGACGGCTTAATAAGTTTTTAGCCACCTCTCTTTTCTGTCCATTAGGATAACCAGAATAAGTTTGATATTCTTTTTGTTCCAATTTATTACCAGTAAATGCAATATTTGCACTATTAGTAACAATTACAAAATCTCCACAATCAAAGTGTGGGGTAAAATACGCCTTGTTTTTTCCGCGTAATACAGTAGCCACTTTCGAGCAAAAGCGTCCTAAAGTTTGATTGGTTGCATCTGCAAGATACCAATCACGCTTAACGATTTTCTCATTTGCTGACTGCGTTCTGTAGCTCAGTTGTTTTAAAGCCATTTGTCTGTTTTTTTATTTAATTATTTAACACTTAAGTGATAAATGTTTTCACCTTTATCACAAACGGGTGGCAAAGGTACATTCTAGTTTTGAATCTACCAATAAATTTATTAGCTTTTTTTCATAAGCCTCTACAATCAATTGATTATCAGTAACTATATCGACCAAATTATTTAATGAAGCATTATAATAACTAAAAACACTATCTAATTTAAAGCAAATTATTGAAAAAAACATAGCAGGTCAAATCAATAATACATTATTGACAACAACTTTTTACAAATAACTTTTTATAAATCCATTTAAAAAAACTGACAACTGATTTCATTTTTAAATCGTTTTGTACAAAGGTACAAAGAAATCCACTTCCTTTCCTTGTACTGGGCTTTTCAAGAAAAACAATAAGGAATTAAACTTTATCATTGATAAGAAAGTTATTCAACAACATCAAAATAATACAAAATGAAAATTAAGTTTAATCCAAACTTATCATTCAAATCATAATAGGATTATCTAAAATTTATTCAAAATAAGAATTCAACTATTGTTATTCCATTTGTAACCTTTCTATATTCAACACCCTCTATTCAATCAAACAAACTATTTTAAACAAATTAATAAATCATTTAAATTTTACAATCATGAATTTTATAAACCGTATGGTCAACATCAAAACATTTAGCACTCTAGCATTCCTAGTCATATTTTTAGGCTTTGGTCTTCAAAGCTGTTCTAAAACAGAAATTAAAAGTGAACCAAATTCTGATAAAGTAGAAGTGCTTAGAACGGAACAAAGAAAATTATGGTCTGACCATATGCATTGGACTTTAGCAACCGTAGATGCTTTCTTTTATGAACCCTCACAATTAAATTCCAAATTAGCTCGACTCATGCAAAATCAAGAGGATATTGGAAATTCAATAAAACCTTATTATGGTGCAGCAGCTGGTGACCAATTGACAGCCTTATTAAAAGAACATATACAACTAGCCGTTCCTGTTTTAACAGCAGCAAAGAATGGAGACCAGTCCGCATTAGGAACTGCTGTAGCAGATTGGAAAGTAAATGCTAAAGAAATTGCAGATTTCTTAACTAGTGCTAATGATAAAAACTGGCCAGCATCGGTAACAGAACCTCATATGGAAGGACATATTGATCAAACTATAGATTACTCTGTAAAAGTCTTAACTGAGGATTATGCAGGTGGATTAACTTCTTTTGAATTTGCTTTAAATCATATGTTAGGTCTAGCTGATGTTTTAACCAATGGAATTTCAAAACAATTCCCTGATAAGTTTTAAACCCAAAAGTTTTTTTCTTTTTTGTGTTACTCTGGTTGAATTTTCAATCAGAGTTTTTTTATAATTACATTAATTAGTATAATCTACTTCAATAATCATTTTATTTTTCTTATTTTTTCCAAGTTTATTGAAATCTACTTTTGAACTATAACCATTATCAAAAAATACAATTTGTTCATCATTATAACCCATCTCATAAAGAATTTGCAAAAAGACTGACTTCAATTGCTCCACCTTTTCAATATCTGATTTCTGAAAATAGCTATGGAGAAAAATTTTCGAAATTGTACCCTTTACCGTTCTTAAATTTTCTATTACAAAATCTCGAACATCTGCATCTTTTTTCTCTGAAAAAGAAGGGATATGATAAGCTCCTAAAACGGCTGAAAACTTAGCGATTTCAAAGTTTTTTCTTTCCAAATAAAAAGACAAGGTATCAACATCTTTTGTTTTGTTTACTGTAAATTCTGTTCTCTTTTCTTTATAAAAATTGGGCTCTATAAAAACTTCAAATTGTTCATCTTTGGGTAAACAAATATAAAAACTACCATCCCCTCGATTACTAGTTAGCGGATAGGCTCTCCCATCATTATTTAAATCCACTATGCTTAAAGGAGCATTCTTTATCCTTGAGCTGTCACTTTGATTAAAGAGGACACCATATATCAGCGTCATAGGTTTGGGTGCAAATACACTGGGGATTTCTGCTTTATATATATCCATTCCGCCATACCCTCCTATTCGATCGGAAGCCATAAACATATAATTGCCATCAAGACTGGCAGTACCAGGTAAATCGTCATAAGTTGAATTGATAGGCGTACCTATATTTTTATTTTTATCAAAACTGCTATCAACATTAATTTTACTATTAAAAATATCAAACCCTCCAAACCCAGGCCATCCATTAGAAGCAAAGAAAAATGTTTTTCCATCTGCTGCCATCACCGGAGCAATTTCATCTCTATTTGTATTGATATTGGGACCTAAATTTACAGGTTCTTGCCAACGACCATTTTCAAAATAACTTACCCAAATATCCATCCCTCCATATCCACCTGGGCGATTACTGGAAAAATACAAAGCTGTTTCTGATGGATCTAAACAAGGCATTCCTTCAAAAACAGTAGTATTTATGGTATAACCAAAAGGTTTAGGTTCTGACCATTTATCTTTCTGAGCATAAGAAAGATACAAATCGCAACCACCACGCTCCCATCCATTTACACTTCTATTACCACATTTTTGATAAATCATATATTTATCGCTATAAGCCCTATTTTGATAGCTTTCCGGCAAGTTAGAGTTCAAAGGGAAACCCATGTCTTCAGCCATAGACCAAAGTTGACAAGTGTCTAAATGACTGATAAAAAAATTCTCATCGATTCCATTCACTTTTCGAGTAAAAACCAAATCATTACTCAATGCTGAAAAAGAAGGTGCAAAGTCATCAAATTCACTGTTTATGAAAACTCCTAGATTCTGAACAGAGATAGGATAAGTATTATAAGAAATTAATTTTGAAAAATTAATAGATTGTTGTAACTGATCAATATCCTCTTTTAATTCTGAAGGGGTGTTCAAATTAAATGGAAATTGCCTCAAAGCAAGATTGGCTCGTTCAGGTGCACCAGCTCGCAACCAGGATTTAGCTAATGGTATTGAATAAATCTCTACTCCATTTTTTATCATTTTGCTTCCTCTATCAAAATAATATACAGCATCTTGAAATCTGCCTAAATCATAATAAAATTCACCAACTTTACTATAGAGATTCCTATCAAACGGATGCTTCAGAACTAGCTTATTAATTAGAATATCGGCTTTTTTAACTTCCCCTTTATTGTAAAGTTTCACAGCCTTATTGAGTTTATAATCTAAAGAAAATATCCCCTGAGCATAACTTTGCTCAAGGGAAAAGATCAAAAATAATATTCCAATTAATCTAATCAATTTTCTATTTTTCTCCTTTTCAATTCTTTTTTAATCAATGACAACTCTCTACCGGTTTGACCTTTAACAGACGTATTTTCAGTTGCTCTACGCATTAAATAAGGAATAACATCTTTAACCGGACCATAAGGTAAATATTTCCCTGCTCTATATCCTTCACTTGCTAAATTAAAAGTAATATTATCACTCATCCCAAACAATTGAGCAAAATGAACCTTGTCTGAATTGTTTTTTAAGTCTAAATCCTTCATTAAATTAGCACCAATATAGCAACTATCCTCATTATGAGTACCTATAAAAGTAGTAACAAATTCTGAATTAGTCAAACAGTATTTAATTCCTTCATTAAAATCATTATCGCAAGCTTTCTTATCAGGCTGAATAGGATCGGTATATCCTTTCTCTGCTGCTCGAGCACGCTCTGTTTCCATATAGGCGCCACGAACTAATTTAGCTCCAAGAAGATAGCCTTCTTTTTTTGCTTTTTCAGCAGATGCTTTCAAAAATGCCAATTTTTCATGGCAATACATTTGAAAGGTATTAAAAACAGCCACTTTACCTATATTATATTTGGCCATCATTTCATCAGCCAAATCATCTATTGGGTTTTGAATCCAAGTATGTTCTGCATCTATCAAAACCATAAGTTTATTATCACTTGCTACATTGCAAATTGCATCAATACGATCTTTCACTCTTTCAAACTCTTGTTGTTCGTGCTTATTCAAAGTTTTGCCGTCATGCATTTTTTCTAATAATTCAAATCGGGCAAAACCAGTCACTTTTAAAGGAATAAAAGGAACATTCTTTTTTGTTGCGGCATATTTTATTGCCTTTATAAACTCCGGCACAGCTGCATCAAAGTCTGACTCTTCTGTTTTACCTTCAACACCATAATCTAAAGCAACCTCTACATTATAGCGATCCAGCATATCCACTGTTTTTGCTGTCTCCTTTAGATTTTCTCCTCCACAAAATTGTTTAAAAATAGTTTTTTTAATTAAACCTTGAACCGGAACGCCCCATTTTAAAAAATTCAGTGTTGTTCCTATCCCCAATTTAGTCAAAATCGAAGAAGACATAGATTTAAACAAAAAGTTAGCTTGTTTTAGAGAAGCATTATCTCTTGAGCGAAAAGCGATTTCTGTATTATCAAATGATAGTGGCATAGAAAATAAATTATGAATGCAAAGTTAGGTAAAGAAATCATTTCAACACTCAAAGAGAAATAAGATTTTTTTATAAATTATTAAAAATTACTTATTTTCTTAAAAACTAGTTCATAAATTATAAAAAGCAGTGGCGATTCTTTTGAATAGAAAAACTAAAACGACTGATTATGTTTAAAAAACTAAACCTAACTCTTATATTTGCATATTAAACCATTAATAATATTGTGAACATTTTTAAGCGAGTCTTAGGTCATCTTTATTTTATATATGCATTGATACTATTTTTAGCAACAATGTTAGTGGCATTGATTCCCGCACTGATAGCCTTATTATTTTCAGAACCTCAAAGAGCAAAAATCATTCATCCAACTTATAGGATTTGGATGAGTATTTTTCTGCCGCTCGTTTTTATTAGAGTAGAAAGAAAAGGAACACATCATTTTAAAAAAGGGAAAAATTATGTTGTTATCGTAAATCATAATTCCCTAATGGATATACCCGTTTCTATGCCTTGGATCCCAGGTCCCAATAAAACTTTGGCGAAAGTCGAAATGACTAAGATTCCTCTTTTTGGAGTGATATATCGTGCAGGTTCTGTATTAGTAAATAGAAAAGATTCTTTAAGTAAACAAAAGAGTGCAAAAGAAATGCAAGAAGTGTTGGCACTTGGTTTACATATGACTTTATATCCTGAAGGAACCCGTAATAAATCAAAAGAACCATTACAAAATTTTCACAATGGAGCTTTTATCACTGCTATTTTAGCCAAAAAGGATATCATTCCTGGAATTTTATTCCACACTAAGGATATCTTACCTATTGCACCAAAACTTTGGGCCTGGCCACATAAAATAAGATTTGAATTTCTGCCAGCAATTGACATCTCCAATTATGATATTAGTAAAAAAAATGACTTAAAGCGAAAAGCATTTGAGATGATGAAAAATTATATTATCGAAAACAAATAATCATGAAAATTGTTATTCTAGGCCTAGGAAATATAGCACATTACTTTTGCACTCAATTGTCTGACAATAAGGAGTTTAAAATAATTCAAGCTTATGGAAGAGATTCACAAAAAGGCATCGTTTTTCAAAACAAATTCAATATCCCTGTAGTCCATAATATTAATGATCTTTCTTTAGACGCTGATATTTATATTTTTGCAATTAAAGATAATGCTATCTCAAGTTTATCCTCACAAATAAATCGAGAAAATGCCATTGCTATTCACTGTGCCGGCTCACAATCACTTAATTTATTAGAACAAACGAGTAAGCGCAATGCGATTATTTGGCCTATTTATTCCATCAATAAACAATCTCAATACAGTTCAAAGATTCCTTTAATTATCGATGCGAGTGCTCCAGAAGTGGAAAAGGATGTAATGAGTTTGGCAAAAGCTGTTTCAGAAAACACTCAAATCGTGGGTTTCGATCAAAGACAATATTTACATCTCAATGCAGTTTTGGTTAATAATTTTAGTAATCATCTGTTTTCAATAGCTGAGCGATTATCTGAAGAACATCATTTGGATTTTGAAATTCTTAAGCCAATTATTCAACAAACTATTCAAAACTTGAATATTGCCAAACCTTACGAAATGCAAACAGGACCTGCAAAAAGACATGATGAAATAACTATGGAAAAGCATTTGGAATTAATCGATAACCATCCAGAATGGCAAAACCTATATAAAACATTAAGTACTTCGATACAATTAATGTATCCAATTGAAAAAATTTAATCAATTCCAGTCATTAAAGATTATATTTGTGTTTTAAATTTACAAACTCTTTTATGAATATATTATCACTTTTTGAAAACATTAAGGCTTTTGCTTTTGACTTAGATGGCGTATTAACCGATGGATTCTTGCATGTACAAGAAAGTGGTGAAATGCTTAGAAGAATGAGCATTAAAGATGGTTATGCTTTAAAGTTAGCGGCAAAGAAAGGGTATAAAGTTTGGATTATTTCGGGTGGTCATTCCGAAGCTTGTATGAAAAGATTACAAAACCTAGGCATTCAAGATATTTATATTAGGGTTGATGACAAACTAGAAACATTTAAAAAACTAATTGATGAATCTGGATTAAGTAAGGAACAAGTATTATTCATGGGTGATGATATGCCAGACATTGCATGTATGCAGCATTCTGGACTTGCTACCTGTCCTAATGATGCAGCCGTGGAAGTTTGTAATGCAGCTACATATATCAGTCCAATCAAAGGTGGAATAGGCTGCGTAAGGGATGTGATAGAAAAAGTATTAAAGATTAATAATGATTGGGAGTAATTAGCAACATATAAATACACAAAAAAACAGCCGATAAAATAATATTGTATCGGCTGTTTTTTTTGTGTATTTTAATTTATAAAATTCTACGCTTCCTTCTGACTATTTCATATTAATCAACTTTTCCATCACGTAATGCATAGCAGGACAAACTGTTGTATTCTTTATCGTAAGGTTAGGTTGTTTCAGAAGTACATCCTCATCTGTATATGGAAATCGGGCACAATCTCTTGGTCGAATATCGTATACAGTACATTTATTATCATCTCCTAAAAAAGGACAAGGGCTAGATTTAACAACATAATCTCCATCTTCATCCTGATTAAGATAAGTATTTATAAAAACACTTTCTTTCACATTCAAATGCTTAGAGATTCGTTTTATATCGGGCATTTTAAATCTAGGAGAATAATTCCTACAACAATTGGCACATTGCAAGCAATCAATTTTTTTAAAAGCTTCTTCATGCAATTGCGGTAAAACAGCAAGCACTTTATTTTTATTAGCTTTCTTTAAGAAGCGTCTGTATTGTGATTTATGCTCCTCTGCCTCTTTTTCGAATCCTTTGTAAATCACTTTATCAAATTATTTTAAAGTTTCAAAAAGGCCTGTCTTTTTGTTTTTAAAAACATTATCCCAATTATAATATCGTCCGTTCATAGCAACATAAACGCCAATAGGAAGGGTTTGTAAAAATGCTAAAGCAGCTCCCAGATTAAAAAATCCATCAGAACTACCAAATTTATAGGGTATCATTGCACCCGTTAATACAATTGTTTTATTTATATCAGCTTTCGCCAAATAAGCTGCGGTTTCAGCCATAGTATCAGTACCATGTGTAATTAAAATCTTTTCCTCTTCCGCTTTCTTACAATTAAGAGCAATGACATTTCTATCAGTATCCGTCATTTCAAGACTATCCACCATCATTAACGTACGTACTTCAGTGTCTAAAGTACAACGACCAAGGCTTAGCATCTCCGGAACATGAGTTTCATCAAAATCCAAAGTACCGTTTAGCATATCATACTCTTTATCAAAAGTACCACCGGTAACTAATATTCTAATTGCCATAAATTTATTAATTTCCTGCAAGTTAATTAATAAATTTATTTTTTTAAAGAAACCAGACTCAATGCTTAAAAAATCTTAAGTGAAATTGATTAATATTTATACTTAATAATTGAAAATAGGAGGAATTTCAAGGTGGAAGCTAAAAGAATTTAAATATTAAACTTAAAAGAGACTTTCCAAAATGATAAAGACTGAGACAATAGTTTATCAAGAAAAGAAAAAAACTCCAAAAGCAAAATAGCCATTGAAGTTTAATTCGATTTGTTAGATTAGCTTCCTATTCGATGCTTCAGGTCTTCTATTTGATGCCCCCAAAGTTGCTGTTGATCTTTAACATCAGATTTATCAGCAAAATCACTAACCAAAAGTATTGTTTCATTAGTAACATCACTTTGAGTGATTCTAAATTCAAAATATTCATTGGCATCATAATAATCCCAACGATATTTTACAAAAACATTTTCTTCACTCTCCAATAATTGTGCCTCATCAGTATTACCATCCCAAGTAAAGAAAAAAGTATCATCTCTTTGATCTACTTCATCTGCAAACCACTCTCCCAAGCCTGCAGCAGTGGACAGAAACTCATAAAGTATGCCGGGACTGCATCTGACAGGGAATTCCAGGGTAAATAAACTCTTTTTACTCATAATAAATTTTATTAGTAGAAATAATCAGTTCTATTTCGTTTGTAAATAAGCTAATTTTTTCTGAGAAAAACAAATTTATTTATTTATTTTTCTTACTCACAATTCGCTTTCTAGATTTTTATGGTCAAAACAAGTGCATTTTGAACAGTGTATTAATTAAAAAAAAGAATACATTATGAATGTATTCCTTTAATATTGTCTTGAATATCAAGGTAAGATTACTCTTTCATTAGTTTTTTTACTACGGAACCTCTATTCGTTTTTATTTGTATAAAATACATTCCGTTTGGCAATAGACTCATATCAAGAACTGGTTCTTGGTTCTCTCTAAACAATTCTCGCTTAAAAATACTTCCCTGAGGGTTTAAAATCGTATATGATTCTAAAATAATTGATGGAGAAACATCTATTTTAGTATTCAACCTTGTAGGATTTGGATATAAGTTAATTGAATATTGCAAAACTAATGAGGAAACACCTGTGCTAGAATCTTGCCCACAATTTTGATTTCCCCATATACAGTTCACCCAATTAGGATGATCAATAAAAGGGTTTCTGTTACCCTGATAAGCATATATAGCATTATTTCTATCTCTTTCTCTTAAACTTACAGTATCTTCATTATGCCATTGTAACAATAAATCTGCTTGCCATTGTTGCAAACCTCGGGTAATGGTACCATCCAAAATATCTCCTTGTCCAAAACTGGGCACTTGATTTTGATACCTTGTAACAAAATAAAACACCATTCTAGCAATATCTCCCTTAAATTCATCAATCGGTTCAAACACAGCTCCCGCGAATCCTGGAGTGCTATTTGATCCAACTTTTGAACCATTTGTCGAAGTCCATGAGGGTGAGCTAACCATTCCAAATGGATAATTACTCCTTTTTGAATTTACATAGCCATCAGAAGGAACCACAAAATTAATATCCGATCGCATAGGAAGATTTTTATTAAATAAACTTTGAGGTATTAAATGCTCTCTGTTAAAACAATCTCCTTCTGAATTATAATTACCACAACGATCACCGGTATTTGTTGCACTGTAAGCATAGGCATCAGGACCATTTGGCTTTTCAGAATACATGTCTAGAATCGTATTATCATTTTCATAATAATGATCTCTATCGGTAGTCAAATAACCAGTATATAAACTTGAATAGCTTTTTGAAATATGACCATTCGAAATAATTTGAGATAATTTCGTTTTAAGTTGATAGCCTGTTAATCCTTCTGTTCCATTATAATAATTTACAGGAGGCTGAGCAAACAAATTAAAAGGAAGGAGGAAAAATATAAAAAAGAAATAAATATTATTTTTCATTTAACTACTAATTTTAATCCAACAATATAAATACAATCAAAAGGAGCATGGGTACTTAAATGTAAATATATACAAAAAGATTCATTGCTACTGTATTTAAGTAACAATGAATCTAAAATATTAATGATGAATCTAAATTGTTTTATTTTAGCTTCTTCATTAGGTCAGAAGGCACTCCTTTTTTGTTTAATAATATACTTGTAGATTTATATTGTACAAAAGCTTTACTGACATGCAAATATCCTTTATAATCGTTATCATCTCCCCAAGAGTTTTTAACGATATAATATTCTTTACCATTTTGATCTTTAGAAAGACCAACGATATGCATACCATGGTCATCAGTCGTTGTTTGATTATCCAATCCCGCCTGACGAAGTTCAGGAGTAATGGTTAACTCTTTCATGATTTTTGTAAATAAAGCATCTTTATCTGCTTTTTTCATTCTTCTTGGTTCTAGCTCTAATGCATTTTCTGGAACAAATGCAAGTCCGTTTGGCCAGCTAAAATATGGTTCTGAAACATCAGTTCCCCAAGAAACAGTATAACCATTTTTCAAAGCATTATCTATTACTCTAGTAATATCAGTCATTGGAATATTATGCAACCATTGCATGGACCAGTTATCCGGAACGAGCATAGGAGCTTTCTCATAATAAGGTGTATTTGTTTGAGAGATAAATTCAATATAATCAGAAGCATTCAAACCCACAACATCTTTTGCAAAAGATGTTGGAGTATAAGTCTTACCATTATATTTGAATGTTTCTGGCACTTCTCCTAGATAACCATCCAATATAGATTTAACTACATTCTTCCAAGCAGGAGAAATTGAACCATTTTTATTTGCAACAACACCTTTTAGAACACCTTCTAAAATAGCTTGCATTTCACCAAAATTATTACGTGTAGCTCCATTTACCAATCCAGTATATGCAGACTCTGGTAAGGCACCATATTTTTCCAAAACTTCTATAACATCATGCGCTTCTCCACCATCACCCCATCCAATATTACCACCCATTCTCACATAATAATCTGCTTTATCTTCATATTGTTTTCTAGCTACGAAGATTTTAGAAAAGTTAATTGGAGTCTTACCTGCTTTAATCATTTCTGATTCTAAAAAAGAACCTGTTGAATAACTCCAACAAGTTCCCGAACTTCCTTGATTTTGGACTGGAGTTGTTTCTATATTAATCACATCTGTAAAGTTATAAGCTTTATCAGCAACATCAACTTTAGTTCCGCTAGTAACCTTCACTAAATTGTCTTGAGCAAAAGCTCCCTGAAACAAAAAGAAGGCAGTAAAAATACTTAAAGTAATTTTCCTCATTATTGATTTAATATTTGTGTTTTTTAAAAAATAAGGTCAAAGATAAAAAAAAACATTAATAGAAGCGCTTATAAGCAAAATGAAAAAGATAATGTCCTGTAAATTAACAAATCTAAAACTCTCAAATGATCTAAAAATGATATTGTCTTCTAATTTCAAATAGTATATTCTAACAAAATTGGGGTATAAAATTAAGGCTACCAAAAACGGTAGCCTTAATTTTATATGATTAATAGAAAATCATTTTACAACTTATCTATAATCTTGTCAACAATACCATATTCAATGGCTTCCTGAGCATCCATATAATAATCACGTTCCATATCTCTCAATACCTTATCGAAATCCTGTCCACAATTTTCAGCAATAATTCGTGTTCCTAATTCTTTTGTTTTTTGGATTTGTATAGCTTGTATTTCCAAATCAGCACTTACTCCTCGAAAGAATCCTCCTAAGCTTGGCTGATGAATCATTACTTCGCCATGAGGGAAAACGAACCTTCTTCCTTTTGTTCCAGCACTTAAAAGAATAGAAGCCATACTAGCAGCCATTCCCATACAAATAGTACTTACCGGAGATTTAATCATAGTCATGACATCATGAATGACAAAACCACTAGTAACCATTCCACCAGGACTATTAATGAACATTTTAATTTCTTCTCCAGGTTGGTCTGCATCCAACAAAAGTAATCTATTTACAATATCCTTGGCAGATTTATCATCTACAGGTCCCCAAAGATAAATACTCCTATTTTTAAGAAATAATTCTTCTTGTTTTCTTGCCCATACACTACCTGGTATATTATCTATTTGAGGTTTTTCATCCTCCTCATCCTCTTCCATTTTTATATTTAAAAAATTTATTTTTTCAAAATTCATAACTTTAATCTTTAAAATATTATTTAGGGTTTTTTTAATTTTCTAGGATTAGCTGTTAATACTTCATCCACTATTCCATAAGCTTTTGCCTCTTCGGCAATCATCCAATAATCTCTGTTACTATCTTCCGCCACCTTGTCATAAGGCTGACCTGAGTGTAAAGAAATAATAGAATATAGATTGTCCTTAATTCTTTGTATTTCTTTTATAGAAACTTCAATATCGGAAGCTTGTCCACCTACTGCGCTGCTTGGCTGATGTATCATAATCCTGCTATGCTGTAGGGCTGTACGCTTACCATGAGTTCCCGCACACATTAAAACAGCACCCATACTAGCTGCCATTCCGGTACAAATTGTAGCAATTTCAGGGTTAATCACTTGCATAGTATCATAAATACCTAAACCAGCATAAACGCCACCACCGGGGCTATTAATATACATTTGAACATCTCTAGTACGATCAGTACTTTCTAAAAACAATAATTGAGCAGTAACGATATTAGCAACATAATCATTTATGGCTTCACCCAAGAAAATGATTCTGTCCATCATCAAACGACTGAATACATCCATCGAAGCAACATTCATAGGACGTTCTTCTATTATATAAGGAGTCAATGCAGTAGGACTAGCACTAACATGAGCAGCATACTGGTCAAAAGTATTACTACTTATACCTTTATGCTTAATTGCATATTTTCTAAACTCTTTTGAATCCATTTTTATTATCTTTAATTTTCTTTAAAACCTTACAAATATCAAACCAAAATATTATAATGCCAAATTTACCGTGTTAAACAGTACAGAAATTTAAAAAATTAGTCATTTCCATAAAAAAAACTACATTTGCAGTAACAATCAATTTGTATCAATATGCAATTTTTAGACTTTGAGAAGCCAATAGAGGAGTTAACTCAGCAATTAGAAAAGCTGAAAGCTTTAGCAGCCAATAATAATGTAGATATGTCCTCTTCTATAAAAGAATTGGAGGCAACTATTTCTAAAACAAAGAAAGATATTTACGCTAAACTAACCCCATGGCAAAGAGTGCAATTAAGCCGTCACCCAGAGCGTCCTTACACTTTATACTATTTAGAAGAAATATGTGATAAATTTACAGAGTTGTATGGTGATAGAAATGTGGGCGATGACAAGGCAATTATAGGTGGATTTGCAGAAATAGGAGGCGAATCAGTAATGATTATGGGCCATCAAAAAGGAATTAACACCAAACAACGTCAGTTACGCAACTTTGGAATGGCAAATCCTGAAGGCTATCGAAAAGCTTTGAGACTCATGAAATTAGCTGAGAAGTTCAACAAGCCTATTATTACCTTAATTGACACACCTGGAGCCTTTCCAGGACTAGAAGCTGAGGAAAGAGGTCAGGGAGAAGCTATAGCACGTAACCTTTACGAAATGATAGGATTAAAAGTTCCAGTTATTTGTATTATTATTGGAGAAGGTGCATCTGGTGGCGCTTTAGGAATTGGGATTGGTGACAAGGTGGCTATGCTAGAAAATACTTGGTATACTGTAATTTCACCAGAGAATTGTTCTACAATTTTATGGCGCAGTTGGGACTATAAAATCCAAGCCGCAGAACAATTACACTTAACATCTAAAGACATGTCTTCATTTGGATTGGTAGATGATGTTATTAAGGAACCAGAAGGTGGTGCTCAAGCACAACCTGAAGCAATGGCACAAATCGTAAAAGATTATATTTTAAAAAATATCAAAACTCTTTCAGCTATAGACCCTGAAAAGCGAATCGATCAAAGAATCGAGAAGTTTTCAAAGATGGGAGTATACGAGGAAATATAATAAATAAGCAATTATGAATTTTAATGGTGTTGGAGTTGCTTTAGTCACTCCATTTCATGAAGATAAAAGTATAGATTTCGATTCACTAAGAAAATTAGTGGATCTTACTTTAGATGGAGGCGTAGACTTTTTAGTGGCATTAGGCACTACAGGAGAGACCCCTACTTTAAGTTTAGAGGAGAAACAATCGGTACTCAATACAATAATTGAGCAAAATAATAATAGAAAGCCTATAGTTTTAGGCTTGGGTGGAAATAATACACAAGAAGTTCTAGAAAGTTTAAAATTGTATCCCTTAGACAAAGTAGATGGCATTTTAAGTGTAGTACCTTATTATAACAAACCCTCTGAAGAAGGAATATTTCAGCATTTTAGTGCTATTGCTTCTGCAACAGATAAATCTATAATTCTTTATAATGTTCCGGGCCGAACAGTAGCAAACATGAGTGCAGCTACAAGTATTCGATTGGCAAAAGCACATAAAAATATTGTAGCTATAAAAGAAGCTAGTGGTAATATGGCACAATGCATGGAATTGGTTCAAAATGCTCCTGAAGGCTTTTCTATTTTATCAGGAGATGACAATTTGATTTTGGCACAAATGGCGGTAGGTTTTAGTGGAGTGATTTCAGTAGCTGCCAATAGCTTTACAAAATATTTTTGTAAAATGGTGCATGAAGGATTATCAGGAAATTATCAAATAGCACGTCAATTACACTATAAATTACTGTCTGGAATAGATTTACTATTTAGAGAAGGTAATCCTACTGGAGTAAAATATGTGTTAGCAAAAGACGGAATTATTAAAAATCATTTACGTTTACCTTTAGTGCCAGCCTCTGAGCAATTAGCTAAAGATTTTGATGAATATTTGAAGAATTTATAAAATATTAATTACAATAATGAAGAATATACCCAATATTCTGACGCTGGGCAACCTTTTTTGTGGATGTATTGCCATTACAATGGCACTAACCGCTCCACCACATTTGATTTCAACAAATGGTGGAGCTGATTATTTTCCAATTATGGGCTCTGTTCAATTACTTTGGACAAGCGTTTTTATTCTTTTTGCAGCTCTATTCGACGTTTTTGACGGTATGGCAGCAAGAATGCTAAAAGTTGAAAGTGCTATTGGTAAAGATTTAGATTCCTTAGCTGATGTAGTTTCTTTTGGTGTTGCTCCAGCCACAATTTTATATCAAATGCTTTGGATGGCCACAATGAGTGAACCAAAAGCAATGGAAGCTAATTATTTTATAGCTTATTTAGCATTTTTATTACCTTGTTTTGGTGCATTAAGATTAGCACGATTTAATCAGAACAGCAAAGCACAATCCAGTTTTTTTATGGGGATGCCTATTCCGGCAGCGGGAATAACCGTAGCCATTTTACCTTTAGCCATCTTTTTAAATAAAGGAATATTAACTGAACAAAGTAGCCTAATCGCAGGTTGGATTCAGAATAAATGGTTTCTTATTGGATTAACGCTATTACTTTCCTACTTAATGGTGAGTAAAAGCTTTTTCTTAAAATGGAAAGCTCCAGTACCTGGAATGACTGGCTGGTGGGCTCATTTAATTATTGTTATTGTTGCCATTATAACTTATATCTTATTTGGTTTTGTAGGTTTATTAATGACCATGTTTGTTTATATGATTGTGTCAAAATTGTATCCCTACCCTGAAGTAAAAACTATTTAAGCATGAAATTATATCTTGTTCCAACACCTGTAGGAAATTTAAGAGACATGACTTTTAGAGCAATAGAAGTTTTAAATGAAGTTGACATTATATTATGTGAGGATACAAGAAACAGTGGTAAATTATTAAAGCATTTTGAAATTCAGAAACCACTTTATAGTTATCATCAACACAATGAACACAGTATAACCGAAAGTCTAATAACTCAAATGAGGGCCGGCAAAACTTTTGCACTTATCACCGATGCTGGAACACCTGCAATTTCCGATCCGGGATTTTTTTTAGTAAGAGCCTGTATTCAAAATGAGATAACAATAGAATGTCTTCCTGGAGCTACCGCTTTTGTACCTGCTTTAGCAGAATCTGGTCTTCCCACACAAAGGTTTACTTTTGAAGGATTTTTACCTCAAAAGAAAGGTAGAAAAACGTTTTTAGAAAGACTAAAAGAGGAGGATCGTACCATGATTTTTTATGAATCACCTCATCGTTTAGTAAAATGTCTGGAGGAGTTAAGTGAAATAATGGGGACTGACCGACAAGCTAGTGTCAGTAGAGAAATCAGTAAACTATTTGCCGAAACCCAAAGAGGCAGTTTGCAAGAACTAGCTCAATATTATAAAGAACATGCGCCTAAGGGTGAAATTGTAGTAGTTGTTGGAGGTAAAGAACCGATAAAGGAAAAGAAAAAGAAATTCTTAAAAGAAGCAGAAAATACAGCCGAAATGGATTGAATATTTGTTTAATCTAATTTCAATACTTACTTTCGCAACCTAAATATAAAACTCATATGATATTAAAAACCAAAGTGGGCTTATTAGCTTTAGCTTTAAGTGGAAGTGTTTTCTTGTTTTCATGTGGAGATAAGAACAATAAAAAGACCACCCCTTCTAAAAGTGTAGTAAATAATGATGATTCTACAACTATACAAAACGAACAACAGTCTCTTAAAATTGCTTTTGTAAATGCGGATACTTTAAATTCGAAATATCAATATTTAAAAGATAAAGAAGCAGCATTTGAAAAGAAACAATCAGCATATGAAGCCGAAATGACAAATAAGCAAAAGGCTTTTCAAAATGAAGCTATTGCATTTCAAAAAAAGATTCAAGATGGACAATTGACTCAATCTGAAGGAGAAAGTTTACAGAAAAAATTAGAAAGCCAACAAACTGCTTTAGAAAGAAGACATCAAGAAATCAGCACTCAATTGGCTAAAGAGCAAGCTACTATACAAGAAGATTTTCAGAAAAAACTAGATGACTTTTTAGAACAATTTAATAAAGAATATGGTTATGATTTTATTTTAACCTATTCGAAAAATGGTGGTGCCCTACTTTATGGTAGCAAATCTTATGACATTACCCAGCAAGTTTTAGATGCTATGAATGAAGCTTATAAAAATGGCGGATCCAAAGCAACAACTAAATAAGAAAGATAAAGAAATAAACCATTTTTAAAATAAAAAACAGCAGTAAAGAAAATTTTAATTCTTTACTGCTGTTTTTTTTCACCTTTATTTTATCTAAAAATGAGCGATACTAATTTTCTATTGCTCAAAAAATATTCTTTAGAATCCTTCTTTCACTATTTTTTCCTCTGGAATGCCCAATAATTCAAAATCTTTTTCCAAAGCACTCATCATAGGTGGAGGACCACATAAATAAAAGTAAGTATTGAAATCTTCAATATTCTTTTTAATTAATTCTGCAGAAATATATCCTTTTTCATAACCTTCTACTTTTTCGTCTGAAAGCACATTGATAAAATTATCTCCTAAAATACCTTGTAACAATTCCTTTTGTATGATATCTTCAGAAGTTTTGTTGGCAAAAATTAATTTATTATTACCTAATTTATTTTCTTTTTGTAAATCTTTTAGAATTGCAATAAAAGGGGTTATTCCTGCTCCTCCTGCTATAAAAACGCCTTCTCCTTTATATTCAATATCACCATACACATCACCTATTAAAATTTCGTCGTCTTCTTTTAAAGTCAACAATTCATTAGTGACACCATTGTGATCAGTATAAGTCTTAATATTAAACTCAATATCCTTATCTGAGGGATGAGAAGTAAAGGTAAATGAACGCCACTCGGTTTCCCAACCTGGCTTATTAATTGCAAAATCTGCTGCTTGTCCTGGAGTAAAAATTAAACCTTCTGGTTTTTCTAATACTATTTTTAAAACATCATGTGTTAAATGCTTTATTTCCTTAATTTTAATTGACTGTGCCATTTTTTTTGTTTTTACAATATGTAAATTTAGCTTAATTTGTTCAAAATTAAAAATTTCAAATAATGGTCAAGTTCAAGAGGGTTTTACTAACACCTATTTACTTGACCATTATAATACTTCTAATTTAATCTATTACACCTGTTATTTCACAATAATTTTCCCTTTCATTACGAGATGAATACTGCAAAAATAGTCTACACTTTTCTCTGCCTTCATTTTCCAAGAGTCATCAGAATTTAGTGTTGGTGATTGAAAAGCTTTATTCACTTCAGTAACATCATGTGGAACGATATCTTTATTGGTAAATACAATTTCATCCCCTTTTTTCACTTCTAAAATCTCTGGATTAAACTTCATCTCCTCAATAGTGACATAATGGGTCTTTGATGTTTTATCTACATCCATTGTAGCATCTTTTTGAGTTTCAGCATTATGCTCAGTATTTGTAGTCGCTTCAGATGATGCTGGTGAAGCTTCTTTTACCGCAGGTTCATCAACTGTATTACATGCATTTAAGCAGACTAAAGTAAATAAAGAAACCAGAGTTAATTTTACTATTTTACGAAACATAATCATTTTTATTTTAATTCTTTTTGAACCATTTTAGCATGTTCCAAATGCACTTTTAATGTTGGTAACACTTTTATTAAAAGGTCTTTCAACTCTTTATTATCTGCTTGTGGAATTAATACATTTTCTACCGCATTAATAACAGCCTCGTGATAAGCAACTTCGTTGTCGACGTATGCTTTATTAAATGCTTTTCCAGATTTTTTGTTTAATTCCATTTTCATTTTCTGAGCACCTTCTAATAATGATTTAGTCATTGCATTAGTTTTAGGAGTCACGTTCAATTTGGCTGCTAATTTTGTTGCCATACCTATAACAGCTTCATGGTCTGTTTGCATTGTTTTCGCAAAATTTAGAATGGCTTTATCTTTAGATCTCTTGAATGCAATTTTAGCATAATCTACATCAATTTGATTAGCTGTTACAGCAATAGATGCTATTTCAGGATCAGAAAATTTTTGATTTTGTGCGTTTGAATCGCTAGATGATGCAAGGATTGTACCTGCAAGCATGGAACATGCCAATGCTATTGTTTTTAAAGTTTTCATTTTATTTTATTTTTAATTTACTATGAATAATTATTATATTTATTTTACTTATTTTCTAACTTATTAATTTCATCCATCACTCTATTTACAATGGAGTCACAATAAATTAGGTTGAATTCAAAAAGCTTATCTGGTTCATAATTTTGATTTATTTGGTTTAATATTAATTCTTTAATTTGTTGTTCTTTTTCTTCAATTTCACTTTCAGTAATTTGCAATAAAAATGAGATTTCTTTAGTTTCTAGTTTCATTTTATTCCTGAAAGTAAAAATCAGTCTTAAATCTTCAGGCATTGCTGTTATGGCTTTATCCAAAACTTCTTTAATTTCTGATGTTCCATTCATACCACACTTATCCTTTTTATATACCTCATTAAAATTCAGTTTCAATTTCTGGTTTCTAATCTATTAGGGTACTTGATTTCGAAATTGGTTACAATTTTTTTTAAAATATTTTTTATTTACATTTTGCAAACCTTGAATATGAAATACATTTGATTATATTCAATGAAAATATTTCCAAATTATTTGGAAAAATTTAGCACCTAAATAAACTTATTTTTATACTAACTTTGCATTCCTATGTCAGATGCTATTCAACATGAATGCGGACTTGCTTTTGTTCGACTTCGAAAACCTATTTCTTATTATTATAGAAAATATGGCACAGCTTTTTATGGTTTAAATAAGCTTTATCTTTTAATGGAAAAACAGCATAACCGAGGCCAAGATGGAGCGGGTATTGCTACATTAAAATTAAATGTTGAGCCAGGTTATCCATATATGCACAGATTGAGAATCCCAGGAGCTGGTGCCATTAAAGAAATATTTAAAAATATTAATGAAGAAGTAACTGATCTTGAAAGATTATATCCTGATTTAAAAACCCATCCTGGTTTATTAAAAGGATTTCTTCGATTTATGGGTGAGGTGATGATTGGTCATTTACGATATGGTACTCAAGGACAGAACAGCGTTTCTTTTTGCCATCCTTTTGTAAAGCCAGACATTAATCCCTCTAGGAATCTTATAATGGCTGGTAACTTTAACCTTGTAAATACAGATGAATTATTTTCTCAACTTGGGATTTACCCAACCCCAAAAATGAGAGATAGCGATTTAGGAGCAATGATTGAGACTATTCATCATTTTTTATGTCAAGAGGATGAAAAAGCTACTGAAAACCCCGATATCGTTGAGGTATTAAAACAATCTTCTCAATTATTTGATGGTGGTTTTGTGTTTGGAGGCCTAATAGGAAATGGTAGTGCTTTTGTAATGAGAGATAAAAACGGTATTCGTCCTGCATATTATTATGAAGATGATGAAATAATTATCGCAGCCTCTGAACGTCCAGCGATTCAAACTACTTTCAATTTAGAAGTAGATCAGGTTAAAGAGCTAGAGCCAGGATGTGCAATTATTGTTGACCCAGATGGAACTTTCCGAAAAGAAAGAATACTTGAAATTGCTCCTAAAACAGCTTGTAGTTTTGAAAGGATTTATTTTAGTCGTGGATCTGATGCTGATATTTATAAAGAAAGAATTGCATTAGGAGAACAATTAAGTGAAGCTGTACTGAAAGCAATTAATAAAGATTTAAAGAATACTATTGTTTCCTTCATCCCTAATACCGCAGAAATTGCTTTTTATGGTCTAATTAAAGGACTAGAAAGCTATCTGAAAAATGTTTTGGTGGAAAAAATCATTAAGCGTAAAGATGTGATGGATGAAGAAGAGATGAGTGAACTATTACATAGAAGAGTAAGAATTGAAAAGATTGCTATAAAAGATGTTAAGCTCAGAACCTTCATTACAGAAGACAGTAACCGTAAAGAAATGGTTCAACACGTCTATGACATCACTTATGGAACTGTTAAAGCGGGAGTAGACACCTTAGTGATAATAGACGATAGTATCGTTCGAGGAACTACTTTGAGAGAAAGTATCATTACTATGTTAGACAGATTAAAACCTAAAAAAATGGTGATTGTCTCTTCTGCACCACAAGTAAGATATCCAGATTGTTATGGAATTGATATGAGCAGAATGAGTGAATTTATTGCTTTTCAGGCAGTTGTTGAATTATTGAAAGATAATGGAAAAGAACAATTACTTCATGACATACATGAACTCATTAACAACGCTTCAGATGAACAATTAAAAGAAGAAAATTATATAAAAAGAATTTATGCTGAGTATACTGCTGAAGAAATTAGTAAACAAATCGCTAAAATGCTAAAACATGATTTTATTCAGGCTGAAGTGGATATCATTTACCAATCAATAGAAGGTTTACATAAAGCTTGTCCAAATAATACAGGAGATTGGTATTTCACTGGAGATTATCCAACACCCGGTGGTAATAGAGTGGCTAATAGAGCTTTTAAACAATATATGGAAAAAAGCAGCACCAGAGCATATTAAATCAAGAATTAAAATTTATAAAAATAAGTCCTAAAGAAAAACCAGATTTTTAGTTTTAAAAATCTGGTTTCTTTTTTTTAAAATGAGGATCTCAATAGTTTGCTTCTAAGAACATCTTTCTTTTCTAAAGAATTTTTATAAGTGATGTAATGAAAAATTGAATGATTATTATCAAGTTGTATATTTCAAAAAAACCATACTATTTAGTCTAATATTCTCTATCTTCAAAATCTTCCTTTTTTTTATCTTCTATCCGTTTAAAGATTAGATAAATTAAAGCAACGATAACTGCTATACCTAATAAAGCATAAATAAAGCCAAATAAAATTGCAAAAACCATAATTGAATGCTTTTAATTTAGCTTAACTGCTGTGCCATAAGCAAGAATTTCTGATGCGCCTTGCATGATCATACTGGTAGAAAGTCGGATATTTACTATTGCATCTGCACCCAAACTCTTAGCATCTTTAATCATTCTTTGCATCGCTTCTTCTCGAGCATCGGCCTGCAATTTGGTATATTCACTTATTTCTCCGCCAACAACATTCTTCAATGCGGCCATGAAATCCCGACCAACATTTCTTGCTCTTACAGTACTGCCACGAGCAACTCCTAAGATTTCCACTATTTCTCTTCCTGGAATAGTTTCAGTAGTAGTAATAATCATAATTTTTTATTTTTATTTTTAATATTCAAATATACCTATTTTACCATTAAAACCCATTGAATAATTATTTAAACAAATTAACTACTCAAAAAAGCTCAATTTAACTCCAAAACAATCCTAGTCCCAATGCCACTAAAACAATTATGGGTGGTGGCAATTTGGTATATTTCAAAATAAGGAAGGTAATTAAAATGGTCAATACACTCCAAACATCTATCATTTTCAACCAATGACCATTCATGACATCCTTAAAATTTATATGAAATATCTCCATAGTGAATAAGATGCCTGACGCCCAAATAATGCCAACTATCATGGCATTGATACCTTCTAATGCTCGATAAATTATGACATGCTGTTTCAAATTCTCATATATAGGATAAAAGAATAAAAGCAATAAAGTACTGGGCAGGAAGACTGCAATTAAAGAAATGAGCCCCCCCAAGATCTGCACATTAGCACCAAAGTCACTCATGGTCATACCTCCAACAAAAGCACAAACTGAGAAAGTAGGACCTGGAATAGCTTGCATCATTCCATAACCAGTCATTAAATTAGCACTGCTTAGATAAGGACTAAAACCCAGATTAATGGGTTTAGAGACGAATTGAAAAAGCATCATAGGTAAAAGTGCCTGACTTCCTCCATAAACTAATGAACCAAACCTGTAAAAATTCTCCGCCAGATTAAACAGTTTACGATATTCCCAATTTTGAACCCTGGCTAGCTCACTAGCTATACCCAAAATGACAAAAACAATAATAAAAATTCGGATTTTAATCCAACTTATTTTCTTTTTAGTTTCCTTTTTTTCTGGAATACGTTTATTACTAAAATTTGTTATTAATCCAGATAGTACAAACATAATAGGAATGACCCATGGACTATGAAAAGTAATTGTAATCAGAATACAAATAATCATAATCAGATAAGTAGCCAAATGATTAACTGTAGTTTTCATCATCTTTAATGCTGCATACACAACAAACCCAATAGTCATGGGCAACACAAAATGGAACAAATTGGCATCAATATGATGCTTATTTAAAAAATTGACCAAAAAAGAGAAAGCAAGCATAATCAAACCTCCAGGTAATGCCCATATCAATAAGGTTAAGACAGCCAAAAAGGTTCCTCCTCTTTTATAACCTATTAGCATCACTGTTTGAGTGGAGCTGGGTCCTGGTAACATCTGACTAAAAGCATTTAATTCTAACAACTCTTCCTCGGTCACAAAACGATGACGCTCAACAAAATAACGCAACATCATGCCTATATGCCCTTGGGGTCCACCAAAGGCAGTAAGGGTATATAATAATACCGACTTTAAGAATTCAATATGTCTTTTAAACTTAATCAGTGTCTACGAATATCTGAATAATACAAAAGACGAAACTAATAAAAGTTTCGCCTTTTTTAAACATTTAATTAAAATACAATATCTTGATTTTAAAAATCATTATAAATAAGGGCTACAAACCACTTATAATTATTCCAAAAGATAATGGTTTAATATCAGGAGCAACTCCTGAATTAAAAATTGAAGTGGGTGTATATTCTACAAATGCGAAGATATTTCCCCAACCTATTCTAGCGGTAGGTGTTAATCTCCATTGTTGATTATAACGATTAGTAACCGTTTTACGTGTCATGTATTTACCTGACATAGATTCTTTTTCTTTGTAATAGGCACCACCAATTCCAGTATAACCTACCTTAGCACCAATAGCAAACTTAAAGCCTCTATTTCTATTTTCCTTATTAGAAAAATATCGTAATTCAAGTGGCAACTCTAAAAAGGTTGTTGTATATTTATTACCACGAAACAAAGTGCTATCCAAACCTTTAAAGACAACTTTGTCAGTATAACTGTCTAAAACCATTCTTTGATTGTCAAAATAGATATTACTAAATCTAACACCTAAACCAGCACCAAAGCTAAAATTACTTTGCTTTATAGGAAAATCATACATCAGATATAAACCAAGTCCTCTTCCTGAGTTTTTCAAATGAATACTATCCGGAACATTCGTCCAATGATCACTTGAAAGTTGAACCATAAAATGGTCTCTGGAAGGCTTAATCACAGCCTTTTTTGTTTCTGGTTTTTGGTTATTGTCTTGAGCTTCAACATTCAAACTCATAAATAATCCTAAAAATGCTACTGCAATAATTCTTTTCATATAATTTTTAATTGTCAGAAAACAGTCCTTTATTTTGAAGGTGCAAAGATAAGGTAATTGAGTCCGTAAATTGATAAATAATATTTATTTTAAGGATTAAAGACTTTATTATCTGCTTTTTAAAGACAAATCTTAAAAAATCAATACATTTATAATGCTAAAATTCATTGATTTTAAAATATGTAATAAACACCAAACTAAATTATTCAATCAATAATCGGAACAAATTTGACTACTTTCGCAGCATAAAAGACCTAAAAATATTTTTAAAATGTTATCATTAGTATATAAACGTAATCAATTCCCTTTTCAGTATAATTTTAATCTATCAAAAGGTTCAAAAACGGAACAAGAAACGCTGCATATTAATTTGAACTTCGTAGCACTAAAAGGTTGGGGAGAAGCCTCAGCTATAGCTTATCATAATGTATCTATTGATGGAATGATTGCCACATTGGAACGGTACAGAATGATGATTGAGCGCTATAATTTTATCGAACCAGAGCGTTTTTGGCATTTCTTACATCATTTATTACATGATGATCCTTTCATCGTTTCAGCATTAGATATGGCAGGCTGGGATATGTATGGACAGATAAAGAGGCAACCCGTTTACAAACTCTTAGGTTTGGAATGGAAAGATGTGCCGATGACAGATTACACTTTAGGTATAGCTAGTACAACCGAAATTCAAGAAAGAATAAAAAAGCATCCCTATCCTATTTATAAAATGAAGGTAGGAAATGCTAACGATTTAGAAAGTTTGAGAGCTGCTCGACAACTTACCAAATCTTTAATAAGAATCGATGCAAATGAAGGTTGGTCATTAGAAGATGCTCGTATTATTTTACCGGAATTGGAAAAATTAGATATTGAATTAATTGAGCAACCTTTAGACAAAAAAGATTTTGAAGGAATGAAGGAGCTTAAAAAGCTAACTAATATTCCTATTATCGCAGATGAAGCTTTTCAAAATGAAAATGATTTAATCAAATTGAATGGTTTATTTGATGGTGTTAATGTAAAACTTGCCAAATGCTCAGGGATTTCAGCAGCTGTTGAATTAATTAAAAAATCAAAATCTGCTGGTATGAAAATTATGCTCGGTTGTATGAGCGAAGGTATTGTGGGTTGCACCGCAATGAGTCATTTATTACCTTTAGCGGATTATGCTGATTTAGATGGCCCTCTCCTACTAACTGATCCTACTTTTAGTGGCATTCGATATGATGGTGCAAAAATACTAGAGCCTCAAGGTTCTGGTTTAGGATTGAAAAAACTTCTATAGCAATACATTTAAAATCACAATAAAAAAATTAGAAGCAGCTATTTTTAAATATTTTTATTTTTTTTAGAAAAATAGAATTTGTTGCTTTGCCTTTCAATTGATTGTAAAACATGAAAATATTTCTAGTCATTATCCCTATCTTATTTTTGTTCTCTTGTGGAAACAAAAATAATGATAATCAAGTCGTAAATGCACATCCAGCTTTATCAAATCCCCTGGTAAAACCTTATACAGACGCTATTGCATCAGATTCAACTAATGCTGAATTATATTTTCAAAGAGCAGAAAAACTTTTTGATTTAAAGATGGAAGAACTCACCGAAAATGATTTAGCAACTGCGGTAAGATTAGCACCTGAGAATATGAATTATAAAGTAGCATTATCAGCTATTTTAATAGATAGAGGTAAGGGTTCCGCTGCCTTAGAACAAATAAAAGCACTACAAAAAATGAGTAATCAGTCGGACTACGTACTTATGGAAGCTGAAGCTTATATGGCAGATCAAAAAGTGCCAGAAGCAGAAAAAATTATTAATAATTTATTAGCTCAAAACCCAAATGACCCAAAAGTCCTTTTAGATGCTTCTAAATTGAAGGCAATTGCAAAAGATACCACAACAGCTATTGAATACGCAAAAAAAATTGCTGAAATAGCACCTACATTTTATGATGGTGTATATCAATTAGCAGATTTATATAATGCCACAAATAATAAAGAAGCTGTGAACTGGTATTTAAATATTTACAAACTAGACACCCTTAACGCTTATCCACTTTATGATTTGTCGAGATATTATCATAAGCAAGGAGATCTCATTCAAACTAAACACTATTTATCAAAAGCCATAGCTGTTGATAAAAGTTTTGCAAATGCCTATAATGATTATGGCACTATTTTAATGCAAGAAGACAGTTTGGAAAAAGCAGCACGTTTATTTCAAATGGCGATTGAAAATGCACCTGCAAATGCGGATGCCTATTATGGAAAAGGAATGACTTATTTAAAAAAAGGCAATAAAGAACTGGCAAAGAAATTCTTTATACAAGCACTTACTTTCAATGGTAAACATGAAAACGCAAAGAAAGAATACGAAAAACTAAAATAAGCTTTTCAATAAATTTAAATTTCCTATTAATACGAATCATTTATAAATAAATGATTTTCTTATTATTCTGTAAAACCAATTTAAGAAAAAAACTAAGTATAACTTTTACTTTCCCACTTCGGCAGCATTTCAGCAACATTTCGACTGCATTTCGACAGGCTCAATGTGACACCCAGTTCAATGTGATCGACCAGCTCAATGTGACACCAAGCTCAGTTTGACAACGTAGGGCATATAGAGTCATAGCAAAATACGGGCTCAATGTGACGCTGTGTGACGGACTGCAATTGCATATCGCTCAATGTAATGTAGTTTGATGCGGAATGCCGTAGTGAACGGGAGTGCAACTCTGTACAGATCCGTGTGACTTAGTGGGGAGAAGTGCGTTATAGTGAACAGGAGTGAAATTCTTTGCAGATTCAGGGTCACGTAGTGGAGTGAAGTGTGTCATCGTGAACGGTAGTGCAACTCTGTGCCGATCAATGTCATTTGGTGGGAGGGAGTGGAAGAAAGTACCGATTCGTGCTCATCAATGTGATTTTATTTTACACTCACAGTACGAAATAGTGTGAATCCGGTTTAGCCTACGGCAGCGGTCTTGAGGTAATCAAAGGCGTTCAATAGGACAACATTGATTGTATTGAATAAAGCTCTTTTTTCTTGTTATTCAATCAGGTTCTGCAGCATCTACCTAAACACTACAAAAGCAAAATACAAATGAGTAAATATTTTTCTGATTCGTCACTCAAAATAAATCTAATAAAGAAGAGGCTGTCCAATTTATGGACAGCCTCTCACTATTAATAATTTTCAATTATATAATTAATTCTTTTTCTTTCTATTTTTATGTTCCATATCATATTCTATTATAGGAATGATAGAACTAGCGGCCAATTTTTTTCCCACAATAATCTTGTCTTTATCTAGAACATAAATTACCGGAGTGGAGTAAGCATCATATAAATGAAGGTATTCTCTTGTGTTTTTTAAATCCACCAATGTAATCCAATCATCTGTAACCTTCCATTCGTCATAAACTTTACGAATATCGTTACCGCCGTCAACCGTTACTGGAACAGAAATCACTTCAACACCCATTTTTTTCAAATCAGTTCTATACATTTCAGCAATCTTAGGCATCTCTGTCATACAATGTCCACAAGTAATAGACCAAAAGACCAAAACGGTATAAGGTGAATGAGTTGCTTCTGTAATTTCAACATCTTTTAAAGTCGAAATATCTTGCATCACTAATTTAGGCGCTTTATTCCCCAATACATTAGGTGCAATCTGTTCTGCTCTTTCTTGATATTTAGCAATAGCAGCCGAATCTAACCAAAAGGCTTTACCCTTTCCATAATAATTCTCCACTAAGTACACAAAAGAGGCATCCACACCCATCATTTTACTATTTACTGTCCAGTTTCCTAACCAGTGTAAAATATATTTATAAATTTCTTTTGCAGATTCAGCTTTAGCTAACATCTTATCCATTTCATAATTAATACTATCTGGAATTGGATATACTAAATTACTAAAATACTCATTTAAGCGATTATCTAGCAAACCTGTTTTGATTAAACGATTATCTGTAAAATCAAATTTCTCCCAATAATGATCTTTATAATATCTTGCAGTATACATGGTATCTTCTTTACCATTTGGCAAGAAATGCTTTTTCTTAGGTAAATCTGGAGAATCCATGGCATTAAAGATTAAAGTAAGCAAATTTCCAGGATGTGACGCGGCATAAGCTCTTTTCAAATCTTTTTCTTGTTGTAATAAAGCCTGATATTGCTTTTCGGCTTTTGAAGAATCAGATTTAGTCTTAGCATTATCATAAGCTTTCCTCCATTTATCTTTAGGTTTCTGTAAGGCTACTAATTTGTGCTCTTCTTCTTCAAAATCTTGATTTATTTTATTTTCAAAAAAATGAGCTCTGCCTAAAGTGTCTGTTTCTACTCTTATTGTATAACCATTGTCTAATAGCAAATGAAAAAAGCGAGAATAATTGTCAAACATCACTAAATGTAATCCTCCCAAAATACTATCTTTCTTTTGAAATACTGCCTTGGTGCCACCATTTTCTACTACAGCAGAGTCTAACTTATAAATTGTTGGGAGTCCTTTACCAAAATAATGTGCCAGATAAACTTTTTTATCCTTTATCGGTTGTTTAAAAGTTACTTCTACTTTGTAACCAAATTCTTTTTGTCCAAAACTGTTTAGTGCAAATAAACCCATAACAGCTCCTAAAAGTAATCGTTTCATAAATTTATATTCAGATATATTATTATCATAAAAAAGATTCAAATCTAAGCATTATCTTTTTTTTCCAAACAAAAACCATTGTACCTTTACAAAGGTTTAACGTTAAACAGAAGAAAAAAATTGGCTCGTAAACATAAGAAGACGGTAATTAGCGGCATAAAGTTGGTGAAATATGCGGCTGAAGGTAAAAGTATTGCTCACCTAGAAGATGGTAAGACACTTATGGTAGAAGGGGGCGTGCCTGGAGACATTGCAGAAGTGTATGTGTATAAAAACAAAAAAAGTTATGCTGAAGGCAAAGTAACAAAAATAGAAACCCCGTCAGAAGACCGTGTAATACCTTTCTGTCCTGACTTTGGAATTTGTGGAGGTTGTAAATGGCAAATGCTGCCTTATGATAAACAGTTAGAATATAAGCAACAACAAGTTTTTGATCAATTAACAAGGATTGGTCATATTGAATTACCAGAATTTGAACCCATTGCAGGTTCTGAACGTACTCAAAACTATAGAAATAAATTAGAATTTACTTTTTCTACCAAGCAATATTTAACTAATGAGGAAATAGCAGCAGCCGATGGAGCTGTTATTCCTAATAAATCGGTTTTAGGTTTTCATGCTCCCGGAAGGTTTGATAAGGTTGTAGATATCCAACATTGTTTTTTACAAGAGGAACCTACCAATAAAATTAAAAATCTTTTAAGGGATCTTGCATTAGAAAACGACTTACCATTCTATGATTTTAATGCACACCAAGGCTGGTTGCGTAATGTTATCATTAGAGTTACTACTACTGACCAGACTATGGTCAACCTTATCGTGCATCATGAGCGACCAGAATTATTTATGATGCTGGACCAACTCGCTGCCACCTTTCCAGAAATCACTTCTTTAAATTATACAATCAATCCAAAACTGAATGATACCATTTATGATTTGGAAGTAATTTGTTATAAAGGGAAAGCTTATATTGAAGAATATTTAGAGCATTTTAAATTTAAGATAAGTCCAAAATCATTTTTCCAAACCAATTCAAGACAAGCTGAAAAGCTTTACCAAATCACTAGAGACTTTGCCGGTCTAACTGGTAATGAAATATTATATGATCTTTATTGTGGTACAGGAAGTATAGGAATTTTCCTATCTGAAAAAGTGAAAAAAGTAATCGGTATTGAAGTGGTAGAAGATGCTATTAAAGACGCTAAGATAAATGCGAGTTGGAATGGACTAGAAAACTGTTCTTTCTTTGCAGGTGATGTAGCCAGTATTGTTACAGTAGATTTTTTTAAAGAACATGGCCGACCTGATGTGATTATTACTGATCCGCCAAGAGCAGGAATGCATCCAAAACTTATTCAACAACTGATCGAAATCAAAGCACCTAAAGTGGTTTATGTAAGTTGTAATCCAGCGACACAAGCCAGAGATTTAGAAATGCTGGATGAAGTTTATGAAGTGAAAAGAGTCAGACCTGTAGATATGTTTCCGCATACCCATCATATAGAAAATGTTGTCTTATTAACCCTTAGAGAAATTTAGTTTATTTTCGACTCCTATGAGCCATCTATCCTTAAAAAATAATAAAAACAAATTGAATATTACCGGAGCAAATATGCTTATGGTTATATTTCTTTTCATTCAGTTAGTCACTTTTACCTGGGGGCAATACTTTCCGCCAAAATTGAATGCTTTATTATTTTTTGGCAGTAGTATTGGTATCGGTATGGTTTGCATGATATATTTTTATGGTAAAAAAATCATTTTAGAAAAAAAAGAAAAGTCAAATTCCCATTTTGTAGTTTTAGCAATATTATTAGCTATCATTGGTATTTTGATGTGGATAAACCACACTATTTTTCTTAAACATCCAATAATTGCCAAAGAATCTGATGTGATTCCGACGATAATTGAGCTCTGCCAGCGGTTCATAAGTGGTAATGAAGTATATGCTCCCATAGAAAAGTTTGGTTACCATTTGCCAGTTACTTATTTACCAATGCAATGGGTACCTTATTTGCCAGCAGCTTATCTTGATTTTGATTATCGATATATTGTTTTAGTCATTTGGGTAATCAGTTTCTTAATCATTTTTAAGAGTGCACGTAATTTTAATAATCCTAAACAGCTTTTTAGTTATGGCGTATTGTTCTTGACACCTTACTTTCTGAGTTCCGTATTGGTGGATAAGCCTATAGGAGGTATAATGTTCCAAACGGTGGAATTTATGGTGGCTGCTTATTATATTTTATTAATGAAAAGCATCAATTCCAAAAATGCGGTTTGGAGAGGAATAATTGTGGGTATTTGTTTAATGTCTCGATACAGTTTAGTACTTTGGTTACCATTAGCAGTAATCGTATTATGGCTAAATGAACCGAGGAAAAAGCTTTACATAACCTTAGTCACCCTTTTAATTTTCATTGTATGTATTTATATTATTCCTTTTTTGAGTCATGATTGGATGGCTTTTTACAAAGGATATAAATATTATGACAATGCGGCATTGGGCGAATGGACCGTAAGTTATGATGGCAGCGGACTACCCCACCACTTATTTAGAGGATTTGGTTTTGCATCATTTATATATCAATACACGCCCAATTTGCCAATTGAAGCTAAGATAGCATTATTACAAAAAATTCATTTAATAGCCTCCTTATCTTTGGTAGGGCTCCTAAATATCTTTTATTTAAAAATCAAACGGTCTATTGATTATCGAATTTTTTTAATGGCATCTTTTAAGATTTATATAGCCTTATTCCTGTTTTTAATTCAGGTGCCTTACCAGTATCTCATGTTGACAGATGTCTATATTTCTATAATGCTTATCTGGGAATTAAGTCGATACAGAATAGTGAATCAATTACCTCAAGCCGAAACGACTACTTAGATCCATAAATAATAATTTTATTTGAAGAGCATCCCTTATAATTTTAAGATTTCGTATTAAAATCACATTCTTAAATATTTGGCATAATAAAGGATTAGATTTATCTTCGTAGAATATAGATAATAAAATTAATAGTCATGAGTACAGAAGCTTTAGAAATAAAATTCCAGAAGAAGATAGACGATGAATTAAAGATAGAACCAAAGGACTGGATGCCTGAAAAGTATCGTCAGACTTTAATTCGACAGATTTCTCAACATGCTCATAGTGAGATTGTAGGTATGTTACCAGAAGGAAATTGGATCACTCGTGCACCTTCATTAAAAAGGAAAGCTGTATTATTAGCCAAAGTTCAAGATGAGGCAGGGCATGGTTTATATTTATATTCTGCTGCAGAGACTTTAGGAATTACCAGAGATGAAATGCTGGGACAACTACATGATGGTACTGCAAAATACTCTTCTATTTTCAATTACCCTACCCTAACTTGGGCGGATATGGGTGCTGTAGGATGGCTGGTAGATGGTGCTGCTATTATGAATCAGGTGCCTTTATGTCGTTGCTCTTATGGTCCTTATAGTCGTGCAATGGTAAGGGTTTGTAAGGAAGAAAGTTTCCATCAGCGTCAAGGATTTGAGATATTATTGACTATGGTAAATGGCTCTCCAGCACAAAAGAAAATGGCACAAGATGCACTTAATCGTTTTTGGTGGCCTTCCATAATGATGTTTGGCCCGAATGATGCAGACAGTCCACACTCTAAACAAAGTATGGCATGGAAAATTAAAAGATTTAGTAATGATGATTTAAGACAAAAATTCATTGATGTAACGGTAGAGCAAGCTAAGATATTAGGACTTACTATACCCGATCCTGATTTAAAATGGAATGAAGAAAGAGGACATTATGATTTTGGGGAGATAAACTGGGATGAGTTTTGGAATGTCGTAAAAGGAAATGGTCCTTGTAATCGAGAGCGCTTAGAAGCTAGAAAAACGGCTTGGGAAAAGGGAACTTGGGTAAGAGATGCGGCTATGGCCTATTCGAAAAAGAAAGCTGCTAAATTAGAAATGGCTTAATAGAATTTTATATTACAATGATAAGAGCTTAACCAAGGTTAAGCTCTTATTTTTTTTATAGGTTTAGCAATAGTAGATTATAATTTTATTATAAGGAAATTAATAAAACTGTTGCTCTTTTCTTGCTTTATAAAACAAAGGTAGGACTGGGTACTGTCAAATATTGTCAGTGAGCATATTGTTTTATTTTATTTTTTAGATAATTTTGAAAAGAAATAGAACCCAATACCTCAATCTCTCCGGGTAATCCTAAAACATAGCGACCCACACCTTTATAATCAGCAATATCAATGGATAGTAAATAGTGACCATTATTTAAGCTTGCGATATAATCATTACATAAAGGAAATTCCTCCTTTAATAAATTATAAGCCGTTAGGGTCATTTGAAGTTCCACCCTATCAATAGCAGTATCGGCAGACATCCTAAAAGCATCTGTAAACTGCTCTGTATGTAATTCTTCATAAAACCAATTATTGGTGAGGGTTTCAACACTACCAATACGAGTTATCTTAAATTGTTTCACTTTTTTATCCTTTCTATCCAGACATTTTACAGTAAGATATTCTTTTCCAAAGCCAAAAGGCTCCACCTCTCTATCGGTAATTTCTTCGCTGTTAGAAGAGCGGTAATCTTTCAAAACAACCTGTTTGCGCTCCTGAATCGCCACGCCCAATTGATTAATTAACGCTAGGATATCATGTTCTCCTTTCTCTTTAAGCATTTTAAAATCATAAAGAACATGTAATTTCCGAATCAGGTTTTTTGCGAAAATCTCTGAATCTTTGAGTTCCATAATGGCTTTATAAAAAATCGAAATTTCTTGTTCGTCAAAATGAATCAGCTTTTTTAAATCTTTAGTGCGTCCATTTTCCTGAATCAAACGATATTTGTCAAAATTATTTTCAATAATAAAACCACAATCTCTAATTTCATCTAAATATCGGTAAACGGTACGTTCACTAATTTCAAATCTTTCCATAAGCTCCTGACGGCTATACCATTTAGCACCAGATAATAACATGAGCATTCTCAATAATTTTATCATACCCTCTAAAAATTTTGTTGTTAATATTTATAGTTTTTCAATTACATTTTTAACTTGATGCCTAAATTACTCTAAATGTATAAATATTTAGAGTGTTTATTAAATAAAAACATTGGAATAAGAGAGAGAAGTAAAGTATCGAAGTCTAAATAGAAATGAATAATTTAAAAATGGAATTTCAAGTTTTGAAAAAAACTTAACCAATTTCATGAAAATTCACATAATGGTAACTTTATGAATAATTAGAGTTCGTTAAATTTGTAAATATTATAATAAATATATCAGAAAATGTTTACGATAGCACAAATTGAAAAAGCACATAGTAAAGTCAAATCAGGTGCAGATTTCCCTAATTATATTCAAGAAATAAAAAACATGGGTGTTTCAGCATTTGAAACCTGGGTAAAAGATAGTCATACAGATTATTTTGGAATAAAAGATTTTAAGACCTCATCGAATCCGATGTATGAAGATCTTAATATTTCGGACGATCTTAATAAAAAAAAATTTGAACACTTTTTAAAAGTTCATCAACAAGGTGAAACAGATTATAACACTTTTTGTAAGCAATGTGCCGCAACAGGTATCAAAAAATGGAAGGCAGATTTAGAGGCAATGACCTGTACCTATTTCGATATTTCTGGAGAACATGTTTTGGTTGAGCAAATAGGAAAATAACTATTCAGTTATATCTAAAATAAAATGAGATATTTACGGAATCATTGGTTTGACATCGGTGGAGTTTTGGGATTAATTACACTTTTATTAATAAGCGGTTTTCACTCTAAACTTTCTGATTATCAGTTACTGATGTGGCTAAGCTTAACTTCACTTTTCTTTCATCAATTTGAGGAATACAGGTTACCAGGAACATTCCCAGGAATGATTAACCGAGTAATGTTTCATAGTGATTTGCCAGACCGATATCCATTAAACAGCAACACTTCACTTATAATAAACCTAAGTATAGGGTGGCTACTTTACCTTTCAGCAGCATTAGTAGGAGATCGAATTATATGGTTGGGAATAGCAACTATTTTAGTTTCCTTAGGTAATATCCTTGCCCATACTTTTCTGTTCAATATTAAGGGGAAAACGATTTATAATGCTGGAATGGCAACGAGCTTGTTGTTTTTTATCCCTTGTGTTTATTTTTTCTTTAAAATTATTGAGGAAGAACATCTTGTATCGATAACAGACTATTTGATTGGCATTCCACTAGGAATAATCATTAATATTTTCGGGGTTTTTAAGCTGATTATTTACCTATCAAATAGTAAGACTAAATATATTTTTAAAAAACGTCAATTGTTAGCAAAAGATCGAAAATAATAAATAAGTAAGAAATAAATTATTAAAATCATGGAATTAGCACTTAGAATCTTATTTGGCATTATTGCCCTCATTTGTTTTCTTGGAGGAACAAATATTATGATCAAAGGAGCAATAGCCTTTTTACCAAAAGAAACAGCACCACAATTAATTTTAGATAATTTGATCCGATTTTTAGCTGGTATATATATTAGTTTTGGCTTTCTACTTGTTTATGCTGTTTTTAATGTAGAGCACCTCGGAAATATCGTATATTTTTTAGGAATTATTGTTGGGTGCTCTGGATTAGGAAGAGGGTATTCAAGATATAAAATAGGTAGCGCCGGACGCTATTTCGATATTATTATGCTTGTTGAAATACTGCTTGGGTTATCAATAATTGGGCTTCAATGGTTTAGATAAAACATATTTCCAAAAAAAGCGATAAGCAATCCGTTTTACAAAAAATAATTAGTAGGTTTTATTTTTATCTTTAGCCTTCTGTCAACTTTGCCTTTGCTGCTATTAGTTTTTTATTCTTTTTGCTTTGTCGCACAATAATAAAGCTTTGCAATAAAACCGAAAATCCAATGACACTTACGCCTAAATAAAAGCCTAAATTAGCTTCTTTATGCTCATTTAATAATAAGAAAGCTAATAGAATCCCATAAAGCGGTTCTAAATTTACCATAAAAGTAACCGTAAAAGAACTTAGATTCTTCAGTGCATTCATAGCCAATATTTGGCCTAAAACAGTACAAAAGTATACCAGACACAGAATCCAAACGATATCCCAACCTTGCATCAATAAAGGTTCTCCTGGATTATTACTGATATAAAATGGAGCAACGATAGTTAAGAAAATAAAACCAATCATCATTTCATAAAATACTAATAATCGAGGTTCATATTTTCGAGTTAATGGCTTATTTAATACTGTAAAGACCGCACTGAGTACAGAAGCTATTAATCCTAAAAGCAATCCTAAAGGAAAATTAACCATTTGTCCGATGGTATGCTCATCTTTTAAAGCATAAATCAGATATACCCCAAAAATGGCTATTAAGCTCAGCCCAATTTCCCTAGGGTTTATCCTTTTTCCAGTGGACAAGGGTTCTATCACTGCTGTAAAAACACTTGATGTGGATAAACAGATTAAAGCTATAGATGCATTTGCCAATTTAATAGCGGAATAAAACATGACCCAATGTATCGAAAACAATAAGCCAATAAGTATTAGTTTTTTTAAATCTGGCTTTAAGATTTTCTGCCATAGTTTGCGATAATGGATAATAATAGCAATGAATAAGGCTGTCAAACCCATTCTATACCAAACCAGAACCGGAGCAGAAAGACTAATTACTTTTCCTAAAACTCCAGTAAATCCCCATAAAAGCACGGCGATATGCATTTGTAATAAACTCTTTTTCAAGAAAAAAACAATTTTATGCTGTATTAATGATTACTTCAAACACACTACCCTTTGGTTGATTATCGCTAACAGTTATGGAAGCTTTATGACGCTCTACAATTTGAGCAATGATAAATAATCCAAGACCGGTACCTTTTGTTTTCCTAGACTCCTCACTACCCACCCTATAAAACTTTTTAAAAATCTTTTGTTTCTCCTCGTCTGAAATCCCTGTGCCTTGATCAGCAACTTTGAAAATCACTTGATCCTCCTCTTCATTTACACATACTGAAATCAAACTATCCGGCTCACTATATTTACAAGCATTTTCTATAAGATTACTTGCGAGCATTTTCCATAAAATTTTATCACCAGAGATAAAGGTTTCTTTTTCGATGTTTAACAAGAAGGAATGTGTATTTCTTTCTATATAATGCTCAGCGGTTTCCTTAACTAATGCAGAAAAGTTAATTCTATCTTGAGCAGGTGCAAACTTTAAGTTTTCTAATTGTGATGCCCATAATAAATTATTAGACAAGTCATTTAATCTATTGGTCTCCTTAAGACTTCTCTTCATTAATAAACTTTTCTGGTCTTCGGACAGTTTTCGCCGTTCCATAGTTTCCAGATTCAGTTTAATAGCTGCAATGGGCGATTTTAATTCATGGGTAATGGACAACATAAAATTATGCTGTTGCTTAGAAAGTAATTGAGTACGCCTTATGGAGCTATAAACGATGGTGGCACCAATTAAAATTACAAATAAAAATGTAGCCCCTTCTCCAAGATATTGATTATTAACCCGGCTCTTTTTATATTGTATTTGATCAAAAGCCAATTGGTATTCCATAGGTTGAGATACGCTATCCAAACTATCTCTCAGATTCTTTAATTCATAATTATGAATAATTTTATTCTGCCTGTTCAGACTGCTTCCCCAAAAAAGCAAGGCAGCTATGACATAGGTTAATAAAAATATATATAGAAACTGAACAAGCTTCATTTTATTGTTTTTTATAAATTAATGGTAGTAGTAAAGTTACTCTTAATAGTAAATTTCATATTTTGTTCTTTCCCATCTTTAAAATAGTATAAAAGGTAAACGCCTGGTTGTAATTCCTGCTTTTGCTTTTCAATATTTCCTGTTAAAACCATGTCATAAAATGGCTCATATTTAGTACCTCTTTGATACCAAAGCTGAATCTTACCGCGTAAGTTACTGTTAACAGCTATGATACCCGGCTCTTTAATATCAACTATATTAACCTCTCCAAATTTCAGGTCGGGTAAAGTCAATACTAATGGCGGCAAAGTATTAATTTCTATATGATAAATTCCAGGTTCATACTCTAACAACTCATCACATCTTTGTCGAGCTATTGGACCTCTATCCACTGAGTTTTGAATGGTAGCACTGTATTCAATTACCGGACGATTAGGATTACCTTGATATCTAAACATTATAGAACCTTTATTGATCACCACATCTACCCTACCTGTAGTATTTTCTTCTATTGTAAATGTAGCGGAACGAAAACTACTACCAGATCTGGTAATTCTATAAGTTCCGGGTGGAATCTTAATAGCTTCAGGCGCTCCAGTGCTTCTATCTACCAATCTATAATTTGACTGAACAACTTTATTTGTTTTTATATTTACAAAATCAATTTTTGGTTCTGTTTTATAATATTTACCTCTGCCATCAGTAAAGTACACAAAAAGTTTTGTCTCTTCACTTTTTTCTTTTTTCACTACAACTGGAGCATCTGTCTGAACCGTTTTTACGGGTAAAGGTTTAGTAGCAGTAGCTGTTACAGGCTTGTTTGGTGTAAGCGTTATTCCCGGTTCAATTGGATGACTTGGTTGCTCCTCAACAAAAGTGAATTTAATTGGTTTAGCAATAGCTTTAGTAAACTTAGCTTCTTCAAAAACCCAAATATTATTGATTCTTCTTAACCCTAAAGGTTTCGATTGCCTTGTCAAAAGTATAATGGTGCCTCTTGGCTTCACTTCTTCAACTTCTTCTACAAAGAATACAATATTTGGCTTTTGATTGAATCCTTTAAATATTTTTTTAGTTACAACCACATTCCTAGATGGAATTGGAAGAAGACCACCTTGTCTATTTCCTGAAATTTTCTCAACTACCACCTTTTTTGGATTAGGCTGAGATTGTACTTCAGACACTTTCACTTCAGGCTGTACAACAGGCTTCACTTCGGGTTGAGTGACTACTTTTACTTCTGGTTGAACGGGAGGTTTAGGCTCCAATCTTTCTGGCTGCTTTGGCTCTTGCTTTAATTGAGCAAAACTTCCATCATTTCTTTCATACATGATTCTATTGTCATCAAGAATTGTTTTTATGGCTGGAGCTATTTGATTAGGACTACTTACCGTTAAATATTTTCCTAGACAATCATAATCTTTTTGAAGAAAACTATCATTCACCAAACTTAAGATATAAGGCTTAAAAGACACTTTTTCATTGAGAAGTTTTGTAATGACATCACAAAGATTTCCACCACAACTTTCACCACCATCAGTGAGTAAAATAATACTGTAAGCATTGAGTTCACTATTCTGAAAGTCTTCATTTGCAGTAACTTGTAAGGAATAAGCGATAGGTGAAACACCTCTTGGACTCACATGCCTTAATCTTGCCTTCATTTGTTCCATATTCCCTCTGGAAAAGGGTACTTCAAGTTTGGTATCAAAACAGTTATTCTCTTGAACAATATGCTCATGTCCAAATACTCTCAGTGCAAATTGTACACTTGGATTAATATGTACGATACTATCTACAATAGTATTAATTATATCACTGGCAACTGTAAATCTTTCTTTTCCCGGCTGCCAATCGTCCAACATAGAACTGGAACCATCCAATAAAAATAGGATTTTCACGGGTTTGTTTTGTTGTGCACTCAACTGTTTATAGGGTGCCAAAATCACAAAAACACAATAAAAAATAATGCTTTTAATAAAAAACCTCTTAATATTCACACGCAATCTTTAATCTTTTCTAAAATAGTCATGCAAATTAGTTATATTCTTTAGTTAAATGAAATATTTATTCGTTTTTGATGGCTTTTATCAATATTTTTGCACTTATAGTGACCTTTATTTAGATGATTTATACCTCAAAACTTATAGAAGATGCAGTGAATGCATTCTGTAAACTTCCCGGGATAGGGCGAAAAACTGCTTTAAGAATGGTTTTACATTTATTAAAGGAAGATTCAGCTATTACCACTGTCTTTGCGGAAAGCATACAAACCATGCGCAACGAAATTAAATTCTGTAAAGAATGCAATAATATTGCAGATGGGGAAATATGTAGTATTTGTGCAAATCCTTCTCGCAGTAAAGAAACTATATGTATCGTTGAAAATTTTAGAGATTTGATCACTATTGAAAATACAGGTCAATTTAGTGGTGTTTATCATGTTTTAGGAGGTTTGCTTTCACCTTTGGAAGGTGTCGGACCAGAGCAATTACAGATTGCTCAATTAATTGAAAGAATAAAGAATAATGAACCTAAGGAAATAATTATGGCACTTAGTCCTAATATCGAAGGCGATACGACCGTATATTATATCAGCAAGCAAATTAATAATCCCAATATATTAATTTCTGGGATTGCAAGAGGTGTTACTTTTGGTGGTGAATTAGAATACACAGACGAATTGACACTAGGAAAGGCAATTGTCAAACGATTACCAGTAGATATGCTTTAATATTATAAACTCATAAAAAAATCAGTGGAAATGAATTCATTTCCACTGATTTTTTTATGAGTTTATTTTTGATTTTTAAAGTGTCAATTAGATACCTCCAAAAATATCACTTTCAACTTTGTTATTAGGTAAGTTTCTCATCTTATTTTTATAGCCAGCGGTTTGCACCCAATATACGATCCATAAAACAAATGCAACTAAACTAATTAGAGAACTTAAATTACTCAGTGGACCACTACTAGCCTCTGCTTGCATTGTAAGTTCTTCTAAGTTGCCAGTGGACATATTTGAATATGAAGCTATAGTGCTAGGCAATTGTATAAATGAAAAAATCATAGAAACTACTCCTAGTATAGCCATTCCCATACCGACCGAATAGGTTGGTTTGGGATTTTCTAATGCTTGTCCTTTAGACGCATACTCAGCTACTATAGTCTCTGTCATTCTTTTAGCAACGATAAACATATAAAAAATATTAAAAATAGGGATCAGCAACAACCATACATTGGCTGGTGGCAATTTTCTATTTTCTGGAGCTGCAGCTTTTAATGTTTTTTGGAGATTTAATAAATAAAGAATTGCAATAAGAAGAAAAATTCCGAAGAAAATTAAAAAACTTGCCATCATAATTCCTGCTACTAATGCCATAAATTTAAGGTTTTTTAGGTTATAAAATATATTAATGAAGTAAAGGTAATAAAATTATTCTTATAAAATTAACATTTAAAATGAAATAGACAATTAGCACAATAACATCTTAAATAGAATTTAAAACTTAATACAAAAATAAGAAAGGTAAAGTTTAAAAAGGTTATGGTAATATAAACTTACTCAAGAATATCCTTCTCGTATCTAAATAATTATTATTTCCTCCAATAATTATTTGCCTCCGCGACAGTTCTGAATTCAAGAGCAATTACTTCTGCTGACGCAATGAGTTGACCAGCGTCTTTTGAATACTGTTCTCTTAATTGTTTTTTAATTTCAGGATCTGACTGAATAGCTCCTATTGATTTTCTTGCCATTAAAATTGCTAAAGCTCTTCCTTCTTGTGGAGTATCGGTAATCAGGCTCTCCAGCCAAATTTCATTTGTCATAATTTGATGTTTTTTAGTTTATAAAATATATTTCAAATTTACGTAAAATTTGACAATTTACAATTATTAACACTCCTAAATTAAAGCTTATAAGTTTTATTCATTTCAAATAAAAATAGAAAAAATAATTTTCTATCTTTGCTACTTAAAAATTAAAATAAAAAAATGAAACGTATAATAACTTTCAGCTTATTTGTATTCCTGACGAGCTCGGTTATGGCTCAAAAATATAAGGTCATTATGAAGACGGATGCCGGAACGATTGAAGCCATTCTATATGACAAAACGCCTTTGCACACAAAAAATTTTATAAAATTAGCTAAAAGTGATTTTTATAATGGCTTGCTGTTTCATCGTGTCATTCCTGGATTTATGATACAAGGTGGTGACCCAAATTCTAAAAATGCAAAACCAGGAGAGATGTTGGGTAGTGGAGATACTGGGGAAAGAATACCTGCAGAATTAAAATTTGAGTATTTTCATAAAAAAGGAGCTTTAGCAGCTGCAAGAGATAATAATCCTGATAAATCAAGTTCTGGATGTCAGTTTTATATAGTAGAAGGAAGAAAATATACTAAAGCTGAATTGGACGGAATGGAAAAACAAAGAGAAATTAAAATTCCAGATACCCATAAGAAAGTTTACGAAACAGAAGGAGGCACACCCTTCCTGGATGGTGGTTATACAGTATTTGGAGAGGTTACTAAAGGAATGAATGTTGTTGAAAAAATTATTAAGGAGCCGAGAAATCAATATGACCGCCCAGATAAAGATCAACACATCATCTCAATAAAAGTAAAAAAGAGATTTTTAGGATTGTTTTGGTGATGAAAAATTACGATCAAATAAAAGCTTTATTGGAAAATCGTTGGCAACATTATCATCATATTGATTTTATAGCCGAAGATCCCATTGCAATTCCTCATCAATTTAGTCAACAACAAGATATTGAAATTGCTGCATTCTTTGCAGCAATTTTAGCTTGGGGCAAGAGAAGTATCATTCTAAACAATGCTAATAAGCTGATGAATTTGATGGGCAATTCGCCCTATGATTTTATTCTAAATCATCAAGAAAAAGATTTAAAACCCTTTCTTAATTTTGTTCATCGGACTTTTAATGACACTGACTTATTATACTTTATTTCCTATTTAAAACATCATTATCAAACCAATATTAGTTTAGAAGCTGCTTTTATACCCAAACAAGGCTACGAAAACATATATACATCTCTTACGTACTTCCATCAAAACTTTTTCTCATTAGACTTTGCACCAGAAAGGACGAAAAAACATATTGCATCACCATTAAAAAATTCCGCTTGTAAAAGATTAAATATGTTTTTAAGATGGATGGTTCGAAAAAATAGTGAAGTTGATTTTGGTATTTGGAATGCCATTCCAGTTAAGGACTTAATCTGCCCAATAGATGTTCATGTAGGAAATGTAGCCAGAAGCTTGGGATTATTAGAACGGAAACAAAATGACTGGAACGCTGCTATGGAACTAACAGAAAACCTTAGAACTTTTGACCAAAATGATCCCGTAAAATATGATTATGCGCTATTCAGTATGGGCGTAAACGAAAAAAATAAGAATAACTAAAAGCTATTATCCTTCTCTCATTACCTTATATTAATGATATTCTGTCTCAAAACAGGATGATTTTAAAATACCAAAAGGTTAAAAATATTGGGGTCAGGTACATTTTGTGGGGATTAACTAAAAAGTTTCTCCAATCTAAAGAGGAAGAACTTAGTATCTGTAACTCCTCTTAGGTTAGCTCTAAATAGTTTTATTTTGGCGTTGAAAGACTCGGCATTCGCATTCGTATTT
>DATJCU010000063.1:0-2267 GCA_035497795.1 Edaphocola sp. | reverse complement strand
GCGACACTGCAAAAAAACTCACTCACTACTAAAGGGTCTCCTTTTGGATTTTCATTTGCATTCCTAACCATACACATAGTACAAAAATCTTTATCTGGACATTGAATACACTTAGGAAAATCTTGATTACGCAAACCTCTTAAGTATTTTACTTTCTCAGAATTATTCCAAATATCATTGAGAGAAGTCTCATTTACATTACCAACAATATAATTTTGCCAGCCTTCGCATGGATAAACACTTCCACTGTTGGTTATACAGATAGAGGATCTACAAACAGTACAAATAGAATCATTTATCGTAATGTTTTGCTTCTTATCTGCCGCCGCTTCTATTTGTTCCAAATATTTTGCATCGTTTTCAACTTTATCAATAATCACTTCTTTGATTTCATCAATTGATAAACGACAACTCAAGTTTTTAGCTGAATGATTATATTCACCTATAATGCCATAATCATCTCCGACATGAATTTTATATTTCTCTGCCCATTTTATAACTTTATTGTAACAGTTTTTATTCTGTTTCATGATTGGACAGCTTATTTGCAAAGGAATATCGTTTTCAATCAGTTTTACAATAGCACTTTTAGTTTTCCTAAAACTTCCTTTCACTTGGGTTATTTCATCATGTATATCTGAATCCATTGAGTATAATGAGACTTGAATACTTAAAAGTGGATTCTTTCTCATTTCTTTTATGATTTTATCATCAAGTAATGTTAGATTACTAAGAACATTAACTGAAAAATCATATTCTCTACATTTTTTTAAAAAATCACTAAAGTTGTTGTGCAACATAGGTTCTCCGCCGCTTAGGGTCAAATTCAACACTCTCATATCAAAAGCCTGATTTAAAATATCATAAAATAATTCAGGCTTCATAGAGCTTGTTTTGTCATCATGTGGAATATAACAGTGTATGCATCTTTCATTGCACTTGCTAATAATTTCTAAGTGTAAATTTGTAAGCAGAGACTTACCTTTAAAGTAATCTTCTAAAAAGTTCTGTGTAGATTTTTCTGAATGTTTAGTCTTTTGTAAAATCTCTTTTTTTACTATTCCGATGTTTGTTTTTTTGTACGAAAATCTGATGTCTTTATCATTGCATTCTTGCATAGTTTTCCCAGAAACTACGAATCCATCCTGTTCAAGCATACAATAAAATTCCTTGGCATCGTTCTTTATTATTTTTATCTCAACATCTGCAAATTGCTTATTTATTATTACTGCAAGTTCATCTATGTTTTGTGGTTTCTTATTTAAAACGGACATGAAAACAGCACCAGCTTCTGATAGAATTTTGTCACCTATGTATTCCTCATTATTATTTGTCTGTCTATATTCAAAATTCCTATTGTCCGTGATATATCCAAAAGATTCATAATTTCTGAATATAACATTTGATTTTTGCTTAAAAAACATAACTATTCTTTTTCATAGTAATCAGGTGACGAGTTTTCAATTATAAAGTCTCGTCACCTGGGTTATTTGTCAATTACCGTCCACCAGGTCCTGGTGGCTTACAAGGTCGGCCACTCGGCTTGCTATTTGGACGACATTCTGCCATTTGCACAACACTTTCTGCTAAAACTACAGGTTTTTTGTAAGACATATTTTTCACACCTCCTTTCTTGATAATTTTTATTTATTAATCTTTTCGTTTTTATTTTTTACTGTCTTCCTCCTATGTGGCTGATGGACAGTGGCATGTTCTCTTCTTCAATTTCAAAAATATAGCAATAATTTAAAATTCTGAATTTGATTTATTTGATTTTTCTTTCCGTATTTCTTCCTCCTTTTGTTTTGCTAATTTTGATATTGGAGCATTTTCATAGATCATCCTCGAATCTCTAAAAGTTATTATCATATTGTCTTTTATATTTGTGTAATATGTGTCTCCTAGTATATCATTATTTATGCGTGTTTTAAAATCATCTTTGGTACCTCTAAATGCTGACAATAGAAAAATGTGAACATCTTTGACGCCTAGCTTAGTATTTGCAGGATATGTTATTTTATACAATTTACCTTCATAGTATTCGGGAACAAAATTCAAATAAATTTCCATTCCACTCAAATAAAAATCATATTGAAAACTATTTCTACTGTTTATATAAATTTTTCCTTCTTTCTTGAGTTTTAATAAATAATTATTTACTTCTTGATCAGTCATTCCAAATTCAAATCCTAGAAATGTTTTTGTTTCAATTATTTCAGATTCTTCTGCTTTAGAAATTGCTTCAATGAGGTCATTTTCTGCTTTAT
>DATJCU010000062.1:0-4956 GCA_035497795.1 Edaphocola sp. | reverse complement strand
GCCCGCTATTCGCAGAATTTCAAGTTGTTAACGAATAAAATAGCTTCGTTTCAAACAGTCAACTTATTTCATTACAAACCCTTAGTTAAATAGGAGATTCATGGAAAAGAGAATCATTAATTTGCAGATTTTGATTACAATGAGAGCTAAAACATGAAAATAGTACATATACTTTACGAACTAAAATTTTCAGGAGCAGAGATAATGTATGTTGATGCAGCACCTGTTTTTCAGAAGAAAGGGTGCGAACTTATGGTAGTAGCTAGTTCACCTCAATTAGGTGAATTTGCTCCTTATTTTGAGCGTGCTGGGTATATGGTTTTCCATAAACCTTTTCCACGTTTAAAAAATTATGGAGCCCGCATAAAATATTATCGAAGGTTTATAAAGTTTATTAAGGAAGAGAAGATTGATGTTGTTCATATTCATTCACATGACTCTATGTGGGGAATGGCTTTGTGTGCTTGGTTAGCGGGAGTAAAATCGGTTAAAACATTCCACGCTATTTTTCCTACTAGTTGGTATAGTTACTTTTATCATTGTTTATTACGATGGTCAGCAAAAGTAATATTTAAATGTAAGTTTCAATCTATAAGTGATTCCGTTTACAAACATGAATTGAAACTCTATGGCAATAAGACCATGAAATTAAACAATTGGTATGGAAGCAATCGCTTTTATCCTGCAATAGATAATGAAAAAAATGAAATAAGATATGAATTAAATATCCCCTCTGATGCTGTGGTATTGATAACTGTAGGTGGATGCAATGATAACAAAAGACATCACGATGTGATTAAAGCTATTCCACTAATTTTGGAAAAAATACCTAATTTAATTTATTTACATTTAGGGACTGGAGATACTGAAAACGAAGAGAAGAAATTAGCCCAGGATTTAGGAGTTTATCAATATATTAGATTTTATGGTAATCAGAAAGATGTGAGAAAATATTTAGTAGCTTCTGATATATATTTAATGATAAGTCGTTTTGAGGGAATTTCTATTACAACTATTGAAGCAATGGCTTGTAATATACCTACGATATTATATGACGTGCCGGGTTTAAGAGATTTCAATTTGAAAGGACAGAACAGCATACTAATACCTGAGAATTACGAGATATTAGTTGAAAAAGTAATAGATTTATACTTAAATCCTAGTATCGGAATAGAAATTGCAAAAAACGCCATGATTATGGTTAATGAAGAGTATGATTTGGAAAAGAACGCATCGAAAGTATATGAATTGTATTTATAATATTCAATTAATAAAAGAGAGATTTTGAAACCTACATTAAAGCATTTTGTTACAATCGCATTGCCAATTACCATTGTTTTAATTGGTATATATAGTGTGTTAGCATTGTACACTCCAAATTTTCCTATTTTAAAATATTTAGACATTACAGCTTTATGGTGGCTTATTTCTTTTGTTATTCTATTTCTTTTCTTTTTTTCAAAAAGATACTTCTTTGACAATGAAAACAAAAAGAATTTAATTGTCTTAAAAATTTATTTATTTTGGATGGGTATATGTATTATCCGTGGGATGCTTGTTGCTGAAAACTATTGGGATTGGAAGGGCTTAGTTAGTAATTCAATGGCTTTATTATTGCCTATTGTCGCTTATTCTGCTACTAATAAAGTTGTAGTACAGTCAGTTCTGGCTTTCTATATTAGATATGGGTTGCCCATTTTTCTGATTCTTATGATTCTCATCCGTACTGATTCTTATGGATTCTATCTAATGCCTGTAAGTTTTTTACTGTTATTCCTTCCGGCACTAAGTATAAGACATAGAGTCATCTTATTAGGTTTTACTGCTATTGTTTTTTTTGCAGATTTAGGGGCTCGCAGCAATATAATAAAATTCGGTATGCCTTTTCTTCTTTTAATAATCTATTATTTGAGAGATAAGTTATCTATTAAAACAATTGAATTTATTCGTTTGACAATGATAATAACTCCTTTTATTTTACTGACATTAGGTGCTGCAAATATTTTTAATGTCTTTGAAATAAGTGAATATATGGGGGAATTAAAAGGATCTGGTTTGGATGATGAAGGTAAACGTGGGACAATAGATGTTACAGCCGATACACGGACATTTATATATGAGGAGGTGATTCAATCAGCTATAAATAATGAGTATTGGATATTTGGTCGAACACCAGCAAGAGGGAACGACTCACCAACCTTTGGACCCTTTTTATATGAATTAACCGGAAGATACGAAAGATTGGGAAATGAAATAGGAGTAGCCAATGTATTTACTTGGACTGGTATTGTGGGCGTGATACTTTATTTGTTTGTCTTTTACAGAGCGAGTTATTTAGCTATCAATCGTTCTGAAAATATATATGCTAAAATATTGGGAGTTTATGTCTCATTCCGATGGCTTTATTCATGGATCGAAGATGTCAATAATTTCTCCATAAATTACTTTATGCTTTTTATTATGGTTGGATTATGCTTTTCTTATTCATTTAGATCTATGACAGATAATGAAGTTACTGTTTGGGTTAGAGGCATTTTTGATAATCGATACCTAAATTATGATAAGCATAGAAAAAGAGAACAGAATGAAAAATAAAAATATAGCGGTTTTACTTACTTGCTTTAATCGTAAAGAGAAGACTTTGTCCTGTTTGCATTCATTTTTTGAAGCAGATAAGCCAAAAGGATACATGTTCGATATTTATTTAGTGGATGATGGCTCAACTGATGGAACAAGCGAGGCAGTTAAAGTGAATTATCCAAATGTGAATGTGATTCATGGCACCGGAAATCTCTTTTGGGCAGGAGGAATGCGTTTGGCATGGAGATCGGCATTAGAAAGTAAAGAGTATGATGCTTTTCTTTTATTGAATGATGATGTGGTCTTATTTAATGACTTCCTCAATAATTTGATAGAGACAGACAAACATGCTCTAACAAAAGATAAGAAAACAGGAATATATTCAGGAGCAACGGTTGATGATACAACAAAAACAACAACCTATGGAGGTTATAAAATAAAAACAAATCATTTTGTTGTACGAAGTCAACTATTAACTCCGAAAGAAGTTCCTCAACAATGTGAATTGACAAATGCCAATATATTGTGGATAAGTAAAGAAACAGTAGATGCTATCGGTATATTTGACGAACATTATACACATGGAATTGCAGACTTTGACTATTCTTTGCGAGCTGTAAGAAAGGGAGTTCCTGTATATATAGCCCCTAACTTTGGAGGTGTTTGTTTACATGATCATGGAAAGCCCTGGAAGACAAGTGATGTGCCTTTGAAAAAACGTATAGCATATCTCAAAAGTCCTAAAGGCATAGCATATAAGGAATATCTTTTTTATATACGAAGACATTTTCCTCTTTTTCTACCTTATTCTTTTGTTATGCTTTGGTTAAAAACATTTTTCCCTTCTATATGGGAGAAATTCAAGCAATAAACTTTAGAGTTATGAAGAAAAACAATAATATACTTTTCTTGCTTCATCTACCACCTGCTGTACATGGTGTATCCATAGTAGGAGAGTTAATTAAGAACAGCAGAATAATTAATAGCTCTTTTGAAGCACGATACATCAATTTGCTTGTCTCACGCTCGATTGATGAAACAGGTAAAACAAAACTCTTAAAATTATGGCGTTTTTTTGTTTCTTGGTTTAAACTGCTTTTTGAACTGATAAAAGAGAAGCCAAATCTTTGTTATTTCGCATTATCAAATTCCGGTAGTGCATTTTATAAAGATGTGTCACTTGTTTTTTTGCTAAAACTGTTTAGAGTGAAGACTGTTTTTCATATTCATAGCAAAGGGATAAAAAAGAATGAAGTAAGTAAAATAAATTACTTGATGTATCAGTATGTCTTTAAAAAAAGTAGTGTGATACTTCTCTCTAAATATTTATATGATGATTTAAAAACATTTGTTTCAATGGAACAAGTATATATTTGTCCAAATGGAGTTGAAGACCTTTTGAGAACTAAAAGACCTAAACTGGAGAAAAGGTCTGAATCGATTAAAATTCTTTTTCTTTCTAATTTAATTAAATCAAAGGGTGTTTTTATATTGCTTGAAGCCTGTGAAATACTCCAAAGGAAAGGATATGTCTTCTCCTGTGATTTCGTTGGTGGAGAAGGGGATGTAAGTGCTCATCAATTTATATTAGAAGTAGAAAAAAGAGGTTTGACAGAAAATGTAAAGTATTTAGGAAAAAGATATGGAGAAGATAAAAACAAAGTTTATAAAAGTGCAGATGTTTTTGTATTACCAACTAGTAATGATTGTTTTCCTTTGGTTTTATTAGAAGCAATGCAATTTGGATTACCTGCTATTTCTACTATTGAGGGTGGGATACCTGATATAGTTGAAAATAATGTAACCGGATTTATAGTGGAGCAAAATAATCCAGTTGATTTGGCAGATAAATTAGAAATTTTAATAAATAACGATACCCTACGTTCACAAATGGGTGAAGCCGGCAGAGCAAAATATGAAAAGGAGTTCACATTGCAAGCCTTTGAATCTAAACTACAAGAAATATTGAAGCTAATACTGTCAAAAAACATATAATATATACTTTAAACGGGTAATAATTTGATGTTTCTGAACGACTGAAGATTAGTTGTCAACAAGCTTCCCCGTTTTTTTTCTTTATCTTTTATAAAAGCATTAGTTATGCTGCACTGATCAATACCTCGTTTAAATGCTATGTAATCTTCATAAAAGTGGAATATACTTATCAGCATACAAAATCTATAATTCATATTCTTTTGTACGATTTGTTAGTTTGTTTATACAATTTACAAGTGTTTTTATTCATGTTTTTCATCAAATTTGGAAAAAACTGATAAATTGTATTATGAATCTGAATCCAAAAAACAACCATCTTGTCAAATATAAAAGGAGATAGCAGAGTTATTATTATTTACGCAGTTTTCATATTGTTTTTAA
>DATJCU010000061.1:0-4152 GCA_035497795.1 Edaphocola sp. | reverse complement strand
CGAGTGAACCGAAGCTTATCTGTGAACGTGCTATTCCTTGAATGTGTTGCATCATTAAAAATACAAAATTTTTATTTTTTTTACAAATATTTTTATGTATTTTTATCCACAAATACGGAGGTTTTTTCACAGACTGACGTTGGCTGTAATTCCAGACACACGCAAAACAATATATTTCAACCTTACGAAATAGATAATAATTTAATACTAACTCTTATCTACACTTGAAAAAACTAAATCTTTTAAAAATTCAACAATTTCAGTTTCGTTATCCTTTTTGCTAAAATCAGTAAGTGATGAAAGATTATGCATAAAGAAATTTTGAAAGTGTGCTATTTCAACAATCGTAGAAGCTAAAGATTTAGGAAATTTGTAATTAGGATTGTATTCTAAAATAACATTACCAATCAATGTACATAAATCCTTATACGGTTGAAAAAATTGCAATTTGTTGTTTTCAGCAACTTGCTTAGTTAAATAGGCTTTGGAGCCTTCTGCAACAATCAAAGGATGAAGCAAGCTCTCGTCAATATAACTCGTTTGTTTATCATCCTCAATTGGGGCTGATAACAAGTTTATTATTTTATGCAGCTTAATTTTTGGAGCTTCTATGTTATTGGTTTGAAAACCTATTTGAAATCCAATCCACCCAAAATACCACGCAGTAATATAAATTAATAATTTATGTTTATTTTCAAAGTAACGATAAATTCCAGCTTCTGTCGAACCAATGTCTTCAGCAAGTTTTTTAAAGGTGAAAGCTTCAAATCCTAACTTATAAATTAGCTCTACACTGTGTTTCAGAATCTTTCTTCCCAATTCTGTTTCCTCAGGATTACGAAGATACAAACCCTTATTCATTTTTATTTTATATAGAATGCTCATATTGTTTTAAAAAAATCGCTAATGTTTCACAAAGATACAAAATAGTTTTACATTTTTTTAAAATAGTAAAGCTATTATTAGAAATAGTTTCCCTATCTTTGCAATGATATTAAAAATCAATATCAAATGGATGTGTTTTTAGAGTTGTTTCAACACCTACTAGATCCTGATTGGATTATGAAAAACGGTGGCTTATATTTAGTACTGTTGATTTTATTTATAGAAACAGGAATAATAATTGGTTTTTTCCTGCCAGGAGATCCTTTGTTATTCGTTTCGGGTATGGTTATCGCTTCTGCTGATGAAATCCACTACCCTTTAGAAAATCAATTTTTGAATTTGTTTTTTTGGATGTTTTTATTCATTTTATCTACCATCATAGGGAATTTTGTAGGATATTGGTTCGGCAACAAATTCAAACATATTGTAAATAGGAAAGAGGATACTTGGTTTTTAAAACGCAAACATATTCAAACTGCTCATGAGTTTTATGAAAAGAAAGGAACATTTGCAATTGTCATTGCCCGTTTTTTACCTATAGTAAGAACTTTCGCTCCAATTATAGCAGGAACTGTAGAAATGAATTTAAAAAAGTTTGCATTATATAATATGTTGGGTGCAGTTGTTTGGGTGGTAAGCATTACTTCTTTAGGTTATATTTTAGGAGAAAATGCTTGGGTTCAAAAGAATTTAGAATTTATCTTATTAGGACTTGTATTACTCGTTACTGTACCTGTAATTATTAAATTATTTATGAAAAAAAAATAAAAACGAAACAAGGAGCTTGCGAAAATCCTAAAATAGAGTAGCAATTAATAAAATATAATAAATATGAAAAAGATGAGAATTTTTAAACATTCACTTATTGCAAGTTTACTCACAATGTCTGTATCAGCATTTGCACAAGACAAAATAATCCCATTCTCTGAGTCTCCTAACTCAATCAAAACTTATGTTCTGAAGCACTTTCCGGACAACAAAGTGATACAAGCAGAAGTTGATTACGAAGGTCTTACAAAAGAATATGATATTATCCTAAGTGACAATATTAAATTGGAGTTTAATAGGAAAAATAAAATTAAAAGTATAGATGCTAAATCTAAGCTACCCAATAGCGTTATACCAAAATCAATTTGGGATTATGTGAAATCAAACTATCCTGAAAACTTCATTGTTGAATGGGATTTAGACTACAAACACCAATCCGTTAAATTAAATAATGGTGTTGAACTTGAATTTACTCTTAAAGGTGTGTTTTTAAGAATTGATGATTAATAATTAAAAAATGAATAAAAATGAATATTAAATCAAAAATAGCAATTGCTATAATACCTTTTACTCTTTTAAGTTGTAACAAAGAGTCCATTCTCACAACAAGTGAAATACCTGCAGAAATTTCAGAACATGTGACAATGAATTTCCCAGATAACAAAATCCTACAAGCTATTAAGGATGTTGAAGGATTCACAAAATCGTACAATATTATATTAGACGGAGGTATTTCCTTAGAATATAATAGAAAAAAAGAAATTATCGAAATCGATGGAACAACGGAACTTCCTAAAAGTGTAATCCCAAGTAAATTAGGATTATATGTTGCAACAAATTTTCCTGATAATTTCATAACAAATTGGGAGTTAGAAGGCAAGCATCAACAAATTGGACTTAATAATGAGTTGGACTTAGAATTTAAAATGAATGGCGATTTCATCAGAATTGATAACTAAAAGAATTAATGTTATAAAAACTAAACTTTAAAACAAATAAAACGAGAAATTATGAAATGCCCCAATTGTAATGTAGCCCTAGTGATGGCTGACCGAAACGGAATAGAAATTGATTATTGCCCAGATTGTCGTGGTATATGGTTAGACCGCGGAGAATTAGATAAAATTATTGAACGCTCTACTCAGCAAAATAGTGTCCAACAAAGAAATACATATCAGAATAAGGAATATTATCATTCCGAAAAAGACAACTACCACAAAAAGAAGAAAGGATTTTTAGGTGATTTATTTGATTTCTAACAAAAAAAACATATACACATACAACAAAGCAACATATGATAGTTTGGACAGTATTTATTGCATTAGTATTATTTGCTTTAGTTTTAGACTTAGGCGTATTTAACCGCAAACCTCACGAAATAAAAACAAAAGAAGCGGCAATTTGGACAAGTGTTTGGGTAACGTGTGCCATCCTTTTTTCGGGAATAGTTTATCTTTCATTTCAGAATGATTGGATTGCGAACCCAACAAATTTAACACCTTCAAATGCAGTATTAAAATACATTACAGGGTATTTGATTGAACTCTCCTTGAGCGTTGATAATATTTTTATCATTGCACTTATCTTTTCTTCTTTTGCTATACCTAAGAAATATCAGCACGAAGTACTTTTTTATGGAGTTTTAGGTGCAATTGTATTTAGAGCCTTAATGATTGTTTTTGGAGTAGCACTGATAACAAAGTTTAATTGGATGATCTATGTTTTTGGAGTATTCCTAATTTTGACAGCTCTTAAAATGCTATTCAGTCATAACAAGCAAAAAGACCCACACGATTTTAAAATTTATAAATGGATTTCTAAAGTTTATCCAGTTACAACGATTGTTGAAGGTGATAAATTTTTTATTAAAAAGAATGGCGTGAAATATGCAACTCCATTATTTGTAGCGCTCATAATAATAGAACTAACTGACGTCTTTTTTGCTATTGATAGCATTCCTGCAATTTTAGCAATTACCACAGACCCATTTATTGTTTTTAGCTCCAACATCCTTGCAATTATGGGATTGAGGTCTATGTTCTTTTTAGTAGTTGGTATGTTAGACAAATTCAAATACATCAACTATAGTTTAGTTGTGATTTTAGCATTTGTTGGGGTAAAAATGATAATATCTCATCATATAGAAATCCCTGAATGGTTATCACTTGGTGTAATTGTAATCTCTCTAGCTGTTGGAATGGTAGCTTCTAAGTTAATGAGAAAGGTCGAAATTGAATAAGAACTACAGCCAACATTGTATAAGCGTAATGCGGGATTTATTGCTAAATTGAACATTTCGTCAAGTAATAAAATTTTGAATAAAATGAAAATATCATCTTCGAGAACCCGCACTACGCTTATACTTGACCGTCAAACTGTCTAAAAATCCTCTGATTTACATCTATCTAATTGTCAACAATTTATTTAGAATAAATTTGTCTATGTAATTGATTATCAGTATATTTGCTTCATGAAATTTATTACTGGCAATTCAAGAAA
>DATJCU010000060.1:0-1930 GCA_035497795.1 Edaphocola sp. | reverse complement strand
TGGAGGGGTATAAAAAAAGTTCAGTACCAAAACGTCCGACTGATGGTTTAAAGAAAGGCGTTTAAAAGCAAGGAATTTTTTCAAAGAAAAAAGTCTCTTATAAACTTTAATAATGCATAAGTAAGCGATAATGTAACCATGAAAATTCAGTATGCTTTATTTATTTAAATCCACTATACAACGATATGCAGGTGTGTTATATTGTTAGTTAATGAAACAGTAGAGAATCAATTAAATATGCAAAATGCAAATAATATAGAGAGCTTGTTTTGGTTTGTTGAGAGCGATTAAACTAGAACAACTCTTAAGTGTTTATTATACTTAAAATCTATTCGTTTCTGAAAACAAACAATTTGTGAGGGTTCTTGAAAATGAAAAAAAACTTTATTCTTTTAATTTCTGTGTTGCTAGTTTTTATTAGTTGTGCTAGCACGAATTTCTCTGAGTCAAATAAAACTGGAGAATTTAAAACCGTTTATGATGATATTGCTGATATTACTTTCATTACTCATACCGATATGGAGCTAGGTTACTTCTATAATCTTAGAGATAATCTTTTGGGTGAACGTGAAAATATCCGCTTATATATAGCGGATAACAGTCTTGTTATGGTTGCAGATTATCAATTTGTTCAATGGGCGTTTATTAATTCTATCGTTTTGTTGGACGGAAAAGGTGGGCGATTAGAGATTACTGATGGGACTCGTAGTGGAGATGTTATTAGTGGTAATGCTCTGCGTGAGCGTTATGTGGTGGTTCTTGACAACGATAAACCACAGGAATTACTTTCCATCTTGCAATCTGAAAAACCCACTATTACTTTCATCGGTTCAAAATATCGTACTGATAAAATGCAAATAAAACCAAAAGTTAAGGCAGCTATGATTGCCACTATTGAGAAATGGCAATTACTAAAGTCTGGTGAATAATTTTTACGAACCTAGCTTATGCTATTTTAATAATTAATAGTTATTTAATATGGTGTTTTCGTTTTTGCCATAGTAAGTTTTTCATGGTCTCTTTAAGCCTTTTTTAGCTAGCTGATGAAGAGAATTTGACTCTGTGTTAAATAGTTTTTTCTATAACTTCTAAAACTGGAAGAAGATGTTTGTTAATTTCTCGAATTTTTTCTATATATGCATCTTCATTAGCTTTATACATTTGTTCTTCTACATTGAAGTCTTGTAAATTATTTCTTTGTTTTGCATCAACCTTGTCCCTTAAATTTTTATTTTTGGTTAAATAACTTCTTATTTCTTCAAAAGCAAAAATAGAATCATATATTTCAATAATTGCAAGTGATTTCTTTTTTTCCATTAGAGCAATATCAGATACAAAAAGATTAAAATAATTTTTTTTATTAATAATGGGAGATTCGTGCAATAAAATATTATTGTTTTTTGATCTGTCTTCTAAGATAGTTAATACTCCTTTAATTTTTGATAATTCTATTTTCAAAACAGATAAAATGCTTTTTTCATGCTTAGATGTTTCAATTTTCGTCTTTGTAAAATCAAACCCAAACCCAATTATAGCACCAATAAAGGCTCCTATAAAACCAGTTATAATCGAAATGTAATCCATAAAAAAGTCTCCTTAAAGTATAATATGTATATGTTATACTTTATTTAATCTTATTTGTCTAAGCTAAAGTTTTTTACTAGTTCTAAGCCATTCAAAATGATTATGCAACAGTTTTTCTGAAAATTACGTTTTTAGCAGGCCAATCGTTTGACTCTGGTAAGTACCGTTTATCTTTTTGCCATTGATCATTTTGTTCAATGAGCAGTGCACCAGCGAGACGAAGCAAGCTGGCAGAATTTGGAAATACTCCTACGACTTTTGTTCGTCGTTTTATTTCCTTCATTTGGCGTTCTGCCAAATTTGATGTACGTAGTTTCCTCCTATGTTTTACTGGAATATGAAAGAC
>DATJCU010000059.1:0-93681 GCA_035497795.1 Edaphocola sp. | reverse complement strand
TGCGGCTGCAGCAAGCATAATATTGATATTATCGCCCACGACTCCCTTGTAAAAGTTTCGATTGAGTCGATGATCTGATTTAATATGCCCAATTATAGGTTCGATGGCTGCTCTTTTTTTGTGAGCGGTACTCAGTTTCTTTCGTTTGTAATAGCTATCTGATTTTTTGGGTGTGGAAGGAATTAAAATCTCTGTTATTCCTATTTGTTTTTTACCTCGGTATCCTCTGTCCACTTTTGCTTTTTTAGGTGCTTTGCCCCTTAATCGTTCTACCTGATCTAAAACAGAGGGGAGTGTGTGCCCATCGTATTCATTTCTAAAACCTAATGCCCCTACAATCACGCCCGTATCTGTCTTTACAAAAGACGCCTTGTTGCCAAATTGTTCATCTTCTGTATATTGTTTTTTTGTATTCACGAATGCTTTGCATTTCATATTTTTTGTGCTCTTTCCCTTTTGAGATGCAACAAACCTCTGGCTCATGAATAGAATAGATTTTGCCTTTAGAATTTTTGCTTTGAGAAAGTATTTGCTTAAACAATTCCAAGTCATTTTGATGTATTGAATTGGGTGGCAAGTTACGTTCTAGCTCTCGAACTAATCTTCCAGCAATCGTTTTTACTTTTTTATCCGCTTTTCTTGCTTTTACTTTGTTTTTAGGATGGTTCCTAAACCGCTGGTCCACAGATAGTTTTTTTAATGTCCGAGTGTAAGTTTGCCTTACATCTAGCTGTTCTTGTTCTGCAATTCCTTTACATTTATTAATGATTTTCTTGTGAAGTTTTGAATCCGTAGGAAAAGTAATATTCTTTTATCTCCTAGATTTAATGTTTTTATTGGTCTCGATGAATACTTTGCATTTCTTGAACCGTAGTGTCAATGTTTACATTGTCATCATTACTGTCATCTCCGTTCACACGAATACTTTCTTTTAAAATTAATTCGATACCAGATTCTCCAATTCTATTTCTAAAATGCACAAGTTCTGAAGCTTCGCAAGGTGCACCAGGAACAAAAATGTTTTCTCCACAAAAATGTTGGTAATAAACATTTTCACTCCATTGCTCTACTACACTTTATGCGCATCGTTTTTATTTTTTTATTGTGCTTATGAAGGCTTCGCCGTTCATCTGAAATATTTCTAACATGCTTAAGAATTAACAAGCCCACCATTAGCCGGATAGGCTTTGCTGGTCTTCCATTGTCTTGGCAGTACAAAGGTAGAAATGCATCTTCAAAAATATGCCAACGAATCTTATTTGCTAAAATGTACAAAGGATGCTTTTGACTTAAAGTATTTTCAAAAGCAGAAAAAAAACTGAGCTGATTATGAACTTTTTTATGTGGAATCATTGTAAAATTAATGCAAGGTTTAAACCATAAAGGTACTAAATCTTGCATTATTTTCAAAATAAAATTAACTATATTTTATTGATATTCAAATGGTTAAATGGTTTTTAATGGACGACTAAGTAATGGTTTAATGGTGGATTATAAACTTATCGTTTCCATTTTAATCTTAAACTATTACTCACGACACTTACGCTACTCATTGCCATTGCAGCACCAGCTATCATAGGATTCAGTAAAAAACCATTTATTGGGAAGAGTATTCCAGCTGCTATAGGAATCCCAATGATATTATATATAAATGCCCAGAATAAGTTTTGTTTAATTGTAGCCACAGTTTGTTTTGAGAGTTTAATTGCTTGTGAAATCTTGGTTAAGTCCGAAGAGATAATTGTCATTTTAGCTACGTCCATAGCAATGTCACTTCCCTTACCCATGGCTATACTAACATCGGCAGTTGCTAATGCAGTACTATCATTTATTCCATCCCCAACCATAGCCACAATCTTTCCTTGTGATTGTAATTCTTTTACAAAATCAGCTTTGTCTTGTGGTAAAACTTCAGCTTTATAATGCTTAATCCTTGTTTGTGCAGCAATTGCTTTTGCAGTCGCCTCATTATCTCCAGTAAGCATATATAGTTCTATACCCATGTTTTGTAAATCCTGAATTGCTTGTGCTGAAGAAGCTTTAATACTATCAGAAATTGCCAATACTGCCAATGCCTGAGTTTGATTTGCAAACCATATCACAGTTTTGGAATCATTACCCCAATCAGTAGCGTATTGCAGTAACTCACTGTTGATTTCAATTTTATTTTCCTCTAATAATCTTTTATTCCCTACATAATAAGTCTCTTGATTATAATCTGCTTGAGCACCTTTGCCGGTGATACTTTCAAAGTTGCTTAAACTTAAATTATTTAATTCATCAAAATATTTTACCACAGCATCTGCCAATGGGTGCTCTGATTGTCGCTCCATATTTATAAGAATATCTTTTGCTGATTCCTTATTATTTAACCATTGGATATGAGTGACCTCTGGTTTGCCCTCTGTTATTGTCCCCGTTTTATCTAAAATAATAGTATCTACTTTTTTTGCTAATTCTAAACTTTCAGCATCTTTAATTAAAATACCTTGTTCAGCACCTTTACCTACACCTACCATGATGGCTGTAGGCGTGGCTAAACCTAAAGCACATGGACATGCAATTACTAATACCGTTACGGCTGCTAATAAGGCTCTTACCGTACTATGTTCACCACCAAAAACCAACCATATTATTGCACTTAAAATGGCAATTCCAATGACAACTGGTACAAAAATACTTGCGATTTTATCTACAAGTTTCTGAACTGGAGCCTTGCTGCCTTGTGCATCTTGAACCGTTTTAATAATATGAGCCAACATAGTTTCCTTTCCTACTTTTGTAGCCTTAAATTTAAAACTTCCTTTCTGGTTTATGGTGCCTGCAAATACCGATTCGTTTGTTGTTTTTAAGACTGGAATAGGTTCGCCGCTTAACATGCTTTCATCTACATAAGATGTTCCAGATATAAGTTGGCCATCCACAGCAATTTGTTCACCCGGTTTCACTAAAATAAAATCTCCAACATTTACATCCTCTATTGCTGTTTCACTTTCGGAGCCATCTTCCAGAATAAGCGTTACTGTCTTAGGTTGCAAGCCCATTAGTTTTTTAATAGCAGTTGAGGTATTGCCTTTGGCTTTTTCTTCTAATAATCTCCCTAATAAAATAAAAGCAATAATGACTGCAGCCGCTTCAAAATAAACATGAGCTTCCATGCCTCTTTGCTCCCAGAACTTTGGAAAGTATAAATTGAAAACGCTAAAAAGATATGCAATTCCAGTACTTAATGCCACTAAAGTATCCATATTAGCAGAGCGGTGTTTTGCTTGTTTCCAAGCATTTACAAAGAAATCTCTGCCCAGCCAAAACACTACTGGTGTAGCAAAAATCCACATAATCCAGTCCGCATATGGCGCATGCATAAAGAACATACCATACACAAAAACGGGTAAGGACAAAATTATTGCCCAAGTCGTCTTAAATTTTAATTGTTTATATTTTTTCTCATGAATAGCTTCAAGTGTTTCTTGTTCATTATCATCTTCATCGATCATTAAATCATATCCTGAAACTTGAACTGCTTTTTTAAGCTGAATTGGATCAGTCATATTAGGTAAGTATGCTACTGTAAGATTACCAGTGGCATAGTTTACAGCAGCGTCAATCACACCTGGGGCAAACTTTATTGCAGTTTGAGCGCTATTGGCACAAGAAGCACAGCTCATTCCTAAAACAGGGAAGCTCTTTTTTATGGTAGAAACGGTATACCCTAAATCTGTAATAGACTTAATTGCCTTTGCAAGCGTTTCGCTTTCATCTATAGTAATGACAGCTCTTTTGTTGTTAAGTTCGACTTTATGAGATTGAATACCTTTAACCTTCGATAAACCTTTATCAACTATTAATGCACAATGCTCACTGTCCACATCTTCAAGCGCTAAGTATATAAATTCTGAATTATATGTTTTCATTTTCTCTACATTAAATCTAAAATGCAAAGTTCCGAACAAATAAGGGTTTTACTGTTACGTGATTTTGTAATGTATTTGTAACTTTTACACCTTATCCAAAGGTTTTCGTTTTTGAGAACCAATTTTTTTGAAATGACTTGGAGTAAGTCCTGTGATTTTTTTAAACTGATTACTTAAATAAGCCACGCTGGAATAGTTGAGCTGATAAGCAATTTCACTTAAAGAGAGTTCGTCATATACCAAAAGCTCTTTTACTCTTTCTATTTTTTGAGCAATATAATACTTTTCGATAGTGGTACCTTCTACCTCTGAGAAAATATTTGATAAATAATTATAATCATGAAATAGTTTTTTACTTAAAATTTCAGATAGATTGATATTTAGTTCATAATCCTTATTATGAACCAGATCAATAATTATTTTTTTAATTTGCTCAATTGTTCTACTTCTTTTATCATCTATTATTTCGAATCCTAATTCTTTTAGACTTTTGGTTAATAATTCTTTTTGTGCTGATGATAATGCTATTTCTAAATCAATTTCACCAAGCAATATATTTTCATATACTATATTATGTTTTTTGAGCATCTCTGCTACAACCATAATACAACGCTGGCAGACCATGTTTTTTATATGAAGTTTAGTCATTAAACAAAGGTAATGAATGTTAAAGATTATTTTTAATTCAAATATTATGCATTAATAAAAAAAAGCCTCTAATTTTAATTTAAAATCGAATGATTGTAGTATTGTGATTACAGCCAAATTGTCATTGTTTTTATATGGTAAGCTTTTTGAGTATTTAATATTAAACATTAAAAAATTTCGTTTATGGGCTTAATGGGTTATTATGTGATTGCCGGTATCATGTTTCTGATTGGAAGCTATGTAAGCAATCAGTTAAAGAGTAGATTTGAGAAATACAGTCAAGTGCCTATGAGTTCGGGTTTGACAGGTAAGGAAATTGCAGAAAAAATGCTTCGAGATAATGGTATTACAGACGTAAAAGTTACTGCGGTTCAGGGTAGATTAACGGATCATTACAATCCTGCAGATAAGACTGTCAATCTAAGTGAAGGTGTTTATGCAAGTAATAGTGTAGCTGCTGCCGCCGTTGCGGCTCATGAATGTGGACATGCTGTTCAACATGCTAGGAGTTATAGTATGTTGCAATTAAGAAGCAAATTGGTACCGATAGTAAATATCAGCACAAAATTATCACAATGGGTAATTTTAGCTGGTTTGGGAATGCTGTTTGGAGCAACAAACCCTACTATATTATTAATAGGTATTGGTTTATTTGCGTTTAGTACTATTTTTACATTAGTTACTTTACCTGTAGAATACGATGCGAGTAATAGAGCATTAGCATGGTTGGAGCAAACTCATATGACTTCTGGTACAGAACACGAATATGCAAAAGATGCATTAAAATGGGCTGCTCGAACTTATGTCGTAGCAGCAGTAAGTTCTGTAGCGACTTTATTATATTACTTATTAATATTTTTTAATTCAAGGTCAAGAGATTAAAAATGACCCTTTTTTTAAGAAAAAGCAGTGTTTTCTAACAAAAGTTTAGATAATACTGCTTTTTTTGTTCTGCTTTAAATTATGCTTATTACTATCTTTGCCAGATAGCCTGAATAATGGCAATCAAAATTTTTAAAAATATTTGGCAATATGATTTATCAAATAAAGAAAAAAGCTAAAGGAGAATTATTAGCGATAGCAACTATTTTATTATCCCTAAATAGCTTTGGCCAAAATACAGAATTGAATAAAAATCCAGCTGCGGTTTTAAAACATGGTCTGGAGCAATATGAACAAGGACATTTTCAACTGGCAATCGCTACATTGAATGATTTCTTGAGTATTCAAGAACACACTCTAGTATCTCCTCAGTTGTATTTAGATAGTGAACAAGCAAATTATATTAAAGCTTTGGCAGGCGTAAAAGTGGAAGATCCTATTTTAGTGGTGGAGGCAAGAGATTATATCAATCAGTCTGTAAACACACATAATAGAGAAAGAGTAGCTTTTGAATTAGCTAAATACTTTTTAAAGAAAAATAGAGATCCTAAATTAGCTATTTATTACTACGAATTGGCAGGTATTTCTAATTTAAGTAATGAAGAGATAGCAGATTCAAAGTTTGAACTAGGCTATGCCTATTTTATTACTATGGATTTTACTAAAGCACGTAACTCTTTTTCTGGAATCAAAGATCTAACAAATCATAAATATTATATACCTGCAAATTATTATTATGGTTTATTATGTTATCAGGAAGGTGATTATGACCAAGCGTTAAAAAGCTTTAAAAAAGTTCGTAACCATCCAGATTATAAAGATATTGTTCCCTATTATGAAGCTGAAATATTTTATTTTAAAGGAGATTATGATCAAGTATTAGAATATTCTAAAAAATACCTTCGTAAAAAAGGAGAACTCTATTACGATAAGGAAATGAGACTACTTACTGGTCAGACCTTGTTTGAGTTGAAGCGTTATGAAGAAGCACTCCCATATTTAGAAGAATATTATCAAAGTAGTCAGACTGTTAGAAAAGAAGAATTGTACGAATTAGCCTATACTTATTACCAATTAGGAAAGTATAGTAAAGCAATTGAGACCTTTCAACCATTGAGTAATGCAAACGATAATATAGGCCAAATGTCTATGTATCTTTTAGGTGATTGCTTTTTAAAAACAAATGATAAAAAAGGCGCTAGAAATGCTTTCGGATTTGCAAAAGAGATGGATCATGATAAGAAAATAAAGGAAGAATCTACTTTTCTGTACGATAAATTATCTTATGAATTAGGTTATGATCAGATTGCATTGAATGGATTTAAAGACTTTATTAATATTTATCCTCAAGGCTCTAAAACACCAGAAGCTAAAAGTTTATTGTCAGCATTATTATTGAAATCCAACCAATATGGAGCGGCTTTTGATCTTTTAGAAAAAGAAACTAATAAAAGTGATGCAGCTTTAATAAATTTTCAGAAATCTGCAGTAGGAAAAGGTATTCAGTTATTTAGAGATAAAGAATATAAAAAAGCAAATAAATATTTTGATGCTTCTTTGCAAAATCCTAAAAGTTCTAGTCTTGAAGCTGTTGCTTATTTCTGGAAAGGCGAATCTGATTTTCAATTATCCAATAATAATGAATCGGTGGAGCATATGAAAACTTTCCTTTTAAAAGTAAAAGGTCAAGAAGAAGTGGTAAGGAAAATAAGTGCTAAAGCTACTGTTCAAAACGCGAATGTCACACTTGGTTATGCTAGTTTAAAAAAGGATGATTTTGCTACGGCTTCTTTTGCATTTTCAGATGCTCAAAAAGTGAAAGGTGAAGATGCAGATTTAAGTAAAGATGCTTTAATTAGACAAGCAGATGCAGCCTTTATGCAAAAGGATTTTCAGGAAGCTTTAAAATTATACAATAATGCAATAGTTTCTAATTCTCCAGAAGCGGATTATGCAAAATATCAGAAAGCATTAATTCTCGGTCTTACAAACAATCGTTCTGAGAAAATGGAGCTATTGAAACAATTACAACAAAATGCAAAAGGATCTGTTAAGGAAGATGCTATTTTAGAACTAGCGAACGAATATGTGAATGATAATAGAAATAATGATGCTGTAGAAACATTGAATAAAATTGACGATAAAAAAGCAAGCATTTATGTAAAAACAAAAGCTTCTTATTTGAAAGCGTATGCCTTGCAATCTGATGGTCAAAATGATCAGGCCATTAAAGCTTATAGAAATTATATAGTTCAATATCCAACTGGAGACGATAGAAAGGTTGCTTTAACTGCTTTAGCTAATTTATATTCCAATAAACCAGAAGAATATGAAAAGTTTCTCACTCAGGAGAAAATCACTGATGTGAATACAATCGAAATCGAAAATACTTATTACGATGCTGGAGAAAACGAGTATGGTAATAGAAAATTTGAAGATGCAGTTATTGCTTTTCAAAAGTATTTAGATAAATATCCTAAGGGTAATTTTTATATTCAAGCTAATTTTTATGCAGGAGAAAGTTATTTTCATTTGCAACAAAATAATAAAGCGAAACCATTTTATGAAAAAGTTTTAGAAGCAAATTGGAACGATTTTTCAGAAGATGCTGCATTGAGAATGGCGGAGATAAATCTTAAAGAAAAAAATTATACTGCTGCTAAATTGAATTACAATAGTTTGCTAGAGCATAATACTATTGTCAATACGGTAAAAGCATATGAGGGGATGATGAAAATTTCATTTGAAGATAGTGATTATGAATCTGTAGAAACTTGGGCTGAAATGTTGAAATCTGATGCTAATGCGAGTGTCGATGATAAATTATCAGCAGATCTGTATTTGGCAAAATCCCTAAAGGCTGAGAATAAATTCACAGAAGCCTTAACTCTTTTTCAACAAGTAGAAAAGGCAAATGCAGGAATTATAAGTATTGAAGCTAGGTATGAACTGGCAGATATTTTATTTATTCAAAAAGATAATGTAGCAGCTGAAAAAGCCACTGTTTATGCGGCACAAACTGCTGGAGGTAATGATTATTGGGCTGTAAAAAGTTATCTGTTATTAGCAGATATTTTTATCGATAATGGAGATAATTTTAATGCAAAAGCAATATTGTCTGATATCATTAAAAATGGAAGAGATCCGGGACAGGTAAATCTTGCAAAGCAAAAATTAGAAATAGTTAAGAAAAAAGAATCGTCAAAAACGAAACTTAAATAATTGCACTAATTCTTAACATTCAAGAAAAAAATTAAAACTCATGAAGTACTTCATTCAAAAATATATAGTAGTTGGATTAATTTTAGGATTATCCACCACCGTTATGGGACAAAATAAAAATACTAAAGACTCTGTTTTTAAATCGCAGACTTTGGATTTTTATTCCACCTATAAGCCAGAAGTAGCTCCAGCGCCTAAGCCTAAGTTTATCCCTGAACTTCCTAGAATGGATACCAGCCGGATTCAGTTGACTTATGAGTTGCCAGAGCTTACCACTACTTATAGCTACCAAGCCAATCCAATTAAACCTTTGTCTTTAAATAGAGATAAAGAGTTAGCTCCTTATGCCAATTATATTAAATTAGGTTTGGGTAATCAAAATTCTGTTCTTTTAGATGCAGGTTATACTGGCATAAAAGGAAAAGATTATGAAACTGTTTTTCATTTTAATCATTTTTCTCAAAAAGGTAATTTAGTACAGCATCAAAAATGGTCTCAAAATACTTTAGATGCAAAAGCTAATATATATTTAGATAATAGTACCATTAAATTGGATGCTCAGGCGGATAGAAGAGCATTTAGAGATTATGGTTATAATAATGATGTGTATTCATTTTTAGAAAAGGATATTCTCAATATTTATTCTGGAATCAATTTATCAGGTGCATATATTCCTATTGGAAACCTACAATGGGGTATTAATTTAAAACCTAAGGTCAGTCTATATTTGTGGAATAATAAAATGGGTGCTAATGAAGCTAATGCCGATTTTGAAGTCCCATTTTCTAAGGAATTTGATACCTCTATTTCGATAGCTTTAGACTTTAAGGGTGCTTTAACCAATTATACTAACGTTGACTCTGGATCTTATAGTAATAATTATTTGCAAATTAACCCTGCTTTAATACTTCATTATGATTTTTTAAATGCTAGAATAGGAGCTAAACCAGTGGTAGGAAGATATAATAATTTCCTTTTACCGGATATATCAGCCTCAGGCTTATTATTGGATGATAATTTAAAATGGTTATTAGGTTGGGAAGGCAAATTGAACCAAAATTCTTATAAAGAATTAAGTTTATATAATCCATATATGGAAACCAATTATACACCTCTTCAGGGAAGAGAAAACTTTTTGTATGCTGGATTTGAAACTTTTTTGGGTGCTCATTTAACCATTGGTGCAACAGCTGGCTATAAATCATGGAAGAATAAAGCCTTATATAAGAATGATTATATAAATAGTGTAGATGGTTCTAAATTTGAAATTATTTACAATGATATTAAAGCAATAGTTTTAAATGCAAAAGTGCAGTATCAATTAAATGATGTTTTAGAAATTGGAGGTACTGCCGATATCAATTTCTTTAAGCCATTTAATGATAGGAGAATACAGCATATTCCGGGTACAACAATTACAGGTAATTTAATATATAAGCCAATCAAAAAATTAAATTTAGGTGCTGATCTAATGTTTTATGACAATATGTTTGCAATGAATCCTATGAATGATTTTATAAAACTACCAACAATTATTGATTTAAATATTAATGGTTCTTATGATATTCATAAAAGATTTAGTGTATTTTTACAAGTAAATAACTTATTTAATTATCATTATCAATATTGGAATCAATATAAAAACATTGGAATAACCGTAATTGGTGGGCTTAGATTTAAATTCTAATGCATAACTTTGACGGTTAAAGTAGAATTGAATTATAAAATAAAATCATGGATATAGCCAAGTATATAGGTCTGTTTTTGGAAAAAAACCGTTTTTGTAACCTTCCTAACCTAGGAGAATTTAAAGTAGAGAAAAAGTCAGCAACTTATAAAGATGGAGAAATACAAGCGCCAGACTATAATGTTTCCTTTAGCTTTTCTGGAGGAACAATAGATGATGAATTTGCAAACTTTATTGCTATTAATGAAAGAGTTAGTATAGCAAGTGCTGCAAATGCGATTCGAGTATTTGCTGATGAAACAAAAAAGACTTTGGCAGAAGGTGGTGAAATTGTAGTGCCTGGATTTGGTAAATTTATTGATAAAAATGGCAAACATGAATTTATTACAGATCCAAATATAAAAATATCCGCTCCTTCTATTCCTATATTTAAAATTAATACAGAAGCAACAAGAAGCAGTATGCCGGGTGCGTCGATTCCCGAAATGCACGAGCAAATGCATCTTAAAGAACCTACCTCTAAAGATGATGTTGTGATTAAACCGCCCACTGTGAATTGGGGAAAAGTATTAGCATTTGTCGGTTTGATTCTTTTAATACTTGCAGGTATTGGGGTGGCAATTTGGTATTTTTATAATCGTCCTGTTCAAGCTCCTATTGAAGCAGAGACAGTTATGCTAACTGATGATATAGAAGGATCAGGTCAAAACAGTGATAGCAGTAGTTTAGACAATAATAGCACATCAATGACTAATCCAACTACAAATAATGAAACACATTCTTTTGGTATTTTAAAATATAATGATAAATTAAGTGCTGAAAAGAAAGAAAGGCAATTGAGAAGTTATGACCATAATGTATCCATTAAAGAAAATTCAGATAACACTTATTCCGTTGTTATTACGATACCTTCAGTAGAAAATGTAGAGTCTACTAAAGATTCTTTAAGAAGATTCTTTAATCCAAAGGGGACTGTTATCGAAATTAAATAATTTGGAATAGGAGGTGCTGTTGCAGCATTTGCAGCGGCTTCGGCAATACTTTTATTATCTTGAGATTAATTTTTAATATTAAAAGATAGAATTATAAAAACAATTCTTATTAGAAATAATAATTTTTTGGTTATTTTCAACATTTTAAATTAATACAAGCAATAAATAAACTCTTAATTACCTAATAGCATTTTATGTGATATTTTAAACTCTTCTAGGATTTTCAACGAAAATCCTAGAAGAGTTTTTTAATAAAATAGTTATGACTAAATACTATTAAAGAAATATTTATCTTTAATGGTTAATTTGATGTAACATTCTTTATTTAAGTCAATAACTTTATTATTTATTTACTTTCTTATATTTTGCAATTAAATCTACTACAGATTTTCTTTGTAATAAATCGGCTTGTAATTCTTCTATTATTTTAACTTTTTTAATATTTTCTTGTAATCCATCTTCTAATCTAATCATTGCCTCTTTTGTTTTGCCTAAAGCAAAAAGTGCTAAGGCATCATAATAGAAAAATTCAGCTCCAAGACTAATATATTCTACAGCTTCTTTCAACTTTTTCAGAACATCTCTATAAGATTGAAATATATAGAGTGCACGGATATAGGAAAGCCACCCTTTCCTGTAATTTGGTTTTAAGTCTATCGTATATAAATAGAAATTAATGGACTCCTCTTCTTGCTCAAGATTCAAATAACATTCTGCAATCGCAAGACTATAAAGTGGATTTTCTTTATCTAAATCTAAGGCCTTTATAAAACAAGTTAAAGCATTCTTCCACCCTTGTTCTTTCATAAAGGTCTGACCTATTTTATACAAAACACTATCGTCAAGAGGGTTGAGCTTTATAGCTTCCAGATAATAATGTCGAGCTTGTGCATATTGTTTTTTTCTATCAAAACAATAGCCAATGGCCTCAAAAATAATATCTTCTGGTTTGCCCAGTTCTAAATTTCTTTGTAAGGATTCGATAGCCTTATCATACCATTTGAGACGCATATAAGCCTCAGCCATATTCCTATAGGCTATTTCAAATTTCTCATCAATTGCCACACAAAACTCATAGGCTTCTATTGATTTTTCATATAATTTTAATCCTTGATATGCGGATCCTAAATTAAACCAAGCTAAGGAACTATAAGGATATTGATCTATAATTTTCTGATGTAGTGCTATACTTTCTTCTTGCTTTTCAGCAAAATCTGCCCAATAACAAATTTTATGAAGTGCTTCATCGCAATTAGGATCTAATTCTAAAATAGCTTTTAAAGTATCAAACACAGCATCCAATTGTTCGCAATCATCATAAACATCTGCCAATTCTAACATTATCTCAATCTGATCCCGACCAGTAAAGACCTTAGACATTTCTTCTAAATGTGCAGCAGCTTGATCAAATTTAAATTGAGCAACTAAGATATCTGAACGGAGAATGATGGCATCTAATAAATAATGTTCTTTACTATCTATTTCATCCAAAACAGAGATGGCTTGTCTATATTTCTGGGCTTGAAAAAGCAGCTCAGCTTTTAATATTGAGAATTCTGAAGAAAAAGGATGATGTATGAGTGCTAACTCACAAGCAATAAGTGCCTCAGCTTCTTGCCCATTTTGATAAAAATAGTCAATAATCCATTCATATTCTTGATTATCTAGAAATCTGACATTTTCTCCCTTCTTAATTGAGTGATAGACTTTGATCAGTTCTTGCATGTTCCCTCCAAAGTATTCATCATCATTGAAGTCGTCATCAAACATAGCTGTTATTTTTGTTTCTAAGTCAAATGTACTAAATAATTATTGAAGAAAGTCTTAAAATTTCCTACAGCATTAAAAAATAATAAATTCTGGTTGATTAATAATAATATAACGTACCTTAGCAAATACATTTTGTCTTAAAATTAAAGTATATCATTAAAAATTTGCTAATGAAATTATTAGAAGGTAAAACTGCAATAGTAACTGGAGGAACGAGAGGTATTGGTGAAGCGATAGTGAAAATATTTGCGGAAAATGGTGCCAATGTAGCCTTTACATATCTGTCTTCAGATGAAAAAGCAAACAACTTAGCTAATGAATTAAGTGCAATGGGGGTTAAAGTAAAAGGGTATAAAAGTGATGCTGCCCAATTTACACAAGCCGAAACTTTGGTCGCTGAAATACTAAAGGAGTTTGGGACAATTGATATATGTGTCAATAATGCAGGTATTTCGAGAGATAACCTTCTTTTAAGGGTTACAGAAGAGCAATGGGATGAAGTATTGCAAGCAAATTTAAAGTCTGTATTTAATCTTACCAAGCAGGTTATTCGTCCAATGATGAAGGCAAAAAGTGGTAGCATTATTAATATGAGTTCTGTTGTAGGCGTTCAAGGTAATGCAGGACAAAGTTCTTATGCAGCTTCTAAAGCTGGAGTGATAGGTTTTAGCAAATCTATTGCTGATGAATTAGGTAGTCGAAATATTAGATGTAATGTAATTGCTCCTGGTTTTGTAGAAACAGATATGACCCATTATTTAAAAGATGGAGGGGAAGCTGTAGATAAATGGCTTCAAAAAATTCCTTTAAACCGATTTGCTAAACCTGAAGAGGTAGCCAATGTAGCATTATTTCTAGCCTCGAATATGAGTGCTTATGTTACAGGTCAGGTTATTAATGTATGTGGTGGAATGACCACCTAATTTTCAAATTTTTTATTATTTATAAAACACATGAATAAAACTAGAGCAGCAATTACAGCAGTTGGAGGTTATCTCCCAGATTATGTTCTTACCAATCAAGAATTGGAAACAATGGTCGATACTACTGATGAGTGGATTCAAACCAGGACAGGAATTCTAGAAAGACGGATACTAAAAGGAGAAGATCAAGGGACTTCTGTAATGGGAATAGAAGCTGTAAAACAAATTTTAGAAAAGAAAAACTTAGATCCCGCTGATATTGATTTATTGATTTGTGCAACTACAACCCCTGATATGCAATTTCCAGCAACTGCTAATTTAATTGCATCTGCGTGTGGGATGGTAAATGCCTTTAACTTTGATGTTAATGCTGCATGTAGTGGCTTCCTTTACGCTTTAACTACAGCCACCCAGTTTATCGAAACTGGGAAGTGTAAAAAAATAATAGTAGTTGGTGGTGATAAAATGAGTTCAATTATGGATTATCAGGACAGATCTACTTGTATTATTTTTGGTGATGGTGCCGGAGCCGTACTTTTAGAACCTGATGATAGTGGACATGGTATTATGGATTCAATTTTAAAAAGTGATGGTAATGGATGGGTTCATTTACATCAAAAAGCTGGAGGCTCTCGTCGTCCTGCCAATATGAATACAGTTGCTAATAAAGAACACTATGTTTATCAAGAAGGACAAACAGTTTTCAAATTTGCAGTAAAAAACATGGCTGAAGTGGCTGCTGAAATTATGGAGCGTAATAATTTAAGTGGTGAAGATGTTAATTGGTTGGTACCTCATCAGGCAAATAAAAGAATTATAGATGCTACCGCGCAAAGAATGAATGTTCCTCAAGATAGAGTTATGTTGAATATTATGAAATTTGGAAATACTACTAATGGTACTCTTCCTTTATGTTTATGGGATTATGAGAGTAGGTTAAAGAAAGGAGATAATCTTATTCTTGCTGCCTTTGGTGGAGGATTCACTTGGGGCTCTACTTATATTAAGTGGGCTTATTAAAGATATCGTTTAAACAAAAACAGAGTAATTCAACACGAATTGCTCTGTTTTTTTTGTTAATAGATTTTAAAGACTATAGTTTTTAAAAATATAAGGAAGATAATTTTCTCAATATTTCGTCCTTAATAAGCTTCTTTTTAAAGGTTATTCTGTTAATAAAGGTTAAAAAACAAATTGCTGAAATGGTTATTTGGTAATGGTTTTGTCAAAAATTATAGAGAAATTCGATAACTTTGGCTGACAATTTTTTGACAATCATATATTTTAAATGACAATTAATTGGCTGAAAGCCTTACTGGTATTGAAAAAAAAAATTTTAAAGATGTTTAGTATTTTTCAAATTGATGTTGTACTTTTGCCGATACGAAACTGTAAACTTAAAGTTAAAATTTCTAAATTTGATATTGTGACTACTTTTTTAAAGCTCAATGCTATGTTTAAACATATAAGATTATTTGCCTTCCTTTCTGTTGTAGCTATATTTTTAGCTTTTGGTGAAGCTTCTGCCCAAGATGGTAAGGCTTTGTTCCAAGCAAATTGTGCGGCTTGTCATAACCCTACAAAGGATGCTACTGGGCCTGCCTTAAAGGATGTAGACAAGAACGTGCCAAGTAAGGAGTGGTTATACAAATGGATTCATAATTCTAGTGGTTTAGTGCTCAGTGGTGATAAAGCAGCGGTTGCTGTTTTTGAAAAATGGAATAAAATTCCAATGCCTCCATTTCCTAATCTTTCAGAAGAGGATATTGATGCTATCTTTACTTATGTAAATACTTTTGGAGAAACACCAGCCGGTGGTGCTACTGTAGCTACAGCTCCCGTTAAACAAACTGATAATACTTGGTTGTATGTCGTAATTACTGGTATATTAGCCGTATTGGCATTAGTGCTTAGTAGAATTAACAGAGGATTATCTAGAACAGTAAGCGAATTAGATGGTAAGCCAGTTAGAAAGATAGTCTCTATCAAAAATAATAAAATGTTTGTTGTATTAGGTGGAGTGCTTCTTTTTGTATTGGCAGGTTATTGGATGGTAAATGGTGGTGTTGAATATGGTCGTCAGCAAAACTATATGCCACATCAGCCTATTTTCTATTCTCACAAAGTGCATGCAGGAATTAATCAAATTAACTGTCAGTATTGTCATAGTGGTGTGAATGATAGCCGTCAGGCAATTATACCTTCTTCAAACGTATGTATGAACTGTCATAAACAAATTGACGAATACACAGGTGAAGATTTATTTGATCATGAAGGTAATAAAGTAGACGGAACAGCTGAAATTGAAAAATTATACAAATTTGCAGGTTGGGATGCGGGTAAAAAAGATTATATCCGTGATGCAAAAGGAGAAATTCAAGCTACTCCAATTGAATGGGTTAAAGTTCATAACCTTCCTGATTATGTTTATTTCAATCACGCCCAACACGTAAGAGTAGGGAATGTTCAATGTCAAACTTGTCACGGTCCTATACAAGAAATGGATGAAGTAAAACAATTTGAAACTTTATCAATGGGTTGGTGTATTAACTGTCACAGAGAAACAAAAGTTGATTTCCAGAATAATAATTATTATAGCATATTTGAGAAATATCACCAAGAAATTAAAGAAGGGAAACGTGATGGTGTAACCGAAGCAGAAGTTGGTGGATTGGATTGTCAAAAATGTCACTATTAATTATTCAGATAAAAATATTGTTTAACATTTATAGGGATTCCCCCTTATTTATATAAAAGACTATGAGTCAAAAGAAATATTGGAAAGGATTAGAAGAGTTGGCTAATACTCCTGAGTATCAAAAAAGTCTAAAAGATGAATTTACTGAAGACTTACCTTTTGATATGACTGGTAAGCTCTTAAATGCTAAAACACCAAGAAGAGATTTTCTTAAATTTTTAGGTTTTAGTACTTTAGCGGCAACAGCAGCGGCTAGTTGTGAGATGCCGGTTAGAAAAGCAATTCCTTATGCAATAAAACCAGAAAATATTACTCCAGGAATGCACTACTTTTATGCATCTACTTTTGTAGATAATGGAGAGGCAGTTCCCGTATTAGTAAAAACTGTAGAAGGTCGTCCAATAATGATTCAAGGTAATAAATCTTCAAAGATTACCAATGGTGGATCATCAGCAAAATTAGCGGCGGCAACCTTAAGTCTTTATGACAAAACAAGATTACGTCAACCTTATGTTGATGGAAAGCCAGTAGATACATTTGAAAGTATCGATAAAAATATTATTGCGGCTTTACAAGAAAATTCAGGATCCACTGTATTATTAACTAGTACTATTGTTAGTCCTACAGTCCAAATGGTGATTGATCAATTTTTAGCTAAATATCCTGGGGCAAAACAAATTACATACGATCCGATTTCTTATTCTGGTTTGATTTTGGCCAATGAGGAATCTTATGGTAGAAAAATGATACCTAATTATCGTTTTGATCAAACTAAAACAGTTGTTAGTATTGGAGCAGACTTTTTAGGATCTTGGTTATCGCCAATTGAATTTACTCATGGATATTCTAAGTCAAGAAAAGTTTTAAGTAAAGATAGTGCCTCTTTACAAGGCATGGCGAAACATTACCAAATTGAAGGTATGTTAAGCCTAACAGGAACAAATGCTGATGAAAGAGCGACTTGTAAGCCTTCTGAATATGGAAAAGTTGTAGAAGCACTTTATAATGCGGTTACATCTGGTGGAGCTGCAAATACAGGATCTAAAAATCTAGATACCCTAATTAAGAAAGCTGCTTCTGACCTTCAGAAAGGAAATGGTTTAGTAGTTTGTGGTAGTAATGATAAAAATATCCAAATTGTTGTAAATGCTATTAATACTGCAATAGGTGCTAATGGTACTACAATCGATTTTAATAACGATGCTAAATACAAGAAAGGTATTGATTCAGATATGGTTGATTTAGTTGCAGCCATGAATTCAGGTGCGGTTGGTACCTTATTAATGTATGGTGTAAACCCAGCATACGAATATTATGATAATGGGAAATTTATTGACGGACTTAAAAAAGTAAAAAATACAATTTCTTTTGCTGATCGCTTAGATGAGACAGCGAAATTATGTAAATATGTCGTTTCAGATCACCATTGGTTGGAAAGCTGGGGTGATGCTGAGCCAAAAACAAATCATATAAGCTTTATTCAACCTACTATTGCTCCTTTATTTAAAACAAGAGCATTTGGTGAAAGTTTATTAAAATGGTCAGGTTCTGATCAAACTTATCATGATTTCTTCAATGCTTATTGGGTAGGTAAACTAGGCCAATCTGAATTTGATAGGATATTACAAATCGGAGTCATGGAGCCAGAAACACTTACTGTTTCAGGTGCTACCTTCTCTGGAAATGTACAAGATGCAATTGCAAAGGCTAAAGCTGTAAAAGGTGGTGAATACGAAGTTGTTGTTTATGAATCTATTGCAATTGGTCATGGTGGTAGCTGGTCTAATAACCCTTGGTTACAAGAATTGCCAGACCCAGTAACTAAAGTAGCTTGGGACAATTATATTATGATGTCTCCAACGACTGCTAGAGAAAAATTTGAGGCTGAATTAACAGCACTTAATCAGGTAAAACCAAAAAGAAGAGTATTAAAAATAACAGTAGGTGGACATACTATTGAATTACCAGTAGTAGTGACTCCGGGTATACATAATAATGTAATTGCGATTGCTGTAGGATATGGCCGTGATAAAGGTGTTGGTTTAGCAGCAGCAGATTTAGGAAAGAATGCTTATCCTTTATTAAATTATAATGGTCAGACATTTACATTTAATAATGCTGTTACGATCGAAAAAACAAGTACTTTTTACCCAATTGCGATCACTCAAAGTCATAATAGTACAGAAAATCGTCCATTTATTCATGAGTTTGCTAAGGATGAATTCCTTAAGAATCCTTATGAATTGATAGAAGAGCGTAAGCACGAATTGGAGCATTATTTAATTCCTGCTGAAGCCGACCATTCTAAACATCATGATCTTGATGAATTATATGGTAAAGGTAAAGACTTCGATGCTAAGAAATTTGAAGATGATTTCGCTAAGAACGGTTCACATTATCCAATTCATGAAAAGCCAGGTTTACATTGGGCAATGTCCATTGACTTGAACTCTTGTACGGGTTGTGGAGCTTGTGTAATTGCTTGTCATTCTGAGAATAATGTTTCTGTTGTTGGTAAGGAAAGAGTTATTAAGGCACAAGAGATGTCTTGGTTGACAATAGACCGTTACTTCTCAGGAGATCCGGATGATGCAGACTCTGTTCAAACTATTTATCAGCCGGTAATGTGTCAACATTGTGATAACGCTCCTTGTGAAAACGTTTGTCCTGTGTCAGCTACAAACCATAGTTCTGAAGGATTGAACCAAATGGCGTATAACCGTTGTATTGGTACTAAATATTGTGCAAATAACTGTCCGTTTAAAGTACGTCGTTTCAACTGGATGGATTGGAATGGTGCAGATGCATTTGCTGATAACTTATATACTGATGGACGTAGGGATGATATTAATGATGATTTAACTAGAATGGTATTGAATCCAGAAGTTACTGTACGTTCACGTGGAGTAATGGAAAAATGTACTTTCTGTGTTCAAAGATTACAAACTGGTAAATTGGATGCTAAGAAAGAGGGAGTGCCTTTGAAGGATCATCATGTTAGCACTGCTTGTCAATCTGCTTGTCCTAGTCATGCCATTACCTTTGGAAATGTGAACGATAAGGAAAGTGCTGTTTATGTTGAACGTTACCAAGATAATAAAGAAAGAATGTTCTATATGTTAGAAAGTCTACATATTTTACCTAACGTAAGTTACTTAGCTAAGATTCGTAATACTGACGAGACTATTCATATGAATTCTGGTGAGGATGAAATGTACAAGCAACATTTATAAAATAGAAAATAAGAAGTCTAAATTTAATTATTAGAAATATTCGAATACTAAAATTTAGGCCTTGACATAAATATAGAGAAAATAATTAAGAAAAGAAGGACTAAAATTATTTAGTCGTTTCAAAATTTTCTTATAATAGATGAAAATGGAGACTTATTCCAAAGAAGAAGTCAATATAAATTTAGATTAGAAACAGACGCTTAGAGGATATTTAGGAACAAAGCAAAAAAAGATTGATATAATTTAGATAGATGCTGAGCGGTGGGATTTGGAGTTCTTTTAGGTGCAAAATTGAAATTGATTAAGCAAAAGACCAACTTGATTTTTAAAATTAGATTGGGAGCTGCTAATCAAAATTGCACAACAGTCAATAAGATATTGGAACAATCTAATCAAGTTTATTATTAGATTTTTAATGGAGCAGATTGTATGAAAGAACAAAGTCATTTAACGCAGAAAGCATTTGAAGACAATTATAAAAAATAAATAAATAAATATTATTATTTCATAGCAGAATAGGAATTTATAACTATGCATTTAAAATACGAATCCTTTATTAGAGAGCCATTGGTAGATGGAAACAAAAATTACCATGATGTAACAGAGGATATTTGCCGACCGATTGAGCAAAAACCGACAAAACTATGGTATTTTGGGTTTTTTATATCTGTTATATTTTTAGCCTTTGGTGTTTTTTCTGTGGGCTGGGCAGTTTATTGGGGTCTTGGAACCTGGGGCATTAACCGAACCATTGGTTGGGGTTGGGATATTACCAACTTCGTATGGTGGGTAGGTATAGGTCACGCTGGAACATTAATTTCAGCTATTCTTTTACTATTTCGTCAACATTGGAGAACAGGAGTAAACCGTGCAGCAGAAGCCATGACAATTTTTGCGGTTATTTGTGCTGCGATGTTCCCGGTTTTCCACATGGGTCGTGTATGGGATGCAATGTACGTATTACCTTTACCAAATACACGTGGTCCTTTATGGCCTAACTTTAACTCAGCACTTCTTTGGGATGTATTTGCAATTTCAACATACTTTACAGTGTCTTTGTTATTCTGGTATTCAGGTTTAATTCCTGATTTTGCAACTATTCGTGACAGAGCAAAAACAAAATTACGTAAGCGTTTATATGGTTTAGCATCATTTGGTTGGACGGGTACTGCAAAGAACTGGCAGCGATTTGAAGCTTTATCATTAGTATTAGCTGGTCTAGCTACACCTCTTGTACTTTCTGTACACACAATTGTATCCTTTGACTTTGCCACTTCTGTAATTCCAGGATGGCATGCAACAATTTTCCCTCCATATTTTGTGGCTGGTGCGATTTTCTCTGGATTTGCAATGGTAAATACCCTATTGATATTAACTAGAAAAATGTACCGCTTAGAAGAATATATTACTTTGGGACATATTGAAGCAATGAATAAAGTAATTGTACTTACAGGTTCTATAGTAGGTATTGCTTATTTAACGGAGTTATTTATGGCTTGGTACTCTCAAGTTCAATATGAACAAGAAGCATTCAAGTGGCGTGTAATGGGACCTTACTGGTGGGCTTATTGGGCTATGATGACTTGTAACGTAGTTTCCCCTCAATTCTTTTGGTTCAAAAAGCTTAGGAGAAATATAGTATTCTCATTTGTTTTGTCGATTGTGGTGAATATAGGTATGTGGTTTGAGCGTTTTGTAATTATTGCCACTACTTTGGCGAGAGATTTTATCCCAGCTAAATGGGCTTATTATTCTCCAACCTGGACTGAATTAGGATTTTATTTAGGAACATTTGGTTTATTCTTTACTTGTTTCTTCCTTTTCTCTAAATATTTCCCGGTAATTGCAATTGCAGAAATTAAATTTGTATTGAAAACAACGGGAGAGAATGCTCATAAAGCTAACAGAGCATTGGAAGACAAATCAACTGAAGAGTTTATTGAAATTGCCCATGCGGGTCATTAATTAACAAAAAAGATTATAGCAATCAGCAAAAAATAAATTAGAATGGCAGTAAAAAAATTTGCAATAGCTTGTTACGATGATGAAGCACCATTATTTGATACCGTACATAAAGTACGTAATAGTGGTTATAAATTGCACGATGTATATACCCCATTCCCTGTTCATGGATTGGACGAGGCTATGGGATTGAAAGAAACTGATTTGCATATTGCTGGTTTTATATATGGAATAACTGGTACCGCAACAGCATTAGGCTTTATGTCATGGATTTTTACTTCTGACTGGCCTATTAATTATGGTGGTAAACCTTTCTTTTCCTTACCAGCTATGATTCCGATTACCTTCGAATTGACGGTATTGTTCTCAGCTGTTGGTATGGTATTAACTTATTGCTACCTTAATCAGATTATGCCAGGAGTTAAAAAGCATGTCTTTCATCCTAGACAAACTGATGATTTATTTGTTGTGGCAATAGAAGTTACAGAAGGTACAGACGAAATAGAGTTGATGAACTTCCTTAAAGAAACCAATCCTGTTGAAACTGATGTTCAAATAGCTGAAGAAGGATGGTGGTATGGAAGATTTGATAAAGAAGAAGATTATTCAATAAATTTTGCATCATAAAAATTGACTTTAAAACGTCAATATATATATAGATATTTATGAACAAACGATTTTTAATTACACTGGCAATTGGAAGTTCTCTAGCTCTCTCGGCTTGTAATAGCGGTGGAGTAAGAAGAAATCCGGGTAAGATTTATGCTCCGGATATGACTTACTCGCGTCCATATGACGCTTATACCTCAAATCCTAACTTTGCGGATTCATTGACTTCCAGAACACCTGAGGCTGGAACAATAGCTAGAGGTATGGATTTGCCTGAGCATATTGATGAAAATGATACCACTCAATGGTATGCATTACAATCACCATATAAATTTAGTGAAGGTGAAATTGCCGAAGGACAACGCTTGTATGATATCTTTTGTGGAATCTGTCATGGACAAGCTTTAGATGGAAATGGACCTTTATATAAAGGTGGCGAAGGGCCTTTTGCAGCAGCTCCCCCTAACTTTAAAGGTGAAAACTATTTGCATATGCCGATTGGCAAAATGTATCATGCTGTTGTATATGGCAAAAATATGATGGGTTCGTATGCTAGTCAATTAGATACTAAGCATCGTTGGCAGGTATTGGCGTATATTAAGAAATTTCAATCTGAAAACGGAGGAGATCCATTTACATTGTCCTCTGATGGTTCTAGCACAACACAACCGACAACAGATACTGCTAAAGCGGAACCAGTTACTGATACAGCAGTAGTTAAAAATTAGAATAAACTTAATTTAAAATAACAAACTTAAAAATATATAAATTATGACCGATCGTTTTGAAGTCCCAGCGAGTTTAAAGAAAACCGGTTTGATACTGATAATATTAGGTATAATAACTGTCATTGCTGGCGGAATCTCCTTTCTTGGAGGTAATCAAGAGGGTGGAGTCGTACGGTTTTGGATGGGATTAATGCAGAATAGTATTTATTTTCTAATAATAGCAGTAACATCTATTTTTATTCAAGCAGCAGCTTCTCTTGCACAAGGAGGATGGATTGTTGCCTATAAAAGAGTACCAGAGGCCATTGGAGCTAATGTATGGATATTTGGAATTATTACATTAGTCATATTGTTTGCAGTAGTGTTTGGTTTAGGTCATCATAACCCTATCTTTCATTGGGTAGATCCAACTGGCGATAAGATATTAGAAGGTAAAAGTGCATTTTTGAATAAATGGATGTTCGTAGGCTTTTCAGTAATTACTGTTGGACTTTGGGGTTATTTTGGTAAGAAATTTAGAAGTTTATCTATTGCTCAACAAAATAGACCTAAAAATTCAACTAAATTATATTGGGGTGCTATGACGCTTTCGGGTGCTTTTATGGTTGTTTATGGACTAACTATGATGAGTACTACTCCTTGGTTTTGGATTATGAGTATAGATGCTCATTGGTTCTCTACTTTATTTAGTTGGCACGTGTTTTCTGGCGCTTTTGTAGCTGGGATGTCTTTAATCCTTCTTTGGACAGTCTATTTGAAAAATCAAGGTAACTTAATTCTTGTGAATAAAGAGCATATGCATGATTTAGGGAAATTTATGTTTGCCTTCTCTATTTTCTGGACTTACACTTGGTTTTCACAATATATGCTGATATGGTATGCTAATATTCCTGAAGAAACAGTATATTACAATACCCGTCAAAATGGAGCTTATAGTTTACCATTCTATTTGAATCTTGTAATCAATTTCGTTGGACCTGTTTTGATTTTAATGTCTCGTCCTAGTAAACGTAATTTCTTTACTATTGTTTTTATAGCATGTATCATTATCTTTGGACAATGGTTGAATTTATATCTATTAATGTATCCAGGACCAACAGGTAACAATTGGCATATGGGATGGTATGAATTTGGGCTTTTCTTTGGGTTTGCTGGAATTATGATCAATACTGTTTCTAAAACTTTAGCTAGCGAAGATTTGATTACTCATAATCATATTCTATTGAAAGAAACAATAGTTCACTTAAGTTAATCTAAAGAAAACAATTAATTTAATTTTAAATATAATATACGATGTCTTTATTATTATTATCTGCCCTACTTATTCTGATTTTTATAGTAATATATCAGATTACAAGAGCTGTAGAATATGTTAATCTAATTCGTGGTGACGAAGTTGAGGTTAACAAAAAAAACAATAAAATTTTAGCATGGATTCTATTTATAGTTTTCATAGCTGGAATGTATGGCGTTTATGAAACACATAGATTATTAGCTCCTATTTATTTGCCTCAAGCAGCTTCTATCCAAGGCGTGCAATATGAAAAAATATTGTTGGCCACAATAATTGTTACTGGAACTGTTTTCTTTATTACTCAAACATTACTTTTCTGGTTCTCATTTAGATATCAAGCAATAGATGGCAAAAAACCTTTGTTTTATGCTCATAATAATAAATTAGAGGTGATTTGGACAACCGTTCCAGCAATTACACTTATGATTTTAATTGGTTTTGGATTAAAATCTTGGGTAAATATGACTGGTAAGCCACCTGCTGATGCAATGAAAGTTCAAGTTGTAGGTAAACAATTTAACTTTATTATACGCTATGCAGGAAAAGATGGCGTATTTGGAAAAACAAATTTCCGTAATATTAATGATGCTAATAATGTTTTAGGTTTAGATTGGAATGATCCTGCCTCAAAAGATGATATCATTATTGAAAATGGAGAAGTGCACGTTATTAAAGATATCCCTGTACAATTTATTATTAATTCAAGAGACGTAATTCACAACTTGTTTTTACCTCACTTTAGAATGAAAATGGATGCCGTGCCTGGTATTACTACATCACTCTGGGTGACTCCTACAATTACTACCAAGGAAATGGCTAAGATTACAGAGAATCCAGATTTTGTTTATGAAATCCCTTGTTCTGAGCTTTGTGGTAGTGGTCACTATTCAATGAGAGGTACTGTGGTCGTAGAAACCAAAGGTGAATTTAACAGGTGGATAGCGCAACAAAAACCATATTATGCTTTGCATAAGGATGATATAGAAGGTAAGGCTGCTCCTGTAGCACCTGCACCAACAACTACAGATTCCACTGCAAGTACGATAGCAGTTAAATAAATAAGTAAAAATTAAATTAATAGCGATTAGGCTTTAAATCAATAAATAAAAATGAGTAACGAAGCTACTTTAGTATTAGATAATGCGGCACATGGTGATCACGGACACCATGAGCATAAGCAACATTTTATTACCAAATACATCTTTAGTACAGATCACAAAATAATTGGGAAGCAATTCTTGATTATGGGGATTTTATGGGCTATTATTGGTGCCTTATTCTCCGTTTTCTTCCGTTTACAATTAGGATTCCCTGATACTAAGTTTCCTATAATGGAACAATTGTTAGGAGAATGGGCAAAAGGAGGAAAATTATCGCCCGATTTCTATTATGCATTAGTTACAATGCACGGAACGATTTTGGTCTTCTTTGTTTTAACGGCAGGTATGAGTGGAACTTTTAGTAATTTCCTTATTCCGCTTCAAGTTGGTGCCAGAGATATGGCCTCACCATTTATGAACATGCTTTCTTTCTGGATATTTTTTGCTTCCAGTGTAGTGATGTTCTCTTCAATTTTTATTTCAACAGGTCCCGCATCTGGTGGATGGACTGTTTATCCACCTCTGAGTGCTCTTAAAGAAGCTACTCTAGGATCCGGACTGGGTATGGATTTATGGCTCATAGCAATGATATTATTTATTATTTCCCAAATTTTGGGTGGTCTGAACTATGTTTCTACTATTCTAAATATGAGAACTAATGGTATGAAAATGTCTCGTTTGCCTTTAACGATTTGGTCATTCTTATTTACTGCTATTTTAGGTTTATTAGCATTCCCAGTATTAGTTTCTGCGGTTGTTTTGTTATTATTCGACCGTCACATGGGAACAAGCTTCTTCTTATCTGAGATTTATATTGCTGGTAAGGCTTTACCTAATATGGGAGGATCACCAGTGTTGTATCAACATTTATTCTGGTTCTTGGGTCACCCTGAGGTTTATATTGTTGTAATGCCATCAATGGGTATAGCGTCTGAAATTATTTCAATATACTCTCGTAAACCAATCTTTGGTTATTCTGCGATGGTAATTTCATTTGTGGGTATTACCTCTTTATCATTATTAGTCTGGGCACACCATATGTTTGTTTCCGGTATGAGTCCATTCCTGGGATCGGTGTTTGTCTTATTAACACTTATGATTGCGATACCATCCTCTATTAAAACATTTAACTGGTTAACAACGCTTTGGAGAGGAAGTATACACTTCTCGGTACCAATGTTGTTCGCGATAGGATTCGTATCTGTATTCATCTCTGGAGGTTTAACAGGTATCTGGTTAGGTAACTCTGCTTTAGATATTCACCAACATGACACTTACTTTGTAATTGCTCACTTCCACTTAGTTATGGGTGTTGCTGCCTTCTTTGGAATGTTTGCTGGTATATATCATTGGTTCCCGAAAATGTTTGGTAGATATATGAATAATGTATTAGGTTATATTCACTTCTTTGTTACCTTTATTTGTTCTTATGCTATTTTCTGGCCTATGCACTATTCTGGCCTAGCGGGTATGCCTCGTCGTTATTATGACTTTACAGCTTGGGCTACCTTTGCTCCTTATCAAAAAATGAATGCATTTATCTCGATATTTGTGGTTATTGCTTTCTTTGTACAATTATTGTTTATTTTCAACTTCTTTGTAAGTATTTTTAGAGGTAGAAAAGTAACATCTTTAAATCCATACGGTTGTACTACTTTAGAATGGACAACTCCTATTGTTCCTGGACATGGAAACTGGGAAGGACCTATTCCGGAAGTTCACAGATGGGCTTACGAATATAGAGAAGATACTGAAACTGGTTTAGACTATGTTCCTCAGACTGTTCCATTGAGACCAGGTGAAGATGAACATTAGAATATATAATTACGTTTAATAATTAAGGGATTGTCATTCGACAATCCCTTAATTATTATAAACATTTTTCTATTGTAATTCTATATTTATTTATTTGCTGAAATTTTGGTTTCTGTTGCAAATTTCATCATAAAGCTTTTTGCTGCCTCATAATCATTGGGTATCACTCCATCTAGAATTGCTTCTCGAATTGCTGTTTTGATAAGTCCAACTTCTCTTGAAGGCTTTAAATTAAATGTTTCCATAATTTCTTCACCAGTAATAGGTGGTTGCCAGTTTCTTATTTTATCCTTTTCTTCAACTTCTTTAAGTTTTTGTCGAACGATATTAAAATTTTCTAAATAGCGTTTCACCTTTTGTTTATTTTTAGAGGTGATATCAGCTTTACATAAAGTCAAAAGATCATCTATTTCCTCTCCAGCATCATACAATAGTCTTCTCATAGCGGAGTCAGTAATATCCTCCTTAGTTAATGCTATGGGTCTATGGTGTAACGAAACTATCTTTTTGGTATAATGCATCTTTTCATTTAATGGTAATTTCAAAGAAGCAAATATTTTAGGAATCATTTTTGCACTTACTAATTCATGACCATGAAAAGTCCAACCTTTCCCTTTTTCCAACCTTTTTGTTTTTGACTTCCCAACATCATGCAATAATGCAGCCCAACGCAACCATAAATCATCAGTATGGGGTGTAATATTATCTAATACTTGGAAAGAGTGATATAAATTATCTTTATGACCTTGGTTTTCGATTATTTCAGTGCCTGATAGTGCTGTTAACTGTGGTAAAATAATATCTAAAAGTCCAGAACGATATAATAAATCATAACCAATCGACGGTTTTGAACTCATCATAATTTTATTTAGTTCGTCAGCTATTCTTTCTTTAGTTATAATTTTTATTCTATCCTTTTGTTTAATAATACTTTCAAAACAAGACGATTCGATATTGAATTGTAATTGTGTTGCAAATCTAATTGCACGCATCATTCTTAAAGGGTCATCACTAAAGGTTTGATCTGGTAAGAGTGGCGTTCTGATTATTTTATCCTTAATATCAAGTAAACCATCAAAGGGATCGATTATATTGTCTCTGTTCTCATCATTAAGACTTATGGCTAAGGCATTAATTGTAAAATCTCTTCTTTTTTGATCTTCATTTAAGGTTCCAGGTTTTACATCAGGATTTCTTGAGGTTTCTTTATAGGATTCTTTTCGCGCACCTACAAATTCTACCTCTAGTCCTTTTATTTTCATTTGAGCCGTTCCATAAGTTTTAAAAATTGTAACTTTTGGAATAGGGGTGAGCATCGAAGCTACTTCTTGAGCTAATAAAACACCATCACCATTGCAAACAATGTCTATATCTTTGGTTTGTCTTTCTAGAATTTTATCTCTTACAAAGCCTCCAATTAAATATGCTTGCAATTTGATATTTTTGGCAGCTTTTGCTACCAAATCTATTATGAATTGCTCTTCTTTATTGTATATTATATTCAAATTTAGATTTTATTAATTGACTACCTCCTCAAATGAAATACCATTTTTCTTTAATTCTTTTAATATAAATCTATAAACATCAGGCATGATAGGGATTTGGACACCTACTGTTTTATTAGGAATTTTTCCATCATCAATTATCTTTTTTGCTAAAATTGCCATGGGCAAGCCTACTGTTTTAGCCATTGCACTGTAAAGTTTATTTTCTCCTTTTACTACAAGGTTTGAAATGAGATGGGTTTCCGTCTTTTTACGCTGGTAAACAATTTGATGTTGCATTACTATCATATCCTTATCATTTGGCATTAATCTCCATCTATCTTCAATGACATCTTGTAAAATATCCGCACTACTAAATGTTCCTTCAGATTTAATTAAAAGACTTGCTTCGAATAATCCTAACCATTTAATCATGTCAAGACTCTTATCTCCAATCATATATTTCTCCGCTACTGTAATATCCCAGCCTTCCTGAATCGGAACGCCAGTTTTGAAAGAAATCCAATCAGCATAAGATTTGCCTATGGTATCGAATTGATCATCATCCTGCGTTAAGCCCATTTTTACAATATAATTCCAAGCTTTAGAAAAGGATGGGAATCGAAGTGTGGCTCTCATGAAGTTTTCCACTTCATGCAATCCATAACGTTCTATATAATCTAAAGAGTCTCGGTTAGGATAATAACTCATCATACCAACACCGTCAACTTTTATTCTTTTGTTATTTGCAAAAATTTCAGGATATTCTAATTGTTTCACAATCCCATTTTCTTTCCATTCCGCACCTGCTTTTCCAGACAGAACAACATTTCTAGGATTCCAACTAATTTTATAATGCCAAGGGTTATTATCACTTTCGGGTGCTATTACGCCACCACAAAAACTTTTAAAACTTGTTATTGTTCCTGCTATTTTACTGATACTGTGAGAAATAGCCATTGCAGACATATGATCAATACCAGGATCAAGACCCATTTCACACATAAACATTAATCCAGCTTTTTTTACTTCCTCATCCATTGCCTTTATCTCCGGAGAAATGTAGGAAGAAGTAATTAAGTGTTTTTTATGCATTAAACAATCCTTTGCAAGTATATAATGCAAATCGGGTGGTAATATTGAAACTACTAAAGTAGCATCCTTTACCAAAGCTTGTCTTTGTTCTGAATTGGTAACCTCTATTACAGCTGGAATAGCTCTAGGGTGACCCATAGTCTTTTCATTGATAGCTGCTTCTGAAGCATCCATCACGACTATTCTCCAGTCGGGTTTTGAATTATCTAAAAGATATTTTATAAGGTAAGATGATGATTTGCCTGCACCAGCGATAAGAATATTTTTCATGTAATTTTTTGTATGCCAAATCAATTAAATCTTCAGCAATTTTTTTTTAAACTTCTAAATAATGTATTTTTGAAAATCAAACTAATCTGCAAAAATAAAGACTTAAAAGACAATAATAAAATATGATTTGGTTTAATGGGCTTCCGGCCTTAGAAATGTTGAATAATATGCGAAAAGGTAACCTAGGTGAACACCTAGGAATTGAGTTCGTTAAGGTCGATGATCAAACTGTAACTGCAAGAATGCCAGTGGATCACAGAACGGTTCAACCATTTGGTCTTTTGCATGGTGGTGCATCAGCTGCTTTAGCCGAAACGGTTGGTAGTGTTGCAGCTTGGTTATGTGTTAATCCCGAAAAGCAAGCTTGTGTCGGTATTGAGATTAATTGTAATCATCTCAAAGGGAAAAGAAATGGTTGGGTATATGCAACAGCACGACCGTTTCATATTGGTGCTAGTACTCAAGTTTGGGAAATTAGAATAGAGGATGAAAAAAATAGATTAGTTTGTATTAGTAGACTAACTTTAGCGGTAGTTAGGAAACCAATTACTTAATTAAAAAATGTAATTTTTAAATTTTTCCATACTTCTTCTTTCTTGTAAAGCCATAAATTAAAGCAAAAAGTCCAACTAATGCAGTGGGTAAACCTATCGCAATTATTTGCCATTTAGTTTTTTCAGATGCTGTCCGCTTCGGATCTAGAATTCTATTTTCAAATGATTTTGTTCTTGCTTGTAATAGATTATTCTCTTCTACTAAATAAGTAAGGATATTTTGAAGAAAAATTCCATTATCAAATTTATAGTTTGGAGCATACCGGTAACTACCCATATCTGCAGGCTGACCACTTTCTTTAATTTCATTCAATAATATATCCGCATCAGAAATAACTACAATTTTGCTATTATTCTTACTTTGATTTTTCATGTCTATCTTGTTGTCCTTTATGAAAGCATCTAAAGCTTCAGAAGAATGTTGTAAAAAAGGCGAAACAAACTTTCCTTCTAATAATGCTGCAACGATAACATTTTTTTTATTAAAAGTAGCTAGGTTAGGCTCGTCCAACACTGATTTATACATAACTAATGCAGGAAGGTTAATAGTTTTTCCATAAATAGAAGTAGTAAGTAATGCTGTTTTCTTAATAGTACTTTCATTATTCTTATTTAAATCAATACTGCTCGGAAATCGTGCTAATACACCATTTAAATTCTTGGTAGCTGGGAAGTTGTTGTTTCCTTCCAGAATTGGGAAATAGGGCCAAGGATATAGCTCGGATTGAGCAGAAACAGGTATACCCGCATTATTACTACCATCAAGTGCTAGATCATTGTTGACTCTAGCACCGTAAGGGAATAAAATGTCATTTATTTTAGTGTCCAAAGGTTCCGACATAAAAGTCTCCGTATGTTGAAAACTATCAATAGCTGCTTTGGCTGCATCTATCGCAAACAAAACACTACCACCATTCATTATATATTGGTCAATCTTAAATAAATCAATTTCTGAAAATTCTTGTGTAGGTCGGTTAACGATTAATGCTTTATAATGTTGTGGAATACCTATATTATCTTGCAAATTAAATGTGTCCATTGCAAAATGTGCCTGGCCAATATTATTAATTAAAGAGATAATTTGTGGAGGAATTGCCTCACCATTACCTAAAAGATAACCCACAAAGTCTGGTGATGGTTTTTGTAATTGAAAAATGGTGTTAGCGAGCTTGTATTCTAACATCATTTCAGAATGTAATAATATTGTTTTTGACAAAACCATTGAGTTGCTTTCCTGTAATAATATCGGAGCTTCTCTTTCAGGTTGACCTTGTTCATTATGAAAAGTAACTAATGCCCATGGGAAAACCATTCTTTGTTGAATGCCACCTTCATCACTAATAGAAACTGGAATACCTGACATGTGGTATTTTTCTAATGTAGCCAATGCAGACTCATCCAAAGTTGGATCCACGAAATGGTAATTGATCTTGTTATGACTTTGGGTATTAAAGGTTTTTAGGAGTTCTTCCGTCGTTATTGCTAAACTTTTGAAAGCTGCTGGCAGCTTTTTACCTTTTAAAAATATAGTAACTGTAAAATTACCTTTTAGGTTTTGCAACATATTCTTTGTGGCAGGCGTTGTGGTATAACGCTTGTCACGGGTAAGGTCAATTTGAGTAAAATAGCGATAGGAAAGGATATTAAGTAATATTAATCCTAAAAATATTCCTATAAAACGATATAATAATTTTGTTTTTTGTTGGGTATTATTTAAATCTAAAGAAGGCATAAATTTGAAGAATGCAAAATAAATTGAATAGTTTTGAATGAGGTCAAAGAAATTATTCTTGAATACCTCTTTTTTTCATTTCATCTCTGATTTGAATGGCAAGATCATAATCTTCAGTATCTAAAGCCTTTTGCATCATTTTTCTCAATTCTTCTGCTGAATAATGGTTTAATGTTGGCGTTGCTCCTTTAGTCTTATCTTTTTTAGTTTCGTCTTGAATGATTGGATCTTCATCTGTTATTTCTGTGTCAAAAGATAACATTCCGCTTAAATTAGCAGCCTCACTTAAAATATGCTCATAAGTCATAATAGGACAACCAACACGAATAGCTAATGCAATAGAATCAGAGGTTCTGGAGTCTATTTCAAAAGTTTTGCCATCTTTTTCACAAATTAAATGAGCATAAAAAACACCTTCTATTAATTTATAAATAACTACCTCTTGTAAGTTTATCCCAAAAGTATCAAAAATATTAATCATTAAATCATGGGTTAGAGGTCGGATGGGTTTGATATGTTCAAAAACGATAGTTATTGATTGTGCTTCAAAACCTCCTATCACTATTGGTAATTTTCTTCCTCCTCCCACCTCTCCCAATATAACAGAATAAGACTGTTGTTTGGAAATGCTACTAGAAAGTGCCAGAATCTCTAAAGGTATTTTATTCATTATTCAACTCAGTTACGCTAATTTGTAATGGCAATTGGTTATTGCCAAACCTTAAAGTTACAAAATTAAATTAATATTCTGATTTTAAGGTTTATTAATTATTTTTGATAGGAAGTAAAATTCAAAAACCTATATTTAAAAACATTCCTAATTGACCTTATTCAAGGTATTCGATTGATAAATACTTTAGAAGAAAATACTGATATAAAATGGAAAAAGTAATTGTTGAAGAGGAAACTTGTTTTGAAAAAATATAAATTTTATAGAATTTAAAAGGTGTTTTTCAACAATTGAAATGTAGCAACTAAATTTCTAATTCCCTTTAAAAGGTGTAATTAAAGAAAACTCTGGAATTATTACCTCAAATGTTGAATCATCTGAAAGTCTTTTGAAAAAATAAGTACCATACATTTTACCTATCTCTGCATGTATATTGGTTGCAGAACTATATTGGAAACTTTCATTAGGTTCTAATATAGGTAAAAGACCTATAACGCCCTCTCCATCAATAGTTCGAAGTCCAACTAAAGTATCAATAATATACCAGCTTCTTCTTAATAATTGAATCGAAGTATTAGTAAAATTATCAATCGTAATTTTATACATAAACACGTAGCTATTGTTTACAGGATTACTTTGATCGGGTCTGTAAAATACTTCTACACTTATACAAACACCTTCAGTGATTTTTTTAACCATATATTTTATAGGAAAGCTATTTTCAAATTTACAGTTTTTCTTTTGAATTCCAAGCATTCAGAATTAAATCCATTTCGAAACCTTTCTGTAAAAGATACTGGATAACTTTTTGTTTCCTTTTCCACTCTTGTTTTATTTGAAGCAGAGCTTTATCCTTCTTTATTGTTAATTGAAGTAGTTTTTGCTCATATTCTTCTGGATCAATGGCAGAAAGAGATTTTCTAATGCAATATTCAGAGACTCCTTTTGATTTTAGATGAAGATTAATTTTAATTTTCCCCCAGCTATTTATCCTGAATTTTCCACTGGCGTAAGCAATTGCATAACGTTCTTCATTTAAAAAGTTCTCTTGGATTAAAATGCTAATTGCTTCCTCTAAATCTTCTCCATAACACTTCAAACTTATCAATTTAGTGCGCACTTCGCTGTGGCAACGTTCTTGATAAGCACAATAATGTCTTATAGCATCTAAAATAGCTTCTGAAACTGACAATTTTATTTTTTTGTCAAAAATAGACCATTTTAATTATTATTATTACAGGTTTAAATTAGCTTTTTGTCTTTTTAAATTATTAAAAGTTTAATGGCTGCTAAATTTTTAAAAATAAACTTGATTTTTAGCTTATTCTAAAAATTAAAAACCAGCTTTTTTCATTCTGGATACATATTGGAAAACTAAATAATTTTGGATTTTATTTTCATTTTAAAGTATATCTTTGTAACGTATGGAATCGTCTAATGTAAGACCAAATGAACAGTTAAACTCTAAGGAAAAAGAGTTCGAAAACTCTATTAGACCTCAGTCTATTGAGGAGTTTTCAGGACAACCCTTATTGATTGAGAATTTACGCATTTTTATCAAGGCAGCTAATATGAGAGGTGAGCCGCTAGATCATATTTTGTTTCATGGCCCTCCAGGTTTAGGAAAGACAACACTTTCCAGGATTGTGGCTAATGAGCTGGGTGTTAATATTAAAGAAACCAGTGGCCCTGTTTTGGAAAAACCCGGTGATCTTGCAGGAGTGTTAACGAACCTTGGAATGCGTGATGTATTGTTTATTGATGAAATTCACCGTTTAAATGTTGTTGTGGAAGAGTATCTTTATGCTGCAATGGAAGATTTCAAAATAGATATATTAATAGATAGTGGGCCAAATGCCAGAACCTTACAGATTGAATTAGCTCCATTTACTTTAGTGGGAGCGACTACTCGTTCTGGATTATTAACCGCTCCTTTATTATCTCGTTTTGGAATTAAATCTCGATTGAATTATTATCCTAAGGACGTTTTACAAAAAATCATAAGTCGCTCTGCAACTTTGTTAAATGTAAAAACAACTTCTGAGGCAGCATGGGAACTTGCAGGCAGAAGTCGCGGAACACCAAGAATTGCAAATGGCCTTTTAAGACGTATGAGAGATTTTGCTCAGGTACTCGGAAATGGAACAATTGATCTTGCAGTAACCGAACATGGCTTAAATGCATTGCAGGTGGATGTCAATGGATTGGATGAGATGGACAATAGGATATTAACCTGCCTCATTGAAAAGTTCAAAGGTGGTCCTGTTGGTATTAATAATATAGCAACCTCTGTCGGTGAAGAAGCTGGAACAATAGAGGAGGTTTACGAGCCCTTTTTAATACAAGAAGGATATTTAGTAAGAACACCTAGAGGTAGAGAAGCAACTAGAAAGGCTTATGAACATCTTAATCTTAAACCATTGTTTAAAAGTGATGAACTTTTCTGATCAAATTAATCTGCAAAAAACGGATTTTTATTGAACAGATTTCCCCCTTTCTATTTTCGAGGCAACTTTAACTTGTTTTTGCAATTTTATTAAATCGATTCGCTCTTTTGAAAGTGCCGAAATCATTGAATCGTACACCGTATTTTCTAAGCACCTTATATGCTTTTTTTCTAGTAAGATGTCGAACATAAAAAGTTTCGTTTACTACAAAATGATGAATAGCATGTGTCCAACCAAAGAAAAAACAGAAAACTTGAAAAGGTGTCGTCCACCAACGATTTAAAACTTGTGTCTGTTCAATTACATTCCCATCTTCGATATCTGCATAATAGTGGATATTTGATGTAATTAAATGTAAACAAAATTGACGAATCACATTTGGCAATAATATAATATAAATTATAGGATTTAAAAAGGTTATCAATGACTGAATTGGGGCTGGAAATAATAAGCCTGTTTGAAAATTTGAATTTAAGAAATTCAATAAAAGATTAATTGCAAATAAATAGAGTATCAGATGTGATACAATGGTTATTGGAATAAGACCAATAACTGCATAACGTTTTAATCGATTTCCTAAATCAACTTTAAGTCTTCCCGATTCTATTTCAGTTTGAATATCTTTAAATAATTGTGTCACCCTTGTTAATCCACCTAAAACTAAATCTGGAGTTAATAGTAATCTTTTTAATCCCCATTTTTCACCATTAGTTACACCTCTTTCTTCCACATCATGTAAGGTTCCTGAATATTTATGATGATGATAATGGAGTTGTCTGCGAATCCAAGGATTGATGGTAATAGGTCGAAGCATCCAAATCGTTAGCATCATAAAGTGATGCATTACTTTATTGCTTTTGAAGTACATCCAATGAATCAAATCGTGCTCTAATTCATGTAAAACACCGAAGAAAAAAGCGTTTAATATAATCATTAGCCAAGAAGACATGCTGCCTTGCCACCATAAATAGGCATTCAGTACTACGGCTGAAATTGAAATAATAAAAATTAGTAAGCCCCAAAAGTTTTGATATCTGAGAATTGGATATTTACTTTTAATAGTTTTATAGCTAGCATTAATCTCTTTACGTATAAAGCTCGATTTCTGCTGATGTGTTAAAGATTCCATCAAAATGAGTATTAAGATAATGCAAGTTACATAATTATTGGCATCATGAAAAGTAATGAAGTCGAAAGAGAAAAGTTTATCAAATTTTTATGGAAGCAATTATCATTCTTTATAGAGTGATTTTGAATAAATTGTAGCTTGTTTAATACGCTTTTAATATATTGTTATGTATAGCCTTCATAGATAGCTTTTTTAACTAATTCTACTACATTTTTCACGCCGAACCTTGCAAAGAGATTTGCTCTATGTGCTTCAATTGTTTTGATAGAAATATTTAATTTCTCAGCTATTTCCTTAGTTGTAAGTCCTGAGACAATTAAACTTAAAACAATTTCTTCTCTTTTAGTAATAAAAGTCTTTTTTTTAGGAATAGTATTATTAATAGCATTTTTGGCATCAGGAGATATATAGATAATACCATTTGCGATTGCATTTAGAGCATTGATTAATTCTTCAGTATCGTCTGCCTTAGAGATATAACCATCTACTCCTTGATTTAAAAGGGTGTTAATAGTGAGATTATCTGTTAAAGTAGAGATAATTATAATTTTCAAATCTTTAAATTCATTTTTCAAGTCTTTGATAAATGTTCTGGCATCATGTTTTCCAAATAGGATATCTTGAAAAAGAACTTGTATTTTCTCACTTTTTAATATTTGCAAGAGTTCAGATTTGCTTTTGGCCTTCCAAATGTTCACATTTTCATAGGCATTTGTAATGCAAGATTCAAACCCTTCAAGGATGAGATTATGATCATCAGCTATCAATATGTTTTTAAATGGAACCATAAAGTGAATTATTTACTGTTTAATTTGCGTTTACAAGTTTATATTCATATTGAATAAATGCTACCAAACCTTCATTAATTTTACTTTCTATTTGTAAGGATGCATCTATTTCTTTCAATCTTGCTCTTAAATTATTAAGGCTATCAGCATTATCCAAAATAGACTGATGTGTTCCATTGCCATCATCTTCTATGCTAATATTTAGCGCATCAGAATCATTTACAATTTGGATTGAAATATTCCTTGCATTGGCGTGCTTAATGGCATTTTGTAAAACTTCTTGAATTGCTCTAAAAAGTACTAATAACTTTGTTGGTTCTAAAATTAACTCTTTGATATTACTTAAGAAATGAACTTGAGTCTTCTCACTTTGAATATTTGCACAATAGTTATTAAGTTCTTGAATCCAATTTTTCTCCTTAAAATCAATAGGATTTAATTTATGTGCAATATTTCTGATTTCTTTATGTAAATCTTTAATCATTATAATCGCATTGTTGTTTGAGGCAGTTGTATTTTTCTCAAGTTGTAGTCGGGTAACTAATAGTGACGATGCAACTCCATCATGGAGTTCTCTGCTTACTCTACCTCTTTCAATTTCTTCTCCTTTTACCTGAGCTTTTAGTAGTTCATTTTCATTTTCTTGTTGTAGGATTTTTATTTTTATTTTTTGATTTTTCTTTAATTGATATATTAAAACAATACCACTTATCAGAATCATAGATGCAATGATGGTCCAAATATGGATTTGTTCGTTTTTTCTTTCTATTTCTAATTGTTTTTCTACAATTTGCCTTTCCTTTTTTTCAGTTTCATATTTTGTAGTTAGGGCACTAATCGTTTTATAGTTTTTTTCTGATTTTATGGAGTCGTTTAGGATATTAGCTTCTAAAAGGTAGTTTGCCGCTTTTTCAAATTGCTTATTTCTTATACTTATTTTTCCTCCAAATAAAAGACTATTAACGATACCGGGTAAAAAGGACACTTCACGGTGTATTGAAATCGACTTGTCTATATACGACTGTGCGGATTTATAATTTCCAATGATATCCATAATTAATGCATATTCGTAAAAGGCTGTTCCCAAATTAAGTTGATCATTAAATTCTTTACTTGTTTCAATCGATTTATTGATAAAGAAAAGAGCGCTATCTGTATTAGTTTGTTTATACGATTGTGCTAAAACTCGATATGCTATTGCCTTTCCGCTTTCATCCCATTCTATTTTTGATTTTGTATTAATACTTAGTCTAGCCCAATGACTTGCAGCCTTATAGTCTTTTAGGTCGAGATATGCTGCTGCGATGTTTGCTCTTAAAGTTATGATTAAGAAGGAGTCAGCGGTATTTTTTACTAAATTATCAGCTTTTAATAAAAAATCTAAAGATCTTTGGTAGTTTTCTTGAGCACCTAATATGATCCCAATATTTGTATAGGTTAATGCCAATTTATGAAATTCTCCTCTCTTTTCTAATAGTTTTGCTAATTGAATGAAATATTTGATTGCTTTTTCTGTATGTCCTTGATTGTAAAAAATACTTGCTTGTGTATTAATTAATCCTTCGATTACAATATCATTTTTTGATAAGGGCAATGTTTCTTCAATAATTTTTAAAGCAGTATCAAAACGACCCATTGAAGATAAATAAAAAGCATAAGAGAAGTTTAAATAATCCATATATTCTACTTTCAGCTCCTTCCCTTTCTTTATTGCAAATAGATAAATAGGAGCACAATCGGAACCTTCCTTAAATCGACAATCATAAGCACTATCTAATATATTTTCTATTGCAACATCTGGAATAGGAATTAAATTATTTTTTGCAAATAGTGTACTATTTCCAAAACATAACATACTTATTATTAGTAGGATGCAATATTTCATTCTTGATATTTCATATAAACACTCTGAATCTCAAATGTACTAAAACTTAGGTTATCTGTCTTCCTATTTTTAGTAATTAAAACACATTTCTTGAAAATCGAGCTATAAAAGCCAAAAATTATTAAAATAGGGTATACCCTGATGTCAAATAAATGGGAAAGATGCAATTTTGTAATGAAATTAAAAACAAATTATTATGAAACTATTTACAAACAAGTATTTGAATTTAAAGATTGTCGCATTATTTGTTGCAATCTCTTTAATTCTTTCTTCATGTGAAAAGAAAGATGGACCTCAGCCTGGAAATGAATTACCGATTACCTTAGATTGTAATTATTTTAATGACAATCCTGGTGCGGTTTTAAAGGATAATCCAAAAGCACCAATTGACTATATTGTAACCTGTAAAATGTCAATTCAAGGTGATGTTGTAATTGAACCAGGTGTTACAATAATGTTCAAAACCGATGCAGGTTTAAAAATTGAAGGTACCAATTCATTAAAAGCAGCTGGAACTTCAGATAAAAAAATTACTTTTACTGGAGAGGATAAAGTGCCAGGTTCATGGTCAGGTATTTATTTTGAAAGTGAAAATGTTAAAAATGAATTGAGCCATACAGTTGTAGAATATGCTGGTGGTTCTCGCTTTAATAGTAACAATGATCTAGGGAATGTAATTTTATATAGTGGTACTACAATAAAATTTACAAATAACCTTATTCAATATGGTAAAACTTATGGTTTAAACCAAAACTATAAAACAATAACAACTTCAATTGAAAATAATGTTTTTAAAGAAAATAATATTCCAATAAGAGTAAAGGCTGAAAACATAGACATAATTAAAAGCAATAATGAGTTTATAGGTAATACTATTAATAAAGTGGAGGTGCATATTTATACTTCTGAACCTAAAGGAACCCAAACATGGAGAAAACTTACTGTACCTTATTTTACTACTGCTGGAACAACTTCCATTTTCATTAAAGGACATCTAACTATTGAACCCGGTACAATTATAGAAATGGGAGAAGGAACAGGCTTTAAAGTTGATGAAAATGCTAGTTTGAAGATTGTAGGTACCGCTTCAGATAAAATTATTATCAGAGGATTAACACCAGTTGCAGGTAGTTGGGATAGAATTTATTATACTCATACCCAAAGTCCTAATAATCAAATTAAACATGCAGAAATCAAACATGCAGGAGCTAATCCTAGCGTATCAAAAGGTGCAATTTATTTATGGGCAAGCCCGAGACTATTAATTGAAGACACACATTTTGAAGATATTTTATCTTGTTCTATTAATGGTTATCAAGGACCAGGAAATATTGATTATCAAGAGAATTTAACAGTGGGTAGCAATGTTACTCATACCAATGTTGGTGGAGAAATTTGTTCAAATTAAAACCCTATGAAGTATATAAAAGCCTTCCACATTTTTTATGTTGGAAGGTTTTTTATTTTATGATGAATTAGGACGCGTTTTCAAAATGATCATTAATATATCATTTAGAAAATATAATAATTAGACAGTACAAAAAATGATGCGTTTTAAAATAACATACTAGATGATATTGCTTAATTTTAAATATCAATTTGTTTATAAATAAATATGGCTTTAAACCATTGTTGTTTTATCTTTGTTACAAAATCTAAAAATCACAAAAATGACGGATGAGAAATTAAAAGCGCTCAAGATGACGCTTGATAAGATTGATAAGGACTTTGGTAAAGGCTCTGTAATGCGCCTTGGTGAAAGAGCAAATGTCGAGATGGAAGTTATTTCAACAGGTTCTCTTGGTTTAGATATTGCTTTAGGAGTCGGTGGTTTACCAAGAGGAAGAATAATAGAAATTTATGGACCTGAATCATCAGGTAAAACAACTATTGCAATACACACTATAGCGGAAGCCCAAAAAATCGGCGGAACGTGTGCTATCATAGATGCTGAACATGCTTTTGATGCCACTTATGCTAAGAAATTAGGCGTTAATGTGGACGACTTATTGATTGCTCAACCTGATTATGGTGAGCAAGCTTTAGAAATAGCAGAACGTCTGATTCTTTCTGGTGCATTGGATGTAATTGTTATTGATTCGGTTGCTGCATTGGTTCCTAAAAGTGAATTAGAAGGTGAAATGGGTGAGAGTAAAATGGGATTGCAAGCTCGTTTGATGAGTCAGGCGATGAGAAAACTTACTGCTGCCATTTCTCGTACGAATAGTACTTGTATCTTCATTAATCAGTTAAGAGAGAAGATTGGAGTAATGTTTGGTAATCCAGAAACTACAACTGGTGGTAACGCTTTAAAGTTCTATTCTTCGGTGAGACTTGATATTAGAAGATCAACTGCTATTAAAGACGGTGATGTTGTAGTGGGAAATAGAACGAAAGTGAAAGTAGTGAAAAATAAAGTAGCTCCACCTTTCAGAGTTGCAGAATTTGATATTATGTATGGTGAAGGCGTTAGCAAAATTGGAGAATTAATAGACTTGGGTGTTGAATTAAATATCTTGACCAAAAGTGGTTCTTGGTTTAGCTATGGTGAAAATAAAATCGGACAAGGACGAGATTCTGTAAAAAGCTTTTTAAAGGATAATCCTGAATTTGCAGACGAAATTGAAGCTAAAATTAGAGAAGCTTTAAAAACTGAATAATTATCATATTAAATGTTTTATTAATCCCTCAAGAGTTTAAAATCTTGAGGGATTTTTGTTTTATTTTTGTAATATAAAAAATATTAAAAAATGGAATCAAAAATTAGTATTAGATGGGCAAAAGCTGATGATTGTGAAGCAATGATGTATTTGGTCAGAGAACTGGCCATATATGAAAGAGCCCCAGAAGAAGTTACGGTTACGCTAGAAGAATTTAAAAATAGTGGATTTGGAGCAGATCCTATATGGAAAGCCTTTGTGGCAGAGTTTGCAGGTAAAATTGTGGGCATTTCTTTATTTTATCCTAGATATTCGACCTGGAAAGGCAAAAAATTATATTTAGAGGATATTGTAGTTGATGAGAAATTAAGAGGACGGAAAATTGGGCATCTGTTATTTCAATCAACTTTAGATTATGCCAAAGAAAATGGATATCATAGTCTATTTTGGCAAGTATTAAATTGGAATGAACCGGCTATTAACTTTTATAAAAAGTATAGTGCATCATTTGATGAGGGGTGGCTGAATGGCAGTATTGAATTGTAGTTTTTAGGAGTTATTTTATTAAGCTGAGACTTAAAGAGAAAATTCTTTATATTAATCATTATTACTGAGATAAATCATCAGGGATATTGCTGAAAATTGTATAATTTTGCATTTCATTTAAAAATACTAGAGTATTATAATATGTTACCTATAAGCTTGTTTAGAAATCCTGAAGAGAAAGAACGCATTATTGCTGGTTTGAAAAAGAAAAACTTTGCTTCTCTTGAAATCGTTGAGGAAATAATCACCTTGGACGAAAATAAAAGAAAATTGCAACAGGAGACTGAGCAATTAACAGCAAACCTAAATAAGGCCTCCAAATCTATTGGAATATTAATGGCTCAAGGAAAGCAAGATGAAGCTGAAATTGCAAAAAAAGAAGTTGCTACTCATAAAGAACATGCCCTTCAATTACAAAATCAGCTTAATAACTTAGAAAAAGAATTAGAAGAGAAATTGTTGACTTTGCCAAATTTACCTCATAGCTCAGTTCCTGAAGGAAAAACACCTGAAGACAATGAGGTGGTTCGATCTTGGGGTATCATTCCTGAATTGGATGAAAAGGCAATGCCACACTGGGATTTATGTTCTAAATACGATATCGTTGACTTCGAATTAGGTAATAAAATTACAGGAAGTGGATTCCCTGTTTATAAAGGGAAAGGGGCAAGACTACAAAGAGGTTTAATTCAATATTTCCTTGATTTTAATACGGATGCAGGTTTTATGGAAATACAACCTCCAATTTTAGTAAATGAGGAAACGGCTTACGGTACAGGACAATTACCTGATAAAGAAGGTCAGATGTATTATTGTAATGAAGATAATTTTTATCTAATCCCTACTGCAGAAGTTCCAGTTACTAATATCTATCGTAATGATATTTTAAAAGAAGAACAATTGCCGGTGAAATTTACAGCTTATACACCTTGTTTTAGAAGAGAAGCAGGAAGTTATGGTAAGGATGTGCGTGGATTAAATCGTTTACATCAGTTTGATAAAGTTGAAGTGGTTCAATTAGTTAGACCCGAAACTTCATATGATGTTTTGGAAGAAATGGTTGTCCATGTTGAAAAACTATTGCAATCTTTAGAATTACCTTATCGTATTTTAAGACTTTGTGGTGGTGATATGAGTTTCACATCTGCATTAACCTATGACTTTGAGGTTTATAGTGCCGCTCAAAAACGATGGCTAGAAGTAAGTTCTGTTTCAAATTTTGAAAATTATCAAACAAACAGAATGAAAATCCGATATAAAAATTCAGCAGGTAAAACGGAATTGCTACATTCTTTAAATGGTAGTTCCTTAGCACTTCCAAGAATAGTTGCAAGTCTTTTAGAGAATAATCAATGTGAAGATGGAATTAAAATACCAGAAGCATTGAAAAAATATTTACCTTTCGAAATGATTTAATAATTATATTATGATACAAAGAATTCAATCAATATGGCTGTTATTAGCTGCAATAAGTATCTCAGCATTGTTTTATGTAGATGTATACTCTGTTACTATTCCTTCAATATTGAGTATGCCTACAGAAATAATTAATGACCATCTGAGTGTGGCTTCAATTAAGAATAATATTTTAGAAGTGGCATTAACCAGCTTGAGCTTAATATTAAGCCTAGTAGCTATTTTCTTTTATAAGAATCATAAAAGACAAAAAAGTCTGATATGGTTAAATATTTTACTACTTATTGGTCTTATGTTTTTGTTATATGTAAACCTAAATAAGTTTTGGAATGCATACCCTGATAATGGAGGTCATATTTGGATAGGTTTGTTTTTACCTGTTATTACAGTTTTCCTATTGATTCTTGCATTGAGGGCAATAAAAAAAGATGAAAAATTATTAAAGTCTTTAGACAGAATGAGATAAGAAGAATAGAGATTCCTAAAAAAGAGCAACGAAAAGTTGCTCTTTTTTTAGGACTATACATGATAATTTATATGGAGTCTAGAAATGAAATACTTTTGTTTACAATAAATTGCATGGCCGCTGGTAATTCCTCTTTTTGCCAAGGATGAGCAGACTCAAAGGTGTGGGCACTGTTTTCTAAAACATAAAGAGCTGCTTTCGTCCAAGATGCCAATGCAATACCCTCTTCAATTTTAATGGATTCATCATGAGACCCATGAAAATGTACACACGGTTTATTTAGTTTTCTTGCATAAGCTTCAATGTCTAATAATTTTTCATTTTCTAAAAAATCTAAATACTGAATATACTTTAAAGGCATTTTTTGTTGCGTTCTGGAGTTTGTCTCATAACGAACACCGTCCTTTTTCCATTGATCCATAACTTCAGAATGTCTAAAACGATATTTTACAGAAGAAATTGCAGCTAAAGTTATGACTCCATCGACTGCTGGATGACTACTACATAAAATAGCATTGCCTCCTCCACGAGAATGACCCATTAATACTATTTTGCAATTAGGAAATTTTTCTTGAAGTAAATCAATCATACTATTCACATCATTCACTTCATAAGAATACCGGTTTTCTGAGAAGGCTTCTAAATCAGGAAAGTCTATGGGCTGTTCGACGGTTCCCCCATTATGAGAAAGATTGAATTTGCAAAATCCATAGCCGGAATCTGCAAAAACATTTTCCATTAATTGCCATGCACCCCAATCTTTGTAACCTTTATATCCATGTATAAAAAGAATGATAGTTTGATTAAATGGATCTAGAATATTTAAGTCGTATACACTTTGGCGTTGATGACTTCCTATATAAATCTGATTTTGTAACTGCATTTGTCTTAATTGTTTTTATAAAATTAAAGATTTAATCTTAATCTTTTAATTAAACGATAAAAATTGTTCTTTTAAAATTTTAATAATCAAAATTTCTATTCGTCTTTTTAAATACTAGGTTTTAGAATTATGGTTTTCTGATGAAACAACATTAAATTTGCAATAAAATTATAAGACTATGCTTTGTATTTTTCACGAATCAACGGATCCCTATTTTAATATTGCCACAGACGAGTTTATTTTAAAACACCTTAAGGAAGATTGTTTTATGCTATGGCGAAATGATAATGCCATAATTATTGGTAAGTATCAAAATGCATTAGCAGAGATTAATTATGATTATGTAAAGGCAAATAATATTCATGTCGTTCGTAGAATTAGTGGAGGTGGTGCTGTTTATCATGACTTAGGTAATCTTAATTTTTCATTTACCAAACAAGGCGAGAACATGAGTTTAATGGATTTTGAAGGTTATACCAAGCCGATAGTAGATGTTTTGCAAAGTATGGGTGTTAGCGCAAAATTTGAAGGTCGTAATGATCTTATGATTGACGGACTGAAAATATCAGGTAATGCGGAGCATATTTATAGAAATAAAATTCTACATCATGGTACACTTTTGTTTTCTTCTCAAATGAAAAATGTTGGTGAAGCTTTAAAAACACATCCATTAAAGTTTCAAGATAAAGCAGTAAAATCCATTCCCAAAAGAGTTACTAATATATCCGATCATTTGCCAACACCAATAAGTATTGAAGAATTTACTAAAAAAATAATGGACCATGTAGTTGCTACTTTTTCTGATTGTCGTTATTATGAGTTTACTGCTGAAGATATTGCAGCTATTGAAAAATTGAAGCAAGAAAAATACATTACAGACGAATGGAATTATGGATTAGTGGCTGACTATAACTTCCAGAAAGCAGTAAAAACTCCTGGAGGTATTTTGGAAATACATATGGAAGTTCAAAAAGGAATTATTGAAAAGATAAAAATATTTGGTGACTTCTTTAATTTGAGAGATTTAGAAGAGATTGAAAAGGCTTTGATTAAATCTAAACACGAGGAAGCAGCATTAAGAAATACGCTTTCTCAATTCAAAATAGAGGAATATTTTCATAGCATAAGTATTGACGATATAATCAGTGCAATGTTTTAAGTATAAAAAAAGAGCTTGTTTCCTAAACAAGCTCTTTTTTCTATTAGTTGTCTCGTCCTAAAATAGCGATACTCTAAAATTCCTTCTCTCATTAGGTTTCGGTAATAGATTTTCCATGCTACTATTTGCAAATCATAAGACATTATATAAGAAATTAGGATTAATGGTTACATCATTTTGTGAATCCAAAGAAACGCTCCATAAGCTTTGTTTCCTGCTTTTTAAATGCTCTTAATGGCTCAGATTGTTTTTCTATTATTTTTTTTATCGGTTTTTTAAACCATGATGCTAATTTTTTAGTTAATGGATGAACACTTGCTTCTGACCTTTCAAAATGATCATCCAATGTATCTTCTCTAAAATGTAGTAAATTTTGCAATTTATCGCCATCTTCATAATAACCACAATGAAAATTTTGAGTTGCAAAACTATTAGTTGCAAAGTCCAATGCTCCCAAACCATATATTTTAAATGATCGTTTTAGAAAGTCCTCATAGGATGTAGTACATTCCTTACCACCGCCAAGGTTGAATATTTTTTTATTTAGGTGCTCTTTTTTAAAAATTCCATTTATAAAAGCTCTTGCTGTATCTTCTGGTGTGCATATTTCAATGGTAGTTTCTAAAGGCATATGAAACATTAGTTTTGAGATCTTGTGATCTTTCATAATTGCAGTTAGTCGGAAAATTGTCCAATTGAGCTGAGTTTTTTGAATCATTTGCTCACATTCTATTTTCGTTTTGGCGTATTCGTCACCCATACTTGCTTGTAAAGGATCTCCAACTTTGATATTCGGATTGTTGATCCTATCTCCATAGACTGAAATTGAAGAACTATAAAACAGCATAGCCTCTGGTGCGTATTGTTCCATAGCTTCAATTATATTCTTAGTTCCTTCTACATTTATGGTATAGGCTAATTTTGGATGCTCATCTGCTAGGGGCGGTATTATAGCTGCTAAGTGTATTACAATCTCCTGCCCTTTAACAGCATCGGCAACACTGCCTTTCTTACTAATATCTCCGAAAACTATTTTAGTATTTTTTGGAAATGATCTGAACCTTTTTTTACTCTTATTGTTTTCTAAATCAAAAACTGTAAGCTCAAGATTCGGACATGCTATGAGTTGTTTTGCTATTTCATAACCAACAGTCCCGGATGCTCCTGTTAGTAAAACTTTATAATGGTTACTTATATTAGGATTTGGTTTTGCTGAATTGATTTGCTCATAAATTTAATTATATTGGTAAAGAGATACCTTCCTTTACTAATATAACGAACAAACTTGTACTAATATTTCTTTTAATTTAGATATTAGGTTTTAATTAAGCTTGTTTAAAAATCAATATAGGAATATTTGAATTATAGGCCATTTTTTTTGTAATGCTCGGAGAGAATATACGGTTGAAAAAATCAAATGAGCCTGCAACACTTATAATTAATTGGGCATCATTTTTTTCAGCGTAGTCAATAATTATTTTGGAAATATCACTACCCGAAGGGAAGTGATAATTTGGCAGCATCTCATCAAACATTTCAAAGGTTTCGGTAAGTGCTTTAAAAACAAAATTACGTTCTTCCTTCTTATGCGTAACATTCACAATAGAAAGAGCAGCATTGGTAGCTTTAATAATGGAATTAATATTTTGATATGGAATTTTCTGTACCATATTTTCTATAAATGGTAATGCCAGCGTAATATGTTCAAATTTTTTGAATAATACTGATTCTGGAACCATTAAAATAGGAATGTGACTATTATTTACTACTTTAAAAACTTGGCTGCCAACCAGCTTTTGACCAACTTTGTTTTTCCCAGTGATCCCCATGAAAATGATCTTAGCATTTACTTCATCTGCTTTTTTAATGATACCTGTATCCAAATCATCTTCTTCTACAAAACATTCTGTTTGAATATGATTGTCTATTGGAATCGCTAATTGTTCCAAATCATATTGAACAGTGTTGGAAGCATCTTGATCTTTTAAGCTATGGAATAAAAATATTTTTTTAACATTGTAGTGTAACGCAAATAGCTTGGCATATTCAAGTGCATCGATTGAATTTGGTGAAAAATCTATTGCAACAATAATATTATCCATACTTTTAATTTTTAAGCTCACTAATTTATCGAAATTAATCAATTTTTCTCTACTTTTTAAAGTTACGGCTTACTAAATTTATCCGCAACATCAACTATTAAAGTTTATTGCTTTATTCCTATATTCTTTTCTATTAATAATTGAGATAATTGATAAATTTAAAAATAGGAATTTTAGCTGATTTGATTCCAAGGCGTTACACTATCTCTGCTTCTTTCGTTTAAAGCAAAATATAATAGTCTATTATCAGGATGTGCTAAATCTGGATCTTCATTCAAAAGTGCTGCGGCTGCAATTTTTGTTTCTTCCATTATTTCAATATCATGAATTATATCTACAATTTTAAAGTCTAAAGCCCCACTTTGTTTGGTTCCATACATATCACCCGGACCTCTCATCTTTAAGTCTTCTTCAGCTATTATAAAACCATCATTAGTTTGAGTCATAATGCCCATTCTTTGTCGGCTTTCCTTTGAAGTTTCATTATTAGTAAGTAAAATACAGTAAGACTTTTCGCTACCTCTTCCCACCCTTCCTCTAAGCTGATGTAATTGAGACAATCCAAACCTTTCTGCACTCTCAATCAACATTACAGAGGCATTGGGTACATTAACGCCTACCTCTATCACAGTGGTAGCTACTAAGATATGTGCTTCTCCTTTGATGAAACGCTGCATGTTTCGTTCCTTTTCAGCAGGATCCTGTTTACCATGCACCATGGCAACATTATAGTTTGGATCTGGGAAATATGTTTTTATTTGTTCATAGTTAGCGATTAGACTTTCATAATCTAATTTCTCACTCTCATCGATTAGAGGGTAGACAATATAAATTTGTCGGCCTAATGATATTTCATGTCTGATAAATTCCATCACTTTTGGTCGAGTATGATTAAATCGGTGAATGGTGAAGATTGGCTTTCTTCCTGGAGGCATTTCATTAATTACTGAAATATCAAGATCTCCATATATTGTCATGGCCAATGTTCTAGGAATAGGCGTTGCTGTCATCACTAAAATATGCGGCGGTAGTGCATTCTTTTTCCATAATTTTGCTCTTTGTCCTACTCCAAACCTATGTTGTTCATCAATGATTGCTAAACCTAAATTTTTAAATTTAACGGTTTCTTCTAGCAATGCATGGGTGCCAATAAGAATATGAATTTCACCTTCTTCTAAAGCTTTTAATATAGGTTTCCGATCTTTTGCTTTAACTGATCCTGTTAGAAGGCTTACCTTGATATCCATATCTTTGACTAGAGACTGAATACCCTCGTAATGTTGTTGTGCTAATATTTCGGTAGGCGCCATCATACATGCTTGAAAGCCATTGTCTATTGCTATTAGCATTGATAATAATGCTACAATAGTTTTACCACTTCCCACATCTCCTTGCACCAATCGATTCATTTGCCTTCCAGTATGTGTATCATTTCTAATTTCTCTTAATACTCTTTTTTGGGCATTGGTTAATGGGAAAGGTAAATATTGATTATAAAATGAATTGAATACCTTATCTATTTTAGGAAAACTATATCCAGCTTGAGCTTTGTTTCTTAAATTACTTTTTATTATTTTTAGTTGTGTTATCAAGAGTTCTTCCCATTTTAATCTATGAATAGCAGTTGTTAATTTTCTGGTGTCAGTAGGAAAATGAATCTCTTTTAAGGCCTCAAATCTTCCTACAAGTTGATATTTATATAGTAAACTGTATGGTATGGGTTCGTAAATATTGTTTATATTTAGTTTTTCAAATAATGCTTGTGTGTATTTAGCTATGGTTCTATTATTGATGGCTTTAGCTCTCAACTTTTCAGTTACATTATAAACTGGTTGCATAGTATTAACCATATTACTTACACCTGTTTGGATTTTCTCTAACTCAGGATGAGCTATATTGGGAGCACCATTAAAGTAAGATATTTTACCAAATATGCTATAAGCTGTATTTGGCTCAATCATTTTCATAACCATATTAATTCCTTGAAACCAAACTAATTCTAGTTGTCCACTAGAGTCGTATAGTGTTGCGGTTAGTCTTCGTTTAAATCCTGATCCATGCTCTTGAAGGTTCATAATAATACCTTTCAATTGTACCCATTCTTGATCGGGTTGTATAGAGCCAATTTGCTGAACATGAGCAGCATCTAAATATCTATATGGAAAATGTAAAAGTAAATCGTTGTAATTGCGGATTTCTAATTCTTTTTCTAATAGTTTAGCCTTTAAAGGACCAATTCCTTTAATAAACTCCACTGAGGTTTGTAAAATAGGTTCTCCGAAATTCAGGTTTGCCAAAATTTGAATTTTAAAAACAAAGTAACAAAAAATTTTTGGATTTTATTTTTGGATTTTGTCTATTTATTGTGTCCTTTAAGAATAGGAATGTGAATGATTCATTTTTTACAAAAAAACATTAAAAAAGGGTGTAACATCTAAGCTACACCCTTTCTTTATATTTCAGAAGTTTAAATAAAACTATTTGTTCTCTTTAGCTTCGTCATCTTTTAATTTATCTTCATCATCTTTCAATTTAGCTTTGATATCTGCTAAAGCTCCAAGATTACCAAAAGTTGCTTTTTCAACTTTCTCTTGCACTTTCTTAACTGATTCCTTAGCTTCTTTGTTAGCTGCATTTTGCTCTTCTGCTTTAGTTTGTTCCCAAACTCGAGAATGTGAAGCCATTATACGTCTATCGTTGCGATCAAATTCAATGATAACAAAGTCTAAAACTTCATCAACATTAACTTCTGTACCGTCTTCTTTACGTAAGTGACGACCAGGAACAAAAGCTTCAACACCATGCTCTAATTGAATATTAGCACCTTTGTCATCTTTACGAGTAACCGTTGCAGAATGCGTAGTTCCAATTGTGAAAACTGTTTCTAAGTTTATCCATGGATCTTCTTCAATTTGCTTGTGTCCTAAAGAAAGTTTTCTATTGTCTTTATCGATAGATAAAACAGCTACTTCTATTTCTTCACCAACTTTAGTGAATTCAGAAGGGTGGTTGAAGCGCTTAGTCCAGCTCAAGTCGCTGATGTGAATCATTCCACCGATACCTGTTTCTAATTCAACAAATACACCATAAGGAGTAATGTTCTTAACAATACCTTTATGTCTGCTATCTACTGAAAAACGTTCTTCGATATTACCCCAAGGATCTTCAGTTAATTGCTTAATAGATAAAGACATTTTACGCTCTTCTCTATTTAAAGTAACCACTTTAGCTTCATATTCATCTCCAGTCTTAAAGAATTCTTTAGCGTTGATAGGCTGAGAACTCCAATTGATTTCAGAAACGTGAACTAATCCTTCTACACCAGGTAAGATTTCTAAGAAAGCACCATAGTCTTCGATGTTTACAACTGCTCCTTTAACTACAGAACCTTCAGAAATTTCTTCTGGAAGACTTTCCCAAGGATGAGGAGTTAATTGCTTCAATCCTAAACTAATACGTTTTTTCTCATCATCAAAGTCAAGAACAACAACATTTATTTTTTGTCCATTCTCTAATACTTCACTTGGGTGAGAGATTCTACCCCAACTGATGTCAGTAATGTATAATAATCCATCTACACCACCTAAATCAACAAAGGCTCCAAAGTCGGTAACATTTTTAATAGTACCTTCTAGAACTTGTCCTTGTTCTAATTTAGACATGATTTCACCTCTTTGTTGTTCTAAGTCACTTTCAATAAGTGCTTTGTGAGAAACAACAGCATTTCTAATTTGCTCATTGATTTTCACAACTTTGAAGTCCATCGTTTTACCAACATATTGATCGTAATCCGTAACCGGCTTCACATCAATTTGAGAGCCTGGTAAGAACGTTTCTAATCCGTTGATGTCAACAATTAGACCTCCCTTAGTTTTAGAGGTAATAGTACCATTAACTACTTCGCCTGATTTGAAATAATCAACAATATTTTGCCAGCTACGTACTTGACGAGCCATGCGTCGGCTTAAGTTAAGATTACCATTACGGTCTTCTTTTTCTACTACCAAGACTTCTACCTCATCTCCAACTGCTAATGAAGGTAAATCGCGAAACTCGTTAAGAGAGATTAAACCATCAGACTTATCACCAATATTGATAATAACATCTGTGTGGGTTAATCCTTCTACTGTTCCAGTAATCAATTCACCATCAGCAATAGCTTTAAATGATCCTTCGTACTCTTTTTCAAGAGCTTCGTGTTTCTCTGCTGAATAGCCAGAAACGTTTCTTTTGTCAATGCTCCAGTCGAAGTCGTCGTGGGCACTGATTTGTGGGTTAACAATTTGATTTTCTTCCAATGTTTAATGTCCTCCTTTTGTTAAGAAATTTTTTGGAATGCAAAGGTAAGAAAATTTTTATATAATATTAATAATTTTATTGTTTTTTTTATATAAATCTATTTTTACTTAAGTTGACTTATTGGAAATTCTAAATTTTTTCAATAAAAAAAGGGTGAAGTTATTAGCTTCACCCAAAACAATATTAGTTTGAAATACTAGTTTTTGCCTTATCTATAAGGTCATTTACTTTATCCTTGAGATCTTGAGGAATCTTCTCCTTCAATTTATTCCCTGTTACTTTGACTTTTTCTTTTACTTGGTCTTTATCTTCTTTTTTCATTCCCCAAATCCAATAAGCTGCGGCAGCTAAACCCAATGCGATTAATCCGCCACTTTTACTTCGTTTTGCCATATTTGTTATTATTTTTTTAGTGAACTGATTAATAACAAAGGTAATTATTAATTATTAAAGGTTTTGTTACCAATTTGCAAAAATACGTTTTTACAATTACTAATTTTTTACTGTAAATTTCCGTACTGTAGTATTCCCGTTTTCCGCTATTACTTTTACCCAATATACACCATTAGCAAAATTAGAGGTGGGAACAGTCATTTTTTTCTTATGTGCATTGAATGAACTTTTCCAAATTTCCTGACCTAAAGTATTCAGGATACTAATGCTACCTGTACTTAGTATTTGTTCGAATGCGATATTCAATACTTCATGTGCTGGATTAGGATAAATTGAAAAATTCAGACCTTCATTCAAATCTTTCACTCCTGTAGGAGGAGGAGTGTAGGTACTAGCTGTATTTCCAATTACAACATTACCTTTTGAAATATTAAAAAAGATATTATTACTTCCTTTTATTTTTATTCTTGCCGTATTGGTTTCTAAATCTGGAATTGAAATGACAGCATTGCCTGTATTGGGTATAGCACTTGCTAATATTATTGGGAAAGTTTCACCGCCATCGATAGATAAATAAACATCTACAGTAGCACAATTTACAGGACTAAGATTAGTATTGGCAACATCCCAGTATATCGTATTATTATCATCCTTTTTAATAGAATCGCCAACACTTGGATATAAAACTACAAAAGGTCCAGCAGTACTAGTAACTGAAATATTAGTGAATACATCTGAGGAGTTTACTGCGCCCCATCCATCATTTCGTACTTCACGTGCATTATAAGCAAATTTATAGGCTCTTCCTACCTCAGATAATCGTTCTCCTCTTGTTCCAGTTAAGCCCGATCTCACAATAGTCATTCTTGGAAATACTCTTTGGGTAATGGTGTCAGGTGTAAAGGATCTAAAAGCAGGACCAGTAGTAAAAGTAGGAGACAGATCCTCATCTTTAGAAAAGTTCCCTAAATTATATTGTTCAATATTTCCTTTTACAATGTTCCCGATCGAATCAGGAGTAGTAGAGGGGTAATCTAGTTCAAAAGGTGTCAATTTTGGAATAGTATTATTTGTAGCTATTACATTAATTACTGGAGCATTATATCCTGTATCTGTTACTGCACATGTCCCAGTGGACAGATTCGTAAAAAAGTATTGAATATCATCTAAACTTATTTTGTGAAAATAATCATTGGAATTCATCTGAACATTGTTTATTGAACCACAGATTCCGGCATAGGCCATAATTGTTGTTCCACCTCCTGGTTCATATGCAGAATATTGACTTTCTGTCCCTGAACATACATTAAAGCTATGGTCTGCACCAAATTGATGACCCATTTCATGTGACACATAATCAACATCGAAGGGATCTCCTATGGGATTTGGACGTCCGGTAACACCTCTTGCTTTTCTACTATTTGAACATACACTACCTAAATAGGCTATACCTCCAGCTCCAGTACTAAAAATATGTCCTATATCATAATTGAGAGAACCAATTACAGTAGTAGTGTTATTTTGATTTTGAGTTAATAATTGACCACCATTATTATTAGCAGTAAAAGGATCTGTGATTGGATTGGTATAGATTAATGTATCATTATTTGGAATAAACTCCATAGTTATGGCAACTTCTCTTTCATATATTCCATTTACGCGATTTATTGTAGTTGTCATGGCTGCAAATACATCATTTTTGCTAGGATTACTTCCTGCAACTGCAATCGCATATTCACCTGTGCAGCTTAATGCTAAACGATAGGTACGTCTAATGTCTCCTAAAGTGAAACCAGCAGTACGTACTTTCTCTATGGTGCCATCAGTCAAAGCTCTTATGTTTTCATCGACCCCACAAGTCCAATCTTCATTTAACGGATCTTTTACTGCATTGGATTTATAATATGCTTTATATAAGCCTTGGTCTTTATCAATAGGATCGATAAAATAAGTTCCTTCACCATCATAAACCATAGCAAACAACCCTCTATTCGTAAATTCAATCTTTGCAGTCATTGTACTGGTATTTGAATTCACGGCTGTAAATGCCCATACATCTGGAAATTTTGATTGTAAGCTTGCTGGAATTAAAGTATTTCTCCATACATTAAAGGTATTAGTCTTGCCCTGTGGATTTGGTAACAATAACTGGATCCCTGTATGATTGTTATTTCCAGAAGCAGCTAATTCAGATTTTAATTGCGGGGTATTTATCTTAAAGCTAAACACCTGATATTGTATTTGATTAGGAACACTAGCTGCTTGCCAATAAACACTTTGTGCCTTTGATGAAAGGCTTAATCCCATAGCAACTAGGCCAAGCAAAAATACTTTTCTCATAAAACTATCTATTTTTAAAAATTTCTATAAAAATTCACTCTAATTTAGAGAGGATACAATCTGTAAATTTATATAATTATTACATATAAGCTTGTTAAAAATTTTAAATAACATTAGAAGCTATTTAGAATTTTGGAAAGATTTATACTTTTGGAATAGTCATCATTAAAAAATACTTTTGTAATATATAAATAAATTTGCATTAAAATGGGCATTAATAAAGTTTATAAAGCTTTAATTTTATTAGTTTTAAGTTTGTCTCCTTTGTTCCTTTTTGCCCAAGATAAGTTCGAGGGTAGTTGGGGAGGTGTAATTAAGTTCCAAAGTATGGAACTAGGTTTGATTTTTAATATCCAAACCTCTGATGGTAGATTAACCGCTACTATGGATAGTCCTAATCAGGGTGCTACTGGGATTCCTGTAAAGGAAGTTAGAATTAAAGCGGATAGTATATTTCTTGCAATTCCAGAAATTTCTTTAGAATATCATGGAAAATGGATTAATGAACAAAGTATTGATGGACTATTACTTCAATATGGAGCTCGCTATCCATTAACCTTAAAAAGAGATGGCGTTAAAAATATAATTAAACCTCAAACTCCTGAAAAACCTTATCCTTATAAAGAACAAGAGGTTTCTTTTTTAAACAAAAAGGAAAATATTGAATTAAAAGGTACCTTAACTTTACCAGAAGGGAAAGGACCATTTCCAGCAATTGTATTAGTAAGTGGTAGTGGACCACAAGATCGGAATGAGACAATTCTAGGTCATGAACCTTTCTTAATCTTAGCAGATTATTTTACAAGGAATGGCTATGCAGTATTAAGATACGATGATAGAGGTGTAGCTCAATCTCAAGGTGTTTTTGAAACGGGTACAACTGCTGATTTTGCTGAGGATGCAATGGCAGCAGTAGATTATTTATATAATAGAAAAGAAGTTCAGAAAAAGAAAATTGGAATCATGGGCCATTCTGAGGGAGGAGCCATTGCGACAAAAATTGCCGCTACAAATCCTAAGGAGTTGAGTTTTATAGTAATGCTGGCAGGTCCTGGTGTTGCTGGAGATCAAATCTTATTACAGCAACAAAAATATCTGGCTGCTGCAATCCATCAACCAGATTCTTTAATAGAGCAATCACAAAAAGTGAATACATTCATTTTTGAAATTATGAAATCTACTAAAGATACTGCCTTAATTAGAAGTAGAGTATTGACCTACTTAAATAATAGTTATAATGATGGAACTTTAGCTTCAGATCCAAGTAAGTCCAAAGAAGAAACAGTGCGAACCTATGAAAAAGAATTGCTGAGTCCTTGGTTAGTTTATTTTGTTCAATACGATCCTCAGCCTGATTTGAAAAGAATTAAGATTCCAGTACTTGCTTTAATTGGTAGTAAAGATGTTCAAGTAATTCCCAAATATAATATTCCAGCATTAAAAAATGCTTTTGAAAAATCAGGAAATAAAAAAGTTGAAGTTCAAGAATTAGAAGGTTTGAATCATTTGTTTCAAGAGGCTAATACTGGTTTGCCACAAGAATATGCTAGTATAGAGCAAACCTTTTCGCCAAAGGCAATGCAATTGATTTTAAGTTGGTTAAATAAAAATGTAAAATAAACTTATAGAATCTTAATATCACTTTAAGTAAGATTTGTTGTTTATTTGGAAATTTGTAAATAATAAAAGCTTCTTCAAATTCTTTCTGAAGAAGCTTTTATTATTCGAAAATCATTAATCTATTTTTTCCCCAAGATTGGAAGGGATAGCTAATAAAGGTATATTTAATTTGAAACTCATTTGTTTTGTTTTGCTTGGATTAAAAAGTCGTTTCCAAAATCCATGCTGATAGGTAATCATTGTAAAAATATCAATTTCCTTATCAATTATTAATTGAAGCATACTTTCAACAAAGTTTTTACCATGAATATGTGATGCCGAGAGGTCTTCTTCATTATATTCTGATTTTAAGTATTCAGAATATTCCTTTAAGGCCTTCTCTTCCGAGAGAAACTTACTCGTGGTTTTTTCTTCATCAGTGAAAATGGAGGTATGTACCTGAGCCAAATATAAATCAGCCCATTCAAAAATGAAATTTAATATATTCTTATCTTTTTCAAAATTATTTGTTGCTAATAAGAATTTTTCAGGCTTTTTCCATTTATATGATCCTGGTATAGCCAGAACTGGTACAGATGCCGATCCAATAACAGCAGATGTTCTGCTGCCCCATATTTTCTCGTCTAAACCTGTTGCTCCTAAAGTACCCATAATTACTAAATCAACTTCATATTCATCAGAATAAACTTCAATAGCATTTTGTAATGGCATATTATACACCTTTACACCTATTTCTATTTTATGTTCTTCTTCGAAGCCTTTTTTTAGTTTGTTTAGTCTTTCGGTTAATTCATCAATTATTTTTAGATTAAATTCATGACTCATCTCCATTGTTGGATTTAAACCCATGAAATCAATATAAACATTATCAAAAACCTCAAAGCAATGAAGTAGGGTGATTTTTGAAGGAATTATTTTCGAGGTTTCAATTGCAAACTTAATAGCATTATTTGCAGTTTCAGAAAAATCAGTTGGGACTAATAAATGTTTCATGAAGTTTACCTTTTGGTTTTTACAAGCTTATATTAAGCAAAGTAATAAAATTTATTGGGATTAAAAAATGATAAGCATCATGTTAAAATATAATACTAATTATAAAGTAGGGGTATTTATTTACAAACAAATGAAAAAATGTATTTCCTATTTTGATTCCAGATGTTTAATAAAGAAGAAACCCTTCGATTTAATAATATCAATCCAACTTTTGTAAGGCTATTTATTGTTTCTTATTTGAATCCTTCCCAAGTTTGTGTTTCTTTATTAAACAACCAATATAATTCATTGGCATAGGCAAAGTTTAATGCAAGTTCTGTTTTAGCCTCATTTGGCAATTTTAATTCATGAGTTTTAAAACCTGTTTCAAGACTATATAATTCAATACTTTTCGTTCCACAATTCAAAAAGCCTATTTCACCAAAAGGTATGCCAGTATATACAACGGTAGTCCGATTATAGGAATTCATAGGCGAATAATCCAAATCAACCTTCATTGCAAATAAATTATTTTCATCCTCTTCTTCGTTTGATGCCCCTAAAGAAATAAAACCATCTACCAATCGTTTCCCTGTTTTTAATTCGTATTTGGCTACCATACTATTACTATTATTTAAAAAATATAAAATGTCGCTATTCGAATCATAGGCACCGACTGATTGCTCATTAGGTTGTTGCATTCCAGGAAAAAAGGTTTTAACACCTGTAGGTATTCCGTTCTTATTTAATTGGAATTCAGCCCAACCTGCTTGGTCAAAACCATTTAATTGAATCGTTTCACGGATAGGGTTGTACCATAACCCACGAATATCAATTAATGCTTTTTGTTCTGGACTAGATAATATTTTTCCATTTTTATCATATACACCTAAGCAAAAGTCAGCATTACCAGCCATAACAGCATAGTACTTTTTTTGGATGGGATGCCATGCTACGTTTGCTGCATTTGCACCTCCCTTTCTTGGAATTTTTAATTCTAATGATTTCTTTAAAGTTTGTTTTTTGACTTCTTTTGTGCTACTTTGAGCATTAGCAATGAAGGTGCCTAAAAGCAAGAGGCTAATGGAAAAAGCATAAAATTTTTTCATGATATATTCTTTTTTCCAAAGATAACATGAATTTTAGATATAATAATTAAATTGCATGAGAAAGTTTCAATTAAATAGAATGAAATTTACAAATGCTTCATTGCATTTCTTTACCTATTCAGTTTCTGGTCTTTTTTTTCTTAGAAGAAACGAGATAATCATTGCAAATATACTGTCTATAATAATCCATCTAATAAAAAGTCCTTTAAACAGGATCCAAAAATCATTACTGCTCTTTTGCTGCTCTGTAATTAAAGCGATTTGTTCTTCAACTTTTTTTGCATCTACATTTCTACTTTTACCAAAAGCTAAAAGTTCATTTTTATAAGCTTCAAAAAAAGTTGGATTAAGGTAATTAAGATAATAGTAAGTGAACAATATATAAGCTAATTCTATAAAGATAACAGCAATAAATAAGGTTTGGAAAATTTCCTTTATTTCGGCATATCCACCCAAACTTCTTTTCCTATTCATTCCTAAAATTACCATTCCAGCAATCACTAATGCATAGGAAACAAATCCTCCAGCCCAAAATCCGAAAGGATTACTGCCTAAAATTGAAAATTTCAACCAGAGTAATCCGGCATAAATCAAACCTAATACTATACCGCCTTTAAGTCCTAATACAATTCCATTATTTTTATTCATACCTATATAACAGTTGCTTTTCCTTTTAGAGTTGTATTTAATAAAGGGATATTATAAGCTTTACTTTTTGTTTTTTCTTGAGTTAAAATCCATTCTGTACTGGTATCAAAAAGAGTTAGCGGTAATCTTGCACCCTCTTCTATAGTTGTTGCTTTTATTCTAAAAATTTCAGCAGCATTGTTGTATAATAAATCGGTCCATTTTTTCATTTCTAAGTGAGGAGCAGCTTGTAACAACATTGGCCATGCAGTCTCTAAAGAAGCCATTCCTGATTTAGCATATTCAAACTCAACTTCTTTTTCGTCCCAATTATGAGGTTTATGATGAATGGCAATACAATCTATTGTGCCATCTTCCAATGCTTTGATGAGTGCTTTTCTGTCTTTCTCACTGCGCAATGGAGGATAAACCTTAAATAAACTATTATAGCTTTCTAATTTTTTTTCTGTAAATAATAAGTGAAATGGCGTAACTGAACACGTAACTTTTACGCCTGATTTTTTTGCGTTTTTAATAAGTTGCAAACTCTCGGCGGTTGTAATTCCTGTTAAATGTATTCTAGAGTTAGTATATCTGGCTAATTCAATATCACGATTAACCATCAAGCTTTCTGCAATATTCGGAATCCCAGGTAAACCAAATTTTACCGAGTATTCACTTTCGTTCATTAACCCATCAGTTAAAGAGGACAATAATGGCAATTCAACAATTAATCCATCAAATGACTTTACATATTCTAAAGCTTTTTGCATCAAACCCGCATGCTCTAATGGCTTCCATCCATCTGTAAAAGCAAGTGCACCTGCTTCGTGCATTTCCTGCATTTCTGCCAATGCTTTCCCATCAATATTCTGAGAAATACTGCCCATGGCATGCAGTTTTATTTTATGGCCTTTGGCATTTTCCAAAACGGACTTTAAAGTACTTTTATTACTGATCGAAGGATTAGTATTCGGTACTAAAACAACTTGTGCAAAACCGCCATTTTGTGCTGCGTCCAGACCGCTTTGTATATTTTCTCTGTGCTCATATCCCGGTTCAGCAAAATCTGTCATGAGGCTTATCCATCCCTGACTTATAAATTTATTTATACCATCAAGAATTGCAGCATCTGAGTCTTCAATTTTTTTCGCAATCTTTTTTATAATACCATCTTCAATTAAAATATCTACTACTTTTTCATGAAAAGGAGATTGTAGATCTAAAATTGTTACTTTTTTTATTAATTGTGAAGCCATAAGGTGCAAAGATACATTTTTTTGAAAAGCTAAAGTGTAAACATCATGGCAGCAGCTCCTAAAACTGCAGCATTTTTATCTTGAAGTCCAGAAATCATTAATTTTGGCATTTTATCTTTATAAACAAATAGTAAACTTTGTTCAAAAGCCTTTTGTGTAGGTACTAATAAAAATTCTCCTGCATTTGCCAAACCACCAAAAAAGATATAAGCTTCTGAAGAAGTTACAGTATGAACTTGAGCAAGAAGTGTTCCTAAAATTTGACCAGTTAGGTTAAATATTTCTGAAGCCATTGGATTTCCAGCTACAGCCGCATTATAAAGCGCTTCTCCCGACTCAAAAGGTGGCAGATTATTTGCTTTCATTACCTTTCTTCCTGTATTTAGAATACCTGTAACAGAAGCATAGGTTTCTAGACAGCCTTTTCTGCCGCATCCACATGGGCGACCATTTGGTTTAGCAACGATATGTCCTATCTCACCCGCCATTCCATCATGACCATATACTAATTCTCCGTTTACGACAATACCACTACCAACCCCGGTTCCTAAAGTGATTACCATAAAGTCCTTCATACCTTTGGCTTTACCAAAGAGCATTTCGCCATAGGCTGCTACTTTAGCATCATTCGTAACCATTACTGGAACATCTACCATCTCTTCTAATTTGGCTCTCAAAGGAATAAGTTCATGCCAAGGCATATTAGCTGCATGATCTATTTCCCCAGTAAGATGATTAGCGTTTGGCGCTCCTACACCTACTCCAAGTATATTTCCATTTATAGAATTACCTAGCAATTGAATGTTTAAGATCAAGGCTTGAATAAATTCATCAGCAGTATTATAGCTTGTGGTGGAAAAGGTGTGCATATTATTTATCTCTCCATTGTTATCTACCACAGCTATTTTTGTAAATGAAGACCCTATATCAACACCTATTGCATAATTTTTCTTTACCATAATATAAAAATAGAAATTTAAAATTGTAATTTCAACCCCAAAATAAGAATTAATGCAAGACAATAACAAAAATAATTATGGATTTGCCCTATTTATAATAGGACTTTTATTTTTTATCTTTGGTTTTATCACCTGGGCGAATAGTCAATTGATACCTTACTTGAAGATTGCCTGTCAGTTGAGCTCGACGGAATCTTACTTCGTTACAACTGCATTTTTTGCGGCTTATTTCTTTATGTCTATCCCTTCTTCCTATGTTTTGAAGAAAACGGGATTTAAAACTGGGATGTCTGTAGGCCTTTTTGTAATGGCACTTGGAGCAGTACTATTTATTCCTGCTGCTATGAGTAGAAGTTATCCGATTTTTCTAACTGGTTTGTTTATTATTGGCTCTGGATTAGCATTGTTGCAAACCGCTTCTAATCCTTATGCCGCTGCATTGGGACCAAAGGAGAGTGCGGCAAGAAGAATAAGTATTATGGGAGTGTGTAATAAACTTGCAGGTATATTTGCCGTATATTTTTTAGGAAATATTATTCTTAAAGATTCTGATGCCTTTGAAGTTTCACTAAAAACCATGGATAATGCCGCTCAACAATTAGCTTTGGATGGTCTAGCACATAAGGTGATACTTCCTTATATTTGGATTACAATAGCATTTGCAGCGGTAGGCTTATTATTATTATTTATCAAATTGCCAAATATTGATGATGAAGAGGAGATTGTTAATGATGATAATATTCTTTCAGGAATGCAAACCGCCAGAACTTCTGTTTGGCAGTATCCTTATTTAATAATTGGTGTTGTCGCACTTTTCTTTTATGTAGGTGTAGAAGTTATCAGTTACGATACCTTTGCAGGGTTTGGTCAGTATTTAGGATATACTCTTGATCAGTCTAAACATTTTGCAACTTTTACGGGTTATACATTACTGGCAGGATATTTTGTAGGTATAGCCACTATGCCAAAATTAATTTCTCAAAGAAAAGCTTTAATTATCTGTGTAATGCTGAGTATCATTTTTACTTTACTTGCCATCAATTTGGAGGGTGAGCCCAATATGAAATCATTGAATTTTTGGGGTTTAAATTTTAATCTTCCTACACATCCTGCAGTAATTGCTTTTGCATTACTAGGCTTCTCTAATTCATTAATGTGGCCGGCTATTTTTCCATTGGCAATTGATGGATTGGGGAAACATTCAAAAATGGGTTCTGCTTTATTGATTATGGCAATTGTTGGCGGTGCAGTACTACCACCTTTGTATGGCAAGCTCACAGAAACAACTATGAATGTTAAGTCTGCATATATAATAATGATTCCTGCTTACTTATTTATTTTATATTTTGCTATTGCTGGATATAAACTTGGAAAGAAAAATATTAATAATTAGATGAAGAGTATATTAGTTTTTTGCGGAGCCCGTATAGGAAATGAAAAAATATTTGCAGAACAAGCTTATCAATTAGGAGCTTATCTAGCAAAAAATAACTATAGGTTAATTTTTGGTGGTGGAAAAGTTGGTATGATGGGTGCTGTCGCCAATGGTGTATTGGAAAATGGCGGTGAAGCCATAGGTGTTATCCCAATATTTTTAAAGGATATAGAAGTGATGCATGATGGATTAACCGAATTGATTGAAGTAGAAACCATGCATGAACGAAAAGCCAAAATGGAAAATTTAGCTGATGCGGTTATTGCAATGCCTGGAGGTTTTGGCACTTTGGATGAACTATTTGAATTGCTTACTTGGTCCCAACTTAATTTGCATAAAAAACCATTAGTCTTGTTTAATATTAAGGGTTATTTTGATCCATTAATAATTATGATGATGCAAATGGTGAAAACAGGCTTCTTAGGTGAGGAGAATTATCGATTACTTAAAGTTGGTGATACCATTAAGGAGCTCATGGGAAAAATTGAGGAATAATCTTAAACTTATTCTTTTGATTATTTTATGGCTTAAAGTAGATATTGAAAATCAGGACTGATAATATAAGAAATTAGCTAAAAAGTCTTCTTCCAAATATCAAGCTTCCAATTCTGACCATTGTACTTCCTTCTGCGATTGCTAATGGATAATCTCCACTCATACCCATCGATAGGATATTGAAGTTTTTATCAAATAGAAAAGTACTGCCCTTATGAATCTCAAAAATATTTTTAAGATTTTTAAACTCTTGTTTCACTTTTTCTTCATCTTCTGAAAAGCTAGCCATACCCATCATCCCACGAATACGAACATTTGATAGCGAGTCTTTATTAGCATCATAAAATGTCTCAAATTGTGCTAAATCAGTGCTGTCAAAACCAAATTTAGTTTCTTCATCGGCAATGAAAACCTGTAAAAGACAATCTATTACTCTATTATTTTTAGCTGCTTGCTTATTAATTTCCTGAAGTAGTTTTAGGCTGTCGACTCCATGAATTAAATGTACAAATGATGCTATATATTTTACTTTATTTCTTTGTAAATGACCAATATAATGCCAATGTATATCTTGAGGGAGTGAAGCAGCTTTTTCTACTAATTCTTGAACATAGTTTTCACCAAAATCCTTATGTCCTATATCATATAACTCTTTTATATCTGCTACTGACTTAAGTTTAGATACCGCCACCAAGCTCACCTTTTTTTCTTCAAAGTCCTTTTGTAAGGAAAGATACACTGACTTATTTACCATTTTTTTTTCTTGTATTAATATTGTTCTTTTTCGTTAGGAAAATCTTTTGATTTTACATCTGAAATATACTGAATTACTGCACTATTTATATTTTCTCTTAAATTGGCATATCTTCTTAAAAATCGAGGAGAAAAGTCCTTTGTAATACCTAATAAATCATGCATTACCAATACTTGACCATCCACATCACCTCCTGCACCAATTCCTATTACTGGAATGCTTAATTCGTCTGCAACTCTTTTTCCTAGTTTTGCAGGAATCTTTTCCAAAATTAAGGAGAAGGCTCCAGCCTCTTGCACTTTCAATGCATTTTTAATTAATAATTCCGCTTCTTCTTCTTCTTTTGCTCTTACTGCATAAGTACCAAATTTATATATCGATTGGGGTGTTAAACCTAAATGTGCCATTACAGGGATACCTGATCCAACAATTCTGGAGATAGAATCACATACTTCTACTCCTCCTTCTAACTTTACAGCATGTGCACCTGATTCTTTCATGATACGTATGGAGGATTTAAGTGCTTCTTTACTATCACCTTGATAAGAACCAAAGGGTAAATCACAAACTACAAAGCACCTTTTGGCGGCTCTTACAACTGATCCAGCCATGAAAATCATTTGATCTAAAGTAATAGGCAAAGTAGTTTCATATCCCATCATCGTATTTGAAGCAGAATCACCTATTAGAATAATATCTATTCCAGCCTCGTCGAAAATACCTGCAAAAGCAAAGTCATAAGCAGTAATCATTGAAATTTTTTCTCCACTCTCTTTCATTTTCTGTAAAGAATGAGTAGTTACTTTTTTTAATTCATTGTGCACAGACATGGCTGTTAATTTTGAAAGTGAATGCCAAAAATAGTAATTTCAATTGAAACTTCTAATCAAAAGACTAAATTTATTGTTCGAAAATTTATTATTTAGCCTAATCGTAGAAATATCTTAGTTTTGCTAAAACTAATCTTAGAAATTAAATTAAATAAATTAAGAATAAAATGAGTAAAGGACCAATTTCTCAGTTCATCGAACATCATTACAGACATTTTAATGCAGCAGCTTTAGTAGATGCGGCCAAAGGATATGAAACTCATTTGGATGCTGGAGGTAAAATGTTAGTTTCTTTAGCAGGTGCAATGAGCACAGCAGAATTAGGCATTTCCTTAGCTGAAATGATCCGTCAGGATAAAGTAGCCATTATTTCTTGTACTGGTGCTAACTTAGAAGAAGATGTAATGAACTTAGTTGCACACTCTCATTACAAAAGAGTACCTAATTATCGTGATTTAACTCCAGAACAGGAAAAAGAATTATTAGATGGACATTATAATAGAGTAACTGATACTTGTATTCCCGAAGAGGAAGCATTTCGGCGCTTACAAAAGCATTTGGAAGCTGTATGGCAAGCTGCTGAGGCAAAAGGCGAACGATATTTTCCACATGAATTTATGTATCAAGTTGTGTTAAGTGGAGTTTTAGAACAGTATTATGAAATCGATCCTAAAAACTCATGGATAATTGCAGCTGCTGAAAAGAATATTCCTATCGTTGTACCAGGATGGGAAGATTCAACTTGTGGTAATATTTTCACATCTAATGTTATTAAAGGGAATTTGAAAGCCTCAACTGTAAAGTCAGGAATTGAATATATGATATACTTAACAGAGTGGTATCGTGCTAATTCTGGAGGCAAGGGAGTAGGCTTCTTCCAAATTGGTGGCGGTATTGCTGGTGATTTCCCTATTTGTGTTGTTCCAATGATGTATCAAGATTTGGAATGGGAAGATGTACCTTTTTGGGCATATTTCTGTCAAATCTCTGATTCAACTACATCTTATGGTTCTTATTCTGGTGCAGTACCTAATGAGAAAATCACATGGGGTAAATTAGATGTTGATACACCGAAGTTCATTGTAGAATCTGATGCAACAATCGTGGCACCATTAATATTCGCATATATTCTAGGTCAATAAGAGACATAAATATTTTGATTAATTCTAAAAAAAAGCTACTCGATTGGAGTAGCTTTTTTTTATACATTTTTGTTGATATTAATGAGAATGGTTGTGATGTTGCTCATGAGCATTTGGTAGTTTTTGAAAATCTTCCAAAGAGATAGATTTTTCTTTAACTTCCAAAGCTTTAGCGGTAGCACTGAAAATTTTATCAGTTAATAAACGGCGATAAGTTTCATTCAAAGTCTTTTCATCTTTTGTCATTTTATCTATATAGCCTTCAATCCAAGGTGCATCAGAGGCTGTATTTCCGAAATAAGCTAAAATTTTATTTTGCATATCTTCTTTAATCTCATCCATAGATACTTCAAGTTTATACTTGCTAATCAACTTGTCAGAAATTAAAGTCCAGCGCAATTGATGTTCGAAAGTAGGCCATTCTTGTTCCACTTCTTCATCCGTTTTTACTTGATCTTGTTGTCCTTTTTTTAACCATGATTTTAAGAAATCTGTTGGAAATTCGATATTGGTATTGTGTACCAACATTTCAAATAATTCATTTTGCAAACGCTCAACACCAATTCTATTGATTTCTTTGCTCATTTCTTCCTTAATACGAGCTTTAAATCCTTCTTCATTTTTAACACCTTGACCAGGGAAAACTTCTTCAAAGAACTCATCATTCATTTCTCTGGTTGCAACTCTTCCTACTTTAGTTAAAGTTAATTTATAATAACTGTCAGCAGCTTCTTGACTTTCAGGATCTTGTTTTAAAGCATCTTTAAGTAATTCATTTAATTCCTTGTCAGTAGCAACTTCTGAAGCTTTAAAAACTAAAGTGAATTCAGCTTTTTGACCTCTAAGTTTTTCTTGTAAAGCTTGAGGCATTTTTTCTAAAGTAACTACATCTTCTGTAGTTTCAACACCTTCTTCAACATTTCCGTCTGCATCACACTTTTGATAAGAAGCATATACCATATCAGTATCTTGCTCTAAGGTATCAGGATTTTCTACCTTTCCAGCACGTTTACGAATATTCTCAATCTCTTCATTTAACATTTTATCATCAATCTCAATCTGATATTTAGCTATTTTTCCTTTTTGAGAATCAAGTGCGTCTATTTCAAATTCAGGCTTTAGGCCAATCTCGAAAATAAAATCAAATTCTTCAGGAGCATTCATATCAAACTTCATCTCTGAATTCTCTACTGGAAGGGGTTGAGCAAAAATATTAGGCTTTTCATTGCTTAAATAAGCCTCTAATTCTTCATTTACTTTATTTAATACAGCATCAGTAAAAACAGACTGTCCAAACATTTTTTTAACCATACCAGCAGGAACATTCCCTTTTCTGAAACCAGGAATGTTTGCTTGTTTGCTATATTGTTTAAGGTTCTTTTCAAAAAGTGGCAAATAATCCTCTTTTTTAATATTCACGATAATCTTATCATGTAATGTTGCAATCGATTCACGCGATACAGATGCCATAATTTATTCTTTTTAATTAATTATTTTTAAAATTAAATGCTCCACAAATTGCGGAGCATTTAGTGCGGGTGGAGGGACTCGAACCCCCATGCCTCGCAGCACTAGATCCTAAGTCTAGCGTGTCTACCAATTTCACCACACCCGCATTTTTTAGGAGCACAAAGGTAGAGTAATTATTTTATTTCAACAAAAAAATATTTTAAAATAATTAGTATAAAAAGATTGGCTTAAGGTTAGTAGGGATTCGTCTCAACATAATGATAAAATATTCTATTTATGACATATCCTAACTTTCTCATTATTAATATTATAGAGTCTCTAATTCATTTTTTAGGAACTTTTAATCGCTTACGCTTCGATCAATATTTTTTTAAAATTCTTTACCCTTTTTCTTAGAATATGCTAAAAATGGGTCTTATCTGGATATTTAATTTGGAAAAAGCTTGTCAATTCAATTAAGAAAATAGTGTTAATAAATAATGATCGAAACACTCCTTGGGCTTTTATTCGTATTTTTGTAAGAAATTAATTGAGTATGAAAATTGAGATTTGGAGTGATATAGTTTGCCCTTTTTGTTATATTGGGAAAAGGAATTTTGAGATCGCCTTAAATGAATTTGCAGATAAAGATAAAATTGAAATAATTTGGAAAAGTTTTCAACTTAATCCTGATGCTCCGATAAATAGTAATATTAATTACCCTGATTATCTATCAGAAAAAAAAGGATGGAGTAAAGAGGAAGTGGATACTACACTTAATAGAGTAACCCAATCTGCAAAGGATGTTGGACTGAATTATAATTTAAGAACAGCAAAGTTATTAAACACAACTCAATGTCATAGTATTATTCAATATGCCAAGACCATTGGGAAGGCGAATGAGGTAGAAGAAATATTATTTAAAGCCTATTTTACAGATAATATAAATTTGAATGATCGAAATGAATTAGCGGCACTCCTAAAAACTATTGGTATCGATGAGCTAGAGATGAATCAAGCTTTAAGCGATAGCAAATATGTTGAAATGACACAAGCAGATATACAAGAAGCTAAACAACTAGATATTCATTCTGTACCTTTCTTTGTTTTGAATAGAAAGTATGCTGTTTCGGGAGCACAGCCACCAGATGTTTTTATGAATGCCATAGAAAGATCTTTTTCTGATTGGAGTAAAGAAAACGCATCGATTAAATTAGATGTAGTAGAAGGTCCTTCTTGCGATATAGATGGTAATTGTGATTAAGAGTAATATCAATAAAACGATTTAATGCAAAAATGCTTATTGTGAAAAAACAATAAGCATTTTTTATTTTATTGAGGCGTTCCGATTTGGAAATCAATTTTTCCTTTATTCTGATCTTCTGGGTCTTGTAAAATAGTTGCGGTGTCTTTTTGTGCACCATTACTTTCCATTGCTCTTTTATCTGCTGATAGGTTTTCTTTCTTATTCCAAGCAACTTTCCATTCCCCATTTTCTTTAACTAGATGGATCTTATGCGGAACCGGATTGTCAGAAGGCGTATAACTATAGCTCGCTTTATCTCCATTTACTGAACCCATACCCATTGTGATCTTTACCTTTCTGGGGTCATAACGAAGCTCATCAGGCATACTTTCAGCCATTTGGGCCAGCATGTCTAATTGTTTTATACTAGCTTCAGTTGATAAAGATTTGGCGGTTGTAAAATTCATATTGTGATAAGCTTCCGCAAATCTTTCGGCAACAAGCTCAGGTGAATCATTTTGCTTGCAACTAAATAAGTATAAGCTTGCGGAAAGTGTGATTAAAACAAATAATATTTTCTTCATTTTTATATTCTATTTCGAAATGACAAAATTAATGGAATTGTTGTAATTTTTTAAGTTATTTTATTGAAGTACTTTTTTAATGTAAAATACTTGTTTCACAAAAGCGTTATCAATAATATTATCAATACCTATATATCGCTCTTTAAAAGTATCTGTAATTGGAATTTTTAGTCCTTCTTTACTATGTTCTAATGCCTTTGCTACCAATTCACTGCAATACATTTTATCATTGGTATTCAGATCAAAATTCAGATCAAAAGCTATTTTTGCTTGATACCATTTCTTTAAAATTTCATGTAATTTGTTTTTTTCTTCATTTGAAAAATTAGTTTGAGCATAGCCAAATGATAGATTACTGTTGATATTGAAAAAGGTGTCTAAGGGTACTTTTAAAAGATAATCTTGATTATTACCTTCTCCGCCAATAATATGATAGATTATCTTTTCATTATTTTCAACAAAACAAATCCCAATATGTGAAAATCGTTTGTCTTTGGTATTTAAAGCAGCCAACATATTACTTGTAATATCATTCCCCAACCTTAAAGCCAAATCTCCTTCCTGTATTTCCTGATATAAAATATCAATTGAATCATTAATTTGCATGGTTCTATTTTTCACTCCTTCATTTTCTAAAGTGTGGTTACAGGCAACAAAAGGAAGAATAAGTAAAAAGAACAATAAAAATTCTTGAAAACTTCTCATTATCCACAAAGGTACTATCAAACAAAAACTTTAAAAGTTAAAAAATATGCGATGTTTGAGGGCTTGATTTATTATCTTTGATTTATTTTTATGAAAAATCTTGGTACTCTTTTTCTGATTCCCGTTCCGTTAGATACAGAACAAATTAATACTATTCCTGAAGAGGTTAGGCAAAAAGCTTGTGCTTTAAAATATTATTTTGTAGAGAACATTAGGACTGCTAGACGTTTTCTGAAAGCCTTTGATAAAGGTGTTGATATTGATAGTATCCAATTTTCAGAGGTTAATCAGCAATCGCCAGCAAATATAAGCTTGTTAAAGCAATGGCTACAGGAAGGATTAGAAATTGGTATGATGAGTGAAGCGGGATGTCCTGGAGTGGCTGACCCTGGAAGCGAACTAGTCACTTTTGCACAAAGCTTAGGCGCTACTGTCATGCCATTTGTAGGGCCAAGTTCTATTTTATTGGCTTTAATGGGTTCTGGCTTTAATGGTCAAAGGTTTCGGTTTGTTGGCTATCTTCCAGTAAAAGAACCAATGCGATCTAAGATGATTAAAGAACTAGAAAAAACTTCAGAACATAATCAAGAAACCCAAATATTTATAGAAACACCCTATAGGAATAATAATTTAATTGCAGACTTGTTAAAACATTGTCATCCTCAAAAGACAAAACTTTGTATCGCGGTAGATTTAACCGGAACCCATCAGTTTTTGAAAACAAAAACTATTGATCAATGGAAGAACGACATTCCAGATATTCATAAGAAACCTGCGATTTTTCTAATAGCTACTTCCTCTTGAGATACGCTCCATCACAAACAATGATTTAAAACTATAATTATTTTAAAAATGAAATTAGCTCCTTCAGTTTTTACAGCAATATTTTTAAGTATTGGGATACATTCAAATGCTCAATTCAATAAGGATAGTCTAGTAATTAATAATATTACAGAGAATGCATTATTACACTCGCCTGCTTATGAAAGCCTTAAGGTACTTTGTAAAGATATTGGGCATCGTTTAAGTGGTAGTGCAGCTAAGGTGAAGGCAAATCAATGGGCGATTCAAGCTTTGTATCGTGCCGGTGCTGATACAGTTTGGTTACAACCTGTGTTGGTACCTAAATGGGAAAGAGGAAAAGAGTCAATGGTTGTTCGAACTGCTACAGGTAAAAAGATCTCTTTAAAAATGATTTCTTTAGGAAATTCTGAAGGCACTAATGGTAAATTACTGACTGCTCCAATTATCGTATTTCAAAGTTTAGATGATTTAAAAGAGGCAAAGCCTGAAGATATAAAAGGTAAGGTTGTTTTCTTAAACTCAGGATTACCACAAAAACATATTACAACTTTTGACGGATATGGTGAAAGTTTTATGAATCGTTACCTAGGTCCTAATATCGCATCTGAGAAAGGAGCAGTTGCTTATGTAATGCGTTCTTTATCTACAGGAATTGATGATTATGCTCATACAGGCGTAATGTCTTATAAAGATGGCGTGAGCAAAATACCGGCAATTGCTTTAGGAAATAGCTCTTCTAATTTGCTTAATAATTTATGTAAGGAAGGTAGCGTTACAGCAAAGATTAGGTCAAATTGTCGAATGAAAGGAGAAGTTATGGATTATAATATTATTGGAGAATTAAGTGGAGAGACTAATAATTATATTACTGTTGGAGGTCATTTAGATTCTTGGGATGTTGGAGAGGGTGCTCATGATGATGGAGCAGGTTGTGTTCAATCTATTGAAGTGTTAAGACTTTTCAAGCATTTGAATATTAAACCTAAAAATACTTTACGAGTTGTATTATTTGCAAATGAAGAAAATGGTGCATAAGGTGGAAACGCTTATGCAGATAGCGCTCTTAATAAAGGAGAATCACATGTATTTGCTTTAGAGAGCGATGCTGGAGGGTTTTCGCCTAGAGGTTTTGGATTAGTTATGACTGCCGAACAAAAACATATGGTTTGGTCTTGGAAAGATTTGTTTTTACCATTAGGAATTTATGATTTTACGCGTGACGAAGGAGGCGTAGATATTGGACCTTTAAATAAAATATTAAAAACACCACTTAGTGGATTGCTTCCCGATACGCAAAGATATTTTGATATTCACCATAATGAAAATGATGTTTTTGAAAATATAAACAGAAGAGAACTCGTTTTAGGTGCTGCCGCAATGGCTTCACTTGTTTATATGGTTGATACCTACTTTAAATAATACAAAAAAAGCATGTCTTTTGGACATGCTTTTTTTAGAATTATTATTTTTTATTTATTTTCCTGGAGTGCCACCTTTTTGTGCAGCACTAGCAGCATCTGCTGTTTTAATTTTACCGCCCATTTTTGTAATGAGCGCGGGTGTTAGGTTGTCAGAATCTTTAGCAAATAATAAACCTTCAGAACTAAAGATATAATCGAAATTATTTGATAAAGCATATTCAGTAATTGCTTTATTCATATTAGCAATAATAGGCTCCATAAGTGTATTCTGTTTGTCTGCTACTTTTCTTTGAGAAGACTCTTGGTATTCAGACATTCTGCCTTCTAAAGACATAATATCTTGATACTTTGCTTCTTTCATAGCTTCAGTCATTGTTTTTTCTTCTTTCTTAAAAGCATCGACTTTTGTTCTATATTCTTTGCTCATGGTTTCAAGAGCATCCGCAAATGTTTTTGCATAATCATTAAGGTCTTTTTCAGCCTTATCATATGCAGGTAAAGCATGCATCAAAACGCCAACGTTAACAAATCCTTGCTTTTGAGCATTTCCTGTTAGCGACATGATCAATCCCACAGCCGCCATTAAAATTATTTTCTTCATGTTTTTTATTGTTTCTATTTTAATTTAAAAGTTTGCAAATATAGATTATTTTTTATTGATAAGTTTTAATATTTCGTCACTCTTATCTAATTTTGGATCAGCATAAAAAATGGTTATTCCTCCAGATTTATCATAAACTATTTCATAACCCTTAGTTGTAGCATATTGTTGTACGGAATTAAAAACTCTGTCTTGAATAGGTTTAATCATGGATTGTCTTCTTTTGAATAATTCTCCTTCAAAACCAAAATATTTCTTCTGTAACTCCTTAGCTTCTTTTTCCTTAGCTATAATTTGTTCTTCACGCTTAGCTCTCATTTTCTCATCTAACATTGCTTTTTCTGCCTGATAGCTTTTATACATTTGGTCAACGGCTTCCATTTTCTGGTCTACCTCTTTTTGCCAGTTTTCTGAAATGCCATCCAATTGTTTTTGAGCATTACTATACTCAGGAACTTTATCTAAAATGTATTTTGAGTCGATGACACAATATTTTTGTGCAACAGCACTCAAACCACTTGCAAAAACTAAAATTGCTCCTAAAAATATTTTTTTCATAATTTTATTTGTATAAAAATGTTTAATGACCTTGTTTAGATATACGAAAATACTTCAAGTTTAATACATAAATAATTATTTCACTAAATTTTCACGATTTTTATCATAAAGTTTATTGTTTTAGGACTCGAAAAGAAAAATTAATAACTTGACATATTTTAGAAATTGATTATTATTCAATATTTAAGTAATAATCAATTAAGAGATTTTTGGATGCTTCTGTATAATTAGGCGCTTCTTCTTCGTAAATTATTAAGCGTCTTTTTTTAGGGTTATTTTCTTTTTGTAATCCATAAAATCCAACTATTCTATTAGCTTGTTTTTGGATAGTTGGTTGGATTTCGATAATTTCTTTTGGATATAGACCATACTTTAAACTAATTTTCTCCCAAGCTTCCCATTCTGAAGCCGGATACAAGATGCAAAACGACCCATTTTGTTTGAGTAACTTAGTAACTTTTTCAGCTATATGCTCCTTGCTTAATTCTTCATCATGCCGAGCAATATTTCTTTGTAGACTATGACTATTAAGATGCTTATGAAAAAAAGGTGGATTACAAATTATGTTGTCAAATTGTTGCTCAATAGGTTGATAAGTTTGAAGGCTGTTGGGTTTCAGCGTAATTTGTGGTGACCAATTACTATTTTTAAAATTCTCAGTTGCTTTTTTTATAGCATTTTCGTCAATTTCTAATGCTATAAATTCCGATGAACTCATTTTTTGGGCAAGAATCAAAGTTAATAGGCCAGTCCCTGTTCCGATGTCTAAAACTAATTTCTTTTCTTCTGTTTGCCATTTGTCCGCTGCCAAAGCTCCTTGAATACAAGCGTCAGTACTCACTTTCATACCAACATCCTCTTGATGAATTCTAAACTGTTTGAATTGAAAATAAGAATTTGCCATTTTTAATTTAATTCATTGATGCTCTTGCAGAAGGAATTGCCTTTAAATCTACAAACTCTTTTTCTAAATATTTAAAATAGGCTGTTTGTGCAATCATAGCAGCATTGTCGGTACAATATTCAAATTTAGGTATATAGTAGTCAATTTTAAGTTTATTCCCTAAAGTTTCCAATGCCATTCTGAGTCCACTATTTGCAGAAACGCCTCCAGCAATACCAATATGTTTTACATTAGTTTGTTGAATTGCTTTTTCTAGTTTTTTTAATAGACTGGCAATTATTGTATATTGTACTGAAGCACAAATATCATTCCTATTTTCTAATATGAAATTTGGGTTTTCCTTTACTTGCTTTTGAAGGAAATAGAGTATTGCTGTTTTAATCCCGCTAAAACTAAAATCTAATCCTTGAATATTTGGTATTGGGAATTTAAAAGCTTTTGGATTGCCATCTTTTGCATATTTATCTATTAAAGGACCTCCAGGATAGGGTAGATCAAGCATTTTTGCAGCTTTATCGAATGCTTCACCAGCAGCATCATCAATGGTTTCTCCCAGAATTTCCATCTCTAATGGTGCCTTTACTAAAACGATTTGAGTATGTCCTCCAGAAACTGTTAAGCAAAGAAATGGGAATTTGGGTTTGGGCTCTTCTATCCAATGTGCCAAAATATGTGCCTGCATATGGTGAACGCCTATGAGTGGAATTTCTAAAGCCTGTGCCATTCCTTTAGCAAAACTAGAACCTACTAAAAGTGATCCTAATAAACCTGGCATTTGAGTAAAAGCTATTGCTTTTAAATCTTCTTTTTTGATACCTGCTTTATTCAAAGCTTCGCTTACTACAGGTACTATTTTTTGAAGGTGTGCTCTCGATGCTAGTTCTGGAACTACGCCACCATATTGTTCATGAACCTTTTGGGTAGCAATAATATTACTTAACATGATGCCATCTTTGATTACTGCAGCTGATGTCTCGTCACATGAACTTTCAATGGCTAATATTATAACACCTTTCTCCTGAGTCATTTTCATTGTATATTAATCTGCAAAATTAATTCTTTTTTCTTTTAAGAATCAAAATTGGAATTTCCACTTTGTAAATTAGGTCTGAAGATGCTTCTTCTTTTAAGGAATAGTTCTATTTCCTACATTAATTTTAACCTTTCCAGTTGTATGAAAAACAGCATTAAATTTTAGCAGCATTCCTAGATTTTTTTTATTTTTAAATTTAGCTTTTTGAGGATTTCCTAATGGGATATTGAAATTAATTATAGATTCTTTTTCTGGCACTAAGGCATATTTTCCCCAGAAGGTGACCTGAAGAACACTTGTAAGTAATTTGGTTTCTGGGAAGTTTAAATATCCATCATTAAGTAGTATTTCTCCAGAAAATTCTGGAATTTCAATATTTAATAAATCTCTTTTTTTAAACCAAGGTTGGATGTTTTCAAAAAAGGAAAAGTCTTTTAGTTTTCCATCTTCTAATTTATAATTTACTTTACCTTTTAAAGCGTCTTTTACTAAAACTCCATTTTCAGTGATTTTACCTGAAATATTTCCATTTAGATTTATTTTGCCTTCTAAGTTCTTATGAGTAAGCGTTTCAAAACCAAATTCATTCATAGCCTTAAAAAACTGAGCAACGCCCACATCTTCTAATTTAAAATTAACTGTAAAAGGGTTGTTTCGATTTTTCTGATCAATATTTCCCTTTAAAAATAAGTGACCTCCGGAATGATTTATGTTTAAAGAATTAATACGAACTATAGAATCGGTGAAATCAGTGCTTCCTTTTAAGTTTGTTATTTTGAAATTTTTATAATTTGCTCTAGCGATATCTAAATGTATAACAGTATGAACGCGATTGAGAAAATCACCAAGACTTTCTGAAGCAGATTCAAAATCAGAAGTCGTCTTTTTATTGGATTTTTTCCTTTGTTGCACCAAATAGGTTTCGTAGTTATTTAGATTTAGATTTTTACTCTTTAATGAAATATCCATTTTTGCTTGCTCCGGTAATTTCATGAAAACGGCCATGAAATTTTTGGCAATTCCTTTAATTGAAAGATCATTATCGTCAGAGTATACCTGAAAGGTTTCAATTGCTAAATCCTTACCTAAGAATTTTAATTGTGTATTTGCTTTTTTAAATTCTAGATTTCGGTCAATATAATTAAAGTCAATATTCTTCAGTTGAATGGATCCATAAATTTCTTTTGCTATCAAGGTTTTTGGAAAAAGTTCGCCATTGTATTCTAAATCATAAGAAGCCTGTCCACTTTTTACTTTAATATGTTCTCCAAAGAAATTATTGATTACTTGTGCATCAAAATTCGCTTTAAGTTTCGCTTTTACTATTGGCTCTTTTAAATTAATTAAACTAATATTTTTTGCATTAATTGGAAGCGCTGAAAACTCGGTAGTGATGGAATCAAAGGCAAGAATGGAGTTGTAATCATTTCTTGGTAATGATTTATCAATATTATTATTAAAATATCCAGAAAAAGAGATTCTTTCTAATAAATAACTAAATGCATTTACTTCATTGTTTTTTGTTGAATAATGAATATCTATGATGGGGTCTGTACCATTTTCAGTCAGTCCTCCAGTGATGTGGGCATGAATGTTTATTTTATTTTTGAAAACAAAGTCGTTCAATTTTTCAGTAATGTTCTCAGACATCCAATTTTTTCCGATATTATAATCAAGTCGTTTATTTCCCATTTTTAATTCAAAAGGGAAGTCAGCATCTTTATCAATCGTAAACTTACCTTCAAAATCAAGGTTCTCTTTGTCTATTTCTAATTTGGTTTTTTGGATATAAAATGTTTTCTCTGCGTCCTGATATCGAATATCAAAATGAGCTTTTAGTAATGAGTTCTTTAAAAAAGAACCTAATTCCATATTAAAACCTAAACCCTCGAATTCGGTTGTGGTATTTAATAATAATTGGAAATCTTTATTTTGTGGAATTAAAGAACCTTTTAGCTTTTTAATTGTAAAGCCGAATTTTTTATGATGTAATACATTATCAATTTTGAAATCACAATTTCTAAGATCAAAATTAATAGAATTTATATCAGATTCTTTTTGATTCTTTTTTTTCGGTTTCAAGGGATAGCTATTACTATAGCCGGAGCTGTCAATAAAAGAATTAAATCGGCTATTTTCAATAATAATTTTGGATACTTTTGGAGGACCATTTAATAGCGAAAATAAATTTAGTCTTATATAAATATGTTCTACAAAAAGTAGTTCTTTTTTGTGAATAGGATATAAACTATCAGTTAATGAAAAATCATCAATTCTAAAATTTATAAAAGGGAAACTTCTTGAAAAATCTGTTTGGATGTTTTTAATATTGATATTCCCATCGATATTTTCAGAAATTGCTTGTTGTATTTTTTCTTTTATTTCTTTTTGGTGGTTCTTAATGTACCAAGATATCGATATCCAAAAGAGGAAAAGACCAGCCAATGCTATGCCGAAAGTATAGGCCAGCAACTTTTTCCATTTTTGCATTATATATTTAAAAATATTTTTAAACAATTTTTTATGCAATATAAATAATTTATTAAGGCTGTTGTACTTTTTTTAAATATTCCTCTGTCATTTTTTGATAAAATGGTTTTAAAATAGGATTTCCTTTTCTATATTGCTCCAAAACAGATTGCTGTTGCTTAAGGTAATTTGATAGTTCAGAGGGCATTGGTCTAGGCATATCTTTTCCAGCCTGTGCACTTCTCTTATTGTCTTCTTCCTGTTCTTGTATTGCCTTCTCAGCTTCTAACATTCTGGTTAAGATTTCTTTATTTCTCTTCATCAGCATTTGGAGATCTTTTCGATATACCAAATCGGTTTCCATTCTATCCATTTCGGCTTGAATAGCTCTTACTTCTTTTGAAACTTGTGCACCCATTCCCTGACTGGTAATTAAATTATTTAATTCTTGAACTTGTTTGCGAAGTTGTGCTTGTTCTTGAGCTAAACGAGCTATTTTTTCTGCTTGTTGTTCTCCTTTCCCTTGTCCTCCGCTTTGGCTACCTTCAGATCCGCTACCTTCGCCTTGCCCACCACTTTGTCCTCCTTTTCCTTGTCCACCGGGTTGTTGCCCACCTGGTTGCCCTTCTCCTTGCATTTTTTGCATTCCCTGTCCCATTTTTTGCTGACCAGAGATAATATCTTGCATCATTCCTGATGCCGAACCGCTACCTTTTTTGGGTTTTCCAGACATGCCACCACCACTTCCGGCACCAGAAGATTGTTGTTGCATCAAATTAGCCAAAAGTTCATTAAGTAATAATGCTAAATTATTTGAGGAGGTCATTGCATATTGTTGATGTGTAAGGATTTCTCCATAGCTTCGGCTCCCCAAAGCGCTCACAGCTTGACCAATACTGTTATCTAAATCGGTTGTTTCTTTATTTATAGTTGCAGCAATTTCAAATATTCTTTTACTTAATGAAAATAAGCTGTCTTTTATAAGCTCAGAACTTGTTTTTAATCTGTTTTGTTCTTTTGCAATTTCTTGATATTTATTAATATTTGGGCTACCACCAGTTTTTAATTTATTAATTAATTGTTCCTGATCAAAAGAAAACCTGATTAAATTAGTAAGCAGCTGGCGTGTTGCCTTTATATCAATTTCTATCTGTTTCATATCCATACCGCCTGCCATTTCCATTAGACTTTTACTCATCTCTTGCAATTTGTTTTTTGCTTGTTTTTGAGATTTTTGAGACTCTGAGCTGTTCTGTTTATCTAATTGCTGACTACTATTTTCCATTTGTTCTCCAGCTTCTTCACCTTGTTCTTTTATATCCTCTAAGTGCTGAGGAGTTTCCATTTCCTCGTTTTTTTTACTTATTTCCTTAAGATCTTCCTTCATCAATTCATCCAGTTTAGATTTTAAGTCTTGCTGCTCTTTTTTCAAATCATTATTGCTTTGTTCTTTTTTGGCAGTTTGGCTCATTAATTGCTCTTGCTTTTTAGCGAGTTCATCTACTTTTTTGGCTAAATTCTCCATAGCAATTTGGGTCTCTAGCTTTTTCATCAACTCTTGAAGACGTTCCATATCCATTTGAAACAATTTGTTTTGTTGTTCCAGCTGTTTGAAAGCATTTACATCATTTTGTTGTTGGTTACGTTTCTCAAGTAATTCTTTAAGCTTTTTTAATTGTTCTTCTAATTGTTTGTCTTTTAAATTATCTATTTGGTCCTTTAAGGCTTCTTGTTTTTCTTTAAGGTCTTCACTCAATCCTTTTTCCTGAGCTTGACTCATCTGCTCTTCAAATTTTTTCTTCAGATTTTCTAAATTTTGTTTCATGTCCATGTTTTTTTCCACCATGGATTGTAACTTCTGAGACCGTTCCCAATTATTAGCACCAGAATTGACCATTTCTTTCTGCATCTCTTTATATTCCTCTTGCAATGCTTCCGCTTGTGCAGAACTTGTACTTAAAGAACTATTCATTTTCTCAGCATTTTCGGCCATTAATTTGTCCATTTCATTTAAGCTTGGAGCTTTCCATGACATTATCTGGCTTCGTTTACTTTTACTGCCATGAACGGCATCATTGTCCCAAACTTCAACGTAGTAGTTTACTTGTTGTCCGGGTGTTAGTTTTAAAGTACCAATATCGAAATAATGAGAGAATTGTACTACTTGTGTACCAGACTTTAATGCAACACTTCCTGTCCGGATTACTTTTTGTTGAGGGCTTAGAATCTGGTAAATAAATTGGTTCTTACTGATTAAATAATCATCACCTGCAGTTCCTGTAATGAGTATTTGTTGTGCAAGTGTAGTGTCTTTTATAACTTGAATATCTACTTGAGGAAATTGATCTTCAATCACTTGTACTTGATATGTTAAACTGTCAGTTTCCTTAAGTTGATTATTAGACAATAAAATGCTATATGGAAGACTATTAAGAAATCTGATAGCTCCAGTAAAATTTCCTTTTTCTAGTTTAAGGTTTTGTTGTACGTTGCCTGCATGAATACTAACTGCATCAGTATTTTCTGCTTTTAATTTCCAGCTAATAGTGGTTCCTACCGGTACACTCACATCTGATAAGCCCTGAAGCGTTTCGGTTTTTTTGCCAGTATATGCAGGATATTGTAAATGCATAATCATTCCTTTTAGCTCAGGACGTTGTTGCACATGTAATGAAAATTGTTCAGAGTAGTAATCAGCTCCTTTTAATCTGAATTTGGTATCTTTATAAATGTTTTCCAAAGTTAGAGCATAACTATTGCCTTCATCTTTTTGCATGTCTAAGATTTCTCCATTGATTTCTAGTTGCATCAAAGGTGGGATTTTATCTCCTTTGAATTTTGCTTTTACAGTATAGGATTGTCCTTGAATGAGTTCAAAATTTTTGTTTAAAATTTCAAATTGGAAAGGTGCTGGTTTTACAAAATAGACATTTGGCTGAGCTAATCTATAACCCCCTTCAGTAAAGATTTTAGGCGAGATAAAGAAAATTATTAATGCTGCAATAAAGGGAATTGCAAGATAGGGTAAGTATTTTTTGTTTTGTTTTAAATCGATAGCATTTCCAAAAGGAAGAATAGAAAGTTTATTGGCTTTTTGTTGAATGCTTGCAGCTAATAATTCTTGACTTTCAAATGCACTCGAAGATTGAGATTTAAGTTGTAAAAAATTAAGCAGTTTATCTTCCACTTCAGGAAAAAAGTCACCTATTATTTTTGCTGCTTGTTCGTGGCTAATTATTTTTCCTAATTTTTGAATTTTCAATAATGGAATAGTTACCCAAACTATGAGTGCCAAACCACCTACACCCAATAGTAAAATTAATAATGTCCATTTTATCTGTATAGAAAAATAGAAAAAATACTCTCCTACTGTTACTAAGATAATGTACAATAATAGAGCTGCCAAAAATATAATACTTCCTCTCAGTACCTGATTGGTATAATATTTTCGGATAAATGTATCCAGTTTTTTAATTATATTATCGTATGCTTGCAAACTCATTTATTAAATAATGATGATCGTTTTTGTTTAAATTCTAAATATTTAAGATTGTCAAAAACTCTAGATCTTAAAATGTAAAATAAAATAAGGTTTATTGTATATCAGTGGTTTCCCAATCAAAAATACATAAAATTGTTTATGAAGATAGGAAAAACAAAATGAAAGAGCATTTAGAGGCTAAATTCGGTTTTGAATTAAGGCAATTTATGAAATTCTTATAATTTGGGATATTAAATAGTCGATTTTATTGTTTCTTTTTTACCAAAGTAACGGTACTGCTTTCATTGGTTTTTAAGTTTGTCTGAAATTTGATGGCATCATCACCTTCTACCGACATCATTACGGTATTTAATCCTTGAGTACCTTGATTTAAGGCAACTATTTTTATAATATTAATTTCTTTATCTAAATTTAAAAGCAGTTCCTTTTTCTGATTTAATACTTCAAAGTCTTTTAAAATTATTTTATCATTAAGGAATAGATCTACTATATCTCCGTCTTCAGCCGCATTATCCCAAAGAAAAATCTTAATGGTTTTTGTGTTTTCAATAAAAATGTTGAGATTTTCATTATTAGAAATATTTTGTTTGTGAAGACTATCGAAAGAATGTTCTAAACTTGGTATAGGCATCGTTTGGTTGTCCTTTTTAGATTTATTTTCCAATTTTTTATCTAATTTGATTAAGATATTTCTTAGAGCATCTTCACCCCAAAGGTTCAAAGTGCCTTTTGCACAAGGTTTTTGATTATTATAGTTGCCAGTAAACTTTCCTGTTAAAGATGCTTCTTTTCCTTTGAACTTAATACTGCCAGAATAGTTTATATAACAGAAAATGCTTTGTGATAATTTAGATTTAGTATAAACAATTTCATTTTCTTTAAAGCTAAATGCATGTGTTTTAGGATTATAGCTTCCACTTATTTTATTTTTAGTTTCATGTTTCCCACCAATATCTGTTATAGAAAAACCCTGTATCTTTCCTTCCTTTTCTGTAAAGAAAAGATTATAGGTGAACCTTTGGTTGCTTTTATCTCCTAATGTAAGTACACCAAAAAATTTATAAGTTTGAGCATATGTCTTTACAGGAAGTGAAAATAAAAGAATAGTTATAAAAATAAGGAGTCGGATCATATTTCTTCGAAATTGGCGTTGTCAAATGCGAAAATAGAAAATTATTTTACCTTAATCATATATTGAGTTTAAAATTAATGAGAATTGAATTTTCCGTTCGTATTTATCTTCTTTATTATTTCCCAATTAGAACATTATATTCTGGCGGGATTTTTACTCCATTAAAATGGTTAGTCAAACCATAAAATATTACAGTTGTCAAACAGATACCAAAAATTAAAATCAATTTCGATTGTCTTTTTGGAGTCAAACTAAAAATATTATGTTTCATCTTACTATTATGAATGCTAGAAATATGTCCAAAGAAGGAGACTATTGCAAGTACATAATAGGGTATGAAAAATAAGTTTAAAGGGAAAGAATTTAGACCTGCTACTCCAAAATAATAATTTGTATCAAGATGTAAAAAAAGGCGTCCTCCAAAAACTGCACTTAAATGAAAAATGAAAAAAAATGCTAAATAAAGCCCAGTCCAAATGTGTAATTTTTCATAGCTCGAAAATGCTGTTTTTCTATTAATTCTGAAAAGCTTAATTCCTGAGTATATCTGAACTAGAACAGCAATTAGTAATATGCTTTCAAAAAGAATATTACGATAAAAAAGTCTTAATGAATCCATTATTTTGATGTGAACATCTGCTCCAAAAACGCTAGAAGCGTGATTAAATAAATGAAGTCCAACAAAAATTGTTATAGTCAGACCTGATATATAATGAAGTCTTTTTATTTTCATTTGTTTTTGTATGATTGGGCTTTTAAAAATGACATATTATGTCTGTATAATCCAAATAAAAATGTTTCGATTTAATTATTTGAATAAGACTATTTTAATTAAACCAGTAATTGCTATCACTCTAGTTTTTCGTATTGATTTTAGAATTAGTATTCTCAAATCTTTAAATAATTTGTGTTTACAATGTTGATTTTACTAAACAAAAAATAATAAATTAGCTTGTCCTACCAAATTTTATTTCTACTATTTTCAAAATTATTTGGTCGTACAATTGTGAAAACTCGAGAAATATTGAAACCGAATCGAAATCCCATATCTTGCCATTTATCAGTAGTTTGACCTACAAATGTTCGTTCAGTCATACCTAAAGAGTTACTGAAGATTAGCTGAAAGACATGACCGCCTGTTTCGATATCGAAACTCGTGCTTAATGAATTTACTGTGCCGTTTAGCTTCGAGAATTGATAGATATATTCGAAATTAAGGTGTGTCCTGCTAGTGAGTTTAATACTTGTACCAACACCTAATGCAAATAGATCATTAGGCTCTTTTTTAGTATTTACAAAATTATAGTGTATATGAGTTGGCATTATTTGTAGTGAAAAGTTATTATTGAATTTCCGAGCTAATAATATTTGATTAAAATAAAATAAACGATTGCTGAATGGATAGCTTTCAGAAGTCAATAATGGTCTGCCTAATAATTGATTTGATGGAAGAGAAGTAACTGATATGCCACCAACATAACTAATGCTTATGGGATGCTCATTTTTTGAAGTTTGACGAAGAACTTTTGCTTTTAAGAAGCCATCATATTCTTTGAATAAAGAACTACGTCCGACGCCAACAGTAATTGCATTATTTAAACCATAATCAAAACCTAAGCGAATACTTGAACCATCGATTCCGAATAAGTCATGAATACCACCACTTACTGGGTTAAAGCGATGAGATATTCGGAAATCTAATGTACCCTTTGCAGTGTTTTCTATACTTTGATTATCTACAATTCTTGAGGATTTAAAAGTGGAATATACGAATTCCTTTTTTGTATTTGTAGTGTCAACCAATAAATCTAATAACTCATCAGATTTTATTTCCAACTTTACGGTATCAATATTTTGTGACCATGCTAGGGTACCAGAAATCAACATTAATAAACAGATAATAATACTTTTTGGTAAATATGAATTCATTATAATAATGATTTTTCTTTTAAAAAATAAGCTTATTGCTTCTTCAAAATACAATTAATTGTCACTTCGATTTTATCAGCAATTTTACCTTTTACTATTGAGGAGATACGGATATTATAGTCGGCTGTAGCTGCATAAAAAACGGCGTTTAAAATTATTTCATCAGTTTTTTTTATGGTAATAGTCCCAGGTATGTTCACTTCTTTACTCACACCATGAATCGTCAGTGTTCCTTTTACATGTGTCTTATAACTTGTAGCTTTAGATCCTATATCATTTGGGTCTATTTTACCTTTAAATGTAGCTTTTGGAAATTTGTCAGATTCCATGTATTCTGCATTAAAATGCTCTTGCATTAATTGCTTTTCAAATTTAAAACTTTTGATAGGTACTTGAAAAACAACTTCTCCACTGTTTAAGTCTATTGCTGCACCAACTTCATTATTAAAAGCCTCAATATTTTCTATTGGCGTAGCAGAAAAGAAACTTATTTTGCCACTCCTAGTAAAATGTTTTTGTGCACTAGTTGATAAACTAAACAATAATATTGTAAGGATTAGGATGAGCTTTTTCATAAGTATTATTGTTTAATGTAAATTAATTTTCTAGAGCTCCATTATTTATCCAAACACGTATTTTAGCAATGGAGCATGAGTCTAATTTATTGCCATCTTTCGGCATTTCTCCCGATTCTACAACAGCTAAAAACATATGATTATCAACGATTTCTTTCACACCTTTATAGTTGTCCAGAATATAACCATTTGATGCGGATAATCTATTGTGACAGCCACTTATGGCACATGAATTATTTACAATTGTTTGAATATCCTCACTCCATGTAACAATACTCGTGTCACAGCTAATAGGTGCGGGAAACATGGATTCCTTGTTATCCTTATTACAAGCGATTTGATACAAAGAAATTAATGTAATTACAATCCAGAAATAGCTTATTTTCTTCATTTAAATAATTTATTTATAAGAGGTCTATTTATTTGTCAGCACACAATCTGTAAGCTTTACATCGCCTGCAAATCCGCTACAATAACCTTTAATATTAACATTATCTCCAACAAAACTATTGATATTTTTGTGTCGTAAAGTACACATAATACCATACATTTCGTCATTCGTTTTCAGTACTATATACTGCTCATTATCTTGATTTTCAGCTACAACAATAATTATTCCATTTACTTCAAGCGCTTTGTTAAGGTATTTAGCATTTGCAGCAGATTCATTTGTGGTAAATTCATTAAATAATTGAACTGCTGTAATATTAATTGTTGTTTCATTATTGATATCCTTATGTGGCTTATTCATTATGTAATAAACAACTGCTATAACTGATAATGCAATTAAAATAAGTGTAATGAGTGTTTTCTTCATTATAAAAATATATTATTAAATAGCCTGATTTTATACATCCAATGAGGTAATTTGGTGGTGATAATTATTTTATTCTTATTTATGAGAGCTTAATTCAAAGGACTTTTTTTATAAGAACTTCATTTTTTACTATTCTTTGAAAATTATGCCGCCTTTTGTTTTTGGGCATTTGGCGACATAATTGAATTATCATTAGAACATTTAAAAGTTCCTTTAAGTCAGTTTACTTTAGGATAATCTTATTTGTATAAATATTTAATCCATCATTTATTGTCAAAAGGTATATTCCTTTGGCTTGTTTACTTATATCAATATCAGAATTAGTTCCGAAAATAACAGATTGATATATTTTCTTACCTATGATATTGTAAATTTCAATTTTATAATTTTTATTTAGTTGTAAGGCACTTCCTATTATCTGAAAATGACCATTAGATGGGTTTGGAAAAATAAAAATATTTTCAGAATTAGAAAGTTCGTTTATTCTAGTGCTAGTTAAAATAATATTATGACAAGAAGAGGTATCTATACATCCATTTTCTGTAACTATAACTGCATAATCTCCATTAATGGAAGCTTGAAACACTTGATTCGTTTCACCTGTAATAATTTCATTATTACTGCAATTCATCCATTGATAATTTGCTCCATTAGCATTCGCAGATAGTGTTGAGTCATTTAATTTGCTAACGGAAGTATCAACCGCATTTACAGTAATACTTAATGTTTTATTTCCTGATGCACCACAAGAATTATTTGCCGATACAATGAGGTCGCCTCCGGTATTATTTGTAGTTACAGTAATTGAATTTGTTGTAGAAGTTCCTGACCAGCCATTAGGAAGTGTCCAAGTATAGTCTGTTGCTCCTGATACAGGATTTACGGTGTAGGTATTTGTACTTGAACCACAAACTGCACTGTCTCCAGATATGGCTGTGGGAGTAGTTGGAAGGGTGCAAGCTTGAACAATAATCATTCCTTTCATGCCTGATGAGGAGTGTGGAGAGCACACAAAATAATGTGTTCCAACTGTTAACGTAGCGGTGTAAACCATGCCACCACCAAATGGTGTTGAAAAACCACCTGATAAAGGCGTATTGTTATTAGCAGCCCATGTTGTTTGACTCACTTCAATTACATTATGCATGTTTGCGATGTCAAAGTTTATGGTATCTCCTAATATTACAGTTGTATTTGCTGGAGAAAAAGAATTTCCAGAATTGTTAACTGTAAAAACAGTTGAGAATGCTGTAAAGCTTATTGACAATAATAAGATCGTGAGTAATGTTTTATTTTTCATGTTGATTATTTTATTCCTAATCGTATGGCTTTTCGGATCCGCCCCGTTTTTGTTGTGGTCGCTAGTCTCCACCTAATAATAGAATGATTAATGAATACAAATTATTTGAATCTCAGTTATTTTATAGTGTTCCTCTGATATATGATAAAAATTCACGCTGAATGTTTTCATTTTCAAATTGTCCAGAAAAATTGGAAGTAACGGTTAGACTGTTGGTATCTTTAATACCTCTTGAGGCTACGCAAAGATGTTCTGCCTCGATAACTATTGCAATATCATCATGCCCCAGAATTTCTTTTAAACCCTCAGTAATTTCCATAGTTAGGCGTTCTTGAACTTGCGGACGTTTGGAATAGTATTGAACAATACGGTTAATCTTTGATAATCCTATGACTTTCTCATGAGGGATATAGGCAACATGTGCTTTTCCGATAATAGGAACAAAATGATGTTCACAATTAGAAAAGACAGTGATATTTTTTTCTACTAACATCCTTTTGTAACCATATTTATTCTCGAAAGTACTAATATTGGGTTTGTTTTTTGGATCGAGTCCACTAAAAATTTCATTTACATACATTTTTGCTACTCTATGAGGAGAGTCTTTCAAACTATCATCTTGTAAGTCTAAACCTAGTGTATCCATAATCTCAGCAAAGTGATAGGCTATTTTTTCGATTTTTTCATTTTCATTTAATTTATACTTGTTTAAATGTAAGGCCTCTGCAATTAATATATTATTCTCTTTTGATAATTTCATTTTCTTTTGCTTAAAGGGTGTTAATAATATTCATCACTCTGTTAACCATTTTATCACAATATCTAGCATGGAATTCATATAATTCTTCTGCGGCATAAGATTCTGTGATAATTTCCTGAAGCATTGTTTTAGCACGATTTAAACGTACTTTTACATTAGACTCGGTGATGTTTAATAATTCTGCTGTTTCGGCTACACTCATGTTATTAATTTCTCTTATTGCAAAGACCATTCTATATTTTTCTGGAATTTGCATTAATGCTTTTTCTATAATATTACCCAATTCGTTATTTTGTACAATAGTGCTTGTTTCTTGGTTGGATTGGTGGAATAGAGGTTTCGAGTTCTCGTTAATCTCTTTCATAATTTCGTTTTTAAAACTTGACTTATTCCTTTTTTTATAACAATGATTCAACATAATTCTTGAAATCCATGTTTTAAAACTGGATCGTCCTTCAAATTTGGCTAAACTTTTATAAGCATCGACGAAGGTATCCTGCATTAAGTCTTGTGTGTCATCATGATTATAATCATAAGATCGACCAATCTTATATAAATATGGATTAAAACGTCTTACGATTAATTCAAAGAGTGATTGCTCTCCATTTATAATTCTGGAAATAATCTCCTGTTCGGTTAGTTGTTCTAAAGTTTCCATTTTCTTAATTAAAATCTTTTTATTGGCATTTGCCTATATAATTGAGTCGCTATGTCTTTAAAAGGTTACAAATTATCAGAAATTTAAAAGGGACTATCTAAGATTTTTAGATAGTCCCTTTTAAATTTAAGTATTTTTAATACTTTTTTACTAAGCTTACTTTACTATTACTTTAGTAGCTTGGTTATTTACACGAATAATATAAACACCTCTAACATGATTACTTAAATCAAATTGTGTAGCAAAACTTTCAATGTATCCTTTCATAATTACTTTTCCATAAATGTCAGAAATGATATATTGACTACCTTTCTCAGCTTTAACATAGAAAATTCCGCTGGTTGGATTAGGATATACTAAGATATTAGATTCAGAATTTAATTGAGCAGTAATAGTACCAGTATTGTAACACGGCCCTGAATAAGTTCCACAAATATTGGAAGGATTAAGATTTGATAATGTCCAACCTTTATTTATAAAATTAACTTCAGATCCTGATTGATACTTTCTGTTAGATAGGCCTAGGTTTCCACCTGTTGCTACTACTTTACTACCCCAACATGCTATTGTATTACTTAAGTTATTGCAATCCATTCCTGTACCAGTTGGTGAAGAAAAAGTATTAATTCCTATAACCAAATTTGACACATCCCAATTACTTAAATCTTGATTAAAGTTCTTCGCATTGTAAAATGTTTGGTTCATACTAGTAACATTGCTAACATCCCAGCCGCTTATATTTTGATTAAAGCTATGCGCATTAAAGAACATTGACGCCATTGTGGTTACATTGGATGTATTCCATAATGAGATATCTTGATTAAATAATGGAGCATTATAGAATAAGCTTTGCATAAGTGTAACATTGGATGTGTTCCAAGTCCAATTTGCTCCGACACCAGTTAAACTTGATGTATTATAAAACATTCCAGACATAGAAAGCACTTGGCTTAAATCTGGAGTGTCAGTTGCAACAACATTCATATTTACTGCACCGCTAAATGAATTAGCCATACTCATCCACTGAATATTACCCCAATTGGTAACTTCTATTAAATTAGCTTTTAAAGCAGAAGTCAAAGAAGAACTGTTAAAATGTGGATAATCACCAGTAATTGATAACTGATATACATCTCCGTTAATTACAGGAAGTGTTTTAGCACCTGTAATACCAGTTTCAGTGTAAACAGGGATCATTGCATTTGATAAGTTCTTTAATTCAATGGCATAGTTATATGGATAATAACTAGTACTTGCAGGTATTTTGATAACACCAGCCGTTGGAATCCATTTTGTTACAAATCCTTTTATAACAAGTGGACGACATGCAGCAGGAGCACCAGTATTGTCAACCATCCAACCTTTAGAGGATAAAATAGGAAGATCATCTGTTTCAACGTCAGAAGGTAAGTTTTTACCTTGAATGCCTAAGTCAACGGCATAGTTATTTGTATTTATATTATTGGCCCAACCTCTTAAGGTTAAACCTAAATTCTTACAACTAACTCCAGAAAACTCATACATAAAAGTTGCTGTTTGAAGTGCATTAAGATTCCAAGTTTCTAGATTTTGATCGAAACTCATAGCAAATCTAAACAATTGCTTCATGCTTTTAACCTTAGATACATCCCATCCAGAAATATCTTGATTGAAAGCATTTGCATTGAAAAACATCGAAGCCATACTAGTAACATTCGAAGTATTCCATGTTGAAATATCTCCATTAAAATTTTGTGCTAAGTAAAACATACTGTTCATATTCTTGACATTGGAGGTATTCCAAGCCCAGTTGGCTCCCACGCCTACTAAATTAGAAGCACCATAAAACATCCCAGACATTGAAGTCACCTGACTTAAATTAGGAACATCTGTAGCAGTAACATCCATATTTACAGCTCCTGAGAAAGAGTTTGCCATACTTTTCCACGGATTATTACCCCAATGCATAACCTCTTTTAATTGAACTTTTTTAGCTACACTCAAAACAGTGAATGCAAAATGTGGATACGTTCCTGAAATAGATACTTTATAATCTTCTCCTGCAGTTAAACCTGTGATGGTATGTGAAGAAGTTAGATTTGTAGCGTAACCAGTTACTGATGTTGTTAGATTAGTCCATGTTAAATTATAATTATAACCCGAACCACTTGCAGGAATTGTAATTTCTCCAGAATTATCAACTAGCCATTTAGTTTCAAAATCTCCGGTACTTGGCGGTGGAGGACTGGTAACATTAATAACAACAAAGATACTATCTTGAGAAGTACTCGTATTGTCTATTGCATAGAACTTAACGGTATAACTTCCTACTTCACTTAAATTAGGCGTCCAATTGAATGTCGCTGTAGCTGTGTTTCCAGGAGTATTAGTAAATGTTGCACTAACAGGTGCGCCATAATTAGAAATAGTTACAGTGTGACTTGGATCTTCATCTTTAGCTGCTAAGTCAAAATATACATTGTTTCCTGCTATAATATTATAAACCATACCGTTAGTTGGTGTTGGTGTTATAAAATAAACACTATCAACAATTGGCGGTGGAGGACTTGTAACATTAATAACTACATAAGTACTATCTTGAGAAGTACTCGTATTGTCTATTGCATAGAACTTAACGGTATAACTTCCTACTTCACTTACATTTGGCGTCCAATCGAAAGTCGCTGTAGCAGGATTTCCAGAAATGTTATTTAAAACTGCGGTAGCTGGAGCTCCCGGAGCTGAAATAGCTACCGAATGGTTTGAATCCACATCCTTTGCTACAAGATTAATATTTATATTGTTTCCAGCTACAACAGAGAAAATTGTTCCATTAGTTGGAGTTGGTGCATAAAAATATACAGAGTCTGGACGTGCTATGACATCAATTATAACAACAGTACTGTCTAAAGACGAGTTTGTACTATTTTCCGCATAGAATTTAATAGTGTGATTACCTATGTCACTAGAATTTGGAATCCATTGAAACGTTCCATTAGCTGTATTTCCTGATGTATTATTGAAAGTGACTGTAGCAGGTGCTCCTGGAGCAGATATTGTTACAATTTGACTAGGCTTATCATTAGTTGCCGATAAGTCAAAATCTAAAGTGTCTCCAACCATAATACTATAAACCATTCCATAAGTAGGAGTAGGTGGATAATTGAAATATACGCTATCGACATAATTTAATTTAGTAGTAGAAGCAACCGCAAAAGGACTAAAGTTTGTTACCAAAGCAGTGGTTTGTACGGTACCCGTTTCATTATTTCCTGTAGTGGCTCCATTTCCTAAGTTTTCCCAGATAGAACCATCCCAATGTGCAACTTTTAAATCGCTTTGATTGGAAATTTCTAGTGAATCAACATGATAACCAAGACTAACATATGCATCGGGTATAGTGGAGACCGATTTACTTATCATGAAAAATTCTCTATCATTAACCTCATATAATGAAGCTACTTTCGTATTTCTGTTATAACCATAATTATTAGCATCTCCATCAATTACTTCTGCTGTCCATTCTTGCAATCCAGCTGTGCTATAATTAGAAAGTTTAACAGGTAAATACACTCCTAGTTTACCTACTGGGAAAACAGCTGTTTTACCATTAGTATTTATAAACTTAGCAGTAACAGGCCCTAAAACTTTACTAGAATCTGAAACACCTTCATAGCTACTGCCGTTTTCAAATGTTAAAATCGAAGAAGCAGTAGTCAGTATATCTCCACCGTCAAAACGAACCATATTTGTAATAGAAAGTGGTTTCGCAAATGCTAAAGTTGCACCTCCAGTTTTTTGAATACGGATAGAATCTAATGTAGTACTAATGGCAGCCATCCTATTATCTGTAAAAAGACTATTAGAAGTACCTACAAATTGAGCTGAGTTTATACTGAAATTACCTGTTCCTTCAATTTTAAAGTTTTTATGATAAAAACCTTTATTGTTGTTATTATTTACATAAAACGTACCTGTAGAATTATGAATAAAGGTAGCGTTTCCTTTATATTGATTAGAAGCACCATATCCTTCATATAACGCTCCTCCACCTAAAGTAGTTACTGAGATATCCCCTAGAATATCATTACCACCAATATATTGATGAGCTGCATTTCCTATTGACGACGATAAACGCACAGCACCTTCTACTGTATTATTTAAAAATGTAAGATTATAAGAGTTACTAGACTTGTAATTAGTGAAGGCTAATGAATCTAATAGTAATGTATTGTTTAACATACTACTACTATTAGTT
>DATJCU010000058.1:0-2777 GCA_035497795.1 Edaphocola sp. | reverse complement strand
TATAAAGTCGGAGGATCTAAAGAATATTTTCAAGGCTATGATTATTTTTTACAAAACGATAAAGAAGGTGTTAAAGTTTGGCGAATAAAGTTTGCTGTTAAAACCGAAGGTCTTGAAAAATCGCGTATATATAGAAAATGGATTTTAAAGACAACTAAGGTTAAGTCAATTTTTACAAGTAAGAATGAAGTTGGAGGAATCATAAGTATTCCAAATATAAAAGGAATGGTTGACAATTTTTTGGCCGACGTTTACGGTTATGCTGAGCACGACGTTGATGTTATAGGAATTATTACAACTCAAGGCGATAATTATCTACAAATCAATGAGGAAAGGTTAGCTGAAGCTATTAAACAAAAGACGATCACAAACGACGAGGACGTTAAGTTTCAACTAAATAGCTCAACGGGCTATCTTGCTATCGCTGACAAAGTATTATATTATACAATGATTAATCATGTAAAATCGGAGGTATTTAGGTTGATAAGATTTATCGACTTCTTTAACAAAGACTCCTCCGATAAAATAGAAGTCATTGCAGCAAATACTGACGGTATAACAGTTTACGCACATAAAGATTTAGAAGTTATTATCAAATCTTTTATTAAACATAGAGTAAATGTAGGAACGTTGTTTACATTCAATGTTAAAAAAATATATAATGAAGCTGAAGCACATTTTACGCCTAATGACGTTAAAATGGTAAATTAAAATGGCAAAAAGAACGAGAAAAAGAAAAAGTAGTCGGATTCCTAAGCTTTCAACATTACAACAGCACATATCACACATTAGGAAAATGATTAGTAGAATTGAAAAAACACAAATAAAAGCACCGTCCGACACAAAGATTTATCAATTTAAACGTTTTGGATCAAGATTTTATGTTGACGGGGTTATGTTTAAGCCTTCGGATTTAGAAGCTTTAGCCGGTCAAGGTGTTGAATGGCGCTTGCAAGCTATAGCATGGCTCCAAGATAAATTGGGTTTTGAGGAACGTAGAAAAGCAAAGCTTACAGGTAAAGCTGGAAAAATTACAGTTTCAACAAAAGCTGAGATTGAAGAAGCTATCGAAGGGGATGGATTTTGGCTCTCAACTGAGGACGTCTTAGAATTTAATGCATGGCTAAATAGTGGGTCACCCGGCTGGAAAAAGAATCAATATTATCACGTATTCGGAGCCGATAGCTCAAGAGATTTAGCACATATCAAAAGGTTTATAACATTTATGGGTTATAAAACACTAAAGGAGTTGATAGAAAATGAGTAAAATCACAGCAGAAGCAATAAAAGTAGTTACATATTTGCAAGAACAAGATTCACATCTAAAAGATACTACAGGGACAATATATATATCAACTGAAGATATTGCAACCTTGGAAAATTTAATAATACATTCACATAAGCAAAAGTTGTTATTAGAACTTTATAAAAAGTTAAATAATATTTATGAAGAACTTTACACTATGGAATTATCTAGATTATGTTTAGATAGTAATTATTATGAAATAGAAATTTTCAAATTAAAACAACAAATTAAGGAGTTAGAAAATGAGTAAGTTTGAAATAAGTAAAGAAAATCGCAAAATGTTTTTACCTAACGGATTTTTAAGTTTAAGATATTTAATGAGCTTTGATAGAAACACATGGGTTTATCGTTTTATTATAGGTGATAGAGGTATAGGAAAAACTTATCAAGTCGGCGGCCTTTTAGCAAACTTCTATCATAAAGTTAAACACATGCCTAACGATAATAATAATGTTGACGATCTATTTTGTTATTACCGGCTAAAGCCTAGACAAGTCGAGCAAATGAACGGCAAAATCTTAAAATCTGAAACCGAAAAAAAACATAATATAAAGGTTAGACAAGAAAAAAATAAAATATATTTTAATGATCGTTACATGGGTGACATTTTAGCACTAAAGGACGCTCCGCTGCACAAAGGCGGAAACTGGCCGTGGCAAAGATACCGCTACATTATAATCGACGAGTTTCAGCTTGAAAAGAGAGAAAGACGCGATTTCGACATTATTTATAATCTAAGGAGCACATTAGAAAGTGTATTTAGATTTACAACAAGGACAAAGCTAGGGCTCGACTTTCCTACTATAATTTTAACAGGAAACACCGTTGACGAAGTTACTGACTTGCTTTTTATCTTTGATTTTATGCCTGAAAAGTTTGGAACTTATAAGCTCAAAAAGAAGTTTGCTATTATGCAATATGTTCCTAGCCCGAAAGCTTATCAAGATATGCAAAGACAAAACCCCTTGTCAATCCTTAGTCAAGGCGACGACTTCACTTTTGGGGAAAGACAAATTAAGAGTCAATTAAATGTGATCCCTGAGGACAAGGTAGGACATAGAAAGTTTATTGCATTTTTACATGTAACACAATATCTACGTTTTGAGGTGTGGAGCACTCAAAAAGGTTATTTATATATTAGTAGAGGACTCCCTACTAAGAAGTTTGAAAATAGACATTTCACATTAAGACCCGCTGAAGCTAACAAAGGCACAACTTACAATATCGAATTCCACAAGCTGATAAGAAAGAATTACAACTCAAATAATATTTATTTCGATAAGAGAATTTCAGCTCAAACATTCCTGAAAAATCTCGCATAAACGATCCATTTTAATTGAAAGAACTTTACTATTATAGTAAGGTTTTTTCTTTCTCTATACTATTAGTTTTATTTATAGAAAACAGGGGGGGGATAAAGTTTGCTTATAGTTAGGGCTGTCATGTCATTCAGGGGTGTAATCATATGGGG
>DATJCU010000057.1:0-17911 GCA_035497795.1 Edaphocola sp. | reverse complement strand
CAAAAGAATCTTAAAAAGAAATTTAAAAAGTTCTATCAATTTGGCTTTACAGGAACGCCAATTTTCGCTCAAAATGCTTTAGGATCCGAAACCACAGCAAGTGTATTTGGCCGTGAATTACATTCGTACGTTATCACGGATGCCATTAGAGATGAGAAAGTGCTCAAGTTTAAAGTAGATTATAACGATGTACGTCCACAGTTTAAAGGCATAGAAACCGAAATTGATGAAAAAAAGTTAAGTGCGGCCGAAAACAAAACAGCTTTGCTTCATCCTGCCCGTATCAAAGAAGTTTCTCAATATATTTTACAGAATTACAGACAAAAAACACATAGAACCAAAGGTGGAAACAGTGGCTTTAATGCCCTATTTGCAGTGAGTAGCATAGATGCGGCAAAATTTTATTATGAGGAATTAAATAATTTACAAAAGGAAAGCGATAAGCCCTTAAAAATAGCGACGATTTTCTCCTTTGCAGCCAACGAAGAGCAAAGTGCCATAGGTGAAATATTGGATGAAAGCTTTGAACCTTCTGCCATGAACAGCAGTGCAAAAGAGTTTTTGTCCCAAGCTATTGAAGATTATAACGCCCTATTTAGAACAAGTTTTGGCGTTGAAAGTAACGAATTCCAAAACTATTATCGCGATCTGGCAAAACGCGTAAAAAATAAGGAAGTTGATCTGCTTATTGTAGTAGGCATGTTCTTAACAGGATTTGATGCCCCTACGCTCAACACACTTTTTGTAGATAAAAACCTGCGCTATCATGGCTTAATGCAAGCCTTTTCGCGGACTAACCGTATTTATGACGCCTCTAAAACCTTTGGTAATATTATTACCTTCCGTGATTTGGAAAAAGCGACCATTGATGCCATTACATTATTTGGAGATAAGAACACCAAAAATGTAGTGCTTGAAAAGAGCTATAAAGAATATTTGGAAGGCTTTACGGATATTGTCACCGGAGAAGCGCGAAGAGGGTATTCAGAGGTGGTTAAGGAACTGAATGAAAGGTTTCCAAATCCAGACGAGATAGCTACCGAGGCAGATAAAAAGGATTTTACAAAACTCTTTGGAGAATATTTACGCGTTGAAAACATACTACAGAATTATGACGAATTTGTCCATCTTAAAGCACTTCAAGACATAGACATAAACGATAAGGAGGCTATTGAGACTTTTAAAGAAAAACACTTTATAACAGATGAGGATATTGCCGCTATGCAAAAGATTGAAATGCTACCCGAAAGAACTGTGCAGGATTATCGATCTACGTATAATGATATTCGCGATTGGTTAAGACAGCAGAAAAAAGGAAAAGAAGCAGAAGAATCAACTATTGATTGGGATGATGTAGTCTTTGAAGTTGATTTGCTTAAATCGCAAGAAATAAATCTCGATTACATACTGGAATTGATATTTGAGCAAAATAAGGAGACCAAAGATAAAGCGTCTTTAACTGAAGAGATTCGAAGGATTATCCGTGCAAGTATAGGCAACAGGGCTAAAGAGAGTTTAGTAGTTGATTTCATTAATGATACCGACCTGGATAGCATTCAAGATAAAGTGAGCATCATAGATGCGTTCTTTTCCTATGCCCAGGAAAAACAGAAGGCGGAGGCTACAGCATTAATTGCAGATGAAGATTTAAATGAGGAAGCAGCAAAACGCTATCTCATTGCATCTTTAAAGCGAGAATATGCCAGCGAAAACGGGACAGAACTCAATGCTATTTTGCCAAGAATGAGTCCTTTAAACCCTCAATATTTGACAAAAAAGCAGAGTGTGTTTCAAAAGATAGCTTCGTTTGTAGAGAAGTTTAAGGGAGTTGGGGGACAAATATGAATACCCACTTCCAAGCCACACACATTGCCAAGCCACTCAAGCCAGCCGCACCAGCCGAAGCTTGTCAAAGCGTGTGTCTTTCCCAACGTTTACCCGGACGACAGAAAAGAAAGCACGATTGCACAACGTTGTATAAGAGCAATAGCGATTGAAGTGGTAAATCGGAGGTCTGTGCATTTAATAAACTTTTGTGGTGGCGGACAATAAATCGACTAAAATCCGCTACTCCTCTTATACTTGGCTGTTGATAAACAATGTAATTGGATAAAAAAAACACATTATATAGATGAAATACCAAAGTTTATTTTGGAGAGAGAATATGAATACTATGATTAATATGTTGCCAACAATTAAGCATTCGGCTTGCCGATAGGCTCAAGCTGAATGATTTGTTGACTGATCCTTTTCAGTATCTCTTTTAAGAATTATAGTGCTATTGATAATTTGGGTGAGGTGGTGAAAATGAAAAATGTTTCGTTTTTGGGTTTTGGAGGAAGCTAACCCTTGTTCTTACGATATAATGCACTCTATAAACTGTGGTTGCCCAAAAGCGATCCGACATGCTAGGTTAAGGCGTAACTGGAATGAGGAGATAAGTTACGCCTTTTTTTATCTTTATCAGTGTGACTATGTGGGTGTAGTTTTAATAAATTGTTTAAAGTTGTAATACTTTAATTTCTGTTCTTCTGTTTTGTTGATGTTCTTCTTCAGTACAAGATACACCATCTTTACATTTATTTTTCAACCTAGTTTCGCCATAACCTTTAGCAATGAGTCTGTTTTTCTGAATACCTTTACTCACCAAATATTTAACTACAGCATCTGCTCTTGCTTGAGAAAGCTTTAAATTATAACTATTATCTCCTCTACTGTCTGTATGTGATGAAAGTTCTATCTTCATATTAGCATTGCGTTTCATGATCTCAGCAAGATTATTAAGTACCAAAACTGCATCTGTCCTTACCTTTGAATCATTAAAGTCATATAAAATATTTTTTACCTCAAAACTTTTTCCTAAAGACATTTCGCAAACACCCAATTTAAGTGCTACATATAAAGTTTTATTTCTGTTTAATCCTTTAGTTGTAACAAGTTCTGTTTGGGAATATTTTCCATTTTCTAGTGCTACTACCTGATAATCCGTATTAGGTTCTAATTGATAATAAAACTTTCCAAAAGCATCAGAAATTTGTTCAATTATTCTACCTTCTGAAGTTTTTAATAATCTGGTCACAACTCTTGCTAAATTTTTCTCTGTTTCACAATCAATGGTTTCTCCACTCAGTGTAAATCTTTCGTCGTCATGATATAATTCTTTAAAAATAGTTCCTGTTTTGAATTCTGACGCACTAATATTAGCCATATCTGTCGTTATAAAATTCTTTTCTCCAATAACAATATATTTTCCTTCTTTCAATTCGGTATTAGCTATTCCATTAGCATCTGTAAATCCAATATACGCTGCACCATTAGCATCTGTAATATCAATTTTTACACCACCTAAAGCTAAGCCAGTCTTTTTGTCTTTTACTTGTATTATTATCTTTGAAGTTTGTTTTTCATTTTTACCAATTGCTCCTCCGCCAACATTTCCAGATGATTTTTGCATTTTCGTTCCAAAATTTAGTATAAGAGAAAGTCCTATATTGAAATCTTGTATTACTGCTTTTTCAATGATTTTATTTTTATCATAATAATTATAAATGTCTGTGGTTATGATACCGCCTTTATCCTGATTAAATCGAATTCCTGGTATATCTGTTTTGTATTTTTCATAGGAGGCTACACTAAATTCTCCTTGTGCTCCAAATGCTCTTAAATAGTCTGCTTGAAGTCCGATTGAAACTATTGGATTGATATTATAAGCAAAGTTTACACCTACTAATCCCATAGCTGCTATAGGGTTATTATTATTATTTACAGTTTGTAAAGGAGTATAAACAATTTCGTAATTATTTGTAAATGGGTTTAAAGCAACAATGTCTTGTCGATAATTGATGTATTGTTGCATTAGAATGCCGGCTCTAGCAAATAATTTTGTACTGAACTTTCCAGAATTTATTTTATAAGCCGGTCCAGCAGCAATTCCAATATGTGAAAAGGCATCCTCAGTTTGAGAAAAGGTGGTATAACCATTTGAAAAACCATATACCATACTGTTAGCAACACCTGAATCAGTAATAAATGGATTCATTTTGTGTCTTTGAAATCTACCGTCAATTCCGAATCCAAAATTGGATTTACCAAAAAAATAATCTAAAGTAACGCCTAAATTTAAACCGGGCTTTGCTCTTCCTATTTTATTTTCAAAGTTGCCATAATCTCCTAATGGAAAGCTGGGTCCTCCAAATATAGAAAATTGAAAATTATTTATGGGTTTTGTAGGTTCTTCTTGTCCAAAACTTAAAAAATTTAGGCTTAAAAGAATAATAGATAGTATAAATTTTTTCATGCTTACATTTTTTTATAATTATAGCTACAAAGTAACGTAAAGTATTTTAACTAATGAATACTTTGAGAGTAAAGAGTGATTTTTTAGATTAAAAGCTTTAAAATATAGACGTAATATTTCCTTAAAAACTTAGCATGTTATTTTGAAAAAATATGAAATATTTGTAATAATTCAAAAAGCACAGAATGTTTTCATAAATTATAATGAATACATTCTGTGCTCCTTTTAAAAACTATTATTTACTTATCTGTTCCTCATTTCTTACCACTACTATCCCATCAAATACATCAATCAATAATGTTTTATTCTTATCCACATCTCCAGCAATGATCTTCTTACTTAATAGATTGATGATTTCTTTTTGGATTAATCTTTTCAAGGGTCTAGCTCCAAATTGAGGATCAAATCCTTGCTCCGCAAAGTAATCGATTGCATAATCGGTAAATTTTAAATCTATACCTTGTTGTGCTACTCTTTCTTTAAGTTCATCAAACTGGATTTTAATGATACCTTTAATTTCATTCTTCATCAACGGATGAAATAATATCACCTCATCAATTCTATTTAAAAATTCTGGTCGTAAAGTTTGACGAAGTAAAAGATTTATTTCTTCTTTTGTTTTTTCAAATACATTTTTGAAATGTTCATCATTAGTACCCGTTAAACCATCAAATCTTTCCTGAATAATATCGGATCCTAGGTTACTTGTCATAATAATGATAGTATTTTTAAAGTTTACTACCCTACCTTTATTATCAGTTAGCCTTCCATCATCCAATACTTGTAACATTATATTGAAAACATCAGGATGTGCTTTTTCAATCTCATCCAAAAGGATTACTGAATAAGGCTTTCGCCTTACAGCCTCAGTCAATTGTCCTCCTTCATCATAGCCTACATATCCTGGAGGTGCTCCGATTAAACGACTTACACTATGCTTTTCTTGATACTCACTCATATCAATGCGAGTCAGCATGCTTTCATCATCGAATAATGTTTGTGCAAGTGCTTTTGCCAATTCTGTTTTACCTACACCAGTGGTTCCTAAGAAAATAAAGGAGCCAATAGGCCTTTTTTCATCTTGTAATCCTGCTCTTGATCGACGAATAGCATCTGCAACTGCCGTAATAGCTTCATCTTGACCTACCACTCTTTCATGTAATTCATCTTCAAGGTGTAACAATTTGACTTTCTCGCTTTGTACCATTCTTTGTACGGGAATACCGGTTGCTCTAGCCACATTCTCTGCAATATCCTCAGCATCTACTTCTTCTTTCAATAATCTTTTCTCATCCCCTACATCGTGTAATGCATCTTCATGCTGTTTTAATGCTTCCTCTTCTTGCTTTAATTTACCATATCTAATTTCTGCAACTCTTCCATAATCTCCTTCCCTTTCCGCTTTCTCTGCTTCCAACTTCAAAGATTCAATTGTAGATTTTGAATCTTGAATTTTAGTAACCATATCCTTTTCTGTTTGCCATTTTGCTTTTAGAGTATCTCGCTCCACTTGAAAGTTAGCAATACTTAAATTTAAAACTTTTAATTTTTCTTCATCATCTTCACGTTTAATGGCCTCTCTTTCAATTTCTAATTGTCTGATTTTTCTTTCCAACTCATCCAATTCTTCAGGCATAGAATTTAATTCTAGCTTTAATTTTGCTGCACTTTCATCTATTAAGTCAATAGCCTTATCTGGTAAGAACCGATCTGTGATATATCTGTTTGAAAGCTCTACAGCCGCAATAATAGCCTCATCTTTAATGCGAACATGATGGTGGTTTTCATATCTATCTTTTAATCCTCTTAAAATAGAAATAGAATCTTCGACACTTGGCTCATCTACCATTACCTTTTGGAATCGACGTTCTAATGCTTTGTCTTTTTCAAAATATTTTTGATATTCGTTTAAAGTGGTTGCTCCAATAGCTCTAAGTTCACCTCTTGCCAAGGCAGGCTTTAAAATATTGGCAGCGTCCATAGCACCTTCGCCACCTCCAGCACCCACTAGTGTGTGGATTTCATCTATAAAAAGGATGATTTCTCCATTGCTTTCGGTAACTTCTTTAATGACACCTTTCAAACGCTCTTCAAACTCACCTTTGTATTTTGCTCCAGCAATTAACAGCCCCATATCTAAAGCATAAATTATTTTGCTTTTTAGATTATCAGGTACATCTCCATTAATAATTCTATGTGCCAAACCTTCAATGATGGCTGTTTTACCCACACCAGGTTCTCCAATCAAAATAGGATTATTTTTGGTACGACGAGAAAGAATGTGCAAGGTTCTTCTAATTTCCTCATCACGTCCAATAACAGGATCTAATTTTCCTTCTCTTGCCAATTGATTTAAGTTTTTAGCATATTTTTCAATATTATTAAAACTAGCTTCAGAGGTTTGAGAACTAACAGTACTTCCTTTTCTCAGTTCTTTAATGGCTGCAATCAAATTCTTTTCTGTGAGCCCACCCTCTTTTAAAATAGTTGCTGTTTCATCATTTCCTTGAATCAATGCAATTAATAAGTGTTCAGGACTTACAAATTCATCACCAAATTTAGAAAGAATATTTGCAGTTTTTAGAACTGCATTATTCACCTCTCTACTAACGTTCTGAGCAGAATCTCCAGAAGTAATTTTGGCTAATCTGGAAATACTCTCATCTAATCGTTTTTCAATTAGTGTAATATTTCCATTACTCTTCTTTAAAATATAGTCAATAGACCCTTCTTTGTCTGAAAGCATAGCTTTAAGTAAATGCTGTGTTTCTATGCTAGGGCTTTGATTATTAAAGGCTATTTGTTGTGCTTTTTGCAACAACTCTTGCGCTTTAATTGTGAAGTTATTTAAATTCATATTCTGTATTTTTTTTTTTTTAAACTTTCTATAATTTAAGCTTCAAATACAATTCCATTTGATAAAATTTTATTTTTATTTTTATTTTTACGTAGCTAAGCGACTTGTTGTCAGTAGTTTAAGTAAATTCATGACATATTTTCACATATATCTATTTTTCTGGGTCAAATTGGCTTTTTATTTTCTAAATAGAATTTTATATAGTTAAAACCGGATGATATACTTTTGGATAAATCTAAATTTCAATCTTAAAGTGTTTATTCTAGTTCAAATCTGTAATGGGAAAGTATCTTTTTTAAGATTATTTAAGTTCTCAAATATATTACAAAGAAGAGGGAATGATTTACAAAGCCAATACTTTATCAAAAAGCAGTGGGGGGATTTTGCTTTGCAAAATCCCCCCACTGAAAAAGATTCTCTAATAATAATTATAGAGCAGCTTCGTATCTTTTGCTTACTTCGTCCCAATTGATAACATTCCAAACAGCTGATAAATAGTCTGGGCGTTTATTTTGATATTTCAAATAATAAGCGTGTTCCCAAACGTCAACACCAAAAATTGGAGCTCCTTTTACTTCAGCTACATCCATTAAAGGATTGTCTTGGTTAGGAGTAGAAGTTACTTCAAGTTTACCATCTTTTACAATAATCCAAGCCCAACCACTACCAAAACGAGTAGCTCCAGCAGTACTAACTTTTTGTTTAAGTGCTTCCATTCCTCCAAAATCTTCAATAGCTTTTGCTAATTTTTCGGAAGGTTTAGAACCGTTATTACTTAAAACTTGCCAAAATAAGGAGTGATTATAGTGACCTCCACCATTGTTACGAACGCCAGCAGGGAATTTGGAAATATTAGCCATTAAATCTTCTAAAGAAAGATTTGCTGCTTCTGTACCTTCAATAGCTTTATTTAAATTGTCAACATATCCTTTGTGATGACGATCATGGTGAATTTCCATAGTCATTGCATCAATATGTGGCTCTAAAGCGTCAAATGAATAAGGTAATTCGGGAAGTGTGTGTGTCATAAATATAAATGTTTTAAATGATTAAAGATTTTAATGACAAATTTACAAAATTTGATGTTAATACTATGAAAAATTCTTCATAAAATAAATTTGATTGATAGTACTATAGCTTTTGTCGAATAGAATAATTAAACCAATTTATTACATGAAAATATTTATATTAAATTATACTCTTTTCTTTTTGTTCATTCTGTTTCTTAATTTAATATTTAGCATTTCGACACCTAAACTGAATGCCAGACAGGAGTAAATAATACTTTTACTTACATGTTGATGAATACCTTCTGCAATTAAAACTACTCCAATTACTACCAGAAAACTTAAGGCTAACATTTGTAAAGTAGGATGATTATTTATAATTCGACTGACTGCTCCTGAGAAGAGCATCATAATAAACATTGAAATAATTACAGCTATTATCATGATCATCACATTTTCAACCAAACCTACTGCGGTTAGAATGGAATCAATGGAAAAAATAGCATCTATTAATACAATTTGTATTAAAATTGATGCTACACCTTTTGTTTTATTCGGCTTTTTATTTTCAGAATGTTCTGTTTCATCAGCTCTCATCTTATGATGAATTTCTACTGTACTTTTTCCTACTAAGAAAATACCGCCACATAAAAGAATAATATCTTTCCAACTTAATGCAATAGCCTCATTCGTTAATGGGTCATCGATCCAGTTTAAAGTAAGTACAGGGTCTTTAAGTCCAATAATCCATGTAATCATTAATAATAATACTATTCTGAATAGCATTGCAATACCTAATCCAGCATTTCTTACTCCTCTTTGTTGAGAGAGAGCAACTTTTCCGGTTATTATGGAGATAAAAATAATATTATCAATCCCTAAAACGATTTCTAAAAACGTTAATGTAAGTAAACTGACCCATAAATGAGGGTCGGCGGGATTGAGATGGGCGATACTTTCTGCCAGGCTCATTTAATTTTCTTTTTAAATTAGGAAAGGAAATTTTGAATAATTGTGCTGATTTCTTGTACTGCTACTTCTAAATCATCATTTATAACAATATAATCAAATTTAGACGCATAAGTGGCCTCATAAGCTGCTTTTTCGAGTCTTTCTTGAATGGATTGAGGGGTATCCGTATTACGTTTAATAAGTCGATTTTTAAGAACTTCTTCACTAGGGGTTTTGATAAATACGGCTGTAGTATTATTTCCATACATCCTTTTCACATGTAAGGCTCCTTTTACGTCAACATCGAATAATGGAATATTGTTTTCCGACCAAATTCTGTCCAGTTCACTCTTTAATGTGCCATAGTATTTATCTTCATAGACCATTTCCCATTCAACAAAGTCATTATTAATAATTTTTCGTTTAAAATTATCAACAGATATAAAGTAGTAATCTACTCCGTTTACTTCGGTTGCTCTTTGGCTTCTGGTACATGCTGATATTGAAAATTTTAACTGAGGAAATATTTCCAATATCCTTTTTATTATTGTGGATTTACCAGATCCTGAAGGCGCCGTTATAATTAGTATTTTATTCACTGAATAGTTTTTAGAATATGCCTAAAAATTTTTTTCGTTTTGCTGGTTTTTTACTAACCAATTTTTCTATATCTGGAATCGCTTGATCTGCTGTCATATAAGCACCAATAACTTTACCACTTGGGTCAATTAAAAAAGCTTGAGGAATATATCTAACACCATACGCAGTTGCTGCCTCAGATTTCCATCCTTTTAAATCGCTGATATGATTTTTCCAGAAAAGATTATCCTCTTCGATTCCTTTTTTCCATGCGGCTTCATCATTATCTAAAGAAACGCTAAAGATATCAAAACCTTTTTTAGCACCTGTAAATTTTTTAGTGGAATACTCTTCATAAAATCTTACTAATGATGGATTAGTTCTACGACAAGGACCACACCAGCTTGCCCAAAAATCAATTAGGATATAACGATCTTTGTTTGCCTTTTTAAGGCTCATTTCTTTACCGTTTGGATTTTTGAATTTTAATTCAGGCACAATCGTTCCAATAGTTATGGTTTCATTTTTATATTGAGCTATTGCTGGAAATAAAAATCCAAGCAATAATAAACTTAGAAATACTTTTTTTATCATGTGTAATTCAATTTAATGTTTAATATTCTATTTATAATTAGTTAGCGCTAAAGCATAAATTTTGTTTAATTATTCAAAACATCCTATGCTTGGTGGATTAGCTCTTGGGTTTCCTTCCATATCATTAGGAAGCATACCAGAGAAACTCATACCCGCACCTTTAGCAGGAGACTCAGCTAATAAATGATAATCATCATCTGCTATGCTGAAATTATTAGTAGCTGTTTTTTCAAATTCAGGGTCCAAATTAAAAATATTATTATTTGCTATATTTGCCCAAACTGGAAAATCTTTTTTCTTTTTTATTAGACAATTTTCAACAGTTACATTTGGCAAAGATGGTGAATTTTCTAAACTATTTAAAAATAATTCGTCTTGACCATTACCGTAAATAATACAATTTCGGAAAATAGCGGTCAGTTTACTCCATATTGCAGGTTGATTTCCCACCTTGAAAAAGTCGGTCGCAGCGACACAATAATGAGATTCAGTGGCACTACTTGCTCTTGGCGTAAAACCTGTTATGGTACATCCTAATACTGAATAGTTTCCACCTTCAATAAAAGCAAGGTTTTCTAAAATACTTCCAAAAAATAAACAATTTTCAGCCTTAATGCTACCTCCAAAAGATAAAACGCCATAGCCTCCAGAATTACGAATAGTACTATTAGTCATTGTTAACTTAGGAGTTCCACCTAGAGTATCTCTATCCACTTGAATAGTCGCTCCCATTACAGAAATAGTATCAAATATATTGGTAACGGCACCACCATTTTTAAAAAGTGCATAATCAATTTGATTATTATAACTACTTTGAGTAAAATAAAGTCCACCCCATTCTCCACCAACACCATTATTGAAATCTTCTGGGTCAAAATAAATTCTTCTGTCTATTCTATCACCCTGAAAAACTACAATATCTTCCTTAGTACCCTTAATTTTTAATGTTCCGGCTACAAATAATCTAGAATCGGCGTGCACAAAAACTTTAGTACCCGCTTGAATAGTTAATGTTTGACCTTCATCCACCCAAGCATTTTTTATAATAACATAAGGCTTGTTACTGGTCCAGGTCTGGGTATTTATCACACTATCAGTAATATATATGGCATCTTGACCGTATCCGATAACCGGAAGATTAAAATCTTGAGTGCCCACTGTTGCAATAATTCGATCTTCCACTATAAAAGGGTCATCTTGTTGACCAGGATTAATTAGTACTGACGCAAAAACGTAAATACTATCATTCCCTTCGATAGTAATATCATGCACTTCTTTTCCAGATTGTCCATTAACATTAATAAAATAGGGCGAACCATTCCCTCTGAATAAACGAATGGAAGTGATATTAATTCTTTCTTTTTCATTATTGTAAATTTTTACCATTCGGGTAGAAGTTCCTTGAGTGGTAAATACGGTATCGAATAATAATGTATCGGCAGAGAAACTTATATTCCCTTGATCAATAGTTTTTGAAAGTTTCCTGCAGGAACTGGTATTCATTGCAAGTAAACCAATCAATATTATTAGCAATAGGGGTATAAATTTTGATATATTTTTCTTTAGCATAATAAGATAAAACGCAAAAATACATTATTAATTGTGTTTTTTGCTAAAAACGATAACCTCTTAAGAAATCTTGTATCAACATCCTTTTCTTTCCTTCAAATTGAACATCTAATGCATATAACCAGCCATCTGCACATGCAAATCGCAAAAATGTTTTACCATCACTTTCAAAAGAACCAATGGGTTTTCCTGTTTCCTCTTGAATATATCTCGATGTGAAAATCTTCAACTGTTTTTCTTGTAAATAAGTATAAGCTGTTGGAATGGGTGAAAGTCCTCTGATTAAATTATGAATTCGTTCTGCTTTGTCTTCCCAAGAAATGAGACAATCTTCTTTAAATATTTTGGGGGCATGCGTTTCTTTATCTATACTTGATTGTGGAATAGGCTTTAATTCTTCTTTCATTAAACCTTCTAAAGTTTGTAATAATAATTGAGCACCAGCATTCATTAGTTTCTCATATACCGTACCAATATTATCTTCTGATAGTATAGCTTCTTTATGTTGTAGAAGTATATCTCCAGTATCTATTTCATGTTGTAATTTGAAGGTAGTAACTCCAGTTTCTTTTTCACCATTAATAATTGCCCAATTGATAGGTGCTGCGCCTCTATAATAAGGCAGCAAAGATCCATGTACATTAATGGTACCCATTGGAGGCATATTCCATACCAATTCTGGTAACATTCTAAAAGCTACCACGACTTGAACATCAGCATTATATGATTCTAATTCGGCTAAAAATTCTTTGTTTTTTAAACGTTCTGGTTGTAAAACGGGAAGATTTTGGGCAACTGCATATTCTTTTACGGGAGAAGGCCTTAAATGTCTTCCTCTACCAGCTGGTTTATCTGGAGCGGTAACCACAGCCACGATATTATAGCCATCCTCTATCATTGCTTTTAAAGAAGCCACTGCAAAATCTGGTGTTCCTAAAAAAATTATCTTTAAATCTTCTTTAGCTATCATTTGGCAAAAGTAATATAAAATATTGTGGAAAAAATGTTAGCAAAGGATAGGATTTAGCATTAAAATTAGAGATTAATGACAAAGTTCGGTTCCCCAATCTGTATGGCCTCTGCCTTCCCAGCATTTCCAATTTTCCTTTATTTCTGAAACAGTCCAAGTTTGTTCTGTCTTTTTTGCTTTTAATACTATTTTTATTCCTGCCTGGGAATCGTCCATAAGACCTTCATGAATTAAAGTGACTTCAAAATTATTTTTGTTAAGTTTTTTTGATTTAATATTTAGATTAGGTACTCCTTCTTCTTCAGGATAATCATAATAAACTCTTATCAGATCCTCAGGTGTTTCAATGTCAGATCGATTCGCAATTTGTTCGTTAAATGTATTTGGCTCTATTACTTTGTAGGACTCTGCACAAGAACTAAAAAAAGCTAGCATTAAAATTAATCCTAAAATTCGTTTCATAAAATTTGCTTTATTAGTCAAATATACAAAATAGTTCTAAAAATATGAAAATGGATTATTCCAATATAGGATAACTCGGTTTTTGAAGTGAATTTATCTATGAAGTTGTTTTGAGAATAACTACAATAAAGTTTGAGTGTTATTCATTCTAATCTTTAGGTTTTCTACTTAATTTTTAATCAGTTTAAAGCTTTGCTTTATATTATTTCCGACTTTAATAAAATATAATTCTGGTGCTAAATGTTATATATTGATAATATTTTTTTCTGCATCTAGTTGTCCCGATTTCCAAATGTAACTTAAACATGATTACTAGAATCAACATCTAAATCAAAAACAGGATAATTATTTCCTAATTCCCAACCATACTTCCATTCATCAAGAAATAAAGTATCCGATTCACATAAATAAGTAGCCCACAATCTCTGTCCCTGAGGTGAAAACTTAGCAAGATAAAAAGAAGAAACCGCAAAGTTGCTCAAGAATGCAGATTGACTTGCTATTCCAGTATCACTTTCTGTATAGCCCATTAAATATACATTTCCAGAATGGTCGGTCTTTATCCGAGGTGCAAATTCTTTTCATGAGCCGCCATAATAAGTACTCCATATTAAATTGCCATTAAAGTCTCATTTGGATATAAATGCAGACCCATCATAATTACTTGGTGCATCTCCAAACCAAAAAAAAGAAGGACGATAATAATCTTTATAAGAGCCTACTGTAGAAATTCCTGAAGTATCTCTTGTAACGCCTGCTGTATAAATACATTGTCCTATGGATTCGTATTGGATGCTACTGACTTTGGTAAGGTTATCTCCAAAATAAGTTACCCAATCGCGAATGGGTTATGCGGAAGCTTGCATAAACAAAAGAATAATATAGTAATACGTTTTTTTTATGATATAATCATTTTCTATCCTTAAAATTATCAAAAATAAAATTAATCAGGAATAAAGGTTTTAAAATGTTTTTTGGTTAAAAATATAAACATAGGACACCTTCTACCATAAAATCATTAAAAGTCTTTAGATTTTTGATTTTTCTACCCTGTTTATGGTATTGTCTGATTATGAACACTTAAGTAATTTTACATTAGAAAATAAGGAGTCATTTTGATGAACACTTTATTTTTATAAAATAACTTTTAACTTTAAAAAATTGAATCATGAAAAAACAATTTATTTTTACAGCAGCTATTCTGCTTAGTGTAGGAACTGTTATTGCGCAACCACCTATTCATTGGGAAAAAGCATTTTATGGCACTTCAACCTCCTACTCAGCAGCATATATTGATGTCATTCAAACTTCTGATGGTGGATTTCTAGCAGTTGGTAATGGCAAAGGAACTGGTGGTGATTTACCTAACGGAGGATATCTTGATAAAGGTGATGTTTTGATCACAAAAATGAATGCTTCTGGTGCTACTCAATGGACGAAATATTGGGGTGGAGCTCAAGAAGATTTTGTCTCTTCAGTATTACAAACACCTGATGGAGGTTATATTTTAACTGGAAGAACAAAGTCTACTATTGGTGGAACTAACAATGGGGGTTATGATGGATTTGTTTTAAAAATTGATGCTACTGGGACCATTGAATGGAATAAATTATATGGAGGTTCTCTAGATGATCAAATTAATGCCATATGTCGTAATCCAGACGGTAGTTTTGTGTTCGTAGGTAAATCTAAATCTCCAGAAATTGATGGTGCACATGGAAATGAAGACCTGTGGGTAGGGAAAATTAGTGAAACTGGTACTTTATTATGGAGTAAAGCTAAAGGATATTCTGGTTATGATGAAGGTACTTCAATAGCAATAGCCAGTGATGGTAGTTATATAGTAGCTGGAACAACTACAAGCACTTCTGCTACAAATCATCATGGAGGCAGTGATATTTGGTTGTTAAAAATCTCAACATCAGGTGCAATTTCTTGGCAAACTTGTATTGGAGGAAGTGGTAGTGAATCATTTGGTAAAGCTATTATAGCAAATGACGGAAGTATTATTGTTACCGGAAGCAGCACCTCTAATAATGGGGATGTATCTGGTCAACATGGAGATGCTGATGTGCTCTTAGCAAAAACTGATAATATGGGTAATGTACTTTTTGCAAAATTATTTGGAGGTAGTGATGGTGATATTGGGATGGGTATTGCTCTTGCAGAAGATGGTGGATATTTTATTGGAGCAAGAACTAAATCTTCAGATGGTGATATTACTAATCTAATAGGAAGTTATGATGCATGGGTAATAAAAACATCTTCAGCTGGGTTAATGAAATGGCAAAAAACCTACGGCGGAGCAGGAATTGATTTAATCAATAACTTTAGTATTACCAATGATGGTGGTTTGATTTTAGCAGGACAACAAACTAATAAAGATGGATGGATTCTTAAATTAAAAGGTAATACCACGAATATTAACGATATAAGTAATGAACTTAAGGTTTCAGTTTACCCTAATCCAACGTCACAAATTTTGAATGTCCTTATGGATTGGAGTCAAGCTAAAAAAGGAAATTTACAAATATTAGATATAAATGGTCGTGTACTTCATAATCAATCTTTAGAAGTTTCAAATAATCTAGATTTACAATTAGATATTTCAAATTTAATACCAGGTAGTTATTATTTGAAAATAAGTACAGAAAAAGGGCAAAAATCAAATATGTTTCAAGTCCTAAGATAAAAAAATTAAAATTTAAAACTGAAATAGTCAGGTGTATATACACTTGACTATTTTTTATAATAAAAAACTTTAGGACTATTTTAGAAATTTATGGATTAATATTGGTGAATTCATTAATTTCGACCAATGCCTAAAAAAATAGAAATAAGAGTTAGTCCAGAAACAGCAAATAATGATCATCAACTAAAAGATGTTCTTGCTCAAGAACTAGGAATTGCCAGTTCTAAGATTAATGCTTTTCAAATATTGAAGCGTTCTTTGGATGCAAGAGCCAAAAATATTGTCTATCAGATTCAAGTAAATGTTTTTGTTGAGGAACCTTTTAAAGATGAATTTGCTTTTGAGCCAAAATTGCAGAATGTAGAGCTTGCAGAACGAGTTGTTATTGCTGGAGCAGGTCCTGCAGGATTATTTGCCGCATTGCAATTAATTGAATTAGGCTTTCGTCCATTAATTTTAGAAAGAGGAAAAGATGTTAGGAGTAGAAGAAGGGATTTGGCAGTTTTGAATAAGGAAGGTAAAGTGAATCCAGAATCGAATTATTGTTATGGAGAAGGGGGTGCCGGAACTTATAGCGATGGTAAATTATATACCCGTTCCAATAAAAGGGGTAGTATTTTAAAGAGTCTGCAATTATTTCATTATTTTGGGGCTACTGAGAAAATTTTATACGAAGCACATCCACATATCGGTACTAATAAGTTGCCTCATATTATTTCTAAAATGTCAGCTGCTATTGAATCTTGTGGCGGTCAAATTATGTTTAATACTAAGTTGACAGATATTATTACAGAAGATGGAAAAGTAAAAGCAGTAGGCGTAAATGGTTTGGGTAAAATACCAACAAGAGCTTTAATATTAGCTACTGGTCATTCTGCCAGAGATATTTTTCATTTGTTACATGATAAAGGTATCCTAATTGAAAGTAAACCGTATGCTTTGGGTGTGCGCATCGAACATCCTCAAGAATTAATAGATGCTATTCAATATCAATGTCCGCTACCAGAAGAAAAGAATCCTTATTTACCACCGGCTTCTTATAGCTTAGTGAGCCAAGAGTCAGGCAGAGGTGTATTTTCTTTTTGTATGTGTCCGGGAGGTATCATTGCTCCTGCAAGCACAGATGATGGAGAGTTAGTAGTTAATGGTTGGTCGCCTTCTAAAAGAGATGGTCTTTATGCTAATTCTGGAATGGTGGTTTCCGTTTCTGAAAGTGATTTTGCGAAACATGGATTTACAGGGCCATTGGCTGGTATGCAATATCAACAAATGGTGGAACAAAAATCATGGGAAGCCGGAGGAGGAAAATTAGTAGCACCAGCACAAAGAGTTACTGATTTTGTGAAGCAGAAATTATCTAGCTCTTTACCAGAGAATAGTTATATTCCAGGATTAAACAGTGTGAGGCTCAATGAAGTTTTACCTATGGAAATTTATGTACCACTTTCACAAGGTCTTATTAGTTTTGGTAAGAAAATGAAGGGTTATTATACCGATGAAGCGATAGTGGTTGCCACAGAATCCAGAACATCAAGTCCGGTAAGAATACCCAGAGATAAAGACAGTTTTCAACATCCTCAAATTACAGGTTTATTTCCATGTGCTGAAGGAGCAGGATATGCCGGAGGTATTATTTCTGCAGCTATGGATGGTGAAAAAGTCGCTGATGCGGTTGGAAGATTTATTAAGGAGTGATTTTGCTGAAATGTCTCGATAAATCTTTGGAATAGTACCACTAATACAACTCTATTTCGATTCAATAGCTTTGTTTGGTGATTTTTGACTGCTGTAAGTAGTCAAGCCTTAAAAAGCAAATTTACTATTTTTTCGGATTAATAAAAGGCAGGAAAACAGATAAATCATTTTTTGTAAAAAGTGCCAAAAAGATGATTTCCATTTATTGATCATCCTTTTGAAGTTAAATGCTGCTGCA
>DATJCU010000056.1:0-1610 GCA_035497795.1 Edaphocola sp. | reverse complement strand
ATAAAACGGCACATAACAAACAAATTGGCAATAGAGCCGGTGAAGTACTTCTATTGAACTTTTGTGCAATGTTGAAGATTAGTAATTCTATTCAACATTTGTGCTAAAAGTCGGCTCCATCGCCAATTTGCCAAACGTTGTACGCAATATTTTCACAACTGCCGATGATTGAATCACTACTCCAAAATATTGAGAACATAATTAAAGTTTCCGAAGACTTAAAAGCAAGAATTATATCAATATCGAAAGCTGAAATTGTAAAAAAAGACAAATTCATACATCGTCCAAACAAAGTATGTGATAAAACATATTTCATAAGCTCTGGACTAATCCGAATTTATTATGAAAAAGGAGAAAAAGAAGTAACAGACAATTTTGCCGCAGAAAACGAGTGGATTACTTCTATTTATAGTTTTATGAAAAATGTTCCTGACAACTGTTACATTCAAACATTAGAAGATTCCGAGCTTATCGCAATCAATATTTACGAACTCGAAAAATGTTTTGCGGATTTTCCTGAAATGGAAAGATTTGGAAGAATACTTATCTCTAAATATTTTGTTGAACAATCTGAAAGAATAATTTCCTTACAATTTCATACTGCAAAGGAGAGATACGAATATTTTTCAAAACAATCGGCGAATAAATTAGGTAGAGTTCCTTTGGGAATGCTTGCAAGCCACTTGGGAATTACACAAGAAACATTGAGCCGAGTAAGAGCCGAAATCACTTTTTGATATACATCAAATTGACTTATTTAATTTACCGATAAATTTGCTTCAAAAAATGAAATGAATAATAAAGGATTTGCATTTTCAGGAATTGCTTCTGCATTTTTGCTTGGGACTACTTACTTTGTAATGGCAAATATGCGTCCTGAATACAGTTTTAAATATAAAGCAATCAGTGAATTAGGTTCTCTCGATGCTCCTAATTTATGGTTTTGGAATATTTTGGGATATATCATTCCCGGACTATTAATTGCAATGTTTTCAATCGGACTTTATAAATATTCTGCCAAAAATAATAGTTCAAAAATCCCTTATTATGGTCTTATTTTAAGTGGTCTATTTATGACTCTTTCCGGAATTTTCCCCGCTGATATGGAGAACAGAAAATCAACTACAACTATATTGCATATGATTGGGAGTTACGGAAGTTATATTTCATTTCTTTTTACCTCATTTACTTATCCCAAAATATGGAAGAAAAATACGAATTGGCAACCTCTTATAAAACCTACACTAATTTGTGTTTGGCTGACTATAGTTTTTGGTTCTTGGTATCTCTTTTTTCCAAACATTCCGTCTGTAGGACAAAGAATTGTTTTCCTATTTTATTTTCTATGGATTGTTATATCTGCAATAAGATTATACAAAACAAAAACACAATAATACTGCGTACAACAAGGGTAGCTGTTGCACAACTTCCATTTTGAAAAGACAGTTTGATAAAGCCATAAAGTCAGGCCTCTTTTAAAGCGATTTTAAGGAGGTTTGTTTTTTAGTTGTAGTTCAAAATGCTAAAATTCTGGGCGCTTAAAAGTGAGTTTTTGAAGGTTATAATTGTGGCTTTTAAAAAAGCAAAGTGCTTTCCTTGTTTTAGAGATA
>DATJCU010000055.1:0-3943 GCA_035497795.1 Edaphocola sp. | reverse complement strand
TATCACTCAAGAACAAGTAAAAGCAGTTGAAGATAAGCTAAATAATAGGCCTAGGAAACGATTTAATTATGAAAAGCCTATATTTGTAATGGAGAAGTTATTGTTTAATAAAGAAGTTGCATTTGTGACTTGAATCCAGCTAATCTAATTTCAAATAGAAAAAATAAAACTGAGATAACAACGAAGGTTCCTCATCCTGCAATAGTTATAGAATGGAACAAAACAGTTTCTACCATTACAGCAGAAATTGATAAGACAATTCAAGAAATTGAAAATTTCAAAAATAATGATTTAGCAACATTAAAGGAGAACATATTTGTAAATATAAAATTAGCATCATTAGCAGAACATAATTTAAATCAAACCATAAATAGTTTTGCTTCTGAAAAAATAAAAGTTGAGAAACTAAAAAAAGAATATGATGCACTCTATTAATGAAATTTTTAATCGATTTATTAAATTCGGTAAAATTTCAACGGAAAGAGAGCGTGAAAAAATTGCCGAAATAGTAAATGAGTGGAATTATGTTTCACTTGAAAACTCAAATATTGATAAAAAATATTTGGACACAATTAATTCATTTATAACGGATGAACAGATCAACTCTATTTTATCAATACAACCTCATTTAAAAGATGATTTTATAAAAAAGCTGTTTCAATTATTAGAAACAATTGAAACAAACATTGAGAATAAGCCAACTTTTGATAGAGAAGAAAAATTAATTCAGAAGTTTAATGAATTTCAAATTACAGAGTTAGAAAAAGGGAAAGTAATTTTTTATAATAGTACAATTCTCGAAGAAAATCTAATCAACAATTACGAAATTGAGTTACAATTAGTAATAGATGATAAAGAGAAAACAAAAGCCAAACAATTTAAAGAGCTTCATGAAAATATTTCAAATAATTGGAAAAGATTAATTGAAAAGCAACCGAAGACTGCAATTGCACAGCAGCTTCAAAAAATAAGCGAAAAATCAGAAGAAGAACAACTTAAAGAAGCCTTTGACAAATTGCCAATCGAGAAATTCAAAAAGGATTGGGAACATTGGAATAATTACAAAGAATTTTTAAAATCAAAATACCGAAAAAGAGATTTTGATTTAAATAAATACCAAGAAGAATTTAAGGCAATAGAAAATACTGAAATAAAAATCAATGAGACCAAACTAAAATCAGTAAAATTAGATTTTATAAGCAAATGGGAAGAGAAACTATCAATTGAAAAACTTCAACAAAATATAAAAATCATTGATAAAACAAGAGAACAGTTTTTAAACGATTTGTATAATAAGATTGAAGAATTAAAGGAACTCTTAAAGTTACTTTCACCATTCATAAACGAAACAATAGATTTAGGCAGATTATGGGATATGTCAGTCGGTAATTGGCATAATGTAAATTTCAGTTTACTTGAAAAATACGCCCAAATACTTAAGGACAAAAAAGAAATTCAAGAATTAGCGGAACTTTTAGGTAAATACCGAAAAGCGGAAGCCGAATTGGAAGAAGAAGAATTTGAGAATATCGAAATAGTTTCAAAATTTAGAATAGAACATTCGGGAAAATCTGAACTTATTGGAATAACAGAAAGTGATGATTTAAATAATTTATTACCAACAGAGTTGGCTCTTTTTAGTGACTTAGAAACGGAAAGTATATTTTACAAAAGGTTTGCAGAAAAGAAATTACAAACCTTTCAGTATATCAACAAGGAAAATGATTTTGAAAAAAAATCAATAACCGATAATAGACAAAAAGAAATAGAAAAGGACAAAGGTCCTTTTATTATAGCAGTTGATACAAGCGGTTCAATGCACGGAGAACCAGAGTTTTTAGCGAAAGTCATTGCTTTTGCAATTACAAGAATTGCAATTAGTGAAAAACGAAAAGCATTTTTAATTTCATTTTCAACAGGTATAGAAACATTTAAACTTACCGATATTCAAAATTCTTTAGTAAAACTCATTGATTTTTTACAAATGTCTTTTCACGGTGGAACAGACGTTTCAGAAGCAGTTTTAGAAGCACTAAAACAATTAGAAACGGGAAGCTATGAAAAAGCAGATTTGTTAATCATATCAGACGGAATTTTTGGAAACTTAAATAATAGTACTTTAAAATCAATAGAAGAATTAAAGAAAAAAGGTAACAAATTTAACTCACTAATGATTGGGAATAGTTACAATGAAATAGCATTAAAATTTTGTGATAATATTTGGCAGTATGACCCAAATTATGATGAATTAAAAGACTTAATAAGAGTTATGAAAACAGACTTGAATAAGAATAACGCCACATAACATTTTGTATAAGTAATGGCAGGGAAAATGGTAAATATCAAGGTTTGTAGCCCGCTCAAACTGCGTAGCGGTTTGACAGAAAACTACCACGCAATCTGCCACTACTCATACAATTTACCGTTGTGTGGCATTTAAGAGACTAACAATCACTAAGTAAGCATGAAAGTAATCGGCACAATTGTACTGTTTTTTTTCTTCCTTGACACTCACGGACAATTATTAACTGGAAGAATAACTTATGCTGATGGAAAACCAGTGATAGGAGCTTCAGTTTGGATAAAAGAGAAAGGTGGAGTCGTTGGAACCATTACAGATTTAAATGGTAATTACAGCTTAAAAATCGATTCTACATGCCTAACTTTATGTACATCTTATCTTGATTGCTTTACCGAGTGTTTAAAGATTGACAATAGAAAAGCGATAAATATAACACTCAATGAAAGTCCTATAGAGTTAAGAAAGATAAAGGTTATTGCATATGTTGATAGAAATTTTAAAGTTTTGAATATTGATAAAACAGCAGAGGATTCAACGTTTTTACTATTTCAATACTTATGTGACAATATTGAATATCCAATACAAGCTATTAAATCAGGTGTTCAAGGTAAAGTATTGATAAAATTTAAAATTGATAGTACTGACTACTCATGTTCAATCAATATAGTTCGGGGAATTGACAACTTGATTGATAAAAATATCAAGGAAACTATACTATCTTTTTCTGATTGGAAAACTTTGATTCTTACAGACGAAATGATTAAAAATGCAATAAGCCCTGACATATATGGATTTTCATTTTGGTTAAGGACTGAAAGAGAATATATTTTACCGATTAACTATAAGATTAAAAGTCATAAATAAATAACAAATACTTATGTACCATAAAACAATATTTCATACACTATCTGATGGAACAAAAGCGAAATTTACCATTCGAGATAGAATTATTGACGGGGATAGATACTTTTACGCAAATATAATTAACCCTGAATTGGACTTTTATAAAGCAATGAGTCAAATAGAACAAGAGAATTACTTTGGAATGGAGATTACGAATGGAAGACAACAATCAATTAATTATCGAGACTCAAACCGATTAATTAACGACATTCTAACAAAATATGGCGATGAATGGTTAGAAACTGAAAAATAAGTCGAGTAGGTAAAGGGGAGTCTCACCCCTAAACCTCTCACAGAACCGTACGTGACAGTCGCCCGTCATACGGCTCTTCCCATCCAAGTCGCTATGGGAGAAAACCATATTGCCAATGCAAGAACGTATTAGGATATTGCTTGGCAACATTGCACAGCCATTTAAAGGCATGTGTCTTGATTTTCTTCCTGAACCTTCGGTATTTGTTCCTTACCCACATCATAAGACGATAATTAAGCACCCTGAAAACCTTACGCATTTCAGAAAACCTGAACTTCCCATAGTAATTTATCCAACCTCGTATCTTAGGTTCAAGCAGTTGGGCAATGTCATGTATAGAAAACTGCACCATTCGGTGAATTTTCAACTTATACAGGGTTTGACCTATACGCTTTCGCCGTTTGTTACTGATGGCTGAAGTAAACCCAAGATGGGGTTTCCTACCCTTCTCCTTTATCCATCGTGGTTTAAAGGTAAATCCCAAA
>DATJCU010000054.1:0-8049 GCA_035497795.1 Edaphocola sp. | reverse complement strand
TCTCTTAGTTCTCTGATTTTATTACCAATCATGGCATTCTGTTTTATATTTGTCTTGACAAATTTTGACTAATTTAGACAATAGTAATGATATCCGTTCTCATTTGAGGGTGTTTTAATTTTGAATGCGATGAAATGGGGGTGTGATTACAATACCTCGACAAAACTGAACCATTGTTTAAGTTGAAATTTTTATAACTTTAAATAATGGAAAAGATGAGAAAAATACTAAGGGAATTCATCAGTTCTGAATTCAAGTCGAAAGTGGTTCTGGAAGCAGTGAAAGAACGGTATAGTTTATCAGAAATGGCTGAGCGGCTCGAACTTCACCCTAACCAGATCAGCCAATGGAAACAGGAATTTATAGAGAAGTCGAAGTATATTTTTGATTTCACTGATTTTATTCCGTTCTGCGTGTTTTTTAGCGTTGGCAAAGACATACTCTTTTGCAATCTTTGGCTCGTGTGTCGGCTGGTGTGAATTGCAAATGTGTATGGTTTTTTGCGGTGGCATTTAAGGTTCTGTAGTTAATTAAGTAAGGCAGTGAAATCAAAAATATAGTGCTTTAAACATTGCAAGTTTGAATGAGTAGATTCATAATAACTGCTGTGCAGTTTACAATCTTTCTTGCACAATAGTTCTTTAGCTCTTTGGTCTTTACATAATAAAGAATTAATTCCTTCAATAGTTAACTCAACATCACCATCCAATAAATATCCAATTAAACATCCATTCTGATATTTTTTGGAATTAAAATTATCAATACCAGTATCAATATATCTTCGTTTCAAAGTAGAACTTCTTTGTTTTAAGTTCTTTGCTTCAAAGAAGTATTGATATTCCTGTCTGGATTTAATGGTTACGAACCTCAGGTCTATTCGTGAATATTTTGCTGCAAAACCTTTCTTTTTGCCAATGGATTTCTTTGGAAGGTGATGCTCAACATTACTAATAATCGACCAGTTTAGTCTTGATTGGTTTGAATCAATGTATTCATGCAGTTGTGCTGTTATATCATTTTCATCCCAATTGAGAAATATTGATTTATCTTGCAACGAATTTATATATGCTGCAACGAATAGTTTTAGGCATCGATCATTAAATGCATTTCTAAATGCGCTCTTGACTTTACTTGCCATAATTAATCCTCATTTAAAATTTCAAGAATTAATTCAGAGGCATCTTCCTTTGCCATTGTCTTTGTCCAAAAACGTCTTTGATTAGGACGTATGATATAATAAGTATCATCACTATATTTAAAATTTAATTTTTTTCTGAAATAGATATTGGCTGCTTCTTCCTCCCATAATTGCCTATCCAATTTTTTCAATTCGTTATTTATATCTTCTTTGGATTTGAATAAACTCTTTCTTATATCTTCAAATGAAATCTTAATCGCCATTAAAGGAGAGAATCTATTAATACCAAATAATGTAACATTAGCAAAGAGATTCTGTCCATCTAAAAAGTCATTTAACTCATTACCAATTTTATCGGAGTACACTTTGCAATAATTACTATCAACTGGAATAAATGGAAGATTATTCTTCTTTGATAATAAAGGAAGAGTGTAGTTTATGAAATCATCAATAATATTTAACTCATCATTAGAAAAATCATATAATGAAAAAATATAGTTGTCAATCTCATTCTCAAAATTACAAATATCCTGATTTAGTATATTGTCATTAAAAAATTTGTCGTATAAATTAGCTAAATAATGTAAGTTAGCATCCTTTAAGTTAAAAGGCAGACTGTAAATTTCATTTGGTTTAATTTCCTCTCTCTCGATTCCAATAGAGGCAGAATAGATAAACAAAAAATAGTACGCCAATTTAGAATTTATAAAACAGGTAAGCCCTTTTAATATTTTATCGTCGTGATAACTTAATCCAAGAACCTTACTATTGAAAACACAGCTCGTGTTAATATATGAAGAACATATTTTCCAATCAAGCAACCCTTCTTTAACTAATAATTGAGGAGCTTTAAACACTAATTCTTTATTGATTCTTCTAAAAACATCTATAGTAGAAATTTCCGAAAATGGAACACCATAATAATTTTGATAGAGTATTATAGATTCCTTAGTTAATCCATCCTTTAAATTTGAAAAAGAGTATGATTTATATCTTCCAATATTTTCGGGCAGAATATATGTTTGGGGAATATCTTTGTTTTCAATAGGATTTTTGGTTGATTTATCCAAGAACTGTATTCCCAAACCTTTATTAATATCTTTGTCTGTTAAATACTTTCCTAATGAATTAGATTGCATTAATTTTTTTATTAATGAATAATCATCCATCCCCCCCCACATAGCAATCTTCCAAATTTTAGTCTTTGGATTTTGACATTCTTCTCTGGGAAGGAATTTCACATCAGAACTATCAATTGAAACTCCTTCCAGAACATTATTTTTGACGTAAGTTTTTGGGGCATAATAAATGATTCTGTCAGAAGCATTTTTAGGAATGTTTTTTTTATAAAAAACAATACTTATTGGGCCAACGGCTGAGCCAAATAGCCGTCCTCCAAAACTTTTGGGTGCTTTTCTGAGAATAGAAAAATTATATACTTTTTCTACGTAAGTCTCATTGAATAACCATTCTCTAAATTTTTGATATGTTGAACTGGTATTAGTTAATACCTTTGTGTTGAAAATAAGAGCAACCTCACCATTAGGTGAGAAACTAATTGCTTTGTGGAGAAATGGTAGAACCATTTCTTTGGCAAAACCATTCTTGTCACAATAGTTTCTTATTGATGGAAGTAAATTTGTTGTACCAAACGGAGGGTTTCCAACAACCAAATCAAATTTGATTTCTTCTATTTCCTTATTCTCCTCAATAGTATCTCTGCAAAACAAGTTATTGCCTTGCACCTTTATAGAAGGGTCATTGGGATTATTAATAAGAGCGGGCAATTTGTTGCTTTCTTCTTGCCATATTGTTTTAGGGTTCAAGTTGTCAACCAAAGCTAAGTAAAGACTGAATGCAGCCACTTTAATTGCTTGAGGCTGTAATTCTATTCCAAAAATATTGTTAGTCAATAATGCTTTTAGTTCATCAAAATCAGTAAGTTTCTTGCTGAATTTATTCTCATGACGTTTTACCAATCTTTTGAAGCTTTCAACTAGAAAAATACCTGAGCCACATGCTGGGTCTAATATTTTTACATTGTAGTTATCTTCACTATTGTTTACTGGAAGTTTTTCATTTAGGATTAATTCAACTAATGATGGAGGAGTGTAATATGTTCCTGTTTGCTGTTTTTTTAACGGGTCTATTTTTGCAAGAAAATTCTCATAAATTTCACTTAGTAATTCAATTTGAATAATTTTAAAGTCAAACAACCTCCATTCAGGGAAAAGTTTAACTTGTTTGCTTCCATCGTTTCCACTTATAAAACATTCTTTGATTAATCCAAGTTGTTCATTATTTAACCGAACTTCATTGTCGGTAAGTGTAAACAAACTGCCATTGAATCGTTCAGCTAACTTTTTATAAAGTGCGTATGTTGCATCAACATCCTCTAAAATATTGAAATAAGATGTTGCTTCTAACTTGAATTGAGAATAAAATTTATCATCCGTTGCTTCCCTATCCTCCAAATACAAGAGGAATAAGGAACGCATAATAATTTTATGAATCAAATTCATACTGAGACCTTGATTTTGTAATTCTTTGGCGGTATTAAACAAACTGTCAACTAAGAACTTGTCAACTCTGCGTTGTAAGTTAATCTTCTTCCGAATCGCACTTGCCTCTTCTAACGTCCAAATAACACCAGTATCTATGGCAATTGAAGAAAAGATATTAATTAACTCATTTAAGTTTTCTTTATCCGTTAGAGTAGCTCTTTTTATTTCAAGTTTCTGAAGTTCTTTTTCATAATTAGTATCTTCTTGCTTTATAGCAAAAGGTTTTTCCGCACAATTATAAATGCGTATTTCTGTTTGATTATGCACATATAAAAACAGAACCTTTTTATAATTCCATATCTTACGCTGAACTTTTGCTATTTGCTCTAAAGTAGAGGCATCAAAAGAAACCACCTGCTTAAGAAAGACTGCTGGATAACTATTGTTCTCATCATCACAGAAATAGATTTCATCTATTTCAAACTCTTTAACCAATTCTATTGTAGCAGTTTGGCTATCAGTTGAAGTGTCTGAATTAACACTAACAGCTCTCTCAAATCCTAACTTTTGTAAGATTGTGGAAGTTGCCATATTATTGTTTTCTTTCAATTAATAATTCTTTGACTTCTACATCTAAAATTTCAGCAATTTTGTATAAGTCTTCTAAACTGGGTTGTCTTCTGTTTTGGGCATAGGAATTTACCATGTTATAACTCTTTTCCATTTGTTTAGCCAACCATTTCTGTTTTATTCCTTTGGTTGCTAATACCTCTTTAATTCGGTTCATCTCTATACTTGAATCTAAGTTACTAAAATACATTATATTTCTTAACATCTCACGGAATGAGCGTTTAAATTATCACCAAGTTGTGGTTTACAAATTTTACTCTTTTGGCTTTTTCTAGGTGGATTACAGAGTTGGCAAAAAATCAAACGTGTAAAATGTGCGTTGGAATTATCAGCTTGTGGGTAACGGTAAATTGTATGAGCAGTAGCGGTTTGCGTGCTACAAAATTATCAAATTAATGATGACGTTTGAGCGATTTACAGACCTTTAAAATTTGCACCTTTGCCGCTATTGCTTATACAAAATGTTGTGTTCAGTAATTAATCATAGTATTGCATTTGTTTTAATCGTTCATTTTAATGCTGTAGGTTTACTAAATATACCTACAAAACTTAAAATACATACCCAACTGCAAAGCGAATACTGTAAGTCCTTCCCCTTTCGGTTTCACGATAGGAATTTCCATACATACTCTTGTATTCGTTAAAAACCCAGCCATAACCAAGACCCAAAGCGGTTTCAAAGTTGAAATGCTTACCAATATTTCGCCTTAGCCCATAAGTCGGAATAGCATATAACGCAGGATTAAAGTTTGCGTTGTCTGATGACATACCAAACCCTGGTTGATAACCAACTTGTATTGACAGGTAGTTGCCACTGTTATTATCAGTACGCTTGCTTTTCTTTGTTCGCCTTAGCAAATTATAATACCAACGTGGCTCGGCATTTATATATGGTGATATTGCCCAAGTAGAATTACTAGAGTAACCTGACGACCATCCGAACCCCAAAAACACTTCGCTGCGTAGGGAAATGTTATCATTTAATTTTGATTCGTTATAAACTGATAAAGGATAAATACCTGCCTGAACTCCCCAAATACTTTTTTCGACACTAATATCTTGCGCATTGGTTTCTGCAAAAAACAGATATGTAATTAAAATTGTTAATGTTAATAATCTCATTTTATTTATTTATTTATTAATTAATATTTACGTAAAGAGATAAGGATATTATATGCTGATAACCTCGAGTATCAAATGTGTCATTTTTATAATCTAATGCACGTAAGCTTTCGAAAATATCAATGGTACTCATTTCGTATTTGAGCGACAGGTACGCCACTTTAGGGTTGCCGTAATAAATGCCCCCACCGCAACCGTATGCCCACTGAGAAATACTTTTGCCTTTGAGGGTTATTAAATTGCTTTGGTTAGGATAATTATCTTCTGAGTAATTTATTTCTCGTGGTAATAGTGGTGAAAAATAAAGTCTGGCTTCAGGAAAAATACCAAAGCGATTGTCTGACTCTTTCTTTATCTTGAACAGGTTTATTGAATATCGTAATCCACAATATATTGAGAAATGCCACAAGTCCATTGTTTGCCCAAGATAATTATCTTCACTGCCCCTCAATTTATGAGGGGGAATTAATGGGAACTTTTGAGCTTTAATACCCACAAAACTATATCCTTGACTTTTCAAAAGCACTTGACCAACCGAGATTCCTGCATCATAACTTAGTGGCTCTTTGCCTTGTGTTCCTGTTCCTAATTCAAACATACCAGCAAGTTGTCCCTGAGCATGGAGGCTTACAAATAAAAAAAGAATAATTGTATAGCAATAGCTAGTTGCTCGTATTGTCATAATATATAATGTATAAAAAACCACCGTAAGGCAAAAATACCTTACGGTGGGTTAGTGGTATTATTCGATATACAATCTAATTCCCTGCCATTTCCCGTTGTGTTTCACAGAACCGAAAATATAGGCTTCATCAACATTAAATTTATTTGGAGTAAAACCACCTACGCCACTTACTCCACCATTGGAATTTAAATTTAATTTGATTCCTCCTGATGAAAATCCTAATTGCATATGTACTTCAGATTTATTACTATACTTGTGAATGCCTGACAATAACATATATTCTCTATTACCTCCATTAACATAGTCTGGAGCCATTAATGCTACTGGTTTGGAAGTTGAGTTTCCTATTTTACTATATATAAAACCAGATGTTTTGTTTTTTATCTCACTTTTAAATGCACTAATGCCAGCATCAAATGCCTTCTCTAATATTTCGTTATCAGTATATTCCCATTTTCCTACACCTACACTTCCTGTAAAAACATACAAATTAGTAGCCCAACCTCTTACCTTTTGGGTAGGCGTTTTAAGTAAACCTTCGTAGCACATATGCGCTACAAAGTCCCCAGCCCTTTTTGAAAATTGTTTTGGCATATTTTGTTGAAAAGAGTCCCCTAACCCAAAAGTGGTAAACTCTGTATATCCTTTAAAATAATCAATACCAACTACCATTTCAGATACACTTTTAGAGCTGCTCCAATATGACCACAAAGTAATCCTTTTACTTCTTAATCTCCACCTTTTAAAATACCAAACCTTGATGGTAAAATCCTTTAAAACATTATACTCAACTCTAAATCCTTGATTCTTGAAAAATCCATAATTTACATTATATAGTTTTACTTTGACGCGATGCTTCGAATCCAGTCTCTTTTCTCTCCAACTATTTTCTCCAAAAGCACTCTGTATCCATCCACCAACAACTGTTTTTGCACCTGCTTTATAGCTTGTTAGGCCATAGGTGTTTGTATAGGTAGGAATAATTCTATCAGACGAAGATTTCAATAATGTACTTGATTTTAGTACTGACGAAGAATTATCATCTAAATATTCTCCGTCCAATTCAGTAAACAATACATCCTCTAACTTTTCATTATCTTGAAGAGATGCAATTTTGCCATAAGAATCAATAAATTTGACATTGCCATATGTGTATGTGACATCATCTATTTTACTTGAAAAATTATTATAAGTATCAATAAATGTTTCACAAAGTTCATTGTATTCCAAAGAGTCAGTTGCATTATAAATAAAGGTGCCAAAAGGTGTAATCTGATAAATCTCACCTGCGATTTTTACTTGATTGGCTGTGTCTACAACGTAATGGATTACTTCATCAGGAATTAATTGACTATTTAATTCGCATAAAAAATCCTCTTCTGCCCCTTCTTCACCCGTGGAGCTTTTTAATCGACTTTTATTGGCTGTCATTCTACTTGCCAGAGATGCAAAGCCTGGTATTGTGGGTATAGAAGAAGACAGTGCAGATGATTTCAATAACTCATTGTTGCTTTCAAGTAGTTCTCCTACCTTAGTGATATAATTACTAATGGCATTCTCGTCAATGAAATTTAAATGTCCATTTTCTACGGCATACCCTTCATTATTAAATTGAATTTCTTTCTTTTCGGTTGATTCTACGTTGTTATTAGGTCGAGCTAATTCACCGTCTTTTTGACAACTTGAGAATAAAAGTACCCCAAGCATAAAATTTAATCCTATAAAAAAAACTTTTTTATTCATTACTACGTTATTATTAGTGAGACTATGTCTCAATTAAACATTATTTGTTTGGCAACACAGTTCATTTGGACGTGGCTGTGTTGCTTTTTTACTTACTCTTTCGATTTTCAGTTTCTTTACTCGATTACTCTTTTGTTTTGTGTCGATTTTCATTTTCACATTCTCGACTTTGGGTTGCCAACCTCCTTTTAGCAATAGTTCTTATTTTTCGCTTTATTGAACACAAC
>DATJCU010000053.1:0-4287 GCA_035497795.1 Edaphocola sp. | reverse complement strand
AGAGTGTATAAAATAAAAAAGCACTGGCGATTGCCAGTGCTTTTGCATAACTCTTTTTTGTAAAAAGAATTTATTTTTGAACTTTAACTATTATAGTAATTGAACCTTCAGAATTTGCTTTTAATTCTGTAATTTTAAATAACCCTTTTTTGCCTTCTTCAGTTTCGAATGCAATTACATCATTTTCAGCTAATTTAGTTACTGATGAATTAGAAATTGATTCTAAGATACTGATTTCAGCGTCGTTTTCTATCTCATCAAATTGAACGGCAGTAATTTGGGTTTTCTTAAACTTAGTATCTTTTTTAGTTGTCCATGTAGATAATCCATTCGTTGGATCATTAAAAACTTGTATTGCTCCAGCATCACTTGTAGCAGCGATAGTTGCCTTATTCTCGGCACCATAATAATAAGCAAAATCTATATTAGCAGCGTTTGCTTTTGCATTTGCAATAGTGAATACTTTATTTTCACTTACTGAATAGAAACTTCCTAAAGTAAGATGTTTGTTTCCACCTAAAAGAACTGCTTTATAAATTTCAATTTCACCTGCAGCAGCTATAACATCAACTTGAAAAAGTCTGGGTTGAACCTTTCCTTTACTGTCTGTCACTTCAATTGAGAAATTTAATTTTCCTATTACTTCTGGTGTGTAAGAGAAAGTTCTGCTAAAAGTAGTTTCTTTAATATTTTCTTCGATTTCGAACTGAACAGAGTTTACTAAATATCTAATCTTATCAATTTTCTTATCACTAACCACAGTAAACTTAAAGGATATCTCTTCCCCAACTTTAACTTCTTTGGTGATTTCTCCATCTACAAGAATGTCAATCACATCATCATCATCACTACAAGCTGTAAATCCTGCGCTCATTAATACAGCACCCATCATAAATGCTACGAATTTTAGTTTTTTCATTTGTTTTTCATTTTAAGTGTAAATAAATAATTAATATAAGTTTATTTTGGTATAAGTTGAGCTGAATACTTTTTCAGTTCAATAGCTTTGTCTTTCAAAGTTCATGCCTTTTTTGTTCCAAAATATTTTCAAGGCGCAAACTTAATCAATTTTCGATTATGTAAAAATGAGAATATCTAATTTTTGTTACTTTTCACTAATGCTTTTTTTGTTGTTGCTAACAAAAAGTAGAACATCTTTTTTAGTCCCAAGAATAACGCCATTGGTCAAAGATAAAGATGCTTTCGTCACAGCATATCAATTTTATATTTAGAGATCATTTTTTTTATTAAATTTGTATATATAATTATACTGTTTAAGAGCATTTTTTGTTACAATTTTTTGAAGTTAAGGTTGTTGCAAATTAAAATCTCTGTTTTATATAATTAAAAACTGAAAATCTGATGAAAAAAACCTCTACACTTATGATGAAGTTTTTACAAATTAGAAGAAGTATTCTTTTCTTCAGTTTGATTGTTTTCTTTCTTCCCAATTTAGTCTCGGCCCAAAGTGCTAAAATCAGAAGTTTAAATAATAAAATGGCTTCGGTTGAAAGAACACATCAACGTAATCTTGATAAATTTAATGAAGGCGATTCGTTGATTATTCTTGGCGAAAAGAAAGCTTTTGAGTCAAGCGTTGAAGTTGGAAGAGTGAAAGACGAAATGGATCAGAAGGCCTCCCTTTATAGGGATCAGAAAAAGGCTTTGACAAAAAAAGCCAAAGGAGCAACACGTGAAGAGCTTACTCAACTGCAAATTTATGAGAGAGAGTTGGATAATCAGTACAGAGCAGATTTGCGTGAGTTTGATATTTACATGCGCGGAGTTTTACGAGATTCTAAATTAGCTAGTTATAGTGCTGCTAAGGGCAAACAGTATAAGAAAGACGCCGAGAAAAGATTGAAAGATAGTGGTAAACAGTTGGTGAAATTAAAAGAGGAATTGTCTAAACACACAACTTTATCTGGCGACATGGCCGATAACAAATAGAGTTTGAAATAATTTATATTTAATGGAGCGACCGATATGTTTTAATGTATCGGTCGCTTTTTTTTTGTCTTCAGGCTCAGAAACTGATGGTTGGAGGAGAGGAGAATTAAAAGTTTTAATAACTATTCGTAGTTTTGACATTATAATTAATAATCAAAGTTAGAAGAGTATATCTAATTTGGTTTATCACAATAATGCGAACATGGTTCAGTAAATATTAAATGCGTAAAATAAGTTCAAGTGGAGTTTTGCAGAAATATCAAGAGTATTGACCTTTAACAATCCAAATGTAGAACTCATCTCAGGGAATGAAATTATCTTGAAGGGACTAAATATGGACAGCGCGCATGAAATGCGGAGTGAAACAAGCTAAGCAATTAAGAGATCTAAGTGGGTTCAATGGTAGAATTTGTTGGCATTTACCATAGTATTTTAATTTTAAGTATTCACGAATTAAAAATGTGATCCCCAGTCTAATAATGTTCAATCTTTTTTGCATAGAATAATTCGACTTACTTTAATTTAGGTACGCATTAATTCGATGAATCATTAATTTAAAAGTATTGTTATTGGAATTGCCGAAGCTTTTAAATTTTGTTAGATCGGTTGAACTATAACAAGATTTATGCAACATTAACAAATTGACGAGTGTTAATATATGAATTTAGGTTTTTTAATTCGTTGAAAAGGATAGTTTTGTAGTTGTTTTGATCGGGCTTTAGCCGATTTGATAATAAAATTAAAGTTACAATCATTTTTTTGCAATGCTGATTTGAAAAAAGTAATTTTAAACCGTTTTAAACAGCCATTCAATAAGTGAAGAAATAATCGATTCAAAATAGGAGTATTATGGGAGTTAAACTTCAGGAGCTAACTGAAAAGATTTACAGTGAGGGTGTCGAAAAGGCACAGAAAGAAGCTGATGTCATATTGGCACATGCCAAAGAAAAGGCAGCAGAAATTGAGAAAAATGCCAATCTTAAAGCACAGAGTATAATTTTTACTGCTGAAGCGGAAGCTACTAAGCTTAAAGAGCATGTAAATTCTGAGCTTAAGATGACAGTGAATCAATCTGTTTCTGCATTGAAACAAAACTTGGCTCAAGCTGTGACTATGAAATCTATTCAGCCCTCAGTTCAAGAACTTTTTGGCAACAGTGATTTTCTAAAATCATTAATCGTTAAAGTTGTAGACGGTTGGATCTCTAAAGATACGATGGATTTAAAAATTGTTCTTTCTGAAAAAGAGAGGAGTGAGATGGAATCCTATTTTAAAAATCAACTGGCCAAAGAATTAAATTCTGGTTTAGAACTCTCGTTTTCAGAAGGCGTTAAATCAGGTTTTAAAATCGGACCAGTAGATAATTCCTATGAAATCAGTTTTACCGATAAGGATTTTATCAATTTCTTCAATGCATACCTTCGTCCTAAAACCAGCGAACTTCTATTTGAGGAAAGTAAATGATAAAACGAAACTACTACGCTTTAGTTGCTGGGTTGCCAGATATCGTTTCAGACGATAAAAAGATGGCTTTTTCAACCACCCAATTTCGGAGTATGTTAAAGGGAGACCTACATTCTTCAGATTTTGCTTTGGTTAGGCTGTTTTTTATTCCTTTTGACCACAACAATCTCATCAATCTGCTTTTCAAAAAAGAAGCTCCATGGGATGAAAGAGGTAATATGACTAAGGCCGATATGGAAATAGTTGTGGATAAGAAGCAGTTTCTTTTGAACGAAGAGTTTACAGTTTCTTCTTACCTAAACCATTTGGTTGAAATTGCGCATGATGATGAAGCAAGAGAGAATGAGCAGATTGCTCAAAGAAAGCTAACTGAAAAATACTATGCGCTTCTCTTATCTCAAAAAAATAATTTTGTTCGCGATGTCGCCCAATATCAAATAAGAGTCACCAATATAATGACTGCTCTTAATGGACGCAAACATGATATATCTTTCGAGAATGATTTGGTGGGAGATTCTGAAATTGTGAAAGCTTTAAATAAGAGTAAATCACGAGACTTTGGATTGTCACGAGAGATTGAAAATATCGAAGAGCTCATTCAGATTTTTGAAACCGATCATTTGCTGGAGAGAGAATTGAAATTAGACAATCATTTCTGGAACTATTTGGAAGAAAGAACCTTCTTTCACTATTTTACCATTGAAAAGATTTTGGCTTTTTTACTAAAACTCTTTATTGTAGAAAGATGGGTTGGTTTAGATAAGCAACGAGGCGAAGAGATGTTTAATAAATTACTGCAAGAGCTGAATTCGGCTTTTCAGTTTCCCGAAGAATTTACATTAGGATATGGAAAGAGATAATAAAACTACAGGT
>DATJCU010000052.1:0-2257 GCA_035497795.1 Edaphocola sp. | reverse complement strand
AATGTGTATGGAACAGCGTCAAAGCGCCCTTGTAAATAGCCCTTTTCAGCATCCATATTCTCACGGAAATCTTTGAAATCAAACAAAGAATAGAACTCTGTAGAGGCATCTTCTTTTTTGTTTGTAAAACAAATCTGGTCTCTTCTAAGTTTTTTTACATCTATTAAATTAGTATTATGGCTCGTAAAAAGTAGTTGAGCATTCTTTGAAGCATAAACCATGTTAAGAATAAACTCAGCTAAATCACTATGCAGACTTTCATCAAATTCATCTACAATAAGACTTTTCCCATTTTTACAAACATCAAGAAGAATAAGTAAAAGAGAAAACAATTGTATTGTACCGTCTGATTCTTCAGAAAAAAGATCAAATAGAATTTCTGGATTTTTTTTATGTTTTGTTATATAGCGAATTATAATTTCTTGTTGCATTGGGGGAATATTAGGTATCGCTTCTCTTCCTCGTTGAATAAATCCTGGTGACATTGGAATATTTACTTTTTGTTGCTTTACTGTAATATCTATGATGTCACTATCGGCCATTTTTAAAGCAGATAAAATCAATTCCTTATTCTCTTTGAATAAAACGACTGCATAATTATTATGAATTAATGGAAGCTCTATATAAGAATTTTTATAAAAAAAGCTATAGATTTTCTTTGCAAGTTCTCTATCCATCTGGCTCGCTCTACTAATAAACAATGTGTTTCGACTAGTACTTTGTGCCACATCCATTGGTTTTACAAAATGGCCTTCACTAAAGCTGTAAATTTCCTCTTTAGGCTTGCCGACTTTTTCTTGTCTAGTGAATATTTTTGCTTTACGCTTGCCAGGATAATAATAAAGACTTTCTGAAATTATCTCTTGACGGGTAAGCGAAAAAGAATATTCGTATTCAACGCCATCTTGAATAAAATTGATGGAAAAAGTACTAGGCTTTTCAAAATAATTATCAAACTTAAAAGGCATAAAATTAAAAATGGAGCCATTATTATTAAGATGAGACTTAACAACGGTTTCGTAACAGAACCCAAGAGCCTTGACTATACTTGATTTTCCAGAAGCATTTGGCCCAAAAACACCAATCGTTTTAAGATATTTTTTGTTATCGTAAGTAAAAACGTTATCCGAAAGGTCCTTTGCTCCCTTTGTAGCAATGTTTTTAGCCCTAAAATCTACGGTAATTTCATCTTTTATTGAAAAGAAATTACTTAAACTGAATTTTAACAGCATAAAGTACCTTATTTTGTAGAATTGCTACAAATATAGGCTTTTCGGATTGAAGAAACAAGAAGAATATTAAAAATTACGTTTTTTATAATTTTTTTTGAATATTTTCAAGGGAATTTACGAGCCAAAGCGTAACCACGAACGGTTCTTAGGATTTTTGTTTCTGGGTCCTGATAGACTCCCCAAAATCCAGCCCCACTCATCAGGTCAAAATGTCCGCTTCTTGTCGTTTTATTGAATTGGCATTAGTTTTGGAATTTCTTTATTTAAGAAATTTGAAGCTATTTCTATTTCTTTATAAAACGGTGTTTTTAATAAATCCTTATCTTTTATTTCTATTTTTATCTTGTTATATAAGTCAAAAAAAATCTTAAAGAGATTATAATCAACAGCCATTATGGTGGCGTTTTTTCTTTCATTTATATTTTTAAGCAATAACAATATTAATAAATTAATTTCAGGGTACTTATTCAAAAGTTCAATATAAAAAGGATTATGAATTAAAGCGTTAATGTCTGTAATTAGTGTTTGAAGAGATTGAACATAGATATCAATACTAATCTTATCAGATTTCATGTGTCCATTTTGATCCCAGCAATTGAATTGTATGGCAAAATAACGACCTAATAAACCCAATGTTAAAATCTCACCCTTTTTTATTTCAAATTTATCCTTTTTTCTATTACTAAAAATTGTTATTAAACTAAAAATGATAGAAATTAACAACGCTAATCCTGAAATTATGTATTCCCAGTTCATTTATGACCCCTATGTTTTAAGTGTTAAAATTGAAATGTGCTCAAGTGATGGACACTTAAAGAGATAGTTTCTGTTCATAATTTAGCTATATATTTCCTAGGAGATATCAGCGTAAACAATAGATTATTTGATTTTACTTTTCAAAATACAAATGAAAGTTCGACCATCGTTCTAGGGAATGATTTCCTTGTTTGATAAAATTCCATGTTTCTTCGTAATCACCTTGTGTCGCAAAGTCAGTCGAACGTATAAAATTTAAAAAGTCTTGT
>DATJCU010000051.1:0-1631 GCA_035497795.1 Edaphocola sp. | reverse complement strand
ATAAACACCCGTGCTCTCCATGGCTACGTGTGTTATACCGTTTTCCAATAACCAGTCTTTTAATTCTGTCAAAGAACTCGTAAACGTTCCATACTCTCGGGTCGAACGTTTTAAACCCTCGCCATCTATAGTGGCAACTACTGTCTTTTGGTGAACATCAAGGCCGCGACCGCGACTGATAAGTTGTTCAAATTGAACTGTTGACATATTGGCTCCTTTCTTTTATTTAGGTAAGTGTCTAATAAGCAGACATTACAAAATTAAAAGAAAACCTGATATGTCAATCAAAATCAATACATTTTCATGCTCATGGGTGTTTGAAAAATCATGGAGGTTTCATAATTGAAAACATTTAAATTATTAATAAACAATCTCTCCTAGTGAGAGAGAGATTTATTTTTATATCTTCCTATTCAGATTTCAACAAGGATGTTTTCATTAAACAAGAGTATGTAAATAATAAAGTTATCCAAATAAATATTTTGAATAGTAGTATAAATCAATTTCTTTATAAAAGTCTTTCATCTATTATTACTAATGTTGGATTGCCCTCATCTTCAAAACTACTTACTGGTATTACAAGTTTATTATCTTCAAAATAGATGATTGGCACTATTTCGCCATTATTATAGTGAAATTTATAGGTTTTTACATAGTCTTTATTTTTATCACTTTTGACATAATAAACTTCTCCATTGTATAAAAAAATAAATCTTAAATAATTTAGATCTTCATAGACACACCTTATTAAAGACGCATACTTTTGTTTATTATCAGGTTTATTGGTCAATTCGATTGCATCATACAAATCAAGCTTTCTTATACTTTTAGGTAGAGATTTCTCATGAAAGTTTATGAAATATTTTGGGCTATAAGTTGTATCATTTGTTACTGAAAATAATGAGTCATTAAGTAACTCCCAAAATAAAACTGAATTATTATCAGAAAAGAAATTATTCAAAGATGTTATACCGTCTTTTAGATAACGATTTTTTAAGTTTGAAATGACTTTATAGTTTTCATCTAAAATACTGTATGAGGGTATTTTTCTATTATCACCACCATAAGTGTTTTTAGAGATAAATTTGTTTTGTGCTATCGGAAAAATATAATTTGGTGTTATATCCGTATAAGTATCTTTTAAGAGTTCATATTTTAAATATTTACCATTCAAATCATATAAAATAATTCTCTTAGACATTGCATCATAGATAAAGACTGTGTCTTTTCTAACAAAAAAAGAATTGAAATGCGTAAACTCCATAGGACCGTTTCCTTTTTGTCCTATTTGGTTTTTGAAGAATCCTTTATCATCAAAAAGTAATAAATCACTTCCAGAACGTATAAAGTAATGAGTCTTATTATACAAACGTAGTTCATCAATTCTTCTTATAATTGAACTATCTGAAAACTCTAAATTTATCTCATTTCCGTTTGATAAATCTAAACTCTCAATTTTGTCAAAATCTATAGATATTTCTTTTATATCATTATTTGTTTTTTTGCTGCATGATGCAGCAAAAAAACAAATAGTGAATATACTAGCGTATAAAAACTTAATCATATTATCCTACTTTACAAGTGCATCGTAAAGAACAACAAGCATAATATCCTCCACTACAGCTTACGGA
>DATJCU010000050.1:0-3991 GCA_035497795.1 Edaphocola sp. | reverse complement strand
TTCTATGAAAAATATATAAAACTCGCAGACGAATATATTCTTGAACCATTCTTAAGAGAACCGTTAAAGGAACAATATATTAAAGTCAAAAATCTAAACGAAAATCCTGAGATAACAACAAAAGCATATTTAGAAAAGCTTGAAAACACATCGGTCGAACAACTAATCGATTCAATTTTAACGACTAATAAAGGGAAGGTTATCTATTTAGACTGCTGGGCTACTTGGTGCTCTCCTTGTAGAGAAGAAATGCCCCATTCCAAAATGTTGATGGAAGAATTAAATAATGAAGATATTGTTTACGTATTTTTATGCATCGATTCCGAAAAGCACTTATGGGAAAATAGTTTAGCAGAATTCCAACTTGATGGTCAACACCATTTTCTAACAAACAAACAAAGCAACGATTTAAGAAACTCTCTTGATGTAAAAGAAATCCCACATTATTTTTTAATTAACAAAGATGGAATAATAGTAGAAAAAGGTTCGCATTTAAGACCTAATGATGTGAAAGAAAAACTATTAGAATTACTTGAAAAATAAAAACGAGCTCTAACACGCGGTCATATTTCAGGCGGCGGATTTTTCAAACAATTAGTATCTTGCTTCACAGCAAGTTCTTAACGGCTGGAAAGTCTCAAGTCCCTTTAGCCGCCCGAAAAACATACCGCTTACCGTTATCGGCAATGCAAACTCACATTTACAGAAACCTAGACATATAAAAAGGAAGATTATGCATATAAAAAGTATTGAAATTAAAAACTTCCGAAATTTCTCTGATTTTAGGATAGATTTTACTGAAGGATTCCAGACAATTATTGGAGAAAATAATATTGGCAAAAGTAACTTATATTGGGCAATAAGGCTAGTTCTTGATAAAAACCTTTCATATAATTCACGAAATCTTGAGGAAAAAGATTTTTATGATTTTGTTGATTTAGAAATTGACACATATTCCTCTATAAGTATTGAGTTTTATGGTGATAACTTAGCAAGTATACCAAATTTGCATGCACTAAAAACATCAGATAACACCGTTCGAATATCATATTTATATGCCCATAAGTCAAAATTAATTGAAACAGATGAAGAATTTACAAAGATTGAAATTAAAGATTTTCAATGGCGTCTGTATGGTGGTGGAGATACTTTCTTAATAGATGATATTGACAAATTGAATCAAATTTCTTTTAGAGATATTGAAGGAATTAATCTTTACTATATATCTGGCTTTCGAAATATAAATTCGGATTTATCTGGAAGTTCAAAATCTTTACTTAGTGAATATTGTAAATCAAGAAGTGAAGCCGAAGAAGAATTAGATTCGGTTAAAACAATTCTTTCCAAAACCTCGGATGATTTAAATAAACTAGAGTTTATACCTGAAATTTCAGAAACCGTTAAAAATAAAAATGAAGAAATAGCAGGAAGTCATTTTACTTTCCCTGTTAGTTTAGGATTTATAAATAATGATGATAATGAAGTATGGAATCAATTAAAGCTGTTTTTCAACCCAAAAGCAGGTAAAAATATTTCTTTAAATGTGCTTGGTTTAGGACAAAAGAATTTATTGTATTTAAGTTTATTTCTTTCAAGATTAATAAATGAGCAAGATTCAAATGAGGTAAATATTCTATTAATAGAAGAGCCAGAGGCTCATTTACATCCTCAGTTACAAAAAATATTGTTTTCAAATCTTAGTGGTTTATTGAACACTCAAGTTTTTATGTCTTCTCACTCAACGCATATTGCGAGTGATTGCGATTTTAAAAACCTAAATATTATATATAAGAATCCAGCTAATATCGTAAAATCATTCTCCCCCTTTATTGAAAAAAAAGATAATAAAAAGGAACAAAGAGAAGAATTGCTTTTAAAAAGATATTTAGATGCTACGCGTTCCGAATTATTTTTTTCGACAGCTGTAATATTTGTTGAAGGGGTTGCCGAGCAATTTATAATCCCTGCTATTGCACAGCAATTATACGGAGTTAATTTAACAGAACACAATATTTCTGTAGTTCCGATTCATAGCAGATATTTTGACCCATTTCTGAAATTATTTCAACCAAATAAATTAGAATTAACAGCCTGTGCAATAATTGATGGTGATAGTAAAGAGCATGAGGATGATGAATCAACAACGGCAGTTGCTAATGCCAAAATTTTGGAAGTAATTAATCGAGTTCAAGTATTTGAAGGTACAGAAACGCTTGAAGTTGATTTATTTCCTAATAGTACAGTAAATAAGGAATATTTAAAATTGTGTTTTGAAAATCTTGGACATACTCAATCATATGAAAATTTAATTGCAACAGAAAATGATTGGTCTGTGGAACTATTGAAAAGAGTTGATGGAACTGTGAAAAAAGGTAGGTTTGCTCAAGAACTGGCATTGAACATTGATAAAGATTTTGAAATACCAGATTATATCAAGAATGCATTGGAATTTATCTTGAAGCAAAACAATATTGCTATTGTTGTATGAAATTAAATGCAAAACAAAAAAGAGCCGTTTTTGAATTTAAAGGTAGTTGCTTAATAACTGCTTCACCAGGGACTGGTAAAACTAGAACTTTAGTTGCTCGTGGGGTAAATAAACTAGAATCCCTACCGAAGCATAAGTCTATTGCCTTAATTACATATACAAATGCAGGAGCTGATGAAATAGCTTCAAGATTAATAACCGAAAAGCCAGTATTTATAGGCACAATACACAGTTTTTGTTTAGAATATATTCTACGTCCTTTTAGCTGGTTAAACAATTGGAATAGACCAAGAGTAATTAGCTATGAACAGCAAGAAATATTCTTTGAAGAAAATACAGATATTGACTTAGAGGAAAATTTTGGACAAAATAAGTTTGATGAATTGGGGAAAATCGAAAAAAATATTGATGGCTCTTTAAATTGTGATGTTGAATGGAATCATTCTATAACCATTCAAGAGGTTGCAACAAGATATTATGATTATCAAACTCATTTACAGGTAATTGACTTTAATGAAATACTATATCGTTCATATTACATTCTGAAGAATAACCCATTTGTTTGCAAATCTCTTTCATCCAAATTTTATGAGATATTAGTAGATGAATTTCAAGATACAAACCTTTATCAATATGAAATTTTAAAATCAATAAATGATTTTGGTGATTGTACATTTTTCATGGTTGGTGATTCAAAACAAAGAATTTTTTCATTTGCAGGGGCAATTGAAAATTCATTTGAGAAAGCGATGATAGATTTCAACTCAGAACCACTAGATTTGACAGAATCCTATCGTTCAACAAATAATATTGTCAATGCATATTCTGCATTATTTGATAATCACCCTATTATTGAAAACAAGTCTGATTATTGCAATTTAAATATTGATGTCAATTTCTTTCAAACCAAAAAAGACAACCATCAAGCTATTGTTAATTCTGTAATCAAGCAATTAATTGAAAAGGCTAATATTAATTTAAGTGAAATTGCTGTGTTATCAACAAGTTGGTTCACCGCATATCCATTAAGTAAAGTATTAAGACAAAGTTATCATATTGTTGGACTTGGTGCTTTACCTCACAAAAGCATTAGTAATTCGACTATAAGTTTATTGAGAATTTTGTCTAAGCATTATGTTGAACCTAGTATTAGAAAACTTAGAAGCATAAAGCGAAATATTGAAATGCACCTTTTAGAAAATGGATTGCAATTGTCTGAAAAGGAATTTAATAATAAAACAAACGCTTTAATAACAAGATTTTTAGCGTTGGATTCAGAAAAAGATATTGTTGCTGGCTTGAAGGAGGTTCAAGAAATATTTAACAATGTTTTTAAAGTACCACATACAACATTCGACGAAATTTTGGATAAAATATCTCAAGAAGAAAAACAGTCATGGAGTATCGGACAATATTTAAAAACTTTAGCAGGCGTTGATGGCATAAATTGCAACACAATTCATAAAGTAAAAGGATTGGAATATGATGCAGTAATTCTAAATG
>DATJCU010000049.1:0-190558 GCA_035497795.1 Edaphocola sp. | reverse complement strand
TGTCCTATTAGATACATGCAAATATTTTAAAGTGGTTTTAATGTTTTGATGTCCTAACAGCATTTGAATTAAATGAATGTCTGTACCCGCCTCCAATAAATGAGTGGCATAGCTATGTCGTAAGGTGTGCATACTTGCTTGCTTTTTAATATGAGCTAGCGTTTTGGCACTGCGAAAGACTTGCTGTAAACTGCGTTCACTATAATGATCTCCATCTATTTGACCCTCAAATAAATGTATTTTGGGCCGGTAAAGAACGACGTATTCACGCAAATGTGCAAGCATTATTTCGCTGAGTGTAACCATTCTGTCCTTTTTCCCTTTTGCCCCTCTAATATGTATCAGCATTCGTTTACTGTCAATGTCTTTTATTTGCAAACGAACAATCTCTCCCAATCGTAAACCTGCACTATATGCTAATAGCAACATAGCCAAATGCTTCTTATTCGTTATTGATTTAAAGATTTTAATGACTTCATCTTTATTTAAAACCGAGGGTAAGGTTAAAGCTTTTTTGGGTCTTAAAAAATGGACAAACATGGGTTCGTAATCCAATATTTGCTCATAATAATATTTTACTGCATTGATATGGGTATTTAAAGTACTTTCTGCCATGTTAGTTTTAGCCAATTCATAAAAGTAATGCTCAATATATATTTTGTCGTTCTTACTATGTTTTTGTGCAGGATGATATTTCAAAAATCGATTAAAAGCCTGTGCATACACCTGTATGGTATTATAGCTATATCGTTTGGCAATTAAATGATTGGTATAATGGAAGATGATAGCTCTTGCGGCTTCGGGTGATTGCTCAACTAAAAAGGCCTGTTTTTCTCGGTGGTTTAATTTTCTAAAGGGTTTTTTATTATCAATATTATTTTTAATATGGTATTGATGGTGGTCTAAAAACGCCAATAGCTTTTCTAACACTTCTTTGCTATAAGGCAATAGCCATTTTTTATCTACTTTATGATATTTCCTTAATGGGATCTTCTTAATGAATTCAAGCGTTTCAGCATGTAAGGGAGAAAATTTAAAACTGAACTTGCCTACAAATCTTTCGTCGATTTCTAAAGTTGCGTATTTAGATTCTTTTGGTATCTTTTGTAAGATATTTTCAAATTCAAGGTCTGTCCAAATGGAAAATAAGCGCTGAAAAGATTGTGCGTTGGGCACATTGGCTCTGGCACACCATGATTTGTTCTTTTTACTATAGAATATTGCAGGATAATTTCTTATGCTTTGCATTTCTGACTCAGTTAATCTGTAATTGACTTTACACATTATATAGCCAGCTTCAAATAAAACGGTAGTTTTATTGAAGTGGGTATTTTCGTGTTCCAAATTTGTTTCGGCATCCAATATTTTGTCTCCATCATTAATGGGCAGCTTTGGCGCCTGATTGCTGGTATTATTCGGTATGAAGGAAGCTCCAGCTTGTTTTTCTACTGAAGATATATTGGCGTTTTCAATAGATCTTAAATCTTTTTCTGAAGATAAAGGTACTGTATTTTTAATTAATTCTGGAAATATTGCTTTTAACAGCTCTATGTTTTCCAAATTGTCTTCAATATGCCAGCAACTTAATGATTGGCTCCATAGTCTGCCATGAATACCTCGAACACTATTCTCTTTTTGATGATATTTAGGAATAAATATGCCTATTCGCTTGTCATTTCGATGAACTATTCTTTTGATGCTAATCATAATTTATCTTTTATGTCAACACAATTTTACCTATTATAGTCCCAAAAAAAATGGGCTTGCTAAATAATTATAAATCAAATATAAAAAGATTTATTGAGATTGAAAAAAAAATTCGGTTGCTCTAATCCCGAGTTTCAAAAAAGATACATATTATAATATTGAATTTAAGAAGTCGATTGAAAAATAATTTCGATTTCTATAAATTGAAGATTTATTATATCTACCTTCCTATCGAACCAGTGAGAACTATTTTGGCACCTTTTCTAAACATGAATTTTTTATTTTAGGATTTGTGGACATTCAGCACTTATTTTCAATTGGTATCAACATTTAAAATGAATGCTTATTTGCTTCTTTTTTCCAGATGTCAAGTTAAAAAATAATTATTTCTTCGGAATGAACTCCCTTTTTAATACAGGTAACTAATATAGGTAATATCTAAGCTTTTCGGCGTTTCATCCATTTAAAAACTTCAAACCAGATTACTGATACAAAAGCTATGCTTATTGACCATAAGAGCTCTGTTCCTGTTAAAGCTGTAATCTTGAAAAATGAAGCCAGTGAAGGCATATACAGCATCATTGCTAAGAATATAAGTGTAATGGAAATGATGATATTCAATAAAATATTTTTATTTTTTAAAGTCTCTATTATTGAAAAGTAGAAGGAACGATTCACTAAAGTTAAAAATATATTGGCAAAAATCAATGTTGTAAAAACTAAAGAACGCGTTAATTGCTCACTAGCACCTTTTTGAACCGCAAAATGATAAATGAATAATGTGCCCGCAGTAATCATTAGCCCTTGAATAATACTAATCGAAAGCTCTTTTATATTGAAAAAGGTAGTACTTATTTTTCTTGGCTTTTCTAACATACTGTTTTGCTCCATGGGTTCATTTTCATAAACAATAGAACAAGTTGGACCCATAATTAATTCTAAGAAAATAACATGAACTGGAGTGAATATTGCAGGATAAATCCAACCAAATATTAAGGGTAGGGCAACGGTGAGGATAATAGGAATATGAATGGAGATGATATATTGTATTGCCTTCTTTAGATTGGTGTAAATTTTTCTACCCATTGCGACTGCATCAACTACCTTACCAAAATCATCATCAGTAAGAATAATTGAAGAAGCTTCTTTAGCTATTGCCGAACCTCTTTTGCCCATTGCAATACCAATATGTGCTGCCTTGAGTGAAGGGCCATCATTAACGCCATCACCTGTCATTCCTACAATTTGATTTTGTCGCTTCAAACTTTCTATAATCTTCAATTTCACTTCAGGGAACATGCGTGTAAACAAATTATTTTCTCTTACAGCAGTATCAAAATCGGCACCTTTTAAAGCCATTAATTCGGAACTTGTAATATTGCGATCGTATCCAATGAAATGAGCTTGTTTGGCAATAGCAGTGGTTGTAATAGGGTTATCACCTGTAATTATTTTGAGTTCTATACCAGCAGCATACAATTGTTTAAAAACATGAGCAATATTCTTTTTGGGAGGATCATAAAATCCCAATAGCCCTAAAAACTGAATCTTAAATTCATCTTGCTTTTCAGGGAAATTATTGCCTTTAAAATCTATTGTTCCAACACCTAAAACCCTCAGTCCTTTTTCGGCAAAATCATGTAGCACCTGTTCAATTGTTTTTAATTGTTCTGCATTTAAAATACTTGAATTGAGGATGGCTTCTGGTGCACCTTTTACTGCAATTATTCTTGCTCCATTTTCATTCTCAAAAATATGAGTCATCATCGGCGGTGTACCAGACAAAGGATACTCATGAATCATTTTAAAAAAGGATCTTTGATCTAATTCCACATTTAACCCATAAGCTTTATGAATAGCTATTTCCATTGCATCAAACGGAACGGGTTCACTTGCCCACATAGCGGCACTAAGCAATTCTTGAACAGAAACACTATTCCAATGATCTTGACCTTTTGTTTCGTTCTTTTTAAAGTCGTAAAGTTCATACAACTCCATTCTATTTTCAGTAATTGTTCCTGTTTTATCAGTACACAAAATCGATGCTGCACCCAATGCTTCTACAATAGAGGTATCTTTCACTATCACACCCTGTTGCATCAAACGCCATGAACCTAATGCCATAAAAGCAGCGAGTGCAACTGGAATTTCCTCAGGCAATACGGACATGGCAATGGTCAGTCCTTTCAACAAACTATCTAAAATGTCGCCCGATTGGAAAAAGTTAATTCCCCAAATAATTAAAAAAACTATAGCTCCTGCAAATGCCATCCACTTAACAAAAGTATTAACCTGTTTTTGAAGAGGTGTTTTTTCTTTTTGAATACGTTCTGTAGATTTACCTAACTTTCCCAACTCCGTAAACGCTCCTACCTTTGTAACTTCAAAAACGCATTGACCAGATTGTACAAGCGTGCCACTATAAACTTGATTCAATTGTTCATCATCCAGTTCTTTTCTTACTGCAAAAGACTCGCCAGTCAGAATAGATTCATTTACTGAAAAATCACTTATTTGTTTTAATATTCCATCAGCGGGAATCAACTCTCCTTCAGAAGCTACTACAAAATCGCCCACAACAATCTCTTCAGAAAGTAAATATTGAATTTCATTATCTCGAATAACAGTTGCATGCGATTGTGTAAATTCCTTTAAGGCATTCACTGCATTTCTACTTCTGTTATCTTGAAAAATTGAAATAGTTGAAACAAGAATTATAGCTCCTGTCATAAACCAAGCGTCTGAAAACTCACCTAAAATAAAATAAATTACAGCTGCAGCTACTAATAGTAAAAACATGGGTTCTAATACGGCATCTTTCAATGCATTCCAAAACGGACTAAATTTCCGTGCTTCTATCTTATTTTTTCCATGCTTAATGCTAGAAGCTTCCACCTCATTTTTGTGAAGACCATGAAAAGAAAAAGGGTTGCTATGCTCCATAGGTAGTTTAATTTTGAAAAAAAACTTAACTTATATTTGAACTAGTATATTGATTATCAAAGCCAATTAAATATTTAGTCTAAGTTAAGGAATATTTGGAAATATTTAGATTTTATTTGAGCAATAAATTAAATTTTACCTTTCAAAACGCAACTTATTTAATAAAGCAACAAGGTACAAATAAAATAGGTAAATTAATTATTGACTTTTCTTTTAAGTTCTTTTAAGCATATTTGATTTTGAATTTGGCATTCTAAATTTGATAATTATAGAAGAAAGTATGGTTATTATTCCAATCAATAAAATGGCATATTGAACACCAAACAAATCTGCTGTAACACCAGAGATGATTGCACCAAAAACATAACCTAAATCACGCCACAACCTAAAAGTGCCGATACTTTCTGCTCTTTGATTAGGATTGGTAGCATCTGCGATTGCCGAAAGAAAAGTTGGATATACCAATGCCGTTCCTAATCCTAAAATTGTGGCAAGAATTATAAATACAGAAAAATCAGCTATAAATGGAATGGTAAGTATAGCCATCCCTTGAACCAACATTCCCCAAAACAACATATCCTTTTTAGAATAATGATCCGCCATTTTTCCAGTAAACAATTGTCCTATTCCCCATACCGCAGGAAAAACTGCAGCTATGATACCGATATTTTCATTTTGGTAATTTAAGGAAATTAAAACAATTGGTAGTAAACCCCATATCATACCATCATTAAGATTATTAACTAATCCAGCTTGAGTTACCGAACTCAATGTTTTGTTTTTGAAAGTAGTTTCTAAGAATACATTATTTAAACTTGCAGTTTGATTGATTGTGGTTTCATGATGAATAAACTTTCTGGTATCCTTCACAAAGAAAAATGTTATCAATAATCCTAATATGGATAGCGCAATTCCAATATAAAAAGCGTAGGGGGTGACACCATATTTATTAGCAATAAATCCAGTAAAAAATGCAACGATTCCGACTGCAAAATATCCTGAAAACTCATTAAGTCCCATTGCAAATCCTCGGTTCTTTTCGCCAACAAGGTCTATTTTCATCACTACGGTGCTGCTCCAAGTTAAATCCTGACTTAATCCTAATAAAACATTCGCAAATATTACCCAATTCCAGCTGTTAGCATTAATTAACATGAATGGTATAGGTATGGCGATCAACCAGCCAATAAGTAAGAGATTTTTTCTATCGATTTTATTTGCAAGTTTTCCAGTATAATAGTTTGCAATGGCTTTTGAAAAACCAAAAGCTGTAATAAAAGAAAGTATAGCACTTTTGGAAAATATCCCAAATTCCTCATTCGCAAATTGCGGAAAGATACTGCGTTCCATACCCACCATACCGCCAACAAAAGCATTGACCAATAATAAAATGATGAATTGACTTAAGTTTTCTTTAAGTCCGAGTTGTACTTTTTCTTTATGCATTTCTTTTAAAATAGGCTAAATTGATTGATTATTCCATGTTCAAGAAAAATATCTTATTGTTCCAAAAGTTGAAGTCTGATAAAAGTTATTACTATAGTTTCAATTTATGCAAGTTATGGTTTAAATTATGTTTCTACCGTTACATTAGTTACATAAAAATAGCATACAATAATGACGGCGTGGTGGAGGAGAGGTCTGCTTCTGCTCCATTCGAAATGACGGCTTGGTTGTGAAGGTGCGCCGTCATTTCGACCGAAGCGGTGGAAAATACCACAAGTGGAAATAGGTTTCACTTTGCTTAGAATTAAAAAGCTAACTTAAACTTAAATAGCGAAGTGGAGAAATCTTCTCAATGATGATTTACCTTCGCTTGGGAGATTTCTCCGTTCCGGAACTTTTGATGAAAAAATCAAAAATTCCTTCAGTCGAAATGACGGCTTGGTTGTGAAGGTGCGCCGTCATTTCGACCGAAGCGGTGGAAAATGCCAGAAGTGGAAATTGAGTTTCTCTTTGCTTAGAATTAAAAAGCTACCTTAAACTTAATAGCGAAGTGGAGAAATCTTCTCAATGATGATTTACCTTCGTTTGGGAGATTTCTCCGTTACGGAATTTTTGATGAACAATCAAAAATTCCTCCAGTCGAAATGACGGCTTGGTGGAGCAATCTCCCTAGTGATTTACTTTCGCTTGAGGAGATTTCTCCGTTCCAGAATTTTTGATGAACAATCAAAAATTCTTCCAGTCGAAATGACGGCTTGGTGGAGGAGAGATCTGCTTCTGCTCCAGTCGAAACGACGGCTTGGTTGTGAAGGTGCGCCGTCATGAGCCACATGCCATTCCTTAAAACTATTCCTCTTCTTCAGCATTCTTCAAAGCCATCAATAGCGTATAAGCACCTTTCACAACAATATGCTTTTCGATTAAATCTTCTTCCGAATTTACTTCAGTAAAACCATTCTCACGCACACCAATTTGTACTGCTACCATCTCAAATGTGTTCTTTTCTATTTGTTCAAATACGTATTCTTTTCCTTCATAACGAACAATAGCTTCATCTGGTAACACGTTTCTTACTATGTTCTTTAATTCTATCAAAGCATTCATATACATTCCCGGGTATAAGTTTTTATCGTAAACATTATAATGACAATGAACCGCTACACTGCCATCAGCAGCAACATCTTTACTAATCAGAATAATTTTTCCTGCATATTTTTTATCAGCATTATTGTTGGTATAAGAATATACAGTTTGACCGATGAAAATCTTATCTAAGTCTTTTTCAAAAATTTTTAAATTCAAATGAATATCTGTGGGATTCACTAATTCAAAAAGAACATCGCTTGAGGTCACATATTTTCCAATATTCACATTCACCTTAGTTACAAAACCATTTATTGGCGAATAGATTCTAATACTTTTAGAGATATTGTTTTCTGAAAGTTGCTTTGGGTTGATTTGAATCAATTTCAACTTTTCTTCTAAAGATTTAATTAAAATCCTTTGTGTTTCAAAAGTAGATTTTGCTTGTTGAAATACTTTATCACTGCTCGACTTACTTGCATTGAGTTCTTTTTGGCGATGATATTCATTTTCGTGATAGCTAAATTGTGCTTTTGCTGTAAGGTAATCTTGCTGCAATTGAATGTATTGGTTATCTTCAATGACTGCAATAACTTCACCTTTGCGCACATGCATGCCCGGTAATAATTTGGTTGATTTTAAATAACCACCCATTGGAACACTCACTGAAACCATGTTTTGAGGCGGTACATCTATTTTGCCATTTACTTTTAACACATCAGAGATTTCTTTTTCTTCTATTTTGCCAAGTTCTAAATGTGCATTCCCCATTTGAGCATCTGTAAGCACTATTTTAGTTTCTGAAACGGTTTCAGCTTGTTCTGCTGTTGGTTTTTCACTACAAGCACCTATTAATAAGATTGAAATAAAGAGGATTATATTTTTCATGTTCATTTTTTATTGTTGATGTAAATAATTGATTTGAGCAATCGATTCTTTCAATTGCTTAAGTATTTCTAGATAGTCGCTTTCAATTGCAACTGATTGATTCATAAGGAGCACCCATTCTAAATAGTTAATATCACCATTTACAAATTGTATCGTTGCGGTATGAGCTATCGTAGCAGCACTTTTTAATCCTTTTTCTTCAAACCAATCTGCCGATTCTTTTGCTTTTTTATAGGACAGTAACGCTGATTTTAATGCCAAATCTAATTTTTGAAATGCAATGTCATAACTGTTATTTGCCAATTGTTCATTTATTTTCGATGCATTTATTTTAGCTTTTTGAGCCCCATAAAATAAAGGAATGCCCAAACCTAATGCCACAGAATGAAATCTTTGATGCGCACCATAATATTTATCATCTGCTCCGGTCCCAATCATACTGGAATTGTTATAAGCAACCAATAAATCTGGTAATAATTTAGATTTCTGTAATTGGGTTTCTGATTGAGCAATCTGCTTTTGTTGTTTATAGAATTGCATACTTATATTATCTTCCGAAAAGAAATTTTCATTTTCCTTCAAATAGGTATCCATTTTTAATGAGGATGGAAGCGGTAAATAACGCGTTGCTGTATTTAATAACAATTGAAACTGAAGAATTGCTACTTCCAAATCATGTTGTAATTGTTGGAGTTGCAGTGCAATTTGTCCTTGCTGATTTTCTGCTGTTGCTTTTTCAAGAATATTACTTTCTCCTTTTTCGAATCTAAAATTTGCTTTTTGTAAAAAATTACTATAAAGGCTGTCCGTTTTTAACAGCAACTTTTTCTTTTCTTGCAAATAACTTAGCCTAATATACATCTCGGTTACTTGTCTTTTCAGTTCGGCACTTTGTACAGCAACTGCTATTTTATGTCCTGCATAGGTCTGCTTCAAGAGCGCTTTTTGCCTTACATAAACTGTTGGAAACGAAATAGATTGACTGATTCCAAATTTGCTATCTGTATAGCTACTACTAATTTGTCCGAATTCAGTAGAAACAGTCGTCATAGGAATTTCATTTGCCGATTCGGTGAGTTTTAATTGATACTCTGCCTTTAAATTTTCATTTTTTAACGTTAAATTATTTTTTATCGCTGAGTCTATTGCAGCTTCCAGAGCAATAGTTTTTTGTGCATTTGCATTATTATTAACCAAACCAGTCAATAAGGCAAAAACAAGGAAACTTGAAATAATTTTTGAATGGGGCATCTTAGGTCTTTTTTTGGTTTCAAATAGAATATAAAGAGTAGGTAGCACAAATAAAGTTAGAAAGGTAGCGACCATTAATCCTCCGATGACCACAGTTGCCAACGGTCTTTGTACCTCTGCACCAGCTCCATTACTTAATGCCATCGGTAAAAATCCAAGAGAGGCGACAAAGGCGGTCATCAAAACGGGTCTTAACCTCACTTTTGTACCCAACAATACAATTTCCCTAGTATTGTCAATACCTGAGTTTTTTAATCGGTTAAATTCTGCAATTAAAACGATACCATTCAACACCGCAATTCCAAATAAAGCAATAAAGCCTACACCAGCACTTATACTAAAAGGCATGCCTCTTATTGCTAAAAAGAAGATACCACCAATAGCAGAAAGCGGAATTGCAGAATAAATCAACAATCCTTGTTTTACAGAATGGAATGCAAAATATAAGAGCACAAAAATGAGTAATAAAGCTAAAGGTACTGCAATGAGTAAACGATTAGTTGCAGCTTTCAGATTTTGAAATGCACCGCCATAAGTCACATAATATCCTGGGGAAAACTGCATTTGTTCATTCACCTTTTCCTCCAATTCGTTGACAATACTTTGTACGTCACGATCACCAATATTAAATCCAATCACAATTCTTCTTTTTGCATCTTCTCTTTGTATTTGGTTAGGACCGTCTTTAAGACTCACCAGCGCCAATTGAGATAATGGAACTTGAGATCCTGATGGAGTAGGGATTAATAGATTTTGAACATCTTCTAAATTATTTCGTTTCGAACCCGCTAATCGAAGCACTAAATCAAAGTGCTTTTCTCCTTCATAAACCATGCCACTGCTTTGTCCCGCAAAAGCTGTATTGACGACTCTGTTGATATCAGAAATATTCATGTGATATTGAGCAATCGTATTTCTGTTATAATCGATTATGATTTCAGGCAAACCTGTTACTGGTTCTACATACATATCTTTGGTACCTTTGACAGCACTTGCAATTTGGGCTAAGTGTGCGGCATATTTTGACAATGAATCCAAATCTTCTCCGAATATTTTTACAACCACATCCTGTCGAGCACCTGTCATCAATTCATTAAAACGCATTTGAACTGGATACTGAAAACCAGCTGTAATACCGGGAATGTCTTCTAAAGCTTTGCCCATCTTTTCAGATAGTTCATTAAAAGTTTTGGCGGAAGTCCATTCTTTTTTTGGTTTTAAAATCACCATCATATCACTCGCATCCATGGGCATCGGGTCTGTAGGCACCTCGCCGCTTCCGATTTTTGTGACCACTTTTTCAACTTCCGGAAATTGAGATTTTAAAATGCTGGCAGCCTTACTTACATAGGCAATGGTAGTGTTTAAATTACTTCCGGGTAAAACGCGGGTATCTACTGCAAAATCACCTTCTTCCAAAGCCGGAATAAACTCTCCTCCTAGAGTTGTAAAAGTAAAAACAGCCGTAGCAAATAAAACGAGAGTAGTGCCAATTACAGTTTTTGGATATTTTAAAACCTTTGCTAAAACATTCCTATATTTTATCGAGAGCTTTTCCATTACTCGATCAGAAAGATTGGCTTTATGTTTTATCTTTTTACTTAAAAATATAGTACTCATCATCGGAATATAGGTGAGCGATAAAATAAAAGCACCTAATAATGCAAAAGCAACTGTTTGTGCCATAGGCTTAAACATCTTCCCCTCAATTCCTTGCAGCGTTAGAATAGGAAGATAAACTACCAGAATAATGATTTGGCCAAAAACAGCACTGTTCATCATTTTTGAAGAGCTTTTTTGCACCTCTTCATCCATTTCATTTTGCTGCAATTTATTGGTCAATGCAAACTTTTTACTGTGAGCAAGCTGATGCATAACTGCTTCTACAATAATGACCGCTCCATCCACAATTAGACCGAAATCTAAAGCACCTAAACTCATTAAATTACCACTGACACCAAAAGCATTCATCATGATAACCGCAAAAAGCATGGATAAGGGAATTACAGAAGCAACTAAAATTCCAGCTCTAAAGTTTCCGAGGAATATAACCAATACAAACACAACAATCAATGCACCTTCCATTAAGTTTTTCTCAACTGTACTGATGGCATTATTCACCATTTTTGTACGATCTAAAAAAGGTTCTATAATCACCCCTTCTGGTAAAGTTTTTCGAATTTGATCAATTTGTTCTTTTACATCTTTTATAACAACGTTACTGTTAGCTCCTTTCAACATCATAACGACTGCTCCGGCTACCTCACCTTCATCATTATAGGTCATAGCACCATATCGAATGGCATGACCAATATTAATATCTGCAATGTCTCTAATAAATAATGGCATACCGTCATTTTTATTTTTAATGACGATGTTTTGGATATCTTCAATGGAGCCAATTAACCCTTCACTTCTGATGTATAAAACGGTTGGCCCTTTTTCTATATAAGCACCTCCTGTATTTTGATTATTGTTTTCTAAAGCCTCGAAAACATCTGGAATGGTGATGCCGTAAGCCTGCAATTTATTAGGATCAACTTCAATCGAGTATTGCTTTAATTTGCCACCAAAGCTGCTCACTTCTGCTACGCCTTTCACGCCTAACAGTTGCCGCCGCACAATCCAATCCTGAATCGTTCGTAATTCTGTGGCATCATATTGATGCTCGAAACCTTTTTTGGGTCGTACAACATATTGATATATTTCGCCTAGGCCAGTAGTTACGGGGCCCATTTCTGGAATTCCAATTTCCTTAGGGATATCCAATTGTTGTAATCGTTCTGATACCTGTTGTCTCGCCCAATACACATCGGTTTTGTCGTCAAAAACAATTGTTACCAAGGATAAGCCAAACCGAGAAAAACTCCTGATTTGTTTCATTCCCGGTATATTACTGTTTGCTTGTTCTATCGGAAAAGTGACAAGACGCTCAATATCTGTGGCACCAAAAGAGGGTGCAATGGTAATAATTTGAACCTGATTATCAGTGATATCTGGAACAGCATCTATAGGTAATTGTGTAAATTGATAACTTCCATAACCTATCAATCCCAGAATGAAAAGTCCGATAATTAATTTATTTTTTATGGAAAATGCGATAATTTTATTCAACATAAATGAATCTTAAATCTAGATGAACATAAAATTTTGTTCTATTTTTTGAAAAATTGAGATATGACTAATGATGAGATGTATTTGAATAATTGATAGGCTTAATGAAAACACAATTGAATGTTATCCTTTTAAAAGGATTTCAATTAATAATTTCAAAAATTGCAATGTAAATTCAAATTCATTTCAAAAATGAATCAAAATAGAGAAAGGGGAAATTAGCAATTCCGAGGAGGCTGCCAAATATTCTTTTGAAAGAAAGAAGAATAAAAAAAATCGTGTTGATACAATTTTTTTAATTGAGATTCGAAATAAATCTCTTGTGTCATGAAATAGGATGTAGGATTGACGATAAATGAAAATACGCTCATTGCATTATTTGACACTACCTTAAATGGCATTTGCATATCCCGTTCATCATCGGCATATCCATGATCATCCTCTACATAATGCATGTATAAAAAAGTTGTAATAGAAATATCTTTATCCCATTGTTGATGTTCATAGAAATGTTGAATTAAATCAGGAACTTTCAGCAACTCAGAAAATTGAGTAGTTGAAAACAAATAAATGCTGATAAAGAATATGGCAGAATACTTTCGCACGATACAAAGATATCGATTATTTTTAAGATGATTATTTTTTCTTTAGCAAAAAATAGTATATATTTTTTGAATTAACATTACTTTCAAATTTATAGGAATCCAATATTTTACTGTGATTCATTGCAAAAAATTATAGATTTTGGGAAAGTCAAATTTTAAAATAAATTTGTGCTAGGAAAACAGATCCTTTAATTTAAACAAGATTGTTGAAAGTAAATACGAGATTGTTAAATTCCGAACAAATAATATTTTTTCTTAGAGTATTGTTTTATGGCAGAGTTAGTGTATTTTTACTATTATTTCAATAATTTAAATTTATTCATTATGAAAACAATTCAATTTTTTAAATCGACCTTATTGGTATTAATCATGCTCTTTTTCGGGGGCTTGTCTACACTTAATGCCCAATCCAGTTTGACTTTGCCGCCTCATGCATCTGTTTATAGCTTTACTGTCAGAGGATATTGGTTTACAGCACCAAGGGATTTCATTATTACAGGACTTAGAGTTCCTTCTGAAGCTGGTTCTGGAACACAAAACATTCAAGTTATTAAAATTACTGGAACTCCAGTGGAATATTCCGCTACTGGTTCCAATTTTACTACATTGTCTTACATTAAAGGAGCTCCCAATGGTGTAATTCAAACAGTAAATATCTATGTTTCTGCGGGAGATCAAATTGGGGTTTTAGGAGAGGCCGGGACCAATACTTCTTATAGTGGTGCGGTTACTCCTTATGCTTCAAGTATTTTTGGTATGCCCATAACAATAGGTAGATTAGTATATCAGAATCATATTGATGTGAATCAAGCACCAAATTATTCAATTGAAACTTCAGGACAAATAGGAAGGGTCGAAATGTATTATTCTTGTATTGCACCAAGTGCTGATAATATTGTAGCAGAACAAGTTTCCCCTTGTGTGTTTAATTTTAATTTGACCAATGCCCAAAAAGCAACTTCTTATAAGTGGGATTTTGGAGATGGTTCGCCAGTGGCAAACGGATCAACAACCGCACATGCCTATGCTGCCAGTGGAAGCTATGTTGTAAAAGCCGTTTTGATAAATGATTGCGACTCAGCAACTATTTTAAAAGCGGTAACTTGTGCCACAACGGGAGTTGGAAATTCTCTAATTGGAAAAGATAATGTAAAAATATATCCTAATCCAGCAGCTGATTTAGTTACTATTAAAGCTGAAAATGACTTCAATTTGAAAGAGATAAGTATTTATAACCTTTTAGGACAAATGGTTTATCAAACAGATGCTAAAAATAAAAATCAACATGTCTTAAATGTTGCTCAATGGTCGTCAGGAATTTATTCTGTTTATATTCAAACAAATAAAGAAACGGTGGTAAAGAAACTCCAAATTCAAAGATAAAATTACTTTAAAACAAAACGCCTCAATTAATTGAGGCGTTTTGTTTTAAAGTAAACCTTGATTTTAAATAGAATTAAGGCTAAAATTCCTATATGATTGACTCTAAAGCTGAAATTAAATTGACTCTATTGCTCTAATTCAGCACAATAAATACCTGAAAACCTATATTTAGATTTTGCTTATTGTACAATTACTTTTTTTACTGCTTGACCCATGTTCGTTTTCACTTCTACAAAATAAATATTTATGGCAAATTAATATCTGTTTCGGGTATCCAAGAAAAGGGGAATTTTGTATTCGACCCATACAAGGTCTATCTGTACTTTTCTACAATTCTTTCACAAGTTCTTTCTATAATATCATACACTTCTGCATAGCCATCTTCTTCGCCATACCAAGGATCCGTAACCGAGCGATTACTATTGGGGAATAACTCATTCAAAAATAAAGTTACTTTTTCGCCGTCAAAATCGGAACCACTTATGTGTTTTATGTCTGTCAAAACATCTTCTGCCATGGCATATATCTTGTCATATTCCTTTAAATCACTGAGTTGGAATCTTCTGGCTCTTTGGTGTTTAATATCTACATTATTTTTATTGCAAATATTAATTGAATATTCATGTGGTGGTGACCCAATATGATAAGAATTGGTGCCAGCAGATGCTACTTTCCAAGAAAGATAATTTTTTTTAATCAGTTTTTCCATAACGCCTTCTGCAATTGGAGACCGACAAATATTTCCTAAACAAACCATTAATATCTTCATTGTTATACTTTTTTGATGCATTGCAAAGCTACATTAAGATATGGAAAAGGAAATGAGGAATTGGGGAATTTGCTATGTTGGTCTTATTTCTTAAAAAATATTCTAAATTCTTCATGAAATCTGTAGCTTTTTTGTATTATTTTGGTCGAAACAAGCTTGGAGAATATAAAAGAGCAGTAAACAATAAAGAAATTAAAAGAGCCATTCTGAAAAATCAAAATGGCTCCCTTAAAAGATATTAAGTAATTATTTTTATTTACAATACTATCTGTATTCTTTTATGTAAAGGTTGTTGGAATAAAAATTATTCCAGCAGCCAGGATCATAGCCCACATTTGAGGCTGTACCAAAAGAACTGCGAGCCCAAATGCTTACGGTGTGAACTCCAGTAGAAATATCTGGGAAAATCCCTGTTATCGTACCTGGGAATTGGGTTGTTGCTTCGCTAAGTCGTAAGGAGGCTCGACCCAAAGTAGTTTTATCATCATCAATCCGCAATTCAAATATTACGCCTGTGGATGTACCTAATGATGTCATACTGAAATTAGATTGCATGTTTAATTCAATAAAAGTGTGGGCATCCTTTTTTGTAAAAGTTCCTAAATCCGCTATTTTAGTAAAAGTTGTAGTGGCAGTAACTAATTTTTGACAACCTGGTGGAAGGATAGCAGTAACGGTTGTACTGCCGCTATATAATGCATACGGAACACTTAATAATTGTGACGTACCCGTAATGGAATAATTGGTACCTCCAGTTGGATCTATTTCGGTTTTAATATAATAAGAATTATTACCCCAATTAATATTAGCCATAGTGCCCGACACTACAGAACCAGCTCCTATATCTAGACTGGCTAAACCGTTTGCATTAGTAGTGATATTCTGTGTTTCTTTATATACACTTGTACCTGCAGCAGAACCTTTCAATATGCTAATACGCATACCGACATTAGTCGCACTAATTAAGTCACCTGCTGCATTACGAATTATGGATTGATAACTCATTTTTTGTGGAGCTTGAGCTTGTGCGCTTGACGTAATCAAAAGAGCAATAAAAAGATAAATAATTTTTTTCATTGTTTATAATTTTTAATAAGTAATTAATTTAATTAGTTTTTTACTATTTTAAAAGTTTTGATAGTGACTTTATTTTTTTGTACAATAAGAAAATAGGTAGCTGCAGCATAAGCATTCATTGAAACTTGAGTGAGGGCACCAGTCGTTTTACCGCTAACAAGTAACTTGCCATATAAGTCTGTAAGCTGATAGGAAATTTCATTGCTTGGGTAGTTGTCTATTTTCAGATTTAGCAAAGATGAGGTTGGGTTAGGATAAACAGATAAAAAAATACGAATTCCTTCAAAGTCCTTAGAAATTGAAACTGTTGATATTTCGTAAGGTTGCTGTACGCCTTCAATTACCGAGCCTTCCGTACCATTGTAGGAATTGTATACCATTTGTCCTACCGAATAGCTGGATGAACCACCAGCACCAGATGCATTACCTCCAGAGGATAAGACAACAGTTTGGGCATTGGCTCCCAACAAACCGAAGTAAATGAGCAATAGTGTTAAACACTGTTTTTTGTATTTCATTATTTATTAGTTTTTTTAGTTAAAAAAAATGGAAAGTTCATGTATGGCTTTTTTTAAAACTTTTAATGTTTTAGCTCAGTTATTTTCTATTTTGCTCTAAGATACCATTATTGGATGGATTATCATTGATTTCATAATTTATTTCTTTGGTTTACGGCTGTCCCCATTCTTTTGCATTTAAATATCGGCCTAGATTTTCTGGCTTTCTGTTAACTTCAGGAACTACTCGTTGTGCTGCTGCATACTTATCATGACGAATACTAGAAAACTTATCTACTTGACATTTACCAGGATTGATTCCCACCTCAGTTAAAATCGGTTGAAATAAAGCTTGAGTTATTACTAAACTTGGAGTAATCACAGTGCTGACTAAGGTCATTTCTCCAACAGACCACTCGTAGGTATTTGCGTTCAAAGTGTAACTTCCACCCGTAGCGTTAATGGCATAACTATTCGTTTGACAAAAGGTACCACTTCCTAGCCCAATTGCAGAAAGCGTAACTAAAATAAATTTGTATTTCATAATGTGTATTTCTAAAAGTTAACAATTTTACAAAGCTAAAGACAAAGTAGTATTCGATTTTTTAATTTAATGCGCTAATTTTGGTCTATTACAAAAAATCATAAGTAAAAAAAAGGATTTCTGGTACATTTTTTCTAGGCCATTAAGAATATAATTCTAAACTAATTAATACGAAGCTTAAATATTTATATGCATAGGAGAATTAATCTTAATGTAATATTAACATCATTAGCTGGAAATATCCTTGTATGAAAAATCGGCGTTTTCAAATTTATTACCTATCAACTAATTTTTTTTCACTTTTCCTCTGATAATTTTTTTACTTTTTTTGGTTTATAACACTATAACAATATTTGAGCGCCTGATGTTTAATTTCTTTTAGAGCGCGCTTGAAGCCTTAAGACAAAGCAACTATATTTTAATCCATTTTACATTTAAAAATACTCAAAAAATGGAGGTGCTTTTAGCATTGAAAAATTTTGGTATCGCATTAAAATTGACTGTGTTTTAGTTCACCACGATATATGAAAAATTGACGAAGTCATTGTTATTGATCGGAACTGCACCAGCTTGTAGTATTCCGATTCCAATTGTGTATGTACCAGCAGCCAAAACTGGACTTGTTCCAACAACCGCATATGGTTTGCGTTCAGTAGTAATCATACTTACGCTATAGTTAAATCCAACGAAATTCGTAATCGTTCCAGTTGCTCCCAATCTGTAACAGGCACCTATTTGAGCAGAAGCCACTCCAGAAGTAGTTCCTAATGGTGCTTCTCCAAAGAAAATTATTCTCTGAGAACCATTTAAAGTAACAGTTGCTGTGCCTCCAACAAACTCGTAAGCAGACATATTGGTATATGGTCCGGCTCCTCCATAACCTGCATAACCACCAGCTGCAACTATTCCTGTTGATCCAATGGCACCTGCTGGTCCGACAGCACCTGCTGGTCCAGTTGCACCTGCTGGTCCAGTTGCTCCTGCCGGTCCAGTTGCTCCTGCAGGTCCAGCTTGACCAGTTGCACCTGCAGGTCCAGCTGGACCTGTAGCTCCAGTAGCACCAATTGGTCCAGCAGGTCCCACAGGCCCTATGGGACCAGTAGCACCTGTTCCCCCTACAGAACCAGTTGCTCCAGTTGCTCCAGTAGGTCCGGCAGGACCTATTGGACCTGTAGCCCCTGTAGCCCCAGTTGCTCCAGTTGCACCAGTTGCTCCAGTCGCTCCTGTTGCACCAGTAGGTCCGGCAGGTCCAGGTGTTCCATTTGCAGCATATAGTGCAAATGGAACACTGTTTAATTTGTTTGTACCCATATTAACATAAGAAGTTCCTCCATTTGGATCCATCTCAACTTTCAAAAATTTGTCACCAGATGCCCAATTCACAGCAGCCATAGTTCCTGTGATAGCTGTACCTTCACCGATAGAAATATTGTAAAGACCGAAGGTATTTGTTGTTACGTTTTGTGTTTCTTTATAGACTTCAGTCCCAGAGGCAGAGCCATCTAAAATGCTAAGTCGAATGCTCAAATTCTGGGAAGCAATTGGATTTCCAGACGAATTGCGGGCAACTCCTTGATAATTAAAAGATTGAGCATTGGCAATGCTTCCCAAGGCAAATGCTAGAGCGATTGATAAAATTATTTTTTTCATAATAAATTTAATTTTGAGGTTGTTTTATTTTTTTTCAATTTTGAAGGTGGTGATTAATTCTTTCCCATTATTTTCTGTCCGCAACAACAGGACATACATTCCAGCAGCAAAGTTGCTCAAGTCGAGTTCTTGCATTTCCAAACCAGAATTCAAAACGACTTTCTTTTGATCATAAAGTCGACCAGTAATGTCGAAAAGCGAAATGGCTAGTTTCATTTGAGAAGAAAGGCTTGGCAGAATAAAAAGTTTGTCATTGGTAGGATTAGGAAACACAGAGAACTTAGCCTCTTGACCTTTATCAGGATTAATTCCCACCGCAGTTAAAATCGGTTGAAGTAAACCTTGAGTTACTACTAAACTTGGAGTAATCACAGTGTTGACTAAGGTCATTTCTCCAACAGACCACTCGTAGGTATTTGCGTTCAAAGTGTAACTTCCACCCGTAGCATTAATGGCATAACTATTCGTTTGACCAAAAAGACAGCTTCCGCCAGCTATGAAAGTGATTACGCTTAAAATAATTTTGTTTTTCATAATAAGTAAGGTTAAAAGCGTGAATAATAAATAAAGATAATTGTTTTTAATACAAAAAGCATATTATCTTTTATTTTTAATTTTAAATTATTCTAAATGAATCAAAAAGTATTATTAATCGTAGTTGGTTGAGGATTATCAAAGTTGATAAAGAACCGGATTTATTATGCTTTAGAGACCGATTGAAACATAATATTAACTTTTTACATATTTTTTGATATCGTTTTTTTACAAAATAAATAACATGTTCGGTCTAAAAAATATTTCTGTATTTGCGAATGAAAGATCATTTAATTATTCTGTATAAATCAATACTTTATGATTTCAAAGAATTAGGTTTTCGGATATACTAAAAATAAATTTTATTTTTTTTGTAACTTAATTAATTCTAATCAACTCTATTTTTATAGAATTGCAAATCTGGATTAAATTTAATTTCAGAAAAAGCTAATGGTTTCCTAATAAAAATTTAATTAATATCATGAAAAAATCGTTTATTTTCCCAACGTTGCTCCTTGCAGCGTTTGGCCTTTTTAGTTGTAATAGACATGAATCTGGCCATCTCCCTCCAGGTGAGGGTAGTTTAAATTTACCTGCATTAGATGCGAATTTAGTTCAACAAGGTCAACAAGTTTTTAGATTTGAGACCTTTGGTGATGAATCGTTTTGGACAGATGTATTACAGATGAACAAAGTGATTGAAACCGCAGTAGATCCTACTACAGCTTTGTCTGTTGGTTTAAAGGTTGATGCATCTGTTTTACCGCCAGCTGTTGTCTCTGGGATTCAGGACGGGTCAATTAGTCTTACTGACCCTCAAACGACGCTAGCATTGATTTCATTAGATGCTGTTGTTGGTGTAAAAGGAACGGTAACTACAGGTAATGATGGTAAATTAAAGTTGGAAAGGGTAGGTATTACTTGTGCTTTGTGCCATTCAACTGTAGATAATTCTTTTGCACAAGGAATAGGAAATCGTTTGGATGCTTATCCAAATAGAGATTTAGATCCTGGTTTTATTATATCCTTGTCTCCAGCATTAACTGCTGCTCAGAAAACCGTTTACAGTTCATGGGGAAAAGGAATGTATGACCCAAGATATAATCATGATGGATTAAGTAATCCAGTGGTCATTCCACCTGCATTTGGTTTATATGGAATTCCTAAGGCTATTTTTACAGGCGATGGAGATGTGGAACATGAAGTTGCAGGACCTGTTGCCTATTGGAACAGATATGTTGCGGTTACTCAAATGCATGGACATGGATATTTTGAAGATGCACGTCTTGATAATTGGGTAGTTGACCATAGAGAAGGTGATGATTTAGTAACAGATAAGCTCCCTGCATTACAAGCATATCAGTTTTCTATTAACGCACCTGCAGCAATTGCTGGTAATTTTGATGCCACTGCAGCCACCAGAGGAAAAGCACTTTTTAGTGGTAAAGCACAATGTGCAACTTGCCACTCAGGACCCCTATTTACTGATAATACCATTGATGGAAGATTACATCCTCAAAATGCCTCAGTTGCAATTGATAAAGATTATGTTAATCGTTCGGCTACAAAGAAATGGAGAGTAACCCCATTGAAAGGTATTTGGCAACACCCTCCTTATTTCCACGATGGTTCTGCAAAGACCCTGGATGAAGTGGTGGACAGATATAATCAAGAGAGAAATCTCAAGTTAAATTCTGATGAAAAGAAGGATCTTACTCAATATTTGAAATCCTTGTAAGGATTGCCGGTTGGAACGCCTGACTTTCAAAACTGGCCCCGGGTTTTCGGGAGGCCTGAACGATTATACAGGTAAGGATCCAGGCACCTAACGCTTACAGCCTTTTATATACATCTCTTTAGGGAAACCAATTCCTAAAGGAATATCCCTAAAGAGATGTTTTTTTTAATAGATGAATTAAAGCCTGGTCAAAATGTATGGTATTTAGGAGAATTTCTGGCTGATCAGAATAGTAGTGGGTAAGTGATTGAGAAGAGAATTTATAATCAGCTCCACTCAAGTCGGTAATTTATAATGTCGTGAGATAAATTTTTCCTGCTGCACATAATAGAACGGAAGGATGGCTAAGTTTAATTGAATCACAAAAAAAAGTTTTATCCCGGAGAGTAATATTTGAGCCGTTAACAGAAAATTCAATCAAGTGAATCTAAAGGCAAACATCTGTAAGGCAATGGAACTTAAATTTTGCGGTGAAGGATTCAAATTTAAAAACAGGTTAATGTGAATACGAAAATTTTAATGACTGCAAGTGCTGTTTTTTATGGAATCATTGGAATTGGACTCACTTTTCTTCCTAAAGAAATAGCTGAATATCTCGGCACAGATATAAGTCAGAATTCCCTATTGATTTTTCAACTGTTGGGTGCCGGTTATTGGGGTTTTGCCATGCTAAATTGGATGACCAGGAACAGCCTGATTGGGGGTATTTATAGCCGGCCATTGGTCGCAGGAAATCTGGCGCATTTTTTAATAAGTTCTCTGACTTTAATAAAAATTGCATTTAAGGCGGAAAATTCGGTTGGAATTATTTTGGTGTTAACAATTATTTACTCCGCGTTCACGCTATTTTTTGGATATGCATTTATTGCAAACCCACGGAAAATCTCAAATAAGGAATAAAAACCAGCTGCAACATTTGAGCAAATTAACGGGATTAGAAAGACAACTGTAAACCAGCGGCTGGAAAGTGTTTTCCCTTGATTTTATCACACCACCATTGGAAAAAATCATATCAGGGCGATTAAAATTATATACTACCTACACTATTAATGAACACGAAACAGGTTAAAAATGAAACGTTTAAAAAAAATCTTATTCTCTACCCGTACCATGACAGTTCTTTTGTTGCTATATGGCATTTCCATGGCTGTCGCTACTTTTGTGGAAAATGACTATGATACAGCTACCGCAAAAACATTAATTTATAATTCCACTTGGTTTGAAGTTCTAATGATTTGGTTGATTTTATTGTTTGCTGCTAATATTAAAACCTATCAGCTTACTAAAAAAGAAAAATGGCCAATACTTGTCTTTCATTTAGCCTTTATTTTTATGTTTATTGGTGGTGCCATCACACGCTATATCAGTTTTGAAGGACAAATGCCAATCAAAGAAAATCAAACTACGAATGAAATTATCAGTGACCACACTTATTTTAAACTGAATGTTACAGATGGGAATAAAACACTTAGTTATGATAAGTATCCTTATATGATGTCTTATTTTAATCAAAAAGACACGAAGTGGCCCTTCAAAAGAACTTTCAAACAAGATTATCATTTTTACGACAAAGTCATTTCTTTAAAAACCATTGACTATATTCCCTTAGCTAAAGACTCTCTTCAAATAACAGCATCAGGAAAGAAGATGCTCAACATTGTAACTGTAGGTGAAGAGGGTAGAGTAAATAACTATATTCCCGATGGTGAACTAAAAAACATTGATGGTATGCTTTTTAGTTATAACAATCCGGTTCAAGGTGCGGTTCAACTAATCGAAAAGGATGATGACATTTTAATTACCATGCCCAATGATGGAAAATTTATGTCCATGCAAGGACAGCAAACAGGCGTCGTAACGGATACTGCATTATTGGCTCAACAATCTGGTAAGATAATAGCGAATGAGACTAATGACCTCAATAATAGGACGCTTTATACCATAAATGGTATTAATTTTATAATTCCTAAAAGTGCTTTCAAAGGGAAAGTAGTCTATTATAATGGAGATAAGAACAATCCAATGGACAAAAACCTTTTAGCAGCTATTCAATTAGAAATGAGCTCAGGGAGTGAAAAGGATACGCTGATGATCAAAGGAGGAAAAGGGGTTACAGGATTCAGTAAAACAGTGCACATCAATGGGTTAAATGTCTCTCTGGGATTTGGTTCTAAGATTCTTTATACCAGTTTCTCATTACGTTGTGATGATTTTTTGCTCGATCGTTATCCAGGATCAAACAACCCATCATCCTATGAAAGTAAGATAACAATAATAGACAAAGGAAAAGAGGAGCAACATCATATTTATATGAATAATGTGATGGATTATAGTGGTTATCGATTCTTTCAAGCAAGTTATTTTCCAGATGAAAGTGGAACCATACTTTCTGTAAATGCTGACAGATGGGGTACTAATATAACTTATCTTGGATATTTTCTTTTATTTTCTGGAATGTTTTTCACACTCTTTTGGAAAGGAACTCATTTTTGGAAATTAAATAATTCACTAAAAGAAATGCACAAAAAAAGTTTTATTTTTATTCCTTTTTTATGCTTTTTGAGTTTCGGAGTAAATTCTAGTTATGCCCAGAACAATCCCAATATTTCTAAAATGCAAAAAATTGGACCTAATGCTCAATTTGCAAGACCGAATGAACTTGGATCGAACAGAATAATAGACCCAGATCATGCAAAGAGATTTGCACATCTTCTCGTTCAGAATTTTCAAGGTCGAATTGAACCAATGGATACACATGTTTTAGAGTTACTAAGGAAAATTTACAAAAAAGATAAATATCAAAAAGGTGACATCACCATTTCTGCAGAACAGTGGTTTATTTCGATGCAGGTTGATCCCGGTTATTGGGCAGAGGAACCTTTGATCAAAGTAGGGACCAAAGGAGGTGACCAACTAACAAAGGAAACTGGTGCCAATGTAGAAGGTTATACTTCATATTCTAATTTGGTGGATCCCAGTACCGGAATTTATAAGTTAGAAAAACAGGATAATGCATCTTTTAGCAAACGAAAAGCAGATCAATCTAATTATGACAAAGCCGTTATAGAAGTGACTGAAAGATTTAATATTTTTGGTAATGTTGCTTTTGGTTATTATACACAAATTATTCCTGTAAAAAATGATCCAAATCAAAAATGGAGAAGTTGGATTTATAGTTCTGATGAGAATGCGGTGGAGATTGACAAGACTGCATATGATTTGTTAAGTAATTATTTTAGTGGCGTAAAAGAAGGTTTGAAAACAGGAAACTATTCCAAGGCTGATCAAAGTATTGAGGAAATTAGTGCATTTCAGCAAGTTTGGGGCAAAAAAATAATTCCATCTACCTCAAAAGTAAATCTTGAAATACTCTACAATCATTTGAACATTTTCTTTTGGCTGATGATCACTTACAGTCTGTTGGGTATGGCCATGATTATGCTTGGATTTGCAGAAGTATTTTCATCAGGATCAAAATTTAATCATCTGATTCGGATGTTGACGAAAGGATTATTGGGAATAATGATTGTAGCATTGGCCATTCAGGCAACTGCATTAGGTGTTCGTTGGTATCTTTCTGGCCATGCACCTTGGAGCAATGGTTATGAGGCTATTGTATTTATTTCAGGAATCGGTGTGCTTTCGGGCTTAGTTTTTTACAGAAATAGAAATGCTTTTATTCCAGCAGCCGGAGCTTTGGTTGCGATGATAATGATGGGATTTGCACATGGTGGGTCGATGCTCGATCCTCAGATTACTCCTTTGGAACCTGTTCTAAAATCTTATTGGTTAATGGTTCATGTAGGTATCATTACCTCTAGTTATGGTTTTTTTGGACTATCTGCAGTTTTAAGTGTGATTTCATTACTGTTGTTCAGTGCCAAGCCCACAAAAAAAATAGAACATTCCCTCAAAGAATTAACAATAGTAAATGAAATGGCTTTGACAGTAGGGATTTTTGCACTTAGCGTAGGTACATTCCTTGGTGGAATGTGGGCAAATGAGAGTTGGGGTAGGTATTGGAGCTGGGATCCAAAAGAGACCTGGGCATTTATTTCAGTAATATTTTATGCTGTGGTACTCCACTTGCGATTAGTTCCAAAGCTTAGAGGAAAACTAACTTTTAATATCGTAAGCCTATGGGCAATATGGTCTATTATATTTACATATTTTGGCGTAAATTATTATTTGTCTGGATTACATTCATATGCTGCGGGCGATCCAATGCCAGTTCCTTCATGGATTTATATTACAGCGATAAGTATGCTTATTTTATCATTAGTAGCCTTCTTTAGAAATAAAGCTTTTAAGAATCAAAAAATAATAAAGTAAGTTCTTGAATGTTATTGGCTTAATTAAAATTAAGAAACACAGTTTGGATTTATTCCTTTTTGTCTAAATAATCGTCTGTAAAATGTTGTTTGTGCTTTGGTTTTGAAAAATGATCTGTATTAAATTCTTTTGAATTTCCCTTAGGTATTGACAGCGAAATCCATTTTTCATTGCATAACATTTTTCCAATAAATACGATTTGTCCAACGTGATACGAATAATGTGCTAGCTGTCTATTTATGGCTTCAATAACTGTATGTCCTTCATTGCGTATATAGATTTCCTTTGTCATGTCCATTTCTGTCAAAGGGTTTATAGCACTAAATAAACAAGCCCAACCCTCATTCCATTTTTCTATGAGTTCCTTCCTATCTCCAATATCGTTATTAAATTCTGTATCTCTATGTCTCCAATCTTTTTCTCCGTCGGTGATTAAAAAGTCTGTCCATCGGGAAAGCATATTTCCCCATAAATGTTTTACAATCATTGCAATGCTATTACTCTCTTCATTGAATTCGAAAAAAAGTTGTTCTTCTGTTAATTGGGAAAAAGTCTTTTCTCCAAGCATTTTGTAATATTCAAATTGCTTTTTTACACTTTCTAAATAATCGTTCATCATATTTATTTTTTTGATCGATTTATGCTGTCTTTTTTATTCTAAAAAAGGTAATTCAAACCCTAAGAGAAACAAAATTTGCAATGCAATGTTCTCCTTTGTAAAATAATTCTAAGTGGTCACCACTCCAATGTGAAGGCTTGCTTTTTTTAATCTTCTGAAATTTGTATTACATTTTCAAAAATATTTTTATTCTAATTACATGAAATTATGTACTTTCTATGTTATTGCAAACGGAAAATTTATAAATTTCTTTTGAATTTGTAATCCATTCCTATTTTACGCGAAGTACAAATGTCAATCAATTTTTGTTTATTCAAGATCTATCAAATTTAAGAAAAATTATTATCTAAATGTCAATTTTTTTTATTGATTTTTTGGTCTTTTAACTATAATTATTATTTTGTTCTCTTACATTCCCTTTTATGAAATTTTGAATAAAAGCACTTAGAATGCTTATAATTACGCCTATTATTAATCCGTATCCTAAATCTGGTTGTAATTTCGGCAACACGAATAAAGGTGTGTTAGCAAAATATGGAATTATAAATAAAAAACTTAAAGTAATGAAAAGACTAATAAATAAGCGAAGCATATTTTTTTTATTTTTAGAAAATTTAAATTCAAAATTATGCTTTCGCCATTTATTCAATTGTAATAAAAGTTCTATAAAACTCCATAGTATTAGACCAAAAATTGAGTACCTAAAATATAATTCATAAGGAATAGGTTTTGATTAATACTTAATGCTTTTCTATTTTGTTTGGCTTCGAAGCATTTTTTTGAAAAATCGAACTCGTTTACAAAAAATAATATAAAAATCAATAATGAAGCTATTTTTTTGAAAGTCTGATAATATTCAAGACTTTTGCACAAAACTGAAATATGCTTCGAGAATTTTTTTTAGTACTGCTTTTGAGTTCGAGCTGGTGGACATCGGCTTTAGCACAATTTAATGATTCTGTCCATTATAAAACCAGTTTGTCTCTTTCTGGGAATTTTAATAAGACAAACGATGAAACTACAATGTTGTTTAACAATAGTGCTAATATTGAAATTCGTTTTGAAAGGTTTGAATTTAATGGCAATGGACAATGGCTATACGGTAAAAATCAAGAGAAGTTAACTAATAATGATTGGAAAGCAACTGCAAATTTTGATAGAATTAGTGGGCATAAACCATTAATATATTGGGGTTTATTTAACTTCATTAGTAGTTATTCCTTAAATGTAAATTATCAATACCAAGCAGGTTCAGGTTTAGCTTATAAATTTTTTAATAATGATGTTTTTAAATTTAGTATAAGTGATGGTATTCTATATGAATACAGTAGTGTAAACACTAGTAATACAGATAAGTTAGAATATGAAACATTTAGAAATTCTTTAAGGATTAAAGCCAGTTATAATTACAAGAAGAGGGTCTCCGCAAAATTTGTTTTTTTTCATCAACCTTCTTTAACATTAAAGAATGATTATATCATAACTAGTAATTTTAATTTGGGTTTTAAAATATGGAAATGGATCAATTTTGAAACAGGATTGTCCTATAATAAGGTTAGTAAAACTCAAAAAGAGAACTTTATTATGACTTATGGAATTGTTACAAATAATTTTTTTTAAAAAACTTTTAAAAATATTTTAAAAAAGATTTGGAAAATAAAAAAGATTCGCTACCTTTGCACTCCCAAATATTAAAGGAAGTTTTTTGAATTATGTCACAACGCATTCGCATTAAATTGAAATCTTACGACCACAACTTGGTTGATAAGTCAGCAGAAAAAATCGTTAAAACGGTAAGAAGTACCGGTGCAGTAGTTACGGGTCCTATTCCTTTGCCAACTGATAAGAAAATTTACACGGTGTTACGTTCACCGCACGTAAATAAGAAGGCAAGAGAGCAGTTCCAATTAACTACTCATAAACGTCTTTTAGATATTTATACATCTAGCAGTAAGACTGTAGATGCATTATCTAAATTGGATTTACCAAGTGGTGTTGATGTAGAAATCAAGGCATAAGGTAAAAGAAATAAAGATTTTTAGCGAAAGCAATGTTCTTTAAATAAATGGTAATCGGCTAATCCCTCTTTGGACAAATAGTTTTCAAACAAGGGCGCTTAGCTAAGGGTGTCGGACAAAGTTCCGGATTTCCATTAGGCTATTAATCATAATTATAGGAATTAGTATGAGATGTCAGCATCTCTTTGTAAAAAACAGAAAATTTATTAATAACAATATGAAAGGTATTATTGGCAAGAAAATCGGCATGACAAGCGTGTTCGAAGCTAATGGAAAGCAAGTTGCTTGCACCATTATCGAAGCCGGCCCTTGTGTAGTTACTCAGAAAAAATCTGAAGAAACTGACGGCTACAATGCGCTTCAGATTGCTTATGGCACTCGTAAAGAGAAAAATACGCCTAAAGCTCTACTTAATCATTTCGCCAAAGCAAACACAGATCCCAAAGCTGTAGTAAAAGAAATCCGTAACTGTTCTATCGAGGTAGAAGTTGGCGCAACAATTACTTGTGAAATCTTCGCAGAAGGTGAAAAAGTAAATGTTATCGGTACTTCCAAAGGTAAAGGTTTCCAGGGTGTTGTAAAACGTCACAAATTTGCTGGTGTGGGTGAATCTACACATGGTCAGCATGATCGTGAAAGAGCTCCAGGTTCTATCGGTGCTTCTTCTTATCCAAGTCGTGTATTGAAAAATATGAAAATGGCTGGACGTATGGGTGGCGATCGCGTAAAGGTTAAGGCCTTAAAAGTAATGAAAGTGTTCCCTGAGCAAAACTATTTAGTTATTGCAGGATCTATTCCAGGACACAATGGTTCCATCGTTTTAATTCAGAAATAATCATGCAAATAGAAGTATTAAATAGCAAAGGAGAAAAAACTGGCCGTTCGGTGGAATTACCTGAGGATATTTTCAATATCGAACCTAATGACCACGTTATTTACCTTTCAGTAAAGCAATATTTAGCTGCTCAAAGATTAGGTAATCATAGCACTAAAGGACGTTCAGAAGTTCAAGGATCTAGTCGTAAACTACACCGTCAAAAAGGTACTGGTGGTTCTCGTAAAGGTAATATCCGTAACCCATTGTATAAAGGTGGTGGTACGGTTCATGGTCCTAAACCACACTCTTACGATTTTAAAATTAACCGTAAAGTGAAAGATTTAGCAAAAATGTCTGCTTTGACATATAAAGCTAAAGATAATCAAATTTTAATAGTGGAAGATTTTAAAATAGAAACACCTAATACCAAAACTATGGTTGGCGTTTTGAATGATCTTCAACTAACAAATAAAAAAGTTTTATTAGTAAATGCTGATTATGACGCTAATGCTTATTTAAGCGTTCGTAATTTACCAAAGGTGAAAACTAGTGTTTTAAGCGATATCAATACTTATGATATTCTAAACGCAAAGACTTTAGTATTTACTGAAAGTGCTGCTAAGATCTTTACAGAAGCAATCGATGCAGTAGAAGCATAAATTAATAATAATTAGTGAAAGGGTCGAAAAGCCCTAATTAAAAATAAAATTTTAGAAATGAGACTTCAAGAAATAATTTCTCGTCCGGTAATCACCGAAAAAGTAAACGGTCAAATGGAAAAATACAACCGTTATACTTTTGTAGTGGACAAGCGTTCCAATAAATTGGAAATTAAAGAAGCAGTAGAAAAGTTCTATAATGTAAAAATTACTGATGTAAATACAATTGTAGTTCCTGCTAAAAATAAAAGTCGTTTTACAAAAGCTGGATATGTTCAGGGCCGTAAGCCTTCTTACAAAAAAGCAATTGTTACTTTGGCTGAGGGTGAAAGTATTGATTTGTTTTCATTCTAATATTTAAACAAGTATAGATTTAATAAACAGTTTGGAAAACTATTGGTATTTTTTCACCAGATAAACAAACTAAATATAATAAAAATGGCTTTACGCAAATATAAACCAACAACTCCCGGTACACGTCACAGAACTGGTAATGCATATGCAGAAATTACTACGAATGTACCTGAAAAGAGTTTGATTGAATCCAAGACAAGAAATTCTGGCCGTAACTCTAAAGGCCGTATGACTGTACGTAATATTGGAGGGGGTCATAAAAAGCATTATCGTATCATCGATTTTAAACGTAACAAAGCTAATGTGCCTGCTACTGTTAAGTCTATTGAATATGATCCTAACCGTACCGCTTTTATCGCCTTATTAGCTTATGCTGATGGTGAAAAACGTTACATCATTGCTCCTCAAGGGCTTGAAGTAGGTACAACTGTAATAAGTGGTGATAGTGTTGCTCCAGAAATAGGAAATGCATTAATGATGAAGAACATGCCTTTAGGTACTGTAATTCATAACATTGAAATGCAACCTGGAAAGGGTGGTGCAATTGCACGCTCTGCTGGTACACATGCTCAATTATCTGCTAAAGAAGAGAAATTTGCAGTTTTAAAAATGCCATCTGGCGAATTGCGTAAGGTATTAAACGTTTGTTATGCAACTGTAGGTGTTGTTTCTAACAGTGATCATCAGTTAGAATCAATAGGTAAAGCTGGACGTAATAGATGGAGAGGTCTTCGTCCACGTGTAAGAGGTGTAGCTATGAACCCTGTCGATCACCCAATGGGTGGTGGTGAAGGTAAATCTTCTGGAGGTCACCCTCGTTCTCGTACTGGTAAATATGCTAAAGGAGAAAAAACACGTAGCAAGACAAAAGCATCTAATGCATTGATTATTCAACGCAGTAAGAAGAAATAATAATAACAATTAATTTTAATCGATAAAATGGATTCTTTTTAGAAGAATCAAATCATCAAAAAAACGCAACAATGGGTCGTTCAATTAAAAAAGGTCCTTACGTGGACCACAACTTAGAAGCTAAAGTTCTTTCACAAAACGAAGCTGGAGGCAGAAAAACAGTTATTAAGACTTGGAGCCGTCGCTCTACTATTACTCCTGATTTTGTAGGACATACTTTTACAGTTCATAATGGTAATAAGTTTATTCCTGTATATGTTACTGAATACATGGTAGGTCACAAATTAGGTGAGTTTTCTCCTACTCGTAACTTTAAGGGACATAGCGGAGATAGAAAGAAATAATAACAAAAATCATTAAAACTAAACAATTAGCAAAAGCTAATTAATTAAAAGTTAAGAAATGGAAGCAATAGCTCGTTTAAGAAATTACCCAACTTCACCACGCAAAATGCGTTTATTAGCAGATCTAATCCGTGGTATGGAAGTTGAAAAAGCTTTAAGTATTTTAAAATATAGTACCAAGCACCCAGCAGTAGCATTAGAGAAATTATTATTAAGTGCTATTGATAATTGGAAGCAGAAGAACGAAGGTGAAGATATCGCTGATGCTAACCTAAAGATAAAAACTATTTTTGTAGATGGTGGACGTATGATCAAACGTATGTTACCAGCACCTCAAGGTCGTGCTTATCGTGTACGTAAGCGTAGCAATCACGTAACTTTAATTGTTGATAGTAAAATATAATTTAAAAATGTTTCGGTAGTTTAGTTACTGCTAGAAAGAAAAATAAAATAGACAATGGGTCAAAAAGCAAATCCAATAGGTAATCGTTTAGGAATCATTCGCGGATGGGATTCTATGTGGTATAGCGACAAAAAACAATATGGCAAAAATTTAGTAGAGGATCATAAAATCCGTACTTATCTTAATGCACGTATTAATAAAGGTGGCGTAGCACGTATTGTTATCGAGCGTACACTTGGTAAACTAATTGTTACAATTCATACTTCCAAGCCTGGTATCATTATTGGTAGAGGTGGAGCAGAAGTAGATAGAATTAAAGAAGAGGTTAAGAAATTAACTGGAAATACAGATGCTCAAATTAACATCATGGAAATCCGTCGTCCGGAAGTTGATGCTCAATTAGTTGGAGAAACTATTGCTCGTCAGATTGAAGGTCGTGTTAGCTACAAAAGAGCTATCAAAATGGCTATTTCTACTGCAATGAGAATGGGAGCTGAAGGTATAAAGGTTAAGGCAAGTGGTCGTTTAGGTGGTGCTGAGATTGCTCGTTCTGAAGAGATAAAGCAAGGACGTACACCATTACATACATTCAGAATGGATATCGATTATGCTAGTGTATATGCAATGACTGTATATGGTAAAATAGGATTGAAAGTTTGGATATGTAAAGGAGAAGTTTTAGGTAAGCGTGAATTGAATCCAAACATTACTTCTGGCGCATCTGATAGAAGAGGTGGAGAAAGATTTGAACGTCGTGGTGGCGGCGGAGGAGATCGTGATCGTCGTGGTGGCGGTGGCGGTGGACGTGGAAGAAGTAATAATAATCGTCAGCAAAGAGATTAATCATTCTTTTTAGAATTTAATCTAGTTTATAATAATATTATTTAGTAAACCCGATTACAGAGGCTCTGATAATTTAATCCTCTTAATTGGCAAAAAATTTATAGAATGTTACAACCTAAAAGAGTTAAACGTCGTAAACAGCATAAAGGGCGCATTAAAGGTGACGCTCACCGCGGAACTACTGTAGCATTTGGTTCTTTCGGATTAAAAGCCTTAGAGCCTAAATGGATAACAAACCGACAAATTGAAGCTGCACGTCAGGCTATGACTAGACATATGAAGCGTGAAGGAACTGTTTGGATCCGTATTTTCCCAGACAAACCAATTACTGCTAAACCAGCTGAAGTTCGTATGGGTAAAGGTAAAGGTAGTTTGGAATATTGGGCAGCTGTGGTTAGACCAGGTACTATTATGTTTGAAGTGGAAGGTGTTCCAATGGAATTAGCACAGGAAGCAATGCATTTAGCAGCACAAAAATTACCTATTAAAACAAAATTTGTAATTCGTCACGATTTCGCATAAAATCTGTATAACAAACAAGTTTAGTTTTTGAAAATAATTAATAAAATTGCTGTAAAGCAGAAATACAAAATTAAATAATTAGTAAAATGGCAAAGTCAAAGCAAAATCAAGACTACCTTAGCTTAAGCGATGAAGCTTTACAAGACAGTATTACAGCTGAAGTTACTCGTTTAAAACAAATGAAGTTTAGCCATGCTGTTAATCCAATTGAAAATCCAATGGTGATTAAAAGTATACGTCGCCAAATTGCTCAGTTGAGAACTGAAGAGCATAAAAGAAAACTTAATAAATAAAATATTCGTCATCATGACAGTAGAAAGAAAAACAAGAAAAAACCGTATAGGTTTAGTTACCAGCGATAAGATGGATAAAACAATTACCGTTGCAGTTGAGCGTAAAGTGAAACACCCTCTATACGGTAAGTTTTTGAAAAAAACTACAAAATATCATGCTCACGATGAGAGCAATCAATGCGGTATTGGTGATACAGTACGTATTATGGAAACTCGTCCTTTGAGTAAAACAAAATGCTGGAGATTAGTAGAAGTAATCGCAAAAGCAAAGTAATTTTTTTTCAAAACATAATCATTCATCTGCAATCCTATATTAGTGATGCAGCGCTGAAAAAAGTAAGCTCTGATATAGAGTAATTTTTAAAACAAAAAGCGAATAGCTAAACATTTAAAAAAAAATGATACAGCAAGAATCAAGGCTTAAAGTAGCAGACAACAGTGGTGGAAAAGAGGTACTTTGTATCCGTGTCTTAGGAAACTCTGGACAAAAGTATGCTTATGTGGGCGATCAGATTGTAGTGTCTGTTAAAGATGCTTCACCTAATGGAGGTGTAAAAAAAGGTATTGTTTCCAAAGCCGTAATTGTAAGAACTAAACATAAAGTTCGTCGTAAAGATGGTTCATATATCAGCTTCGATGAGAATGCTGTAGTGTTATTAAACAATTCTGGAGACCCTCGAGGAACACGTATATTCGGACCTGTCGCTAGGGAATTACGTGATAAAGGATATATGAAAATTGTTTCTTTAGCACCAGAAGTATTATAAAATAATTTTCGTACCTTTGCCGCTCAAATAAAAAGTGGCATCAAGAATTGATAAAAATGAAAACTAGATTCAGACCAAAGTTCAATATTAAAAAGGGTGATCAAGTGGCAGTTATTACGGGTAATGATAAAAACCGTAGCACACCACGTGAAGTATTAGCTGTATACCCTATTAAAGGTCGCGTTTTAGTTGAAGGTGTAAATATCGTTACAAAACACCTTAAACCAAGCGCAAAATTCCCTCAAGGAGGCATTGTTAAAGAAGAAGCTCCAATAGCTATTTCTAATGTAATGCTTTGGGACACAAAAGCTAACGCTCCAGCTCGTATTACTCGTGAACGTAAAGAGGGCAAAACAGTACGTATTTCTAAAAAAACTAGTCAAGTAATTTAATGATGAGTACAACATATATCCCACGTCTTCAGACCAAATATTCTGAAGAAGTAAAAGTAGCATTAATGAAGAAGTTCGGTTATAAAACCGTAATGCAAGCTCCTAAATTGGTTAAGATTTGTCTTAATCAAGGTGTAAAAGGTTCTACTTCTGATAAGAAATTAGTAGATGATGCCGTTAAAGAAATGACTATGGTTACAGGTCAGAAAGCGGTTCCTACTTTATCAAGAAAAGACGTTTCTAACTTTAAACTACGTAAAAAAATGCCTATTGGGGCTCGTGTAACTTTACGCGGATCTAAAATGTATGAGTTTCTAGATCGTTTAATTTCTGTTTCCTTACCTAGGGTTCGTGACTTTAGAGGTGTTAATGATAAATCATTTGACGGTCGCGGTAACTACACTTTTGGTATTACTGAACAAATTATTTATCCTGAAATAGATATCGATAAAATTAATCGTATCTCAGGTATGGATATTACTTTTGTAACTACAGCCAAAACCAATGAAGAGGCTTATGAGTTATTGAAAGAGTTAGGTATGCCTTTTAAAAACATAAATAAAGATAATAATTAAAATATGGCAAGAGCATCCGTAAAAGCGCGTCAACGCAAGCGCGAGAAAATGGTAGCAAAATATGCTGATATACGTAAAGCCCTTAAAGAGGCTGGAGATTATGAAGCATTAGACAAATTACCTAAAAACGCATCACCAGTTAGATTACACAATCGTTGTCAGCTGACTGGTCGTCCTAAAGGATATATGCGCCAATTTGGTATCGGTCGTGTTATTTTCCGTGAAATGGCATTGCAAGGTTTAATACCAGGCGTGAAAAAAGCTTCTTGGTAAGCTTTTAAACTAAAGATAGTATTCTTTAGATTTTGAAAATATTAGATTATGGTCCGAAAACCATTCGGTAACTATAATCAATTAATCAACATTTTAAACAAACAAAAAAATGGTAACAGATCCAATTGCAGACTTTTTAACGCGCATTCGTAATGCTCAGATGGCTAAGCATCGTATTGTAGAAATACCTGCTTCAAATTTGAAAAAAAGAATGACAGAAATCCTTTATGATAAAGGATATGTGTTGAAGTATATATTTGAAGAAGATAATAAGCAAGGGCTTATTAAAATTGCTTTGAAATATGATCCTCAAACAAAAGAACCTGTTATTCGTTCTCTAGATCGTATTAGCCGTCCAGGTTTACGTCAGTATTCTAAACCTTCTGAAATAAGAAGAGTGAAGAATGGTTTAGGTATCGCTATTATCTCTACTTCTAAAGGTGTAATGACTGATAAAGAAGCTCGTGCTAATAACGTAGGTGGAGAGGTTTTGTGCCATATCTGGTAGAATTTTTAACCCAATCGTATTTGAAAAGAGTTGCTATTATAGTGACTCTTTTTTTGTTTTTAACCATTTAAAAACTATTTTTTTTTTGGTATGATTTCATTTATCTTTGTAATGAGTTAAATTTTTTGCATTTTAATGTTTTTTTAAAAATCTTTTTTATCTTATGAGGAATTATTTTCGCGTTTATCTTCTACTTATTTTAGTTGCTAGTAATATCAATGTCTTTGCCAATACAAAAATTACAGGTACTTTAAAACTTGATCAAAATTGGCAGAAAAAAGTTTATTTATCTAAACTCAATAATTTTAATTGTATCCTATCTGGTAGCAATGCTTGTGTAGTAGATTCTCAAATAATTTCTAAAGATGGAACGTTTAGTTTTAATGACTTAACTGCTAATACTGCCTACAGAATTTCAGTAATTCCAAAGGTACCTGAAGGTATGTCAGGTGGTTCTATTATTCAAAATGGAAAAGATGATAATTATGCATTTTTTATTACCGGTAATGATAATAGCATAATTACTCTGAATGCTAATATCACCAATTTATTTCTTTCCTATAATCTTAAAACTTCAATTCCTAAATTAGCTGCGGTAAATAACAGAGTTTTAAAAATTCGTACAGAAATGTTGCCTGTTTATCACTTCATGGCTAGCCAAAGAGCTAAATTTCAATTAAATGGTAATAATGAAAACCTTGATATGCAATCTATACAGCAAGATTATTTAAAACAAATTCAAGTTTTTGTTCAAACCTCAAATTCAGGATTAGATTCAATAATGTTATCCGAAACTGATAAAAATGTTTTTTCAATCGCCTTGGCTTTTTATGGTCTTGATTTCGCTAGTATAGAGCAAAAGCAACAGCTATTAAATTATAGTAAAGACGCTTTTGATAACAATAACTTGCAATTGTTATTTACCTCTTCAGTTGAAAAGCTTTCTCAATCTTTGACACCAGTTAGTCCATTGTTTCTTATGGGTACTTATAAAACTATTGATGATGAACCTTTTAGCTTTATGAATCTAATGAATAGTACTGACTTTATACTTTTAGACTTTTGGGCATCTTGGTGCGTACCTTGCAGGAAAAGTATTAAAACTGATTTAGTTGATTTGAGAAAAACATATAATAATAATCTGCTTACAATTATAGGTGTGAATAATGATGAAGATAAACAGCAAGCAGAAAGCGCAATCCTCAAGGATAATAATATTAATCTTCAATTGTATGACTATCCTGAACTTAAATTAAATAAGCGTTTTAAAATAGAAGCCATTCCTTATTATGCCATTATTAATCTAAGAGATCAAACTATTTCAGTTTTTCAACACATCTTTCAAGTTCAAGAATATTTACTTAATAATATTAAATAGATTTTTTAACTGATTCAACTAATCTTTGTACTAAATAACAAGATTTTATATTTTTATCATTTATTTGTCTTTGTTATTTAGTTCTAATTTTATTTTTTTTAATTTAAATTTTTTATTATGAAAAAAATGATGTTTTTTTTAATTGGTTTACTTTTTTTTAGCCATTTTAATTATGGGCAAAAAGTTGGTGAAATAATTAATGGTACACCTATTATTACTGTTGACAAAAGTAAATTAATTGCCATCTACGAAAATAATTTATTAGAATATGGAGGTATTGAAGCTAATTTTTTAAATGTTGAAATTCGAAATATTGAAAATGAATATAATTTAATTTTCATTGGAAGTAATATTAAATCTTCTTTATTTATTAATAATGAAAGTGGAAATTTAATCGTTGATGGTAAAATATCCTGTACTACTTCCGAATGTTCCTCTGAAAATTTAGGATGTAGCCCAAGACCTCTTTCAGGTGGATGTTTTCCATGTAATAATAATGGGAATTGCTCTAAGACCGTTACTGATGGTTTTTCTTTAATTGAATAAAACTTTCTAATAAATTTCAAATACTTTTTTTATCACTTTTCAATGAACCATTAATGGGATGCCATTACCTTCTATTGATCGAAAGGAATTAACCCTATAATATAATATAGAATTTCATATTTAGCTATTTGAATTAAATGAAGTTTTTTATTTTTTATCATAATTTTGTTTGTTTCTTTAGAATATATTGTTAATTTTGAAAGATTAACTTTAATCTAATATAATATTTTATATATTTGCATTGATACTTTTTCATTAAATCATTAAAAACGTGAATATTATTAATAATTTAAAGCAGTTAACGATATTATTTTTGGGTCTTTCCTTATTTGTTGCCATAGAAGCAAACGGTAAAATTAAGGCAAGTAATTTAGCAATGGCTAATGAAGGTGTCTCTGTATCTTCCGGTGTTAAAGGGAATTTGTTAAGTTCTAAAGAATACAGTGAAATATTATACAATAAAATCAATTTTGGTAATTATAAAAAAGTCTCTAAAGAAGTCTTTATTAAAGCTTACCAAGGGTATGCTAATCTCAAGAATGCTGGTCAACTCAACAATAAAAATATTTTAACCATTTGTGATTTTAGCCTTTCAGCTAATATCCCTAGATTATGGGTAATTGATTTGAATAAAAAGAAAGTCTTGTTTAATACTCTAGTTGCTCATGGTCAAGGTACAGGTGAAGAGTTTGCTACTGCATTTTCAAATATCGAAAATTCACATCAAAGTAGTTTGGGCTTTTTTACAACAGCAAATACCTACTACGGTGATAAAGGATATTCTTTAAAAATTGAAGGAAAAGATCCTGGTTTTAATGATCAAGCCTTTAATAGAGCCATCGTTATTCATGGAGCAGACTATGTGAGTAAAGCATTTATAAATTCTAATAAAAGATTGGGTAGAAGTTGGGGATGTCCTGCATTACCTCAGGAATTGAATAGACCAATAATTGATGCTATAAAAGGTGGATCAGCTTTCTTTATTTATTCTAATAATAATAAGTATTTTTCTAGCTCTCGTTGGTTAAAAGCACATCCTCCAATCGATGCTTCTGAATTCTTTAAAGAAGAAGAGAATTTGAGATTAGCTTCATTACAAAATATTAATGAAGAGGATATTCTTAAAAATGAGTTAATTACTCCTCCTACTGAAGTGCAAAAAGCAAAAGTAGAACCTAAAGAGATTCCTGCTGAGGCATATTTCCAGTAAGGTTTAGAACGTCTTTTTTTCTTTCTTTTTTACCCGGAATAAGCATTAGGAATATTAAGATAATTACAGAAAATAAAATTAAGCCCCAATATACATGATGGGTGGCATTATTCACAAGATCTCTCAATAATGATTTTATTGGGAGATTTTCTTTTGTAAATTTTATTGTGGTTAATACTTGCTCAGTATTAAAATCCGTTAATTCCTTATGGTTTTTGATTTGCTGGTTAAGAGAGTTATTGAAAATAGCACCTACTATTGCGGCACCTATACTTTGACCCAAGTTTCTGGCAAATATATTTGAGCTCGTTACAACACCCCTTTGTTCCCATTTTACCATAGATTGTATTCCAACTAACGATGGAGTAGATAATAAGCCAAATCCAGCTCCTATCATCACCTGATTGATAACTAAAAGATAAATAGGTTGGGGCTTTGGAATTAAAATGAAGAAAACACAGGATGTAAATACAATAATTGCACCAATTATTGAAGTGTTTTTAAATCCGATTTTTAAGTATAGTCTTCCTGAAAGTGCTGAGGCTGTAGGCCATCCAATACTCATACTAGCTAAAATGAATCCAGATGCAATGGTACCAACTCCTAATGCCGCTTGAGTAAAAGTAGGCAATAAGGTGTCGGGTCCCATCATAATAACACCCATTGCAATTATTGCTAAATTTGTAAAAGCAATAGTTTTATTTCGCCATATCCAAACAGGAATAATGGCATGTTCTGTTTTGTCCTCTATCCGATAAGTAAGGTAACTTAAAATAACAATCGTTGAAAATAAGCTGATACTTTGTGGTGATATCCATGACCAACTTTGACCACTTTCTAGTAGCAACACAAACAATAAGGACAAAGTTACTATAATTAATGTAGCGCCCTTATAATCTATTTTTGTTTTGTGGACCTGAATTTTTTCATGAAAGTATCGCATCAAAAAGAATATAGCGATTGCACCAAAGGGTAGATTAATTAGAAATATCCAACGCCAATGAACATATTCAGTTAATGCACCGCCTATTGCAGGTCCTAGAATTGCACTAACGCCCCATATACTGGACAAGTATCCTTGAATTTTAGCTCGTTCTTCAACAGAATAAATATCACCAGCAATTGTGTTGACCGTTGCCATTATAGAACCAGCACCTAAGCCCTGAAAGCCTCTAAAGATGATAAGCGTTTCAATATTCCAAGCTAAACCTGAACTTAATGAACCTATCAAAAACAGGATAATTCCAAAAATAAGAATCTTCTTTCGACCAAAAAGATCTGAAAGTTTACCATATATTGGAATCGTTACGGTTTGTGCTAAAAGATAGATTGAAAAAACCCATGAAAATTTTGAAAATCCTCCTAAATCTGCAACAATTTCTGGTATAGCAGTAGAAACAATTGTTGTATCCATAGCCGCCAAAGTCATAGTGAGCATTAGGGCTGCCAGAATCCAATTTCTATTCAATTGTTTTATTTCATTCATGGCGCAAAAGTATTGATTTTGAATGAGATTGAATATAGAAGATTAGACTTTCACTCTTTATTAAACTGGGAAATGAATCGTATTCTTTTGCTGAAAATTTAATTTTTATAATTCAAGATATTCAGTGTGTTATTGACACCGATATATTCTCTTTCATCATTGGACGCAATGATAACTAGTCTATTATCACCAAATTCTTTTAGCCAATCTTGATACATAGAAACACCTTGTTGATCAAGATTACTGCAAGGTTCATCCAATAAAAGGCAAGAAGTGTCGCTGAAAAATGCTTGTGCTAATTTTACTCTTTGCTTCATTCCGGAAGAATAATCTCCAATGAATTTATGAGTAGCATTCTTTAATTGCATTTTTTCAATAATAGTATTGATATTCCAACCTGCTTTAATCTTTTTAAAAGAGAAATGAAATTCTAAAAATTCTTTTAAGTTCATTTCTTCAATTAATTCCATTGCGGGAGCACAAAAACTTATCTGTGCATATACTTTTTCTGGAGGGATTATTTCAGTATTTGAAAAATATTCAATTTTTCCTGAACTTAAAGTTTGCATCCCAGCTAATATTCGCAATAATGTTGACTTTCCAGAACCATTAGTTCCTAAAAGTGCATAGGATTGATGTGGCTCAAAATTAAAATTAATACCTTTGAAAACCCAATCTCTAATATAGCGCTTACCTGCCTGTTGTAAACTAATTTTCATTGACTTTAGTCGTTGATGGACCACGCATAACTCCGTATTTAGAGGATTTAATGAAATCTAAAATCTTATTTCTTTCCTTAGACTCTGGAATGGTTTCTTCTATTTGACTGATTGCATTTTGTGTATTTAAACCTTTTACATACAGTATCCTGTAGATATCAGCAATATGATTAATCGTTTCAAGGCTATAACCTTTTCTTTGTAAACCTATTGAATTTATGCCAACATAAGCCAAAGGCTCACGTGCTGCTTTTACATAAGGAGGAATATCCTTACGAACCAATGAGCCACCAGTAACAAAGGCATGAGCTCCGATTTTTACAAATTGTTGAACTGCAACTAATCCCGCAAGAACAACATCATTTTCTACAGTAATATGACCCGCTAGGGTAGTACTATTTGAAAAAATACAGTTATCTCCTATTTCACAATCATGTGCGATATGACAATAAGCCATAATTAAGCAATTATTACCCACTTTAGTAAAGCCTCGATCATTTGTACCTTTATTTATAGTAACAAATTCTCTAATTGTAGTATTATCTCCAATATATACCAAAGTCTCTTCACCTTGATATTTTAAATCCTGAGGAATGGCAGAAATCACGGCTCCTGGAAAGATGTGACAGTTCTTACCTATTCTAGCACCTTCCATTATAGTGACATTTGAACCTATCCAAGTGCCTGCTCCAATCTCCACATTTTTCTGAATTGTGGTAAAGGAATCAATGGTTATATTGGGACCTAACTTAGCCTCTGGGTGTATATTTGTGAATTGATGTATCATCCTTTATTTTAAAATTATTGTCTATTTACACTTGGCGTTATTTGAGCCATAAGCTCTGCTTCAGCTACAATTTTATTACTTACATAAGCCGTAGCTTTCATCTCACAAAGACCACGTCTTATTGGATTTAATAATTCCATTTTAAGAATTAATGTATCTCCTGGCATGACCTTTTGTCTAAATCGAACTTTGTCAATTTTTACAAAATAAGTATCATAACCTCCTTCTGTTTCTGGCATTATATTTAATGCCAGCATACCACCGCATTGTGCTAAAGCTTCTACTATTAAGACGCCAGGCATCACCGGATTATTAGGGAAATGCCCCTGAAAAAATGGTTCGTTAAATGTAACGTTCTTAACACCAACAATATGCGTATCACTTATGTCAATAATTTTATCAACTAAAAGAAATGGATATCGGTGTGGAAGTTTAGATGCAATTTGATTAATATCAAAAATTGGCTCAATATTTGAATCATAAGATGGTGCTTCTAGACTTGCTTTGTTTTGTTTAATATATTCTTTTATAATTTTAGCAAAAGCAATATTACCAGCATGTCCAGGCCTCTTAGAAATAATGCTGGCGTTAATATGATATCCAATCAATGCCAAATCACCAATAGTATCTAAAAGTTTATGTCTTGCAGGTTCGTTTGGAAAATTTAATTCCAAGTTATTTAAAATACCTTCTTTCTTATTTACGTCAATGTCTTCTTTGTTAAATGCCTTTTTAAGTTTTTCTAAACTCTCTTCTGAAATTGGTTTTTCAACTACAACAATAGCATTATTTAAATCTCCACCTTTAATAAGATTTTTGTCTAAAAGGTACTCGATTTCATGTAGGAAACTAAATGTTCTTGAAGAGGAAATTTCAGTTTTATATTTAGATAAAGTGTCTAAGCTATAATGTTGAGTACCTAAAACTTCAGAATTGAAATCTATTAAGGTGGTAAAGGAGTATTCTTTAGCTGGAATAGCTAACATCTCTACATCTTTAATAGGATCGTAATAATGAAGGTTTTCTGGTAAAGTATAGATATTCTTTTTTCCTTCTAATTCTTTAATACCTAGGGTTTCAATTAAAGCCACAAATTCCTTTGCACTTCCATCCATGATAGGCACTTCAGGGCCATCAATTTCAATAAGCACATTATCAACTCCCATTCCTACAAAAGCAGAAAGAAGGTGCTCTATAGTACTTACTTTAGCTTTGTTATGTTCTATGGTTGTGCTACGTGTTGTATCTGTAACAAAATCTACATCTGCTTTGACTACAGGTTGACCCTCTAGATCTATACGTTTAAAACGATATCCAAAATTCTCTGCTGCTGGATGTAAAGTAACAGTCGTTTTAGCACCGGTATGTAATCCAACTCCTGAAAGGCTTCCTGCTTGCTGTAAGGTAGTTTGGTTAACTTGCTGAATCATATTATTCTTAGATTGACTATTTTTTTATAATAAAACTACAAACCTAACTATTTTTTTCTTGTAATTTTTTAATTTCTGCTTCTAAATTATTCATCCTTTTCAATAAATCGGGTAATTGTCGGAATACAATTTGACTTTTAACTTCACTTTTATAATCAAAAGCAGGAGATCCACTTATTGCAGTATCTTCTGTTGTTATTGTTTTGGCTACACCGCTTTGGGCATTAATTTTGGTGCCTTTTGCCAAAGAAATATGTCCTACAATGCCTACTTGTCCTCCAATAACACAATTACTACCTAACTTAGTAGATCCTGAAATACCAGTTTGCGCTGCAATAACCGTGTTTTTCCCAATTTCTACATTATGTGCTATCTGAATTAGGTTATCTAATTTAACGCCAGATTTGATAATAGTTGAACCCATAGTAGATCGATCAACAACCGAATTGGCGCCTATTTCTACGTTGTCTTCAATTATAACGTTTCCTATTTGAGGAATCTTATCGTAACTACCATCCTTTTGTGGAGCAAATCCAAAACCATCAGATCCGATAACAGTACCACTATGTATAATGACATTCTTCCCTATTTGGCATTCCTTATAAATGCTCACCATGGGATTGATGATAGAATTGTCATCAATTTGGACATTTTCCCCAATATAAACATTCGGATAAATACAGACATTTTTACCAATGACGACATTATCAGAAATATAACTGAATGCACTTATCATTGCCGATTCATCCACCTTTGCAGTATCGGCTACAAATGCTAAAGAGTCAATTCCTTTCTTTTGGTGACTTTTTTTAAGAGATTCATACATTTTTAATAGTTGACCAAATGCACTATAGGCATCATCAACTCTGATAATTGTATTTTGAATAGGCTGTTGTAATTTGAAATCTTTACTTAAGACAATTATAGCAGCAGGAGACTTATATATATAGGTTTCATATTTTTTGTTAGCTATAAAACATAATGATTGAGCATGAGCTTCTTCTATTTTTGAAAAAGTATTAACAAGAATATTCTCATTTCCTTCAATAGTCCCTTTAAGATAGTTGGCAATTTGTTTTGCGGATATTTCCATATTTTTATTTTTTCCGTGTTTAAGGTAACACCATATTTTAAACAAGTTCAGGTATCATTACTACAAAATATTTTACCACCTCAACTGCTACTCCTTTATCAATAAGGCTATTTGTAACTGCAGAAATGTCTAAAACTCGACCATCTTTCATAGCAATTTTAATGTTCTCATCATTAGCTTCGTAGGTATTGTTGGATGTTGTTCCTTTTAATAAAAAATATTCTAAATTTTCATCATTAAGAATTCCTTTTTTAAACCCTAATTCTTTTTTTTCTTCATATAATGAAGCATTGTCTTCATTACTTAAGGCAACTTTATACAACTTTCTATAAATAAAACCACTACATAAGGTAGAAAGAATTTTATCTTCATGTTTGGTCCATTGCTTAATACTGCAAATTATGTCATCATCGTCTATATCACAAAACTTTTTTAGTATTAATGAGTTGGTCTCAAAATCATCTGCAGTTAATTGTTCGTATAAAAAGAATTTAAAAGAAGGAGTAGCAAATAGGTCAACGCCTTTGTCTGCCAAGCTTTTTGCTCTTTTTAAAATATTAACCAATAGCTTTTCAGCTCCTAATACAGTCTTGTGATGATATACTTGCCAATACATTAATCTTCTGGAGACAATGAACTTTTCAGCGGAATAAATTCCTTTTTCTTCCACCAAAAGATTACCATCTTTTACAGTAAGCATTTGTAAAATTCTGTCATATCCTATTCTACCTTCTATAACACCAGAAAAGAAACTATCCCTATTTAAATAGTCCATCCTATCCATATCCAATTGACTACTCACCAATTGATGTAAAAATGGGATAGGGTGCTCATTTTTAAAAATCCGAATGGCTTCATCAAGTTTTCCGTCAAATTCATTATTCAGTTCTTTCATGATTTTTAAAGAAATCAATTCATGAGAGACTGGAACGATAGTATGTTCAAGCGCATGAGAAAAAGGGCCATGACCAATGTCATGTAATAAAATAGCAGTTCGAGCAGCAAGTCTTTCTTCGTCAGAAATCTTAACTCCTTTTGTCCTAAGCCCATCCAATGCAATACCCATCAAATGACAAGCACCTAAAGAATGATGAAATCTTGTATGTACAGCTCCAGGATAAACTAACTGAGCCATACCCATTTGTTTAATTCTCCTCAATCTTTGAAACAAAGGGTGATTTATCAATTTCATTAATTCTTGTTCAGTAAACTGAACAAAACCATAGACGGGGTCATTAATGATTTTACTGTACAAAATATAATAAGTTTTCTAAAGTATGCAAAAATAACAAATAATATATGCTTATTGAGGATTTTTATTAGAAAGATGCAAAAAATTGCTAACAAAAAGATAATTTAGCAAAATTCAATTTCAATATTATGTATTTTATAATTTTTTATCCAATTTTCACCTGTTTAGTGGGCTATTTAGTTTTCAAAGTGTTTTCCATTTTTGTGAAAAATAGTTTGTACAAACAGAAGAAAAAACTGTCGGAAATAGCTAATGATATTTTAGATGAATTTGATTTAGAGGATTCCATAAACGCTTTTATATCTCCAGAAAAAATGCAACAATTAGAACCTGAATTAAAGGCTCAAATCTCATCTTTTATTCATGATAAAATTCCAGAAAAGCTCCCAGCATTAGCTATGTTTAAGGGTGATAAACTAATGTTCAAGGCAGAGGAAATTGTTATTGAAGAAGTGAGAATTAGACTTCCAGAAATTATTAAAAAAAGCGTTGAGAGTGCCAATTATAAAGATCAAATAAAACAAGAATTAACAAAAAAGATTTTAAAAATACCAAATTCCGATTGGGAAGGATTAGTAAATTACTGGGTTGCTCCATTCTTAGGAAAATTACAACTTGTAGGTGCCGTTTTAGGATTTATCTTAGGATTAGCCTATATCATTTTTATGTTTTTGTATAACTTCATTTTCTTGTCACAGTAATACATTTTGCAATAATTTTAAGTGATTAATATTAAATAAATCGATAAGTTTCTTTAATTGTTTTGTTTTTATCCTTATTTTTTGGTGATTGCTTATTGTAGTAATGCTTACATCTTTTCTTTGAGATAGTCATTACAATTTTTAGCTGTTGGTCCAAAGTAAGGTTAAATTTTGATCAAGAAAAGATGGAGAGAATGTTAGTAACAGGAATCAATACTTTCGACACTTATTCGACATATAGCAGGTACATTTTGGATTTCGCATATTTTAAGATAAAGTTTATAAAAAAAGACACTCGATTTAGTTTGGAATATAAAACGAGTGTCTATAACATTATAATGAATTTATAGATTGATTTACTTTTGTTCTCTAGGTTTGATAATCATTCTGTCGTAAATACTAAGCGTAATAACCGAGAATAGTCCAATACCAAAAACGACATACCATATTTTATTTGGCTGGTAATTTTGCCATAACATATTTGCCATTTCCCAATGCCCAGTTCCTAGTTTTTGTTCTGCAAGTGCGAAGTAATCATTTTTTGAAAATGGCGTGTGAATATTACTAATATCAATTCCTCGCTGTGCAGCATAATCATTAAAAGATTGAATAGCTACTTTCCAGTCTACATGCTCAGCCTTAAGGTTAAATGTATTTTCAAACTGTGTTAGCGGCATATTTAAAGCTTTAGAACCATTGCTGATAAAATCATTACTAGAGACGACTTCTGGCATTTCAATTCCTCGTTTTCCCATCTCTTTCTGTAATAATGAAAGTTTATCTGACCAAGCTTGATATAAATCTCCAGCTATTAATCCTGAGAAATAGTTACCTGCCGCGACTGGTAAAAAATAAGTACCCTGATATAAACCTTCTTTTCCTTTTGGCGTAATTAATGCAATAAAGGACGATACTGTAGGACTAGACATCATTTCTCCTACCGCGAAAATCATGGTTCCTAAGATCGTGTATAAAGGGTTATGCGTAAAGAAAGTAAGACTTACACCGATGGTTGCGACAATCGCACCTCTTATTACGGCATTAATATGTCTCATTTTGGTAACAAAATAAGAGATAGTGATCTGCAAACAAATAATCATAAAAGAATCTATCTGACTAAACCATTCGGCTTTTACCAATCCGTCTTGGGTCATCATTTTCCCTAATACCGGAGTGTTAGCATTAAGCCAGTTACTAATTGCTCTGGAATCGACCCAATCCTCGATAAAGTTGGGCAATGTGTAAAACAATTGGTTGAACATGGTCCAGAAACAAACCATAAGTAATAGTAAAACACTTAATCGAATATCTTTTAAAGCGGAAAATATATTTAAGATAGAATCCTTCATTGCTTTTCCTATAGGTTCTTTAGGTTTGTCATCTTTAATTGTCTTCTCTTTATAAAAGAAAATTAACACAATTAGATTTAAAAATATGACTACTGCTGCTTGAATGAAAATTATTCTCCATCCAAATTGTGTTCTTAATGTTGAAGACATTACTGGTCCTAAGAATCCTCCAATATTTACCATCATATAAAAAATACCAAATCCCATAGTTCCGGTACTTTTATCTGTATTTCTCGCTACAATCGCTGAGGCAACGGGCTTAAAAAATGCGGCGCCTAATGCTACAAATAAAAATGCTAAATACATCATCCAAAAAGTGTTGACTTCACCCATAAGATAATAGCCAATGACCATTATACTAAAGGCTATACCTAATGAGAGTTTATAGCCAATACGGTCTGCTATTACACCAAAAAACACAGGAAGAAGATATAAAATGGCAGTTATATCACCCATGATTTTACCTTTCTGAATATGGTTAAATCCTAGAGCACCTTCATCTGTTGAGCCAACTAAATACAGCCCAAAAAGAGTAAATATACCATACCAAGCCCAACGTTCCAGTAATTCCATAAAACTGGCAGTCCAGAAGTTTTTATTTAAAGAACGAATGGTACCGAAGAGTGATTTTTTATTTTCTTCCATTATGAATAATTTAATTATGTGGTCAAATATACAATAATAGTATTGCTTTCAAAGGGAAAAATAAATTTAATTACAAGGTTTGTACCCTAAATTAAGACAGGCTCCTATATTTTTGGAGTGTTGAATATATATTATTCAATTGTTTTTTGAATTGATTCCGCTTTATGAGGTTAATGGAATACATTTCCTTTTATTAGATCAAATTGAGAAGGATTTTGATTCTCTATTCCTCTTTATGAAGCCATTGCCAAACGACTCTTGCTTTAGAAGCACCAATAGTCATTGTTAATTCTCTTTCAGTCATCGTTTTGATTTTCGCAACAGATCGGTATCTTCTTAATAATGTTTCGGCAGTCTTTTTTCCAATGCCTGGAATATCTTCCAATTCATTTTTTATGGTTCCTTTACTTCTTGTATCTCTGTGAAAAGTAATTCCAAAGCGGTGCACTTCATCTCTTATTCTCCTAATAAATAATAGACTTTCACCATTATATTCTAATTGTAAGGGTTCGCTATCTCCTGGAAAAAATATACTTTCTTCTCTTTTTGCTAATCCCACAATGGTAACTTTACCAATTAAATCCAAATCTTCAATTGCTTCCATTGCGGCGCTTAATTGACCTTTTCCGCCGTCAATAATAATAAGTTGAGGCAAAGGCTTATCTTCTGCTAAAACTCTGGAATAACGTCGATATACAATTTCTCTCATGGAAGCAAAGTCATCGATACCCGATACTGTTTTAATATGAAAATGACGATATTCTTTTTTATAGGGTAAGCCATCTTTAAAGCAAACCATTGCCGCCACTGGAAAGCTACCTTGAAAATTGGAATTATCAAAACATTCAATATGGATAGGCACTTCTTTTAGGTGCAAATCAACTTTCAACTGCTGCAAAGTAAGATTCATGTCTTTTGTCATTTGCCTATCCATTAGCATTTTACTTTTTACTAATGATTGACGCATAAATTCTTCAGCATTCTTATAGCTCAGATCTAAAAGCTTCTTTCTATCTCCTGCTATTGGAATGGTTTGTTGTACCGTTAAGTCTTCAGCATCTATTTGGAAAGGTAAAATTAACTCTTGAGCAGAAGAACGAAATTTTGGTCTTAAAAAAGCAATAGCATAAGATAATAAATCTTCTTTATCCTCATTTAATTTTTTTTCTATTATTAAATTCTTACTTTGAATGATGGTACCATTAGCAATCACCATATAATTGATATAAGCTGTTGCATTATTATCAATAATCGTAGCCACATCAGCCTCAGATATTTTTAAATTGGTAATGCTCGATTTGGTATGAAAGTCTTGTAGTTTCTCTATCGCCAATTTAGTTTCATTAGCCTTTTCAAATTCAAGATTTTTACTTTCTTCTTGCATTTGTGTTTTCAAAATGGAAAGAATTTCGCTAACATTTCCTTTTAAAATTTTCTTTAAATGCATTACATCTTTCATGTAATCTTCTTCTGATTGTAAGCCTTCACATGGAGCCTTACAATTCCCTATATGGTATTCCAAACATTTTTTAAAATTTCCTTTATTGATATTGCTCTTTGTTAAATTTAGCCTACACGTTCGCATAGGATAGAGCTTTCTAACAAGATCCATCAAGAAATAAACTTGTGCAATATTAGTATAGGGGCCCAGATATTCTGAACCATCTTTAATAACTCTTCTGGTTAAAAAAATTCTTGGAAAGGGTTCATTCTTAATTACAATATAGGGATAGGACTTGTCGTCTTTTAGATTTATATTGTAAGGAGGTTTGAAGTGTTTTATCAAAGAGTTCTCCAAAAGGAATGCATCGTGTTCATTATTAGTTACCGTCCATTCTAAATGATCTATTTGTTGCACTAAAGTATGGGTTTTTGGATTATCAGGAACCTTTACAAAATAGGAACTGACTCTCTTTTTTAGGTTTTTGGCTTTACCAACATACAATAGCTTTTTGCTCTCATCATAATAGCGATAAACGCCAGGTAGATGAGGGAGCGTAGGGGCAATATTTTCTTGAAAAATTTCTTTTGTCATTTTATTTAAAACTCCAAGAGCGTTCTCGGAGCAATTTCATAAGCTTCTTTTCCTTGTTCAAAAACTCTAGTGGATGCTGTGCCTTCTACACTTACTTTGTTGCCTTTTACACTTATCCAGTTGCCTTCTCTAAGGCCAATTACAGGAATATTGTTTTGGGTATGAAATTCTTGAATTCTAGTTGCTCTGGTTTCTCCATTATGTTTCAACTCAGGTTGAGGGTCTAAATAATGCGGATTCAAGTTGAAATTTACTAATCCCATGGTGTCAAAACTTGGAGGATACACGATAGGCATATCATTGGTGGTCTTCATATTGATACCGCCTATATTACTTCCAGCACTCGTTCCGAGATAGGGCTTACCTTGCTCCACCGCAATTTTAAGAGGCTGCATCAGGTTCAGTTCGTGCAATTGTTTTACTAAAAGAAAGGTATTACCGCCACCGGTAAAAAATCCTTTTGCCTGAAGGATAGCTTCTTGAGGCTTATCAAAAGTGTGCAAACCTTTTACATCAATGTTTAAAGTTTTAAAAAACTGAGTTGCTGTTTCGGTATAGGCATCATGGGAAATACCACCCGGTCGGGCATAAGGTACAAAGATAATTTCGGCGACACCATGAAAAAGATCTTGAATGGTATTGCGGAGATATTCTAAATAATTGCCACCAAAAAGAGTGAATGTGCTAGCTAATACTATGTTTTTCATGAATTAAATTTGCACGAAATTACAAAATATTGAGGGGATTAAAAGTTAAATTGGTAGACTATGATTAAGTGTTTTATCCTAATAAGATACATAATAGTTAATCATTGCTCCTTTGGGCAATTAATGTAATTTTTAATAAAAATGATTTATTTTAGATTTACTTATATAGAAATAGGAAAAGGTTTATTACTCTTTTTATTTTCTTTCTTTGGGTTATCTTGTATTTATGGACCTTGAATTCAACTAATAAATGCAATTTTTAGGGGATATAGAGTTGGGTTTTTCTCAAATGAAAGGGCGGTTGCCCAAAACTTTCAGGCTGTTAGTACAATAGGAGAAAATATTTTATCTCTTAAACTGCAATGGAAAGTTTATCCGGTTATTATCTTTCTGTGGTAAGACCTCATCGGCGCGGTACTTTTCTAAAAATATTTTTTATTATTTCCTTGGAGTGTACTATTGACAAGACTTTTGTATTGTTCTACTTTTAAAAAGCATAATACGAGACAATAAGCTTATGATGCTATTCTGCCGAAGTTGCGGATGTTGAAAGTGAGGATTGGTTTTAGTTTTTAGTCAGTATTAAATTCTATAAATATATTTTAGAAAATAAAAAAGCAACTCATTGAGTTGCTTTTTTTAAAAATTTTAATAATTTGTCTAATTAGAATTTAGGACATGAAAAATTGTATTTTTTCCTAAATACTTTGTCAACTACACCATTATAGATAGCAGACATTTCTAAAGCGCCTTGACCTTGGTTAACCACTCCGAATCCTGAAAGTGTCACATCATAGGTAAAGCCTAATTGCCATCTTCCCCATTCAAATCCTACATAAGGAGCAACTGCATCTCCAAAACGATACCAAGCTCCTAAATATAATGTGGTAGCCTGATGGTCTTCATCATAATATGGATTCATTACAAAACCAACAGCACCTCCAATTAAATATTCCATTGCAGGACCTTGTTGTTGATACATAGTACTTAAATAAGCAACAGTATATGGGTTTAAATTAAACTGTCCACCTAAAAATCCACCAATACGGGAATTGATTGTAACATTTGCATTGGTATTATTTCCTGTAAACTTCTCTTGAGGACGAGAAAGATGATAATAAGAAACACCAGCGTATAACATTGCATCCTCTGTTAAAGCTCCAGAATACATTAACCCTGCATTAAAATCAGGATAAGTCATATTCCCATTATTCAATACCTCTTGGGTTGGATTTAAGAATCCGTCTGTACGACTTAAATCAATCTGATCACCAAAAATCAATTTATCAAATTGTATGGATTTATTCACAAATGCACCTTGTACTCCTAGTGAAAGATGATGTTGTTTTTCCAATCCAAATGCTTTGTGATAAGCAGCGGATAGTCCTAAATTAATGGATTGTAAAGCTCCAGTACCAGCTTTGTCGTAAAGAAAGTTTACGCCAATCCCAAAACCGTCACCTTCTGGTAATTTATCTCTTAATATTTGTCTATCATAAGATATGCTCCCTGTAACATAAGGGTTATTAGAAACAGTGTACCATTGTGTTCTTGCAATCGCTGTAACCCGATAGTCTGTATTAATTAATCCTGTATGTGCAGGGTTAAGATTAAGAGGTGTAGCAAAGTATTGAGTAAAGTGTGCATCTTGTGCTGTCGCACTCCAACTCACACCTAAAAGAACAATTGTTGCGCCTAATATAAATTTCTTCATTTGAGTTTATTATCTTTTTGAAGTTTTTCTAAATACTTGCCAAATATACTTCAATATTTCACAATCCTATAACTTTTATTGATTTTTTTTTTATTTTCTATCAAAATTCTATTAAAACTGTAATTTATTCCCATAAGATAGGTCTCCAGCATCTCCAAGTCCTGGAACGATGTAGCCTTTTGCTGTTAATTCATCATCAATGTCTCCTGCCCATATTGCCACATCTGGATACTTTCTAAGAACTGTTTCTATGCCTTCATTACAAGAAATTACTGTGCATATATATATTAACTTAGGGGAGCCAAATTCTAATAAACCGTCAAGAGCTAATAATAAGGAAGCACCCGTTGCTAACATTGGATCTGCAATAATTAAGATGCGATTATCCAAATCTGGGCAAGTAACATAATGTTGCTCTATTTCAAAACTACCATCTTTGTGATATTTACGATATGCTGCAATAAAGGCAGCATCGGCATGATCAAAATAGTTTAGTAAGCCTTGATGTAATGGTACGCCAGCTCTAAGGATTGTAGCCAAAACAGGTTGTTCCTTAAGTACCGATAATTCCTTGTAACCCAATGGAGTAGGAAATTCCTGTGTTGTGAATTCCATAGTTCTACTGATTTCATAAGCGCATACTTCACCTATCCGCTCCACATTTCTTCTAAAACGCATTCTGTCACCTTGTAAATCCACACTTCTAATCTCACTCATCCAATTTGACACCAAAGAGTTCTGTTCACTTAAATTTATAACCATTTTAAATAAATTTTATGTCATTTATTCTGCAAATTATACTTTTCTTTGCATTGAGCAAAATTTAATAATCTAAAAATAATATTTTACATTCTATTAATGCTTTATTAATTAAACTTTTTAACTGAGAAGTTATCTAAGAACTATAAAATACTTAAAATGAATCAAGGATTTAGTTATATGAAGTTGGTTTTTCTGCTGCTTTGTCTTTTTTCTGTAGCTATAATTAATGCCCAAGAAAATGATAAAGTTATTGGACCATCACAACCTTCAAGAAGTGAAGTAATGAGGGTACCTGCTATCGTATTTCAAGGAGATACGATGCCTGTTTGGTATCTTAATGAAGTGCAAGTCATTGAGTCTTATTTAAATAAGGATAGAAGCAATGAAATGCTCCGATTGAGATATAATGTGACTAAAGTTTATCCCTATGCCGTTGAAGCAGCACGGATTATTGGCATTATGGATATTGAACTAAAGAAAGCTAAGAATAATCGAGAAAAGAAATTGTATATCAAATCAATGGAATCAGTTCTCAACTCTAAGTTTAAAGAGCCATTGAAAAATTTAAGTACTAGACAAGGAGCGCTATTGGTAAAATTGGTCAATAGACAGAGTGGAAGAGATGTTTATTCTGTTATTAAAGAATTAAAAGGGGGATTAGCAGCACGTTTTTCTCAGACTGCTTTTTTCTTTTATGACAATAACTTAAAAAAACAATATGATCCGTATGGTGCGGATAAAGATATAGAATCTATTGTTAGAGATTTAGAAGAACGAGCTTATTATAATTATCAAATTCAGAATACTGAAATACCAAAATTGAAATAAAAACAATAATCATAACTTTGTGTATATATAAACTATATGCAAACTTTCTTATTTAGAATTAAGGCTTTTTGAGGATTGGATATTTTTATAATAATATCTTACAAGCTTTGGTTTTCTAATAATACAATTAACTTTCCATCAGTGTTTTAAACTTGAAACCTTTTTAAACCTGAAATCGGGTTTTTGTCTCTGATGATAATATTTTGAGTTTCTTCTTGAATGGATTAAAATCTATAAAAATTGAGTCCTTTGTTTAAATACAATTTGATCAAAAAAAACAATTTGAATTTTACATTGAGAACATTATAAATAAATCATAAATTCATAATTGCTATAGATTTTAAGTTAATTTTGCATTTAAATATTGTTTTTAATGGAAAATAAAGTTTTTGTAATGGCAATAGGTGCTCATCCTGATGATGTTGAATTAGGTTGTGCAGGTACATTGCTTAATCATATAAAGATTAATCAGAAGGTGGCCATTGTAGATCTAACTCAAGGAGAGTTAGGCTCCAGAGGGACTATAGACACGCGTTATTCAGAAGCGGCTGCCGCCAAAGATATTATGGGAGTGCATTATCGTCATAATTTAAAGATGGAGGATGGCTTTTTTGAACACAACAGAGAAAATGTTTTAAAATTAGTTGAGCTTATACGTTTGTATAAGCCAGAATTGGTGATAGCTAATGCCCCTTCTGATCGTCATCCTGACCATGGTAGAGCGGGAAAATTAATTAGAGATGCTGCTTTTTTGAGTGGTCTGAGAAAGATAGAAACCCTAATGGATGGTCAGCCGCAGGTAGCTTGGAGACCTAAAAAAGTTTTTCATTACATTCAGGACAAGTTTATGGAGCCAGATTTTATAGTAGATATTTCTGCATCTATGGAACAAAAGATGAAGGCAGTTGAGGCTTATCAAACTCAATTTTTTGCTGAAAAAAATGATGATGAACCTGTAACATATATTTCTACTAATAATTTTTTAAATAAAATTAGAAATAGAGCTGCTCAATTGGGTTCTAGAATAGGAGTCGCTTATGGAGAAGGTTTTATAAGTGAATTTTCATTGGGTGTTAAAGATTTGAATGATTTTATTTATCCTGAATTTCCTTAGAAATTCAATGAGAAAATATAAATTTTCACTTATTTTAAGAAAAAATTTGGTCAAATAAAATAAAAGATGCAACTTTGCAATCCTAAAATTACAAATAATATATTTAAGATATGGCACGTGTATGTCAGGTAACTGGAAAAAGACCCATAACGGGGCATAAAGTATCCTTTTCAAATAAAAAATCAAAGCGTCGTTTTTTGCCGAATTTGCAAACTAAGCGCTTTTATTTAGCTGAAGAAGATCGTTGGGTAACTATTAAATTGTCTTCTGATGCAATTCGTACTATTAACAAAAATGGCTTATTGTCTGTTGTTAAGGGGATGAGAAGTAAAGGAATAAATATTTAATAATTAAGTAAATAATAAGTAAAATAGTTTTTTAAAAATGGCTAAAAAAGGTAATAGAGTTCAGGTAATTTTGGAATGCACTGAGCATAAAAATTCTGGCAAGGCTGGAACTAGTCGTTACATTACTGTAAAGAATAAAAAGAATACTCCAGAACGTATTGAATTGAAAAAATACAATGCTATTCTACAGAAAGTAACGGTTCACAAAGAAATAAAATAATTTTTAACTTGTCTGACCCTTTTAGATTTTATTTAAAAGCTTAAGACTAAATATTCTAAATAATGGCTAAAGCAGCAAAAACCGCGATTAAAAAGGATCCTAATGCAAATGCAGAGTCCAAAAATTTTACTAAAGTAGTAAAAGCTGTTCGCAATCCTAAGTCTGGTGCTTATTCTTTTAAAGAAAGTATTGTACACAAGGAAAAAGTAGCAGATTACTTTTCTAAAAAATAATTTGTAGCAATACAAATAATTTTATCAAAATATTTTAAAGAGTTGTTTCATAGCATTCAACTCTTTTTTGGCTATCTATACCTTTTAAAATAACTTATTTTGCTCTTATTATAAATTTCAGAATTTCAAATATAAGGACTTTTGTTTCTTAATGGTCTAATGTTTTTTAATCTTACTTAAATTAATAATTTATTATAAGGTATTAAAAACTAATTCCTAAAAACAATAATCTCTCAAAATTATTCTTAACTTTGATGTCTAAGCTTTATATTTATGATACTCGTTGAATGTCCCAGAGATGCAATGCAAGGATGGGAGAATTTTATCCCAACTGAAAAGAAAATAAATTATTTGAATAATTTATTGAAAGTCGGATTCGATATTCTTGATTTCGGCTCTTTTGTATCTCCTAAAGCTATCCCGCAATTGGTAGACACTAGAGATGTCATACCTCATTTAGATATTTCTCAAACCAAAACAAAACTCTTGGCCATTGTTGCTAATATCAGAGGAGCTGAAAGGGCAGTTGCTTTTGATGAAATTACTTATTTAGGGTTCCCTTTTTCAATTTCAGAGACCTTTCAGTTAAGAAATACCAATAAAACTATTGAACAATCTTTAGCTCAGGTAGAACAAATTCAAAATCTGTGTGTGAAAAACAATAAGAAGGCATTATTATATATTTCTATGGGTTTTGGTAATCATTATGGAGATCCTTATGATGCGGACGTGGTATTTAAATGGTTTAATAAATTAGTTGATTTAGGAATTAATCATATTTCACTTGCAGATACGGTTGGTGTATCAAACCCTGAAAATATTCGATATATTTTTGGTAATTTAATTCCTGAATTTCCAAATATTCATATTGGAGCTCATTTCCATTCTCATCCTTTAACTTGGAAAGAGAAAATTGAAGCGGCTTGGGAAAGTGGTTGTGCAAGCTTTGACAGCTCTATCAATGGGATTGGAGGATGTCCTATGGCAGAAGATGATCTTGTTGGGAATATATCTACACAAAACCTATTGTCTTTTGCTAAAGAACATAATATTCCTCTAGATCTGGATATGGAAGCTTTTAAACTTGCTGCAAAAGAAGCTCAGAGTGTTTTTATTTGATTCTTAAACTTGTTTTCAATCAGAATATAGTTATGGTGGGAATAGAATTTGAAGAAGAGATGAAGGAACATGAAAGGAACTTTATTAAAAATTATGTTGTCGGTTATAACTCCGGTTATTACAAATTTTTAAAGCTTCTGTTACTCCTATCCTTAATTCTGACCACCTTTGTGGGATTAGTAGGTACTTTTAGCCCAATTGAAAATCCATTACAAGAACCTTTCGATCCTTTCGTTTATATTCCTATAGCTATTTCTGTTATTTTATTACTTTTCGGATTGGTCATTTTTGCAGAAAAGGTATATACTTATAATTTTAAAAGAGATTTAAAGCATAATTTAAAATTAGTTGTTGTTGTTGATATAAAAGAGAAACTTTATGTCCCATTAAATAAATCATTTTATTTTCAAGTAAATTATCAAAAAGTAAAATCAATAGAGGTAAGCTATGAAGATTATAAATTATTTGAAGTAGGTGATTTAATCCATATAGAATTTACGAAATACTCAAAAACATATTTAGGATATTATTGATTACTCCCTTTTTAATCCAGAAAAGACTTAATTTTTGTTATTAATTTTCAAGAATACCCTTCTATTTCCTATTAATATTGTGAAAATTAGTCCAATAGCATTTAAACTAAGTTAAAAACTTGCAAATAGTTTATATTTCGGCATCTTACAATGGTTTTTATCTATTGAAATCAGTAATTCGATATACCTTTGTATTAAAATTTTAAACTGAGAAAGACTTTCAAAATATTTACGTATGCATTGCTGTCATTAATTATTGTTTTTTTATTGATGGCGGTAGCACTTCGAATTCCTTCAGTTCAGTTAACTGTGGCTAAACAGTCTGCAGCCTATTTATCCAAATTACTTAAGACTAAAGTTCAAGTAAAAGGATTTAGTTTTCATTTTCTCGATAAAATGAGCCTGGATGGTGTTTATGTTGAAGATTTAAATAAGGATACTCTTTTATATCTTGGTCATTTAGAACTGAAAATAACAGATTGGTTTGTATTTAAAAAAGAAAAAGATTTACATTATCTAGGTATTAAAGATGCTAATATTTATCTCAATCGTACTACAAAAGATTCGATTTGGAATTATCAATTTATAGCAGATGCCTTTTCCAATCCAAAAGATAAAAAGGATGATTCAAATAATTTCCCAGAATTGTCTTTAGAAACAATAAAACTTAAGAACGTTCATTTTATATCAAAAGATTCGTGGATAGGTGTAGACTACGATATAAATATTGGAAATGTAAATCTGGAGGTTGATCAACTGAGCTTTTTAAACCGAAAACTGGCAGTAAAAGATATTTTCATTTCAGCTACTGAATTTTTGTATCAAGATTATAAAGGCGGAAGACCAGATAGCCTTAAACCAATAAAGCTTTTAGATACCACTCCATTTAATCCTAATCATTGGGATATTTCGGTTAAAGATTTAGAGCTTGCAGATGCTCGATTTATTCTACATAATCCTGATTTGCCACATGGGCCTAAAGATCTTTTTGATGAATGGAAAATGGATATTACTCCCATTCAATTAAAAGTTGAAAATATCAATATTTTAAATGATACGATAACAGGTACCATAAAAAGCCTTATGGCAAAAGAAAGATGTGGTATTGAAATCAAACAAATGCAGGCAGATGTAAAGGTGTCGCCAAAGATTTCAGAATGTAAGCATCTTTATTTAGAAACAAACCGTTCTGTCCTGACTGATTATTACGCCATGCATTATGATCGCTTTCCTGATTTTACAGAATATATTGAGAAGGTGAAGATGGAAGGCCGTTTTGAGAATTCTAGAGTCAGTATGGATGACATTGCTTTTTTTGCACCCGAAATGAAGGTGTTTAAAGGAATAGAAGTTATTCTTAATGGCTTAGGTGGTGGTACCGTAGACAATTTATATGCTCAAAATACAACGATTAGGGATGGCAGAAGTGAACTGTTTGTCGGACGTTTTGGAATGACTGAACTGCCAAATATCGATAGCTCAGTAATGACTTTTAATAATAGTATTTTACAAACTGATGGTGCATCTTTAATTCATTATTTCCCTCAGTTAGCAAGTGTTGAAAATATTAATTGGTTGGCATTAGGCAATATCAATGCTCCCTTTGTTTTAAAAGGTAGGGTGAATGCTTTTAATGTACAGACCTTATTGACTAGCCGCTTAGGGAAATTGGATATCGATGGCAATCTAAATCAGGTTTTAGCAACAGTACCAAATTATAATGCTAGCCTAGGATTAGATAATTTTGCAATCGGTGCATTTTTAAACACAAAATCATTGAATAATGCGAATGGAACTATCCAAGTTATTGGTGAAGGCTTTGATGGAGAAAATTTGATTTTAAACTCAAAAGGAACTTTAAATAGTCTTGCTTTTGAAAATGATAAATTACGGAATATCGATTTCAAAGCTGATTATAAAAAACAAGTATTGGATATCGCAATAAAAACGGATGATCGGGATGCTCGCTTTGCCTTAGAAGGAAAGGTATTGGAGTTCTCAAAGCACCCACATCTTTCATTTGATGCCACGATCCATCATCTTAATCTTCAAAAGTTCGGAATTACTGATGATGAGGTTTGGGCTAAAACGATACTCACTACTGATCTTAAGAAGTTTGCTAGTAATGAGATGACAGGAAGTGCCATTTTTAATGCTTTAGTTTTAGAAAAAGATGGGGAGATCTTAAACATTGATTCTATTCATTTGAGATCTAGTGTTCATCAAAAAATTCAACAACTCGATTTGAGTACAAAACATGTGAATGCCAAATTGTATGGAGATTATAAAATAATGGAACTGCCGAATACTTTACAATATTTTCTTTCAAAATACCTGCCAAATTATTTTAAAAAGACCAATAAAATTGTTAGTAATCAACTCATTAATTTTGAATTAAATATTGATAGTTCTCAAAATGTATTTTCCTTTTTAAATCCTGATTTTCAGTTGCCAAAGGGTGCTACAGCAACAGGAGAGATGAATTCGACTAATGATTTGGTTGTACTTAATGCCAGCGCTCCTCGTTTTTTATGGGATGGAGTACTATTGGATAGTGTATATGTTTTGGGATCAGGCAATAAAGAAGCTTTTGAAATTGTAGCAGGTACAGAAAAAGCAGGTTATGGTAATAATACTTTTCTAAATCGATTATCAGTTAATGCTACTTTAAAAGATAGTAGGCTTAATTTTTTGATTAATACCGCAACTCCTGATGAATTTGGTAGCGCTTCATTAAGCGGTAGAGGTAACTTACTTAAAGATAGTGTATTTATAGAAATTCTTCCTTCTAATATTTTTATTAATAATAACTATTGGCAAATTCCAGCAGGTAATAGTATCGTTTATAATAACAATGAATTAAGCTTCAATAATATAGAAATTAATTCTGACGATCAGCATATTTATATAAATAAAAACAAACAACAAGCAAATAATGCACGAATAGAATTAATTAATCTTGGGTTTGCACCTTTGTCAAGATTATTAGAAATGGATGATATTATTAATGGAGGACAAATTAATGGAATCATAAATTGGAAAAACATACTTGGCAAAAGTAAGCTTGATTTTGATGTAAGAAGTTCTAATGTTGTGATACAAGGAGAACCCTTGCAGTCCATTAAGGCGGTTGGAAATTTTAACCAAGAAAACAGCCTTTTATTTTTAGATACGCTAAGTGGTATCACGGATAAGGAAGGCAAATTATCCGTAAGTGGAATTTGGGCTATAGGAACAAAGAAGAACAATACTGTTTCTGGATTGGTGAACTTTGACAATGCAAAGATTATTTGGTTAAATCCTATTCTGAAAGAATATGTCAATCAATTAAATGGAAGGATAGATGGTTCTGTTAAAATTTATGGAAGCACTGATAAACTATTAGCAGATGGCAATTTGACCATAAAACAAGCTTCAGTAAGACCCACCGTTTTGGGGGAACGATATACTATTCCAAATGCAGACTTTACTTTAGTGAAGAACAAAATCAAGTTAGGTAATATTGAGGTGAGAGATATGCAAAATCAAGTGGGACAACTAACTGGAACTATTGAACACCAAAATTTAACACGTTTCTTTTTTGATTTGCATTTGCAAAGTCAGCGTTTTAGAGTGCTTAATCTAATTGCAAATAATGATCGACCCTATTACGGAAAAGTGGATGCCATTGTCAATGTGAATATGGAAGGTTGGGCAACTGACTTGAAAGTTCAAGCTTCTTTATCTCCACTTGAGAATTCCACTTTGATCGTTCCGCTAGATTTCTCTGGCGATGTTGGCACCTATAGTTTTATTAAATTTAAAAGACCAGAAAATCCAAGTTCAGCATGGATTAAAAAAAATAATTCATTATCTAGTAGGTATAAATATAATATTCGAATAGATGCAGTTATCAATAATAATCTGAATACAAATATTATCTTAGATCCTAGAACTAATGATGAATTAAATACAAGAGGAGAGGGTAGTATCGTAATGGAAATACCTTCAGATGATGATATAAGGCTTAATGGAAATTATGTGATTGAAAGTGGCTATTATAATTTCACCTTTAGACAAATGCAAGTATTGAATTTTAATAGAAAGTTTGATATTCAACCAGGAAGTACCATTTCATGGAATGGTAATATTTATGATGCAAATTTAAAAGTCTCAGGTATCACTACAGAAAAGGCAAGATTATATGATTTAATAAGTGATGAAGCCAATCGTTTAAGCCTTACCAGTTCTGAATTAAGTGATGCTAAAGTAGCTCAAATCATATACGTGCAGCTAAAAGTAGAAGGATCTCTTAAAAATCCAGAGATGAAATTTAAAATTGAACCTTCAGAAAGTAGATCTTTAGGTACCTATGCTTATCAAAAATTAGAAAGAATAAATAATGACGAAAAAGCATTATTAAATCAAGTGGCTTCTTTGTTGTTATTATCACAGTTTTCTCCACCTGAAGGTTTTCTGAATAATACTGCAGCGGTTTCTTCAGGAGCCTTAAATAATGTTACTGATTTAGTTTCCACAGTAGCTTCTTCACAGCTAACCAATCTTGCTAATCGTTTGTTTAATGTAGAGGATTTACATGTTGGTATTAGTTATAAAAATTATAATCTTGCCAATAATGATAATACGAATCCTTTAGGAACCATAGATTATTTAAATAGGAACGAAGCCAAAATTAGCGTTAGAAAGAATTTTCTAAAAAATCGTTTATTAGTGGATGTGGGAACGGTTTACGACTGGGGCAGACCTTCTCAAGTAGGAAATTCTGGCACCTATACGACTAATTTAGCTGGAGACTTTTTGGTGCAATATCTTATAAGAAAAGACGGAGCTGTTAGGTTTAATGTATTTAGAAATAGTAATTATGATGCATTATTCCAACAAAATACAGCACGCCAAGGAATTGGGGCTTCTTACCGAAAGTCATTTGACAACTTTTGGGATTTCTTTGGTATTAAAAAACAAGAGCATTTAAAAGATACTTTTAAAACCTTCCCAATAGACACTATTCCAATGAATGATAGCTTAGACTTTAGGTTTTTACCTTAAAGAATAATGTATTTTAGTGGTCATGTTTGACTATGAGAAAAGAAAGTTTCTATAGCATCATCTTTGTCTTAAAAATCAAAATAATTTTTAGGATAGTATTGTCGTATTGCAAACAAATTATTTGCTTTCCTCTTCGTCTTCAATCAAATTAAATGGGAGCAGTCTTTCTGGAATTTTCTTTTCTGATTTTAATCCTAAATTCTTTAATAGTATAGCTTGAGTGATTACATTACCTCTTCCTGTATTGAACTGACCTAATGCATCATCATAAGCTTTTTGTGTTGCAGTTAATTTTTTACCAATTTCTTCAAAGTTTTCTGTAAATCCGACAAATTTCTCATATAATAATTCACCTCTTTTTACTATTTCCATCGCATTTTTATTTTGCCATTCTCGTCTCCATAAATCTGAAAACAATTTAAGACAAGCTATTAATGTCGTAGGACTGACCATTAAAATTCTTTTAGTATAAGCATAAGACCAGAGGTCAGAGTCAGTTTGAATTGCTAATAAATAGGCGGGCTCTATAGGTATAAACATCATCGTAAAATCTAAAGAGGAATCAATATTATCATATTTTTTTGCACTTAATTGATCAATATGAAGTTTGGTAGCATTGTAATGCTCTGTAAGGAATTTCTTTTGTTCTTCACCATCCTCACTCTCAGAGTATTGGTCATAAGCAATTAAGGACACCTTTGAATCGATGATGATGGCTCTTTCATCCGGTAGATTGACTCTTATATCCAGTCTTTGTGTTTTACCTTGCTCATCCTTGATGGAGGGTTGAACAAAATATTCTCTGTCCTTCGTTAATCCAGACGATTCAAGTATGCGCTCTAAAATCATTTCCCCCCAATTCCCTCGTTTTTGTGCTTTCCCTTTCAAGGCTGTGGCCAAATTGTTGGCCTCACTACTCACTTTGTTTGTTTGTTCAATGAGTCCTTTTATCCTTTCTTCTAATGATGTTCTTTGCTTGGTATCTTCAGTATGAGTAGCCTCTACCTTTTGTTTGAATTTATTTATATCTTCTTTTAAAGGATTTAAAAGGGTTTCAATATTAGTTTTGTTGGTTGCAGTAAATTTTTGAGATTTTTCTTCAAATAGTTTATTTGCGATTTTCTCAAACTGTAAATGTGCTGTTTTTTGTAAGGCTTCAATTTCTGTTTTTTGTGTGGTTAACCTTTCTAATAATGTTCTGTTGTTTGCTGTTAAATCGCTATTTTTTGCTATTAATTCATTAAGTTTCGAGTTTTGTTGTTCTATTTGAATGGTTTGTTGATCATTTATTGCATTTTGTTTTGACAAATTTTCGTTTAATGATTTCTTTTCTGCTGATAGTTCAGCAATAGTTTGATTGTGTTCATTTATTTCCTTTTGTAGGTGCAAAGAATTTTCCAATTGAACCTTTAGTTTCGGTGTCAATTCATTTAATTTCGTTTCACTATTTATATAATTTTCTTCTAACCTAATAGCTTTGTTCTGGAGTATTGTGACCATTTCTTCTTTTGAAATAATTTTTTCAGACAGGTGCTCATTCGTTAATTGAAGTGTTCGTAAGTTGTTTTCAAGCAGTTTGTTATTTGTAATTATTTCAATGTGTTTCGAAAATAATTCATCAAATTTTAATTTTGGTACATTTCTAGCTTTTGATAACAAATAAAGGATGATATAACTCAGTATTCCTCCTATAAATAGTCCGAGTATTAAACTTTTTATTTCCATTTGGGATTGATTTTTCTGTTTATATGTGTAATATTCCCATTATTAATTCGAAAATGAAATGATGATAATATGGAAAATAGACAGTCAAATATAGTATAAAATCACTGAAATAATTAGTATTTGAGGGACACAATTTATCTACTTATTGGATATATCGAATTTTAATTCCCTCTAATTGTAAAGAAAGTGGAACTATTGTGTTTTTAATTCCTCAAAGTATAAACCAATATTCAGATTTATGAATATTGGAAGGGATATAAATGTGATTTGGTTTAAAAATCCTTGAATAGAAGTAGTTTGAAATAATAAAATAAAAACCTTTATATTACTTGAAAGAAAAGATTCGTATTTATATTTTTTTCTGTAAAACGATAGTTAATTATTATGGATAGTGTTTATGTTTATCTGAACAATAAGACAGTTCCTTTAAAAACTTCTTCGCGACCATCTTTATATTGGATTCTAATGATATAGCCATAGGCACCAGGTTCAACGATACGATCTTTATAGCTACCGTCCCATCCTTTATTATCGCCTCTATCTAAGTAATAAATTGTTCCCCAACGATTGAAAACTCTAAAATCAATTATTTTTTCATCTTTTAGATTTGCAATTTTAAAATTATCATTAATACCATCTCCATTAGGCGTAAAAGCAGTAGGAATCATCAAATTACTTGATTGTTTACTATTGATTTCAATAGACTGTAGTTCTTGAGCTTGTATAGTATTAGAAAAAACTATTATTGTAGAAAATAATAGTAAATATATTGATTTAATAAAAATATTCATATTCAGTTTTAATGTAAAAAATTTAAAAATTAATCCTTATACATAAAGACAGCAGTTTTTTAAAAACAGTTGGTTAAAAAGCCGTTAATAATATAAATATATCAACGGCGTTTTGGCAATACCTTATTAGGCGATCGCTCTTTTCAACACTAATTATTCAGATAAACAACGTACGCTCAACCCAATATGAGGATTCCATCTGCTTAAATATACCTTATTAGGAGTGTCAAGATAAAGGTAATGCATATATCTACACTCTGGGCTATCATTACAGTCAGTTTCTTGTGGTTCACTTTGTTGGCTACTCCAATATCTTCCGTCACCTCTATGTAGTTTCCCATTTTCCCAATCTCGAGAACCTGCAAAAGGTAAAAATATATATTCTTTTGTGAATTTATCTGTGATTTTTATACCAATAATGCCGTTCAGATTTGTCAGTTCGGAATAAACTTTTGTCGTATCCATTAAAGTTTTTAATTCGTCACTCGTAGGTAAACGCCATCCTTCAGGACAGGGATTATTTACTTTTTCCCAAGTAGTTCCAGTGGGAATTGTTTTATCCCATTGCTCGTTACTATATTCATTCCACCCCGTTTTTCTATTAAATTGATAATACATTCCAAAATCTTCCGGATTCATTACAAATTTATTTGGTGTTCCGACATTACGAGTTGCCCATTTAAAACCATTAATTATTACACCCTCATCAAAATTTGAAGCCTTACTGTTTTTATATTTTAAGCGAGCCTTTAAGCCTTCTAGAGATTCTGTACGGTTCATCGCACGACTATCATATTGTTCTTTAAAAACCAACCGACCGTTTTTGTTTTCATCAAATACTAAAACATTAATACCTCTGTCATCGTTAAAAAAATAGATTTTGTTATCTAAATAAGCAATAGATAAACTATTAGAAAATCCTTCCATATTTTTTATGACTGGAATATCCGTAGTCCATTTATCAGAATATTCTTGAGCCTCTTTAAATGTTGAGAAGTCCAAAAGTTTTGCTAACTCATTTTTATAATTAAAATCAACAGGAATATAGGAAGCAAAACTAATCAACAAAGGTTTGATATTTTCGGGAAGATTTTTGATATTTTCAGGATACAATGCTAAAAAGTTCTTTTCACCATCATTAGAAATAGTATGTCCCACACCCCAAATTTGACGTGCAACAATTCCATCATAATTTTTCGTTTGCCCAAATATTATGTTAGTACTTACAAAAAAAATAATTATTAAAATAAATCTTTTCATTATGAATATTTTTAGATACTCTGTTGTTTTTAGAGTGTCGCCTAACTATCTTTTTTGCCTTGAATCCAGCATTTGATTCTAATTGTTTTTTGATAAATTACACAATGAGCTGTTATTTTGCTGGACTTGCAACTCTCTTATGATTTTCAGTGCTAATTGCTTTGATTTTTGAATCAGATATTTGCTTTTTCAATTGTTTTTGTTGAGAAGTTAATAGTTTGTCTATTTCTTGATTGAGTTTTTCCTGTTCAGCAAATGAATTGTTCTGTTTTTGGTAATTTTCTAATACCAATACTTTTATTTTGGATTGTTGCTCTTGAGTAAGGTTTAATTCTTTGGTCATTCGATTAGTGGTGGCTTTAGCACGCGCATCAGCATTTTGACGAGCCTCAGTTCTTGTAATTCTATGTTTTTGAGTATTCTTTTGTTGAGCAAATAAAAATGTTCCTGTAGTCAAGAGACTTATAGCAATAATTAATGTTGTTTTTTTCATGATCTTTAAATTTAACTTTCAAATACATAGATAGCTTTTCAACGAAAAGGTTTAATGTTGCATATAATTTCATGAAGGAATTAAATTTATTTCAAAAAAAGATAAAAATAATTTTATCTATCAGAAAATAGTGTTATCTTTGCAATCCAAAAATAGAATCATATAATTTATAATGGCAAATCATAAAGCAACCCGTAAATCCGTTAGAAAATCAGCTAAGCGTCGTGAACAAAATAGATATTATGGCAAAACGACTCGTAATGCAATACGTAGATTATTAGCATCAGAAACAAAAACTGAAGCTTCAGAATCACTTCCAAAAGTGATCTCTATGATTGACAAATTAGCAAAACGCCATGTTATTCATAGAAACAAAGCTAATCACTTAAAATCTAAACTTACTAAGAAGATTACTGCAATAGCATAATCTACTCTTACAAAGTTAAAAAATATTTTTGATTTCCAGCCCGATCTTGTCGGGCTGGATTTGTTTGTTTATTTATTTTTACGTAATATTACTTTGTGAAAATATTTGAATGATGCTTAACGAAGAAATATTTCAATTTATTTGGCAATTTGCACTGTTTCAATCTACTAATTTAAGATTGAAAGACGGAAATAGCGTTCAAGTCTTAAACAGAGGAAACAAAAATTTCAATTCTGGTCCTGATTTCTTAAATGCTAAAATTCAAATTGGCCAGACTATCTGGGCAGGAAATGTGGAATTACACTTAAAATCATCAGATTGGATTAAGCATGGTCATGATTCTGATCCAGCTTATCAGAACATTATCCTCCATGTGGTTTATGAAGATGATTTAGTACAGCAAAGTTTAGGTAATTTCCCAGTGTTGGAATTAAAACCCTATATTTCTTCCAATCTCTTTGAGAATTATCGTTCATTAATGGAAAGTATTCCTAAATTGGCATGTTTTCGACAGGTTAGTAAGGTGCCTGATATTATCAAAGATCTTTGGTTGCAAAGAATGTTGACAGAAAAATGGGAACAAAAATTTGAAATTTGGTCACATATATTACAGAAAAGCCAAAATAACTGGTCACATCTTTTTTATTTGGTTTTGGCGAAAGCTATGGGTGGCAAAGTGAATGGAGAGGCCATGCAAACTTTAGCTGAACATACTCCCTTAAAGATTTTAGCTAAGCATAAAGACAATCTTTCTCATATTGAGAGCATTCTTTTGGGTCAGGCGGGTCTGATTCCTTTAAATCCACAAGATCCCTATGAAATTGAACTTAAGGTACACTATGCCTTCTTTCGTGAAAAGTATAAACTGGAGGCTATTGATGCACGTCTATGGAAATTTCTGAGAATGCGACCTGCAAACTTTCCAACCTTAAGAATTGCACAACTTGCTAGATTGGTATTTGAAAAAGAACATTTATTTTCAAAGGTTCTACAAATGGAACATCCAGCTGCCATGTTCAATGAATTTAATATTGGAGCAAGTGAATATTGGCAACATCATTATGTTTTTCAGAAAAAGAGTAGTAAAAGTATTAAAAATATTGGTGCCACATTACAGCAAAATATTTGGATAAATGTAGTGGCACCTTTACAATATTTTTATGGTAAAGAAATGGCCAATCAAAAGCTTCAATTTTCAGCCACTAATCTTTTAGAGCTCTGCCCTCCAGAAAAAAATAGTATTATTAAAACTTGGAATGAGAGTGGTATTTTTGCTAAGAATGCAGCTGAAACCCAAGCTTTAATTCACCTATATAATAATTATTGTAGTTCTAAAAAATGTTTGAATTGTAGTATCGGTCATTGGATATTAAAAGATAATAGTAATTAAAATTCAAATGGTTCTATTTGAATAAATAATTGAATTTTACATTCTATTTAATTGCAAGCTTTTTTCAATATTAAAAGACCAGATCTTTGGCTAATTTATTTTCTCGTAAACCCAAAATTAAGAATATAATAAAGTAAATTCTCCAACTGCAAACTTAAAGAATACCTTGACATTACTTCGACAAGCTTAGTGGGACAAAGTGTTTTTTTTGACAAAAACTGTTGGTTTTGTTATACATAATTGAGCTGCCGTTCTATTTTAAACTTTTAAAAAGTTAGATACGAATGGGTAAATATTTTGTGTTTTTGTTTCCTGAAAACAGAATGTTGAAAATCATTCAAAAAAGTAATAAATCAACAGCAACTTAATCTATATTTAATTAAATTGGTGCTTCATTCCATTGCGATATTATTTATACACTCTTAAAGTAAATCTTTTTATATTTAATGAACATCAATATTTATAAATAATAAATCTTCATTTTATTAATTTAAAAATTTTATTTTCGATTCATTGAAAATTGAAAATTTGAAAGGGATATTAGAAATACTGAATGATTATGTTTTCACAATAAATAAAACAGTTTAGACCTCTTTCAATAAATTAATTAGAAAAGAATAATGAAGACATTATATTTGCATTATGATTAAACGTTTCCTGAATTGGCGTAGCTATGCTATTGTTTTTGGAGCACTTATAGTTTTGGTTTCATTTTTTTATATCAATTCGATAACTAAAGAAATGGAAAAATCTGAATTGGAAAAAGTTCAAACGACTATTGAAGGTATTCGTCAATTAAGTAATGCAGACCTATCTACCGATGTTAATTTTGCCACTTCTATTGTGTCGAAAAACAAAACGATTCCAATGATTACGGTTAATGAGCAAGGGGAAATAATTGATTATATTAATCTAGATCCCAAAAGAATAGCTAAAGACACCGCTTATTTACAACATAGATTAAAAGAGTTTAAAGCATATAACAGAGTTATAATTACTGATTTTAAGTATGGCAAAAATTATGTGTATTATGGCTATTCTCCAATGTTGGAAAAGCTGACCTATTATCCATTAATTCAATTGGCAATTATTCTTGTCTTTGTAATCATTGTATTAATAGCCGTATTCAATGCTCAAAAAAGTTTGCAAAATCAGGTATGGGTCGGTATGTCCAAAGAAACTGCACATCAAATGGGTACACCTTTGTCCTCTATTGTGGGCTGGATGGAAATTTTAAAAGAGAATGATGCTAATAAAGAATATGTGGCCGAAATGGAAAATGATGTGAAAAGATTAAAGTTAGTGGCAGACCGATTCTCTAAAATTGGTTCCATTCCAACTTTAGAACCGGAGAACATTATTCCAAGAATACAAGCTGTAACCCAATATATGAAGGTGAGAGCTCCTAAAAAAGTCAGTGTTGAGTTTGAAACAAAAGGAGAAGAGGACGCCTCTTATTTGGTTAGTGGTCCTTTGCTGGATTGGGTTATAGAAAACTTAATTAGAAATGCATTGGATGCTATAGAAGGAAATGGAACCATTAAAGTTACCGTGAAAAATACGACAAGACAGATTTTAATTGATGTAGAAGACTCGGGAAAAGGGATTTCGAAAAAAGAGTTTAAGAATGTTTTTAAACCTGGATATTCGACAAAAAAAAGAGGCTGGGGACTTGGTCTTTCACTTGCAAAGAGAATAATAGAAGATTATCATCATGGATTAATTTTCGTTAAAAATTCAGAAATAGATAAAGGAACTATTTTTAGAATAGTATTAACCAGATAATTATCTATTTTACATAGTTTTTACCTACTATTGTAATACCTTTGCATAGTTTTATGACACAATTGACTCAATCAGAAATATTAAATCAAATCGCTCAATTGAAAATTATTGTTATTGGCGATTTAATGTTAGATGAATATATCTACGGACAGGTTGAAAGAATCTCTCCAGAGGCACCAGTTCCTATTTTAAAAATCACGAATAGAATAGCTCGCCTAGGTGGTGCAGCCAATGTGGCTTTGAATTGCAAAAAAATGGGTGCTCAGGTTGTCGTTGCTGGATTAGTAGGACAGGATGATGCAGGCATCAAGATGCAATCGATGTTAAAAGAACATGATATTCAAACAGATTTATTATATTTTAGCGCAGAGAGATCTACGACTGTGAAATCGAGAGTGATTAGTCGTAATCAACAGATGTTGAGAGTGGATGAAGAAACAGAAGCGCCTTTGAGTGTTAAAGAAGAGCATCCATTTTTGGACTCCGTTTTAAAACATCTTCAAATCCAAAAGCCAGATTTATTAATTTTTGAAGATTATAATAAAGGTGTTTTAAAAGAAAATATTATTAAAAGAGTATTAGAACATTGTAAAAATGTAGGAATACTCACTGCTGTTGACCCTAAGTTTGAAAATTTTCTTACCTATAAGGGTGTGGATATTTTTAAACCGAATTTAAAAGAAGTTGAAAACGGATTAAATTTATCTAGTCTGAATATAGATACCGAATCTCTTCACAAAGTGCATTCTTTATTGAAAAATGAATTAAATCATAAGGTTACGCTCATTACGCTTTCAGAACATGGAATGTATTTTTGTGATGATCAGAAAGAAGGTATTATTCCTACAGAAGTGAGAAACCTTACTGATGTTTCTGGTGCGGGTGATACCGTGATTGCAGTTGCCGCTATGATTTATGCAATTACCCGTGATGTGGAGATTATGGCACAATGGAGCAATATTGCAGGAGGTATAGTTTGCGAAGAGGCTGGAGTAGTACCTGTAAATAAGGAAAAACTAATAAAAATTTTAAATAAAAAAAATTAATAAACATGTCTTTGGTAATTGTTGGAACTATGGCGTTTGATGCCTTGGAAACTCCATTCGGAAAAGTAGATAAAGTAATTGGCGGATCTGCAACTTATGCAGCTTGGGCTGCTTCTCATCTCTATCATAATATAAATGTAGTATCTATTGTTGGAGGTGATTTTCCTGATGAAGAATTTAAAAGTTTAGAGAAAAAAGGTGTAAGTTTTGAAGGTGTTGAAATTAGAAAGGATGAAAAAAGCTTTTTCTGGAGTGGCCGTTATCATGCAGACATGAATACTAGAGATTCTTTGGTTACAGACCTAAATGTTTTACAGTATTTTAATCCTCAATTGCCATCAAATTATTTAGATACAGACTTTTTAATGTTGGGTAATGTTGTGCCTGCCGTTCAAAGAGATGTAATTAATCAATTCAGTAAGCGTCCTAAATTAATTATAATGGACACCATGAATTTTTGGATGGAAATGGCAATGGATGACTTGAAGGAAGTTCTTAAAATGGTAGATTTATTAGTGTTAAATGATGAGGAGGCTAGACAATTAACAGGAACATATTCTTTAGTAAAAGCAGCTCATATCATTAAAACAATGGGACCTAAATATGTTTTAATTAAAAAAGGAGAACATGGTGCATTATTGTTTTATGAAGACAAAATATTTTCAGCGCCTGCATTGCCATTAGATGATGTTTTTGACCCAACTGGTGCTGGTGATACTTTTGCTGGTGGCTTTATTGGGTATTTGGCTCAATACAATGATATTAGTTATGAACATATGAAGACTGCTGTTATAATAGGATCAGTAATGGCATCATTTTGTGTAGAAAAATTTGGAATCGAAAGAATAAAAGAAATTACAGAAGAAGATATTAAGAAACGTTTTGAACAATTTAAGACCTTGACTAGTTTTGGAGAAGTTGTTTATGAAAATCAATAATTATGCTTAGAAAAACAAAAATAATTGCTACTGTCGGACCGGCTTGTGAGCAATATGAGAGTATTTTAGAATTAGCCAAGACCGGAGTAAATGTATTTCGGCTTAACTTTTCTCACGGTGCTTATGAACAACATGAGAAAGTGATCAATAATATTCGAAGAGTAAATACAGAGTATGGTATGAATATTGCGATTTTGGCTGATTTACAAGGACCAAAACTGCGTATTGGTATGATGGAAAATAATGGTGTCCTTTTTGAAGAAGGCGAAACAATTACATTTACACCAGTAGAAGTAATCGGAAATAAAGAGAAGGTTTATATGTCTTATCCGGGTTTTGCTAATGATGTAAAAGTAGGCGAAACTGTTTTATTAGATGATGGTAAAATTGAAACAAAGGTTACTAATGTTTCCGTTAATGGAGAGGTAAAAGCTATAGTTATAAATTCTGGAGTTTTATCTTCTAAGAAAGGTGTTAACTTGCCTGATACTAAAGTATCCTTACCTTCATTAACTGAAAAGGATTTAAGTGATTTAGATTTCATTATCGCTCATCAAATTGAATGGGTGGGATTGTCCTTTGTTCGTAAACCAGAGGATATTAAACATTTACGAGCAATTATTAAAAAGAATGATAGTTGCGCAAAAATTATTGCTAAAATAGAAAAGCCAGAGGCTTTAGAACATTTACTTGAAATTATTCGAATTACTGATGCCGTGATGATTGCTAGAGGAGATTTAGGGGTAGAATTACCTTTGGAGAAAATCCCTAGAATTCAAAGAGATATTGTTAGAAAATGTATTCATAGAGCCAAGCCAGTTATTATTGCCACTCAAATGATGGAGAGCATGATGACTAGAACGCGTCCTAATAGAAGTGAGATAAGTGACGTAGCGAATGCAGTATTAGAAGGTGCGGATGCTGTAATGTTAAGTGGAGAAACTGCAATGGGAGATCATCCCACTCTTGTTGTGAAAACTATGAGTGAGATTATTGTTGAAACAGAAAAGGAAGAAAGTGTTTATAATAGAAATTTGACTCCTCAGGAACATTCTCCAAGCTTTTTGAGTGATGCACTCTGTTACAATGCCTGTCGTATATCTGAAGACATTCATGCTAATGCATTGATTGGTATGACTCAGAGTGGTTATACTGGTTTTATGCTTTCTAGTTTCCGTCCAGAAGCACCTTTATTTGTTTTTACTGTGACCCAGTCCTTAGTAAATCAATTAAGTTTAAGTTGGGGTGTGCAAGCGTTTTATTATCCTCATGGAGAAAATATTGACAAGATTATTTTTGATCAAATTGATGTTTTAAAAGAAAAGGGATTTTTAAAAGAAGGAGATGTTGTTGTTAATACTGGAAGTATTCCCGTTCCTGCAGCATTACCTACGAATATGATAAAAATTACCAAAGTCAATTGGTAATCAATACTTTTTTAGATTTAATTTTGAAGAAAGGATGAAAAATGAAGTTTTAGAAAATTTAAAACAGGTAATTGCGCGTATTGAAATAGCTTGTGAAAAATTTGGTAGAAAGCCAGAGGACGTTAAATTATTATTAGCTACAAAAACGGTAGATACCGAAAGAATCAAGATTGTTCTGAATGCGGGACAAACCCTAATTGCTGAAAATAAAGTTCAAGAATTAAAGGAGAAATATGAAGATTTACTAGATACGCCACATACGAGTCATTTTATTGGTCATTTACAGACTAATAAAATTAAAGAAATCTTGAAGTATGGCGTAAGTTGTGTTGAATCTCTTGATCGTTTAGATTTGGCTGAGAAGTTACAAAATCGACTAGAGTTGGAAGATAAAACCATTAATGTATTTATTCAGGTGAATACTTCTTTTGAAGAAAGTAAGTTTGGTATTGCTCCAGAATCTGCTTTAGAATTAGTTAGAGCAGTTTCAGAATTAGATAGAATAAAAATCAAAGGATTGATGACCATTGGTTTGTTTAGTGCTGAGGCTGAAAAAGTGAGAAAGTGTTTTCAGTTATTAAAGAATATTCAGCAGGATATTATTGCTGCTGATCTTCCAAATGTAGCCATGGAAGAATTGTCTATGGGTATGAGTGGTGATTTGGAAATTGCTATACAAGAAGGAGCAACTATTGTAAGAGTCGGCACAGCCATTTTTGGTAAAAGAGTTTATCCAGATTCTTATTATTGGAATGAACAAAAATAAAACTTTCGTTTTTATGTAAAAAGTATAGTTCTAAATATTATTAGCCACTTATTAAATTTCGAAATTTAATAAGTGGCTAATCTTTTTGATTATTATCGAGAGAAAATTTTTATAATTTTAAAAATGTTCTTTGCCATCTTTGCCAATAGATTTTATCTAAATCTACTTTAAAGGTTATGGATTTAAAAAATGCATTTTTACCTAAAATAGACTTTTGATATTCGGTGTATTCATTACTCATTATTAAAGGGAAATAAACACTTGCGAAATTTGTAAAATTAATTGATAAACCTGCATCATACAGCCAAGCACTCCCTTCAGTATTAATGTTTTTTGCATCTGCAAAGGTCATGAAATCTGCAAATACCTGTATTGGAAGACCGATAGGAATATCTGCTTTAAAGTTAATCGCAAACATCCAATCATCACTCATGCCAATAGGATGTGCATACAAAAGTGTTGGTATTTTCATTCCACCTTCCTTTTCATAGATTTGATGACTACCAAAACTGGTGTTCAAATTTCTAGCAACAAAAGTTTCATCATATAAATAGTCATTGCTACCTGAATAAGTACCTGAGAATGCGTATTTTAAATTTTCATAAGGATTGTCGTTGTTAAAAAACATTTTACCGCCAAAAGCACGTAAGTAAATTGCTTTATTTTTATAGAAATAATCAATTTTTAAATTCGCCTCAGCTGATAATTTTGTAAAAGTCTTGCCTTGTTGAATTTGAACTGAGAAATCATAAGGGTTGAAAGTTCTGTTATTTTTATAATAGTATTCAAGTTTGCCAAACCTGTTTTCTTCCGCAGCACCACTCCCAACATTGTAAGTACTATCAATAGGGTCCAGTGTAAATTCAAATTGACCATTTTGGATATAATATCCTTTTAAAGAAATATATTGTGTCACACGACTTCTAGGATTAGAAGCTTTCAACCATAATCGGATTTCTGGTGCTATTTTAAGGTATTGTTCTCTGGGGTTAGTTCTATCTTCAAAATGAGTTCTTTGGTAGGAGAATCGTTTTCCCTCAAGGTTTACATCTATTTCTTTTATCCAATTAGATTCAGGATAAAATGCTTTACCAATACTACCAGTACCTACTAATGTATTGGCTTTGAAACTATACATAGGTACCAAGGTGTACTGAAAATCAGATTCTCTCAATTGTACATTATGAAATGCGGCACCCAGCATAAATCGGTCATAAACATTAAATCCAACTGCTGGCGCAATAAACATTCTGTAAGCGTTAGAATTAGTTAATCCAAAAATGGGTTTAATTTTAAATGTTTTGTGATTACTATTATTTTCTGTTCTGTAATCAGGGATAAAAGAAGCAATTGCAGCTGTTTTGATAACAGAATCCACGGTAAAACTTGTTTTGTTTTTAAAGGGTTCTACCCAGGTTAGCTCAGCACCATCATTTAACTTTAATGCTACTGGCCCTTGAAAGCCGGTTTTGTTTTTTAAAGTAATTGTACTGTTATTTTTATTTCGTTTAATTTTCTTAATAGAAAAATCTACCCCTTTCGCACTGTATAAACCATCTGTAAAAAACCAATCTAAGTTTTTGGTAGTATGTTTTCTGAAAATTGCTTCAAAATCCTCTGGTTGTGGATGCTTGAATTTCCAGGTATCAAAATATTCTTGCATGGCCTTATTGAAATTTTCCTGTTCCATATAATTTGTGAGCCATACTAAAAATGCAGGTGCTTTCCCATAGACATCTAAGCCATAATTTGTGGAAGTATATTGATCAGCGGGAAGGCCTATAGCTTGACTACTGTGTTTACTCATTGTTAAACCATAACCATTATCTTGAATATCTTCAACTATTTTATTGATAAATTCCTTTATTGGTTTCTTCATAGCCTTTAAGGCGATCTTTTCATAATAGCTGTTAATACCTTCATCCATCCATGGATAAAGTCGCTCATTAGTGCCTAAGATGCCATAAAACCAATTGTGACCTACTTCATGAATAATAACTAAGTCATTCATACTTCCTGCTCCAGGAGCAATTACAGTTACAGTTGGGTATTCCATACCACCTCCCGCAGTTAAAGCGCCTTCAACAACTTTTACCGTTTTATAAGGATAAGGTCCTACAAGTTCGGAATAAGTTCGTATTGCCGCTTTAGTAGCACTTATTGAAGTTGACCATGATTGACTACCTTTCTCGGGTTTGTAAGCAACATAAACCTTTGAAACTAAATTAGAGTTTGGAATGCTGAGGGTATCCTGTTTTACCTTCCAGTCTTTATCTGCAAACCATGCAAAATCATGAACCTTATCTTCTGTGAAACGAATTGTTTTTAATGTTTTTGAAGAAGGTGTAATTCCTTTTTTAGTATTAATGGAATCTATAATTATTTCTTTAGAAAGTTGATCCAACCATTTCTCTTCCGTTTCTGTTTGTAAATTACCAGTTGCCATAACTATATAGTTATTTGGTAATGTAATGCTTACATCATAGGAACCATATTCACTGTAAAATTCTCCTTGGTTCAAATAAGGGTAGGGATGCCATCCATTATTATCATAAACCGCTGGCTTTGGAAACCATTGAGATATTTGATAAGAATTATCTTTATGACCTAATCTAGAAAACATTTTTGGAATTTTCACTCTGAAAGGTGTAGTGATTTCGGTACCCATTCCCGGTAGAATAGGCTCTGGTAAAACCAGTCTAATAATATCAACATTTTCAGTTTGTGCTATTTTAGCGATCATTCCATTTTGTTGAAAACTTAGACTATCAATAAATCCTCTGTCAGTTTTAGGCGCATTATAAAATTTCCTACTACCATTTTCTACTTCTTGTTTTGCAAAGGCACTATAGTCAATACTATAAGCATTTGGATAAAGATGTAAGTAAAGGAAGGAAAGCGTATCCTTAGAATTATTCTGATATTTCATGATCATCGATCCTCTTAGAAAATGATTTTGATCGTCTAGACTTACCTCGATGATATGATCAACCTTTTGCTGAAAATAAGTTTTATTTTGTGCATTAAGTAAAAAACTATTAGCTAACAATAAAGGTAAAATTGAATATTTAATTTGCATGATTGATAAATGCTTAATTTAGAATGCTAAATTATTGAAAAGAATATTAAAACAGTATGAAAATGAAATAATAATAGAAAATTATTTTAAATATAATTATTTTTTTATAATTTTATGTTGTGAGAATATTTTATTCTAAAACTTTGACCATGGGAAATAATAAAAAACCAAGTGAAGGGATTGATAAAAGTAAGAAGTTGGTAAAGAAAATGATGAATTTTCCTGCTAACATCAATTCAGTTACTATAGAAGAGGAAATTAAATTAGAGGCTATTTCTGAAGAAAAAGTTGTTTCCTTAGAAGTTATTTTTAGAAAATCACTTGGTAATGCTCAAGTTATTTTTCAAAATAAAGTAGGAATTCATAATTTTTCTTTCGAAAAATCTGGAAAGCAAGTTTTAGGTTCTTATGAATCGGGAGATACTATAGAACTTCAATTTGTTTTAATTGGAGAGGGGACAGCTGATGTAATTATTTCTGCAGAAACGAATCCTTCGACTCCAATTAATATTTCTTCTAAAACCAAATTTAAACTTTTTGATATTCTATAAAATATTTTGAGATGAAAAAAAGCTTATTTGCCTTTTGCTTATTTATATTTTCCTATTCTGCATTTTCTCAAAATGCCATTCAGAATATGATTACTGCTGATTCATTAAAATCTGGCAATTATAAAGATGTTTTTACCAGTTTCTTTCAGTTAGCTTTTCAAAATCTTTCGGGGGACGAAAAATCTTTTAACTTTCAGTCGAATCCTTTTGCTGTAATGCTAAAAGGCAATGAAAATCTGGAAGTGGATACAAATTGGTATAAATATCGACATTTAAGAAATTTAAATTTTATTGTAGGTTTAAATGCGGACAGTAATTTTAAAATACAAGGATTCAATTTTGGTGTAAACTATGCATTGGTTAATAAAAGAGATTTAACGGTTAGTAAGTTGTTTTTTCAACAAGCAAATCAATTAAAAGGTCAGCAATTAGCCAATAAATTTGCAGAATCATTTGCGAAAATCAGAAGGACTATTCCTATTTCTCAAGAATCTGATTTTAGAAATCGATTTAAGAATGAATCAGAGGCTTTTTTAAATGCTGATGATAATAATACTTTTAATTCTTTCTCAGATGATGTTAGGGCATATATTTTAAGTCATATTTCAGCATTAGAAATGCCAGAGCTTTTTACCCTAATAAATCAATACGGTGATGTAAGTTTGAACGACCTATGTTATCAAGATATTGAATTATTAAAACAAGAATTTTTAATGAAACCTTTGTGGGTGATTGGAGTGCAAGGTGCCTCAAGAGGAAGTGATTTTTCAATTCAATCTTTAGAATTTAACACTAATTTCTTAACGGGTATTGGAAATTTATCTCAGCCACGTTTTTTAACATATGAATTAGAAGCTAATGCCCACTTGAGTATAAAAAGAGATAGTTTGAATATAAATAGCACTCATCTGGATCGTTCTGTTTTTGATTTATCTGCTTTAGTCAATGCTTCTTTTAGACCAGACCGAAAACAGTCTATTGCAGAACTGAAATTAGGATTAAGTTATAAAAACGTCTTCTCAGGTTTGTATGTATGGGAACAAAAGCAAGAATTCAATATTGATTCAGAATTGAGATTCAGAGTCTTTAATGATATTTGGGTCCCTCTTTTATTATCTTATAATTTAGAGCAAAACAGGTTTTTTGTTGGTATGAACCTTTCTTATAATTTCATTTCTTTGTTTAAAAATAAATATTAAAGAAACCTCTTTTGTATTGATTAATACTGATAAATCTTAATGACCTCTTTTAGCTCATTTAGTTTCATCAGTGCTTCTACAGGCGTTAAAGTATTAATATCTGTTTGGAATAAAATTTCTTTTACTCTTTCTAAATCGGTGCTTAATCCATCAAAAATATTAAGTTGATAGGTATCTGTATGTACTTTTTTAATCTTATTATTTAAGCTGTTTTCTTCCTTACTTTTTTCTTCTAAAACAGAAAGGATTTCTTCTGCTCTATGGGTTAGACTTCTAGGCATACCTGCCATTTTTGCAACTTGAATACCAAAGCTGTGATGGCTGCCACCAGGTGTAAGTTTTCTTAAAAAGATTACCTTATCATTGGTTTCTTTATGAGAGATATGATAGTTTTTTATCCGTTCTAATTTAGATTCCAACTCATTTAATTCATGATAGTGGGTGGCAAAAATTGTTTTTGCTTTAGTATCATGACTTTGTAAATATTCTACTATTGACCATGCAATGGAAATACCATCATATGTGCTGGTTCCTCTACCAATTTCATCTAAAAGAATTAAACTGCGATCCGATACATTATTAATGATACTTGCTGTTTCATTCATTTCCACCATGAAAGTAGATTCTCCACCACTTAAATTATCAGAAGCACCAACACGAGTGAAGATCTTATCTGTAAGACCAATTTGTGCAGAAGAAACGGGTACATAACTTCCTATATGTGCCATTACCGTTATTAAAGCTGTTTGACGAAGTAGGGCAGACTTCCCACTCATATTGGGGCCTGTAAGAATGATAATTTGTTGTTGGGTTCTATCTAAATATACATCATTAGCAACATATTCCTCTCCTGGCGCTAAGTTTTGTTCAATGACAGGATGTCTACCGTCTTTGATATTTATTATAGAATCCTCGATAATTTCTGGCTGCACATAATTATTTTCAACAGCAATTTGAGTTAATCCTCTTAATACATCTATTTGTGCTATTATTTTAGCATTTTCCTGAATCAATCTTAAATGTAATTGTAATTTATTGATTAATTCATCAAATAATCTGAGTTCTAAAACTTGTATTTTTTCTTCTGCTCCTAATATTTTTTCTTCATAAGTTTTTAACTCAGGAGTAATATATCTTTCAGCATTTGTTAGTGTTTGCTTTCTTATCCAGCTTTCTGGTACTTTATCTTTATGTGTATTTGTAACTTCTAAATAATAACCGAAAACATTATTAAAAGATATTTTCAATGAAGGGATGCTTGTTGCGGCTGTTTCTCTTTCAAGGATCTGATTTAAATACTCTTTTCCATGATATGCGATATTTCTCAGCTCATCTAGATCCTGATTCACACCATCTTGTATCACATTTCCTTTAGAAATATTTACTGAAGGTTCTTCTTTTAAATTTTCATTAATCAGTTTTTGAACCAGCTGAGAATCTTGAATTTTTAATAATAATTTTGCAAATAACTCATCATTAATCTGACTTCCCAAAACTTGTATCTCTTCCGTATGATGTAAGCTTCTTGATAACTGAATTAATTCTCTTGGATTGATTTTTTTAAGTGGTATTTTGGCTACCAAACGTTCTATATCACCAATTGCATGTAAATGTTTTTTAATTTCTGTTTCTATTGGAGCATTATTCAAAAGAAAGCTAATATGGTGTTGTCTTTCTTTAATCTGATTAATATCTACTAATGGAAACAAGAGCCAACGTTTTAGTAATCGAGCACCCATAGAAGTCACGGTAGCATCCATACATTGTAATAAAGAGCTTCCATGTTCTGATGTTACATGTATCAATTCTAAATTTCTTATCGTAAAACGGTCCATCCATAAAAATGCTTTTTCATGAATTTGTTGAAGATTAGTAAGATGTTGTAAATGAGGATGCTCCGTATCTTTAAAATAATGAAAAGCGGCACCTGCTGCGATTGTTGCTGCAATCCAATTCTCTACTCCAAAACCTTTTAAAGATTGTGTTTCAAAATGTTTGATTAATATTTCATAACCATAATGATGTTGAAATATCCAATCCTCAAGCGCATAAGTATAATATTTCTGATCTAAATGTTCTTTAAAATATCTTTGTTTACCTTTAGAAATTATTACTTCTGATGGTTGAAAGCTTTGCAAAAGCTTATCCATATATTCTAAATCTCCCTGAGCAAGAAAGCATTCTCCAGTGGAAATATCAATAAATGCAATTCCATTTTCTTTATCATCTAGGTAAACAGCAGCTAGGAAATTATTAGTTTTATTATCTAATAAACGATCATTGATTGCAACTCCCGGCGTGACCAATTCTGTAACACCTCGTTTAACAATACCTTTTGCCGTTTTCGGATCCTCTAGTTGGTCGCATATGGCTACTCTAAAACCAGCTTTCACCAATTTATGAAGATAGGTGTCTAAAGCATGATGTGGAAAGCCAGCAAGTTCTATACTAGTTCCAACACCATTTGCCCTTTTGGTCAAAGTGATTCCTAAAGTTTTTGCTGCAATAACAGCATCGTTTCCAAATGTTTCGTAAAAATCTCCAACTCTGAACAAAAGTATAGCATCAGGATATCTTGCTTTGATTTCCCCGTGCTGTTTCATTAATGGAGTTTCATTCGTTTTCTTAGCCATATTTCCTCTTGCACAAAGTTACAACAATGAAAAGGGAATATTTATTAAGTTTTCAACACATGGGGATTTTTTAACCAATATTTCCCAAAACTGGTTATCGAATTAAAATTATGAAAAATGAGGTAGCTTATTTGGCCAAAATGATTAGTATCTTTAAGACTTACCTGCTAATTCCAAGTTTCTATAAGCCTTAATAAATATAGCTCCTAAATTTCTATTAGGTGGAATATAATCACTAAATAAGGTTTGGTCGTGAACAGAAGCTTTTGAAAACGTAGTTTCTAAATCTTTCCACATTTCCACCCAATTTACATTATTCCCTTTTAACAAATCTTCATTCAATCTTTTTATAATCGGTTCATTAATCCTATAAGAACCAATTTGTTTTGTAGAAATGATATTGGCATCTGGAGCTTTGTCCAAGACATTGGCTAAATTGTGAAAGCCACCACAAGATCCTAACATGACTATTTTTACTTTAGGAGTGAGATTTTTAAGAGACCCTTCTAAGTGATAGCTATGACCTCTATGGATAACAATGGTTGGAGTGATATTATTCGCCACCATATAATCAAATAATTTATCCTGAGATTCTTCATCCTTACCTTGACCCATTAATGGCTTATTTGCAAAAATGATATCTTTTCTTTCCCCTTGGCTGGTAATAACAGCCCAATATGGATTAGATTCATCAATTTTCCAATCCTTATTTTTAAAAGTAGTTAGAAAATTGGCATATGAAATTTTTCCATCCTCATCACCATAAAAAAATACTTGTTGGATGACCACACCATCATTATTTATTAAAGAATTATAATCTACGTAATTAATTGGTGGAATATGACTTACAGCATCTTGTAAATTTTCTGCATCAGAAGAACTATTAAAAATACTAGCTAATAATCCGTAAACAATTACTCCTTTTTCCTGTTCTTGTTTACTGAGTTTTTTATCTTTATAAACGCGTTCATAATTATTCTTAACTTCATCTTTCAAAAAAGTAATTAAGTGTTCATCCTTTATGGAACCAAAAGCATCTGCCACATCTACTGCATCTTCTAAATCATCTCTAGTACCTTTTTCAAGGCCGGTAATGAAAGAGCGTAATAATGTAGTCTTCTCATCTTCTGTCATTTTATCTAGAAATAGGCCAATAGTATTATATCCAGCAGCACTACGAATAAAGGTTCTAAAACGAGTCATTTGAACCTCTTTTAATAAATCGTAGGTAGATCTATTTTCCATTTTGGCCATGAATCTTTTAAAAATCCCAAGGTACGAACTGGTATAAATTTCATTAGTCTGACTACCTAATAATATAAAGTAATATTCTTCTGGCGAAAGTCCTTCTACTGATTTGAATCTTACTGCTTCTGAACTTTCATGTAGTTCATTCACTTTTCGGATATAAAATAATGATCGATAGGCTATTTCATCATCTAATTCTTTTGGTGCTATCGCCTTACCAGAGGTTTTTAAGAAGACTAAGTTTTTAAAATAATCATCTTGATTTTCACTTATTTTATCTAATTCTTTTATCGTTTTTTCACCATCCATAATTTGATTTAAAAATGGAATAATTTTTAATTTGTTTTTTGATTCATCTGCAATTTTTACAATTGTTTTTACAAGTTTATCAGGGTTTCTTTGAATAATATATCGATATTTTGAAGTGGGTGCAGCATAACTCAAAATCATATTAGGTGCTACTCTTGCAGCAGCAGCAACTATTTCATCAGTAAAAGGTTCATTTGCAATTTTATCCAAATTGCTTATCATCATAGTTGGGTATTTTTGACCAACAATTTTATAAATATAGCCTGCAGCTTCTTTATCTTTTTCTAATAAATCTATGTTTTTTAGGGAATAAATATTGGCATTCTTTTTTGCAAAATCTAATAAATTACCATTAATATTTGCATATACCAATCCATTGAAATTATCCATCAATTCTTTATAGTATATTACATCAATATCTTCTTTATAATCTCTTGAAAAGTCTCTGAGTATTTCTGAAAGATAACGGTATAAACTAATTTTATGGGCATGAGTCAAAGTCGAGTTTTCTATGTGAATAATCAACTTCTTAGGTTTTTCAATGAATGATTCAGTTAAAAGTGTAGCTTTAGTTTCATTTTTATCATTAATGAAATTATCTAAGGTCCCATCTTTTACATCTATAGCTTTTATTGCACTATATACTCTGTCCGAAAACATTTGACGATTTAACGGAATTGGATGTAGTAATGTATCCGGATTACTTACTATTATTTTAGGTTCTTCCTTATGCTTTTTTTGACTGTAACCATTGGAAACTATCCCTCCAATTAAAAAAAGAGTAAATATTATTTTTTTATTTATCATTTTAAATTTCGTTAATCGCTAAATTAAGATTTAATTACTTTAAGGTCAATTTAATACTTTGTGGTAAAAGTACAAAATTAGTTTAATCTAATCTTTATTTAAGTTATTTTTAAGCTAATGACTTGCTAATTTTTGCTGTCCAATGAGCTGGTCCCTTTTTTGATGAATCTAATTTATGTTCCCATTCCCAATAAATTATTAATTATCCATACAACCAATTCTTATGGGATGAGTTATTGTTATTCAACTTCCAGTTTATTTTTTATTTTTACCTTTTCATATGATAAGGTAAAATCATATTAGGCTCTATGTTCAATTGAATCCATCAGATATTTGGTCAAACCTAAAATATGATTCCCTCTAAAGCACGTTCATTGCTTTGTAATAAAAATACTTGTCTACCATTCATGCTGTGAGAAATAATTTTGGATCTTTTTGCTTTTAGGTCTTCTTTTGAAAGTTCATTAGGTTGATCAACCTTAGCTTTGATTTAAAAATCCTATTACTTCCGAGAGGATAAAGAATCCAATGTTTATATTTTGTATTTTAACGAATGGAAAGGGTTCAAAATCTGATAAAATGTTTAATGTTTATTTTAAGATTTGGCGCTGTTATTAAATGCCGACAATATAATTGTTTTGAGAAATGTAATTCGTTTCATCCTATTTTAAACGTGGAAAGTATTAAACTAGAATAGAATGTTATATCTGATTGTTAAAAAATAAAATGACACCTATAAAATATAGATGTCATTTTGTAAGATTTATATTTTGACTTTATTTGATTAATGAAACGTCACCTTTGAACGTTTTAATTTCTTTATTTGCTTGTTCAACTACATATATATACATATAGGTTCCCATATCACAAAGTTTGCCATTTCGTTCATCGGTTCCATTCCATCCTTTATTGGGATCAGTAGTATGGAATAATCTTCTTCCCCAACGATCGTAAATTTCAAATTTTAAAAGTTTTAAATAATCTGTTCCTATAACTTTAAAATCATCATTTAATCCATCTCCGTTTGGAGAGAATGCATTCGGCATTTGTGGATCAGGTGGAAAACTTACATTTATAAATATTTGAGCAGTATCCTTACATCCATAAATATCACTTCCTTCTACCATGTAAAGTTGATCATGTTTAGCAATAGAAAAATTACTGTATGGATTAAATGGATCTGAAAATAATTCTGTTGGAAGCCATTTAAAGTAAATAAAATTACCATTTGCAGTGAAATCAATTCTATCATTATAAGAATATTTACTTCCAGATGCTGGTGTGAAATCTATAAATTTCTCAGCCAAAACTGATCTAATTTTAATTGCATGATTGCTAACACATCCTGCTTCAGGAGTTGCTACTCTTAAGTTAAAATTAAATAATCCTGCAGGTCCTTTAAAGAAGTTAGTGCCGATATTATCTGATCTTAAGCCTGTAGCTGGTGTCCATTTATAAACATAGTTTACAGAATCTGGAGATACCGTTACAGGAATAGGTACTGAATCAGATACACAAACTATAGTATCTGAGGACATATTGATTATAGGATATTGTTCTACTAATGCATGATAAGAACGCATGTTAGGTGGACAAGTTGAAGGACCATCTGGCTGTGTTACTTTCAAAACAAAGTGTTCCGTTTGTGTCAATGTTGGATTAAGCGTAAGACTACCATTATTATAGGCAGCTGGTGTCCAAACAAAATTTAAGGTTGGTGCAGCTTCGCCCACAATTGTAATAGTATTATTAGGGCAAATAGCAGTATCGGGATTTTGAATATTTACAAATAATGAATCATAAATCCATACTGTATCTCTTTGAATAATTGGTACAATTGTTGCACCAACTGCAACAGAGTCAGGATGTTTTACCCCAATAGTTACATATCTTGGTCCAGTTGGAGGGCCTAAAACTCCTTTGACTTCTATTAAGCCAGTAGAGGATCCTCCAGGTACATTTAATAAAGTACTGATGTTTTCATAATCTCCACCTGGAAGTGCAGTTCCTCCCAATTCTAAATGGAATGTGAATGGTTGCATGGTGTCGCAATCTGTTCTCTGATATTTCAAAATAGCGGGCTTACAGCCTCTAACCGTATGTAAATGAGTAGTATTAGCACCACCACCAGATACATGACCTACTTGAATATTTGTACTCGTTAAACTTCCAGCTTTTAAAAATATGGAAGATTCATAGGAACCATCACCAACATTACCAATCGCAAATTTTAATTTGTAGGTATCACAAGGAGTAACAGCAGCTATGGCAGTTAATAATGTAGTAAATCCATCACATACAACGGTTGTGCCAAAAGTATTATCAACATAAAATTGAGTGTAAGGTGCACCTGGATATTGACTACTACAAGTAAAAATTGAACCTCCACCTACACCTGAATTGATTGAGTTGATAGCAACTGGAATATTAGTTGTACCTGGAACAATAGCAACATTCCTTTTTGTAGGTATGGCTGGAATATTAGAAACAATTCCAGGACCAGAAATTAATAAAGCAAAAACATCATTAAAACCTGTACAAGCAAACTCCGGATATTCTTCAGAACCAAAAACATAATTGAACTTAATAGTATCTCCTTTGGGAACGATGTCAAATTGTAAATAACATGCATCTTGTATATTGCCGTTTGCAATAACTGCTAAATCAGGATCAGAGTTGCCATTGTTTAATGTTGATTGAAATGCTGTTGCATTTGAATTTATTCCTATTACTCCTGGTCCAGATTTTATAGCACCAGTACTTAGAATAATTCCACTATCGATACCTAAATTACTGGTTCCAAAAAACTTTCCATTTGCTGCAGGCAAACAACTTAATGTAGGATTTAAGGTGATAACACCTTGACCTACTAACATATTTACTAGGTCTTGGGCGGTCTGATTATCGTCTATTGTCAATTGAGCACTTGCCTTATTATTGTTGAATAATAAAGCAATCAAAATAATTGGGAGACAAATAAGATTTTTAACGTAAGTTTTTTTCATTTAATTATCTATTATAATACAAATTTAGGATTTTTCTTTTTAACATAGAAAGAAATATTATCCTCTCTCTTTATTAAAGACATCTTTTTTTTTTAAAACGTTGGTTTTTTCTTTATTTATTTTCTAAATTTTCCTTTTTAATTGATATAGTTTATTGTTCTTTCTCTTTATGTATCAATATTTTTTTTTATTGTTTCTGTCAGCATTCCGTTAAAATACCACTCAAAGTAAATTTATCAACTAAAAACAGTCTTTTTCATCTTATATTTGTAGGATTGATTAATTGTTTAAAATAGATAAATATGATTTTTGAAAAGGCTTTAAGAAGTTTTAGCTATTCTGAGTTTTTAGAGTATGCTGCTAAAGAAGTAGTGTTGAATGAAGAAGATCCTTCCAGAGTTGAGGATCCTAAATATATCCACTTTGGCAAATTAAATTTGCAAAGAATGAAACGTTGGACTAAAACTTATCAAGTGCCTGAAGCACTATTGCAACAGTTCTTAAATTTGCAACAACAAGAATGGTGGGTTATAACAGAAGCATGGTGTGGTGATAGTGCCCAGAATCTGCCTTTAATAGCTGCTTTAGCAGAGCAATTATCCATTCCTCTAAGAATTGTATTAAGAGATGAAAACCCTGAAATTATTGATCAATACTTAACAAATGGTACTAAAAGTATTCCAGTTTTAGTAGCTTTTGATAAGGATAAACATCAAGTATTCCGTTGGGGACCAAGACCTGTTGCTGCTCAAGAATTGATGAATGACTGGAAAGCTGATCCAAGAGATAGAGATTTTGAGGCTTTTGAATTAGAAATGCACCAATGGTATACCCAAAATAAAGGTAAAGATTTGGAACAAGAATTATTGAAAATCATTAACAGTAAATAAAATTAAATTATTATGGAAATATGTTTAAAATGTGTCTTATAAAAAAGCAAATTGAAGCATATTTCAAAATAAAGATTTGACTAGGAATTTATCACATATTTCAGAAGAAAGCTTATTAGAATTATTCTATAAAGAAAAAGATGAGCGGTATATTGGTGAGTTATTATGCCGATATACTTTAAGATTAATAGGGGTAGGGATGAAATATTTGAAAAATGAAGAAGATGCCAAAGATATGGTTCAACAAGTGTACGAAAAAGCTTTGTTAGAAATTGGAAAGTATCCGATCACAAACTTTGGAGGTTGGCTATATAGAATAGCACAAAATCATTGTATTTCAATATTGAGATCAAGAAAAATATTGCATGAAGAAGAGCTATTGAAATTTGTTACAGCGGAACCTCCAATTGAAACGTCTTTTTTTATCGAAAAAGAAAAACAGGACGAACAACTCACAAAAGCTCTAATGCTTTTAAAAGAAGAACAAAAATTATGTATTGAATTATTCTTTTTTCAGAAGAAGAGTTATCAAGAGATTTCGGAAATATGTTCTTATGATATGAAAAATGTGAAGAGTCATATCCAAAACGGAAAGCGAAACTTACGTTTGATTATAGAGCAATTAGAAAAGGAAGAATATGCCAAAAAATAAAAATATATTAAAGGATCAGCCTAATTTAGAAGATAAGTTATGGCAATATATTGAAGGCAATTTGTCTCCTGAAGAATCGTTTGAACTTGAATATGAACAAATGGATGATCCTTTTTGGGATGATGCAGTTGAGGGTCTAAAATCCTCAATTGACAAAAAAAGTATTGTTGAACTCCATGGACAATTAAAGCAATCAATCCGCGAGAAAACAAATAAAGTCAAAAATAAACGAAAGCAAAACTTTGTTTTTCCAGGAATGGTAGCTGTTTTTATGGTACTTTTAATTGTCGTTATTGCATTTTTATTAATCCGTTTTTTCTTTTAAACTTATTATCATACAGTAAAATGTGAAGGATTGTATATGGAAGATGCATTTAGAATTCAATGATTTTGAGGTAATAATTGTTCAAATTAAAGCATTATTATTAATACCATTGTGTTTGAATTGGCTTTTTCATCCATGGCAATTTAAAATTCCTAAAGCCCCAAGGTACTTTATCTAATAATATATCTATTCCTGAGTCTTCCACTTCTAAAATATATTGCTGATTGTCTTCCTTCAGTCTTCCAGTTCTTTGTAAAAACGAGTTTCTGAGTCCATCAACTGATGTGTTTTTCAATACCTGCCAATATTCAATTACTGATTGCAATAGGATATTGCATTCTTCTTTTTTTTGTTGTTCAAGCATTTTTGGAATCAGAATAAATTCTTGTATAGCTACACCACAGAGTATTTTTGGTAATATTAAATCTTCCTCTTCCGCTTGTTCCAATCCCGTTGCTAGAAAATGTAATAATTGAATTCCTTTAACTTGGCATTCATCATTTTTAAATTGATTGGTTTCTAATAAACCCAAATTTTCAAATAATGAATTCAGAAAAGGGAGCAATAATACCAATCCTGAATGTTTACAAAAGTAATCATCTATCAAAGGATGTTCTTTTTCTTCTAATTTCTGCTGTAGATTTTCTTGAATTTTAGAATCAATATTTAATTTTTCTAAATCCTTTTTTTTCAGATTCTTATCTATAATTTCAAATAATAGCTTTTTATTGGAAGTTTCCTTTTTTTGTAAAATTGAAAATGCTAATTCAATTCGAGCTTGCATTGCTAAGGTATTATCTGAAATTTCTTTTTTAGTAAATGTATAAATTTGTTTTGCCTCAGTTTGAGAAATAGAAAAAGTAAGTATAAGTATGTTTTCTATGAAATGACCATTGAAATTTAAAAATAACCTTTTGATGCTAATTAAAGTATTGAAAACTTCATTTATTAGAATCGAAGCATGATTAGTAAATTCACTAAGGTTTTCTAAAAAATAGCTTTCAAAATCATTTTTATTTTTTATAATTCCATTATTTTTAAAACATCCATTTATGAGATAAAATAGCCATTCTTCAAAAATAATCAGAAAGGGTAGTGTTGTTATTTTCTCTTTTAATATTTGACGTTCAATAGTCTCAGCCCATTGTTGCTCTGATATTTTCCATGGCATTTCGGGGATTTCTATTTCTAATTTATCAATAAATAGGAAAGATTTCTCCTTACTGACTTTATCTAATATCTTGTTTAATAAATTTGGAAAAACATGCTTTGTCCAGTTTACTGCTTTGCTTTGTTGCTCCCTTGCTTTTTCGAAATTGGAAGCCGGGATTTGCAGGCATATTTTATGGACTATATGGGTTTTCATCGACCTATTAAATCTTTTATTATTTTAATTTCTGATGGATTCACAAAGAAGCAATAAAAATTAGTATTTAAAAGTGTTGCTTTTGGTATGGATTTAAAGCCAGAATGGAAATCAACCAAAGCAGTTAGGTCGTTTGGAGATAACTGTTTAGTAAAGGTAAAAAACTGATTATTATCTTTTTGACTCATGCTCATGCCCTTAGTGACATTTGCAATTCTAGACTCCTTTTTGTCTTTTAGACAAACAATCACCGCATCAATTACAGTAAGTTCAATTTTTTCACTCGTGAATTTTTTGAATCCTTCTGAATTTGCTTCTATATTTAAGGTTTCTTTATTATAATTTATAGAATACTTGTCTGTATTGATGCCATTTTTTATACTTACTTTAGTTCCGTTAAAACTTACAGAAAGTTGCTCTAATTCTTTTTCACCTATATTCAAGTCTGATGTCAACCAAGTGTCTTTTAAAACATCTTTTTTAATAGCAATTAAAGTTTCTTTTTGTGTTATATCTTCTTCTTTAATCTCTACATTAAATGATTTAGAATTAAATCGTTCATCATTTATTTGATATTGAAATATTTGTTTAGGCTCACCATCAACACTAAATGTTCCATTTTTCGCAATAAATTGTTGTTTGTTTTTATCAATTAATTTTATATCTAAATCGATATTTTGTTCTTTTTCATCAATGAATTGAACAGTTGTTGTTTTACTAATTGTACTGCTCTCAAGGGTAAAATTTTGTGTAACTGATACATCTGTTATTTCAATTTCTTTTTGTATTTCAGTAAATCCTATTGCACTTATTGTGATAAGAAGGATTTCGTTTGATGAAATTAAACTTATAAATTCTCCTTTTTGATTCGTAAGTACTGTATTATCGCCAATTGTTACTTTTGCAGCTTCAATAGGTGTTCCATCTTTTTCAGTTATAAGTCCACTGAGGGTAATTGTTTTGTTTTCTAATAAAGTGTATTGGATAGGTCTTAAACTAGAAGATAAAATATAAGGCAAATAAAAATCTGCAGTTACTTTATTACTTTTATCATACACCATAATAAAGGTTCCGCCATTTGGCACACCACAGCCATGTGAAATCCCAGGATGAAATTGTATAAATCTTTCTAATAAATTTTCTATTCCTAAACCGCCGTTTCTTTTTTTGTTTTCGGAATCAATTTGGTTCATTTTTACCCAATCGTCATCAAATTTTATTCTGTCTGCATAGTCCAACATTTCACCTTTCACTACTTCATTTAATATGGCATCATTTTTTATAAAATCCGAATAAGCATTTTTCAAAAACGGAATAATACTGTTACAAGCGGTTAATAATTCTTCATTTAAGTTTCTAGAATAGGTCTCAATTTCAAATTCTAAGAAATTTTCAGGAAGTGCTAATGCTTGCAATTGTAGTGCTGAATATAATCTAAGTGTTTTGTAAAATAACTCTTTCCCTTTGCTAGGAGCTGTTTTCGAAAGTGATAATAAGTTAGGATAAAAACTGAGTGCACTGACATCCTTAAATTGTTCTTCTTTTTTTATACTTTCTATTAAACTACCAAAACTTTCAATTAAAAAGAATGTAGGAAAGTAATTCGGAATATAGAGTTGAATTGGCATTGTTTGATATAATGCATTTAATGGGTTATTGGGTTTTTTAAACGCAATAACTTCATTATTATTAGCTTTAAGATTGGATGTCATTCTTGCAGTAATATTTGATTCTTTCTGCTTAAAATTGTAATATTGTTTTTGTCCAACAACAAATTTTAAATAGTCTTTTTCATAGTATTTGGACAGCATATCACTTAAACTCTTTTTCATCTCCTCATATTTTCCAGTCTTAAAAAGGAGTCCACTTATGTAAGTAATATTTATATTTATTTGCTTTAATAATTCAGCTCTTACAACTTGGTATAGACTTTCTATGTCCTCATTCACTGAAAAATTGAAAGAATAATTTAGTGGAGCATCTTCATTTAAGCGCAACATAATAACTTCATATGGCAATCCATTCGCTTTTCTTATTTTGAATACATCGTTTAGTGCAGTGAGCGCAACTTGTCCCTGAACCCCTTCAATTCTAAAAAAGTCATTGTTACCTTGATAAACTAAAGGCTGCTGATTATAAGTATTGGGTACATTAGAATAATAATTAGTATTGTATTGTTTTAAAAATGGATGAACCGCATTTTGATTCCAATAACTAATTACATTTTGATTCAAATAGTATGGTATTGCTTGTAATGATAGTGGCTGAAATAATGAAGCGCCTGGTGTTACTTTTGTTGGCTTTATTGTATTCAATATTGAATCATCAAAATTGGTTAATAATTCTTTTAATCTTTTTATTTGAAATGAAATTTTTTGACAAATTAGTGCCTGTTCCGTTTGGGTATATTGACTATAAAATGGATGGCGATAAATTTGATCGGAATGCGCAATAGTAGATTCCCAGTCTTCAATTGTAGTGTTCACTTTTCCTAAAAAAACATGATTTGGAAATGCTGATGGTTCAATCAAACAATTTGCTCTTAATCCTTGTGCAGTTTGCTGAATTTCTTGATAAGACTTGACAATAGTCCATAAATAATCATATACAATTTGTGCTAAATAAGGCTTAGTAGCCTTATCGATTAGTTTGATAATTTGTGATTGTAAAGGTCCAGCAAAACTTATAGAATTAGTTTTTATAGAAATGAAATTATTTAAATTACTTAAGCCTTCATCTATATTTACACTATTATCTTTTATTATTTTTGCTAAATTATTGATACATCTTTTGTATTCATTAATAATTATTGCTTCATTTATTCCTTGGGTGATGACTAAATTGCTGAATATAGGTTTTAGAATATTGATATTTGGAATATTGAGCCAAGGAAATGCTTTTTTATTTATCGCATCTGCATTATTAGCTGCTATTTGAAATTGGTTTTTTAATAGATTGAGCGCATCTGCTTCACTAATCAATAGAATTTTAGTATTAAATGTATATTTCTTTCCTCTATCTTGACAGTTGTCTTCCTCACAATCCTTTAATTCAGTTTGAATAATTTCGGCAAAAGCAATAGCCACTTTTCCATTTATTTCAATCGCTTTTAAATGTTCAGCATCGTTATATGTTTCTTCAAATAATTCGTAAACTTCATCATTGAATTCCGGAAAATATATTGAAGAATTATTTACTGAATTCGAATAATCTTGTTGGTCATTCGTTAAATCACTTAAGTATGGAAATGCCAACAGTTCTTTATCCTTTTGTTTGTATTCTTTGATTTTTGTATAAGATGTAATTTTATGCTCATTTTGTAAAGACACAATATGACCAGCACTGGTTAGGCCACAACCGTTTGTGATTTGTAATGAATTATTAGTTGTATTTAATAATATTTGTAAGCCGCCAATAAGGCCACAACCAAGAAGGAGTTTTCTTGATTGCCTATTCTGACTATCTAAATAACAAGTAAGCCAGTTTAATTCATCACTAGTTAGAACTTGTCTTGATTCGAATTCAGGCAGGAAATTCATCATGATTACTTGTTTTTTGGATTACTTAAAATTGTTTTATTTAAAAATACTCTTGTATTGTTTTCGACGTCTTCATCTTTACAATCATGTAGCGTGGCAGGGAAATAATCACTGCGTTGACTTTTAAGGATTAGAATAAATTCATTTTGGGCTTTTATATATTGTATTACTTTGTCTGTTTGTGTAATGGAATCACAGTGGAATAATGATTGCTTAGCATTCCACCATTTTTGGATTGCTTTTTCATAAGCTTTCATGCTTTCTTGATCTAACCAGCAAATTCTTAATAATACTGTTGTGGGTGTTTCTCTCCTGATTAATTGTTCAATATAATCACGATAATACATGTCTGAATATACTTTTATCCAGGATGGCAATATCAATGATGCAGTAAACGAATATGGATCATATCCACCACATGCAGTACAATCATCTTCGACACAAATACTTAATAATTCAATAGGAATATTGTCATGCTCCAATATTTTTAAGATATCATCATTTAATTTTGGGACGCGTAGTAAAATATGTTCTAAGATATGAAAGTATCCTCTTTCTTCGATATTGTTCTCTTTAATATCTGAATATGTTTTTCTTGAATCTCCTTTTAATAATTGACAGCCTAAAAGATGACTTATTCTATTTTCATAACCTGAAAGTGGTGCTGTGGCATAAGTCTTTGGATTATAAATATCAATAGCAGCTCCTCTGTTAGCACTAATATTAATATAATTGTCTAAAAATTGTTCTTTTAATTGAATTAGATATCGGTAATATCCTTGTTCATTACTATTTAGATTATCTATGGTTAAATAAAAATAATTATCAATTTCTTGTAAGTTTTCCGCAAATCTTGATAATAAATAATCTAAGGATTGATTTCTCTTTTTTAGAAATTCATTTTCAGATTCAGCTATAGTTTGCCAAATTGGATTTACATCTGATTGATTAAGCAAATATGTTCTTCTCCATTCATTTTCAGTACTTGTAGAATGAAAATGCTCCATTTTCTTCCAAGAAAGCATATCTTTAAACTGATCTAAATCTTTCAAGAAATTAGCCATTATTTGTTCAAAAAGTAAAAGATAGGCTTCTAACTGCTTAGAGGCAAAATATTGAGGATCTTCTAAAAAGTAGTCTGGTAAATTCCTACCTATTTTATAAGTAGCAGGAAAATCATTTGCTAATGGAAAATATTGTGATAAGTTTCTAAAAGTAGGTGAAATTTCAGTTTGGGGAATACTGGCATCTAATCCTTTAAATTTATTCACATTTAATAGAGAGAGCAAGCTAATACTTTCTCTGAAATGAGCTTGCATTGGCAAATCATTTTTATAAAATACAAGTTTACTTTTTCGTTTATTAAGGATAGGCTTATGACCTGATGGAATAGGGATTTCCCATTTGTTGGTATTAGAAATTTTCTTCCCTTCGTGATCGAATAGCGTTATTTGAATGTTTTTAATATTTACAAATCCATTAATTTCAAAAATAGCATTGATAATATCAGATAGATTAATAGTGAAATTTTGGAAAGAATTTTCACCCATTTCTTCTTCACAGATAAATCCATGTAGAAGTTTAGGCCCCTCTAATATTTCTTCTATTGTTTTTCCTTTTTCTTGCATTTGCTGATAAGTATAGAAGCTGATTTCAGGAGAAATATATTGTTCTATAGCATAAAAAATAGCTGCTTGAACTTGTTCAATATTAGCCTGATTAGTAACTTCTATATCGGCACAAATTTGAAAGTTAACGGTTGGAATTGCAGACAATTGTGGCAAGTAGTCTTCTGCTAAATTTCTATTGCGGTTTAATACAGATTGAATATCATTATATGCTTTAGAAAGTGCAAGGATTTTTTCAAAACATCTTTTGAAGAAAGCAAATTTGTTTTTAGTTAAACAGTTTAATAAATCGTTTCCTGAAATACCTTGTTTATCTTCTAAGTAGGGTATAAATGCGACTTGTTTAAATTGAAAAACCTCTTTGTTATTACAAAATACTTTAATGTTGAAATACCATTCTTTTAATTTCCTTTCAAATAATTTACCATCTGCATTATTGTATTTATTTTTTTTATCTACCTCAAATTCTAGAGTTACTTTCGAAGGATTAGAAGAATAGGTCTGAGCAATTGTTTGCAATACACTTCTATTGTTTAATAATAGATTCCAATTACTAATTTCGTAATATATTTCTCCAAATATATCTGCTTCTAAAATAATTTCAAAAGCAGATCCATTATCAATATTACCAAGTAATTCTTCTGTTTCGAATTCAATACTAATCCCATATAAGCCTGAAATGAAAATGCTATCATTTTTTATAATATTGACTTTTTCTTTTGGGGATAATGGTAGTTGTTCAAGTTCCTTTAGTGTAAGCAATTTACTTTTTGGCACATAAACAAACATTTTTTCATAATCTGTAGCAATATCATTGTTTTTAGAAACTAATGGCGTTATCCATGCATTTTTAATTAAAGGTAAGTCGATTAGTAATTTTCTGAAATCATTGATTGTGGTAGGGTGAGCAGGTAATATCTCTTGTGCATGATAAAAGGCTTTTTCTGGTAGTTTAGCCTGCTTATCCGCTAATATATCTTGTATTGGAAAATTTAACCTAAAACCAGCATCTGCTAGGGCATAGCATAAAGCCTCCATAATTGTAATTCCAGGATCATGAACATTATGATCTGTCCATGTTTCTGAAGCAAGGCCTTGGATATATTCCAAAGCCTTTTCCCTTAAAAATGAAAAGTTTTCAAGATTTTGTGGAAGGGTTTTTAGGTCAATATTTTCATTATTATTGCTCATATTCAATAATATTTACGGTATGCTCATAGCCAGAAGTCAGCAAATGAATCTCACTTGTTGGGATTATTTCGTCAAATTGTTCAAAGTCATTTTTGTAAATCTTAAGTCCTTTGATATGATGGATATATTCTAATTCATCAATGTAATCAACAATACTAGCCATATATAGTTTCGGTAATGCTGTTATTTTTGACTCTTGTTCAAAAGCCCAAGGTGCTATTAGTTTTTTTAAATCTTCTTCCAATTTATTTTTATAAAAAGGTAAATCTATATATCCTTGATTCAGCATTATTGAAACTTCAATTTTTATAACATCCCAGTTCGTATTTAAAACCTGTAATTGATTAAAAGGTCCAGTTTTGGTTTCTAGAAGTTTTTTTATTTCAACTAATTTTGACATAGGTAATGCAGGTTGAAAATTGATGCTATCTATATTTAATCTATAATGCGGTAATAATACTAAAAGTGTATGTGTTGATCGGGCATAGATTTTCATATCAGTATCTAAGTAAAAAGCATGATTAAGGCATTTTACTTTATAAACTTCATTAAATTTCGCTAAAATTATTTGTTCGAAATCCCATTGGTTTATGGCTCTTTGTTTATGTCTTAATCTTTGACTACTTCTCCAATAAAAATGATTGTCTGCTTCTTTTTCTCTTCCATCTCTTGATGGAATTGCTTGGTTTACTTCTTTTATATTTGCGGTTTTAGGAAATATGTTTTCAATGGTTCCTAGAGCGATACTTCCTTTTGTTTCTTGATTGTTGGCATCTAAAAGTCTACTTACTGCTAATCCATTTGTTTTTATTTCTTTAATGTTTGCTACTATTTCATAATTTTCATCGCAACGTGCTATTAACCAATATATTTTGTCGCCTAGTAAGATGGTATTGTTATCTGTTGCATCTTCGGGCAGACTCAATTGAACTAAACCTGACTGCAAGAAATTTGCTGTAGAATCGATTATTTGTGATTCTTTAATTTTTATGTACTGATTATCTTTAAGGTAATACCATGAAATTTTTGCTTCTAATTTTGATTGCTCTGCAGTTTCCTCAGCAATGTTAAACAATAAACTGATGGATTGACCGGGTCCAATATTGCTTAATCCTAAGCACAAATCACCCACATAATTGTGGAATTCATTTTTACTATAATCCGGCAAAAATGTAATTTTAGTTGTAGGATGAATTTCTAATGAACCTAAAGGATACAAATGTTCTATTAAGTTTTTTTATTGTTCTCTTTTTGAATTATTTTGATATTCAATAAATCGTTCTCTTAATTTAATTTTTTGTTTAATTTTTTGAATAAAAGGAACGCTTATTGATTTTAGAATTAAAAATTTATTGGATTGGTAATTAATAATTTTGATTTGAATATTTTGGTCTTTTTCATAAATTGTTTCAGATAAGTCAGCCGTAATGATTATTGATTTTACCTGAAGTACAATTGGTAAACTTAGTCGTCCTTCAGTTTTTAAATCGTTTATAAGCTTAAAGGAAATAAGGTCAATATTACTATTTGTAATTCCAAGAAATGGAGTATTGGTTTCACCTTCTACTACGGTTGCTTCCCTATCTTCATTTATAATAACTTGGAAGCTGTTTTTTATATTTGAAGCCCATTCAATTGATAAATCTACTTGGTTTGCAAATTTTAAAAAAGGATGGGTAATGCTAAACGACGAACCTGCTAAGGATTGTGGGCCGAATGCAATGAAGCTTTCGGAACCGCTACCTGTCGCTGTCGTCGTTTTCACACTACCTGGTGCAAATTGCTGCTTTTTTAACTTTACTTCCACTTTTCTAACTTGCTCGCTTAATAAATACTTATACAAACTAACGAAATCGTCATTTTTATTTTCTTTACCTGGGGATATTAAACAAATGCGCGCGTTAATACCCATTTTTACAGTTTTAGTTAAGTCTTTCGCAACAACAGCCCAAAATCTTAAAATGTATCCATCTATTATTATATCTTTTATATTTAAAACTTCTTCAATATCATTTTCTAATAAAATTTTTATTTCAAATTTATCTTTAATTTCATTCGTAATTGGGATTGCATTTCTAAATGTAAATTCAAAGTATATTTCAGTGTCTTTTTTACTTATTTCAGAAATCAATTTACTCTCAAATCCTATACCTGTCCATGCTTCTGCCAAATCATTAAATGTAAGCCAAGCATTATTTACTTGCCAAGCTGCATTTGCGGCATCGTCTACTTTAAAAATATTACTTATTTGATTATCCTTAAATACACGAACTGTAGATTTTATTTTTTCAATTTTAGCATTGTTTAATATCAGGTTTTGATTTGATTTATAAAATACTATTTTGTTCTCAGTATTTTTTCCTGCTTTAAATAAAGAATCTTTTTCAATAAAATATTCAGTGATATTCTTTGCTAGATTTATAGATATCAATGCTGTGTCAGGAGCAGCTTTTTCTCTTTTTAATTGTAATATATCCTCGAATACAAAACTTGTGTCTTGTGTAATGAGTTGATTATAGCGTTGATCAAATAACATTTTTAATTTACAGAATGTTATCAACAAAGCATTATGTGGTGTATGGTCATTTTTTGAAGTTACAAGATCATTTAGCCGAGTGATTGCCCAATTACTAAAGGTTTGATGAATTTGCATTAAGCCTTTAAAAATAGAAAAGGAGTATTTATTGGCTACTTTTATTTTTTCATATTTTGTGGAATAAATATTTAATAATGGAACTGTATTAATATTTGTAGGGTTGAAAAAAGGTTTTAATATAGAAATGTTTTCAAGATTTATGGACTCAAATTGAATCTCATTAAAATCTTCAACACCAACTTTATTGGTTACACTTTTGAATAATGTGAAATATTCTTTACTTAATTGGTCAAATTGAACGAAGAGATGCGTGCTCGTCTTACTTTTTAAAATTGATAATATTGATGTTTCATTGCTGTCTGTTATGCTTTCTGATACAGACTTATAAAATGAAAATAAATATTGAATTATTTGAAGTCTTTGATAACAAAGTGTTTCGTATTCTTTTTGAGAAAGAAAAGAATCACTATTGAAATGATTAGTTTGCTCTAGCTCTGAAAAGAAATGACTTAATTCGTCTGTACTTATGGTTAGAAATTGAGCAAATCGGAAAATACTTCCTTGTTTTAATAAATCAAACCAAGATTTAGAATTAATACCTAAATTATCAAAAAAGTTGATATTCTTTGAAATTTCAAGAAGGAAATTAAAGTAATCCTTTAATTCATTGGTTTGAATAACATAAGAATTTTCAAGTAGCAAAGGATTATTCATTGCTACAGCTCCATTAGATAAAGGATAATTTTGTATTTGTGAGATTAACTTAGCCACAATTTACATTTTTAAATAAAATGGGTAAACGAAATTATTCTTCTGTTGTGTTTCTAAAACTATATATTCTAAATTCATCAAATATCGTCCTTCTAATACTTCATCCTCTGAAAAATCAAGTTTTATTGGTTTTATTCTTGCTTCATATAGCCCTATACTTCTTGAAAGAACAAGTCGCATATAACTTTTAAAATGTTCGTTTATACTTTCGAAAAGCATTGTTTTTAATGCGCTTCCATAATTGGGTTGCATCACACGTTCTCCAATTTCGGTGGTGAACAAAATATAGAGACTTTCGTTGATGTCTTCAATACCGTCAACCATCTTCGTTTCATTAGTTTCAGAATTGAATTGAGGAGGAAATGCCCATCCTTTTCCTAAAATTTCTTTTTTACTGCTCATAATTTATCCTATTAAAACATTTGTTGCCCCTAGGATGATAACAGATGTTCCATTAGAACACATATCACCGACCCTTAATGCTGGTTTACCTCCAATGAATACTGTGAAACTTCCCATTATGTATGGTCCAGGGATATTACCTGAAATTGGAGTCCCAATATCACCAACGACTGCAGCTGGCATTCCGCCAATTAAAACTGTCGGCTCTCCAACACCTGTTATTGCACCATCTGCTGTGCTATCTCCTATTCTTGCTGCAAAACTCATATTAATTAATTTTTACTATTCCTCCTTTGATTGTATTTATAGCACTTGCGCTGATTTCTATACTTGTAGCTTCAATTTTTATTTCAGTTGCAGCTGTCAATTTCAAATCGCCTACGCTTTCTATTGCTATTCCACTGTTTGTCATTTCTATTTTATTTCCGCTTTGGTCTTCGATTTCTACTGAATTATTATCTTCTGAAAGAAGAATTTTATTTCCACTTGGTGTTGAGATTTCATGTATTCCTTTATCATCATCCCAGCTCCATTTCATACCATTTTTGGTAATCAATGCTTTAATGTAATTATTATCTTCATAATTGGTAATGGGTGGGTTAACCGGACTAAATACGGATCCAATGATTAATGGTGCATCATAATCGTTTCCTATAAAGGAAAGTAGCACTTCGTCGCCAATTTCTGGCAACATTATTAGGCCATAATCATTTCCTGCATATGAAGTGCTATGTCTCGCCCAAACACCTTCTTGTGCATCTTTCCACTCTGGGATTTGAACCAAAATTCTAAATAAATTATCCGGGTCATTTTCTATTTGTTGTACAATACCAGAAATGATCAGTGGTCTATTTTTATCTGCGGTTTTATGAAATGTATTAGCGAAACTTTTGTGATTTAATCCAAATTGAAGATAAGTGCTCAATCCACCTTCACTATAATCTTGCAATACTGAAGTGATGATATATTTTTGGTCTGTTAATTCGTTAAAGCCATGAATTTGAATCGTATCTCCTGGTTTAGGTTTTAAATTAGCGTGAATATGAACTAATCCATTGAATTTTGATATCTCTTTTAATTGATTCTTAGCATCCAATAAATTCTTAGCTTCCATTTCATTAAAAGTTCTGTAATTTATGGTAGTTGCTTTTCCAGTTATAGTAGATGATAAGACCATTGCATCAAAATCATCTGAAGTTGTCGTCACTGCTTCCAAAGTGGATACATCAAAACTGATTAATTCATTTTCAATTTGGTTGCTTCGGTCATCTTGCTCCAATTCTATTTCAAAAACATTTTCTCCATAATTAACAGTAAATATATCCAAAGGATTATTAACTATTTTTGGATAAACAATATGTACTGTTTCATTTTCAGAATAAATAAAACAACTATTGGCTTCTGCTGTTTGATTAATATAATCCCAATCACTTAATTGATGTTTCACACTTTGAGTATGCATGATATTTAATTGACTGGATATGTTTTTATCTAATTCTAATCTCATTCCATTGTTTTGGCAAATGGTTTCAATAATATCTCTATCAATTTGTTTAGAAAAAACTTCCGTTTTGTCATTCATAGACATGATAACTACTTTGTTTTTTGCCGTTAATTTTAAACGTGTACCTTTTGTTGAATTTTTATATTTATGTTTTACGATATAACCTTCAAACAATACAATTTCATCACCAGAATAATGAGCTTTAATGGATATTTGCGTTCCAGCAAGTGGAGGTTTTACAAAAGGTTCAGGTATTGTTGGATTATAAAATCCAACATCTTGCTTAATATAAATTTCAGCCGAAGTAATATGTTGAAAACCTTGTTTAATTTGAATAGAAATAATTTCATAATATTCGGGCAAAGCAATTCCATTCAAATATACATTGCATGCATATTTTGAGTAGTCAATTGCTAATATGTTATCTGTTAGTCCCATTGTATTATATTAATTAACCTCTTAAACTATTCAAATCTTCGGCTCTTGCCATTTCTACTGATTTTTTGACATTTTGTGTAATAGAATAGGCATTACTTAAAAATCCATGGAGATGAGTCACTTGGTCGAAATCTCCATCAATTAAACGGTCAAAAATGTCAAGTTTAGATCCCGCAACGCTTTCATTGAATGTGGCTGAAATAGTTGCTCTTAATGGTATTCCTAATTGACTAAATAGGGTATATTTAACCGCATAGCTTTCAATTTCGCAGGCAAACATAAATGTTCCCCATAATAAAAGAAGTTTGTTTAAGCTTAAATAACTATTTGAACTAGAATCTATTATGGAATCTGATTTAACCAATTTCTCAAATTTCTTTACTTCTAAAAGGACTATTTTCTCTTCTCCATTTGCACCTGTACCATCTATTAAAAATTCAAAACTCATTTTTTTAAGATTAACAGAGGTTGTAGGTGCTGTTTGCTGGCTCGAACCTGTTGTCTGCTTTTGGTCTTTTGTGAAATTATGGTTTATTGTATAACTTTCAGGATTAAAGGAAGCAATAAACATGCTTGGATTCATAAAATCCATAGGGTTTTCAAAACTTTTGAAAGCAAGAATTGTCATTTTTAATAGTGGCATAATCTTTAATTTATCTCTGTTTCTTCTCTTCTAATAATTCCATTACTTTTTCTACCGCTTGCTGCACAATTTCATCAATTGGAACTGTGGCTGATGTACTATCAGTAGTGTTTCCAACATTATTTCTTTGTTGTTCTACATTTGTTTTTATTACTATTTCATTTATGATTATTGGCATTATTTAATTATTTTAAAATATTGATAGTATAATTCTAATGTTTCAATTACTATTTCGCTTTTTTCTGCGTTAAGGCTGCTGATATTCCACTTTAAAGGATAAGCATTTAAAAATCGATAAGCCATCAAAGGTTCTTTTTTGTCATTTAATAAGGCTACTATAATAGATGTAGGTCTAATACTTAGGTTTTCTATCGCATCTCTTAGCCAATCTGTCAATTTTGAATCTACAGCTAGTCCACGTTTTAATACTAATGGTGGATAATTCGCTCTTGTTGGTAATTTTTGAGTAAATCTATTTTCGCCCCCTTCAATGATATCCTCTGTCTGTAGTTCCATACCAATGCCAGAAACATCTTGGAATGCTATATCAATAGGGTTGTCACTAATCTCAAAACTTACCCAAAAAGAAAAACCTACTGGTGGATATCTCATCTTTTATCTAAATTCTAAACATCTTGAATTACTAAACCTTCATGTGCAATTTCGATAGATTCTATAGCTACTTCATTGGCATCACTTTTTAAATTTGGAGCGTAAACTTTTACTGGGAAAGCATTTTTAGCCCGCCATATATAAACAGGTTCATGATTTTCATTTAATAAAGCTATGGTGATATCTCTTCGTTCTATAGTATTCAATGAAACTGTATTGAGCCATTGGAAAAATTCATTATCCCCTTTGAACATTCCTCTTTTTAGAGTGATGTTGCCAAATTTTTGTAGTCCTGGCATTTTTATATTACTATATTCAGGACTTGAACCATCCCTATATTCAATAATTTCATTTTCTATATTTAAACCAGTTACTTCTGTGAACCCAATTTTTGAGCCGCCCCATTCTACTCTGAAATGGAACTGGGGTAGTGGATAGTTTGCCATAATAATTTTTTTTAAAGTTTAAGATAAAGCTAGTTTATGAGAAAATCGAAGTATTATAAATTCCGCAGGACGAACAACAGCTAATCCTATTTCTACTATCATTAGACCATTAAGTATATCGTCTTGAGTCATTGTTTCATTAAGACCAACAGCTACATAAAATGCTTGTTCTGGCTTTGCACCTTGTAAAGCACCTACTCGCCATAAATTGGTGAGATAGTTTCCTATCATACCTTTTACTCTAACCCAAGTATTAGCATCATTTGGTTCAAAAACAAATTGTCTTGCCGCATTTTCACAACTTTCTTCTGCCATATTAAAGAAGCGACGAACATTCACATATTTCCATTCATTATTATTCCCAGCAAGCGTTCTTGCTCCCCATACCAAGTTTCCTCTTCCTACGAATTGACGAATGCAATTAATAGATTTTCCATTTTCAGAATCTATATTAAAATCTCCCTGATCTATATCGCTTAATAAAACTGCTGGTTTTACAACAGAATTTAAGGAAACATTTGCAGGAGCTTTCCAAACGCCTCTGTTTCTATCTACACTTGCATAAACACCAGCAATGGAAGGAGATGGTGGTAATAATAATGGAATGTTTAAAAATGCTTCTTTAAGTTTAGCTTCAAATGCGGAGTTGAAAAATGGTGTTATTAAGCTTAGAAAGGTAGTATTAAATTTTGTGAAATTATCAATATCTACTGTAGGTACAAGTACGCCGTATGAATTATAAAGTGATAGTGTTTTGTCTTGTAATTGTTTTAAAAGGTTTGCTTTTTCTTTTGCAGCAGTATCTGAGTAATCAAATTTCACTAAAGGATCTGGAAGCGTATTTTTAGCAGCATTTCCTTGTACCGTAATTTGATCGGTTAATAACTTTGCATTATCAATTAATGTTTGTTGTTCAGAATCAATAAAATAGGATAAAATTGAATTTATTTTTCCAGATATTTCACTTGTTTTTTTCTGAAAGGAATCTGTTTGAATATTCTTAAAATAGTCGTCGTTAAATAAAGTAAGCACATTATTAATGGCAAATAATGATTTGGAAATACCATAATCCAATCCATTTAATAATTTGCAAGATGGGCTAATGCTCATTACATCTGTAGAAAAATTCATTTTTACAGTGGCAGAATTAAAATCGTATTGATAGGTAGTTTGAACAAAGGGAAAATATGCTGCACCGTATTTAATATCATCGATATTGTTTGAAATTTTATCCCTAAAAGATGATTTAGATTTAGAAGCATCAATTTTTAAACCAGTTAATTCCTGAATTACATCGATGATGACAAATTTATCCTTTAATGCTGCGGATTTCATCATTGCATTATTATAAACATCATATACATTATCAATGTTTTTTAAGCCCGACAAGTCTGGCAAAACAACAAGTGTAACTTCATCAACTAAATCCAATTTTAATATTTCATTTTTATAATCATTTGGAGTCAGCGTATTTGAATATTTTCCTAGAGAATGAACATAGCAAGGACCTCCACCATTATCGAAATAATGTTTGATGGCATAATACATGTTATTGTAATAGGTGTCGGTTAGAGAAGCCACTGAAGGCATATTCAATTCAATATTTACAGTTGCTTTTGCTATATCGGGTAGTCCGTAAAGAGCTTCGTAATCAGCAAGTGAATTTATTTTTTTTGATACGCCTATCAAATCACTAGCTAGTACTTCGGTTGCTTTTTCTGTTTTACCAAAAAAGCATGGAATGGCGGTTTCAACCGAGGCAACGGAAGGTGGAAGTTTTACAATTTCCTCTAGATATACGCCTGGTGTTTTATAGTTAAATGCCATGATTTTAAAAGTTTAAGGTTAAGATATTGTTTTTGTTATTTTTATTTCAGAAATATTGTTTGATCGATTATAGTTGGCTATGGGGTCAAAAGGCAATCCGATGATTTGTTTTTTTCTAATCCATTTTATTATGTGTTGCCGATTTAAATAATAGGGATATTTATTGATACTAAAAGTAACCTGTTTGTAATTTTCCAATTCGGGATGATCAATAATGGTTAATGGGGGATTAGATTCATCAATCGTTAATTGATTTTCTGCATTATCAAAAATCGGAGTACTAAATATTACTTTGAGTTTTGAAATAAGATTGGGAAAAGGCAATGAAAACTGATTTAAGTTCTCATAATTCTTAGATAAAATATCTGTGAAAATCAATTTACTTTTTGGAATATCAATTATACCAATGATATTCGACTCGAGTTTGGATTTTGTTAAAAAGCACTTATTGAATGTTTTGGAAAGCTTACTACCACTTTGGCTATTAATCTGAAAGGTAATTACTTGATTGACTAAAGACATCAGCTTGAGATTTAATAATGCCAATCCTTCTGAATTTAAAACTGTTTTCAAAGAAGTTCCATTAATAATAAAATTAAATATTTCTTTACTGAAATCTAAATTGGGAACATTTATTAAATTTATATAATCTTCTAAAGTACTTTTGGCAGAAAGGAGTTGTACACTATCTGAAGCATTGATGTGCTTTCCTGTATTGTTGCAAGGGAAAGCAGCAATATTTTTATTTTGGAAACTATAGTTTTCTGTATTGTCTTGAGGACTTAAATAGAGTATTGAATGTAAATTAGTTTGTTGTGGAATTCCTGTATAGGCGTATTTTGTTGCATCAGTATTTTGAATATAAAATTGTAGTTGATCTGGAAGCAATTGAAATGCATTAAATTGTATGGAATCCTCAAGAAATATTATGGGCATTAATACTTGAAAACAATTGTTATTTTGAATAGCAATTCCTTTGGTTGCGCTTATAATTTTTGATAAAGCATCGGGAATAACAATTTTAAAAATTGATGCTGTAGTATCAATAAGCATTTCATTACCTTCTCCTTTATAGTAGAAGTCTGAAATAAAATAAAACTGTATGATAGGTGTAAGCGTTTTCATTGTTCATACGATTTACTTTTGTTTTGAATTTACTTTTGTGTCCGTAATAGGAGGGCCTCCTGAACTTTCATCTAAATTGTCGATAGGCAATGCTCTAAACTTATAAAGAACTGATGGATGATAGTTACCACCAAATAATTCCCATAAATAATTAGTCTGTTCAAAATTTAAAGAGACAAATTCAGCTCTTAGGTTTTCAATATTGTTTGGAAAATTATCTGGATTTATTACAGTTGTTTTGTCTAATCGAGGTCGGCTTTGAAAATATTGTATGACATTTTCTAATAAATCAATGTCTTCGTAGGTTTCATGATCTTTGCTATAGTAGGTAAATAAACAAATTATATTTATCCAAACTGCAGGGTTTTTATAGCTTATTTCTGTTCGAGATGCAGCATAGTTATCAGGATTTTGAAGTAATTTCTCTTCATCAATATTTACTAGGCTAATGATGATTTTATTGTCGACTGTTGAAGAATCTAGAAGAACATTATTTAAATTAGTAAACAAAACTAAGTCATTAACTATGCCTTTCTTGTTTTTAATAAACAAGTTAAGATCTTTTTGGATTAAGTTAATGAATTCACTAATCATGGCATTTCGAAATTTTCAACACGTAAAATATCTTTCTCCTAGAACTATAAATGCAATAAAGGTATATAAGCTTTTTTACATAGTAATACAAAACTAATATAAAATATTAAATATCCAAATTTTATTTTATGAAATTTTATTTGTATTTACATTATGTATCACCTATATTTTTGGTATTAAAAATAAATATTTTTTTGGATTTATGTGTTTCTTTATATTTATTACTTTTATTAAATTAAACTTAATGTGTTGTTTTGATATATTGTTTTACCTTTACACCATATAAAATAAATATTTATTATCTGGTTTTTAATTTTTCCAAATATTTATAATTGAAGCAATAAGATTTTCAAACTTTACCAATGTCTTTAACGAATAAGCGACTGATTAAAGTAAATCAGTCGCTTATGTTTTATGTTTTTTATAAGGAAATACTCCATTAATATGGCAAATCTCCCTCGTCGTTATCATAATCAGGAAGGTTTTTAAAATCTGGTGGATCATTGTCCTCGTCTAATTTTTTTAAAGAGTTCATTTTGGATCCAAATGTTTTAAATGGTGCATCTGCTCCATCTTGGATATTAATGCTACTTCCACCGCCAAAATTATCAATTGGATTTGTTCCTTGTAATACTTGATTATTACCGTAGCCCATAGACCAATTGTCTTCTGAAGGTTTTTCTAAGAATTTTTGAATATCAAGTTTTGCAATTAAATGAACGCTGTCTAAGCGACCATTACGATGCTTTGCAATATTTAAATGCGTTTCTCCTTTTACACTTTCTCCATTTTCATTATTTTGGATACCATGATACTCAGGACGATAGATAAACATTACCATATCTGCATCCTGCTCAATAGCACCAGATTCTCTAAGGTCACTTAATTGAGGTATTTTTCCTTTATCATTAGAACGGCTTTCAACAGCACGGCTTAATTGAGAAAGTGCAATGATTGGAACATTTAATTCTTTAGCCAATCCTTTTAATTCTCTTGAAATTTTAGAAATTTCTTGCTCTCTATTTCCATTCTTGGAATCAGGTCCTCCATGCATTAACTGTAAGTAGTCTATTACAATAAGTTGAATATCATGTTTGGCTTTTAATCTGCGACATTTCGCACGCATTTCGAAAATATTAAGTCCTGCTTGGTCATCTAAAAAAATAGGTGCATTTACTAATTTATCCATTCTTTCAGAAAGCTGAACCATTTCATGGTCTTCTAATTTTCCTCTTGTGATAGCCTCTAGTCTTACTTCCGTAACGATACTTAACAAACGTTTTACCAGTTGTGTATTACCCATTTCCAATGAGAAAAAAGCTACACCCATAGGTTTACGTGGATTTAAAGCAGCGTTTGCAGCTAAGTTAAGTGCAAATGCTGTTTTACCCACGGACGGTCTTGCGGCTAAAATTATTAAGTCTGTCTTTTGCCAACCACCTGTAATATTATCCAAAATAGGGAAACCTGAAGTAACACCAGTAAGATCATCCTTGTTTTTTCTTGCTTCTTCTATTTCGTCTAAAGTACGAACTAAAATATCTTTAATAGATTCAGAATCTTTTTTAAGATAAGAGTTACCTATTTCAAATAAATCTTGTTCTGCTTTATCTAATAATTCAAAAACATCCGATCTGTCTTCGAAAGAATCCGCAACAATTTCGCCGCCAATTCTTATCAGTTCTCTTTGAATGTATTTTTGCATCACTACTCTGGCGTGGGTAATGACGTGCGCAGAGGTTAAAACAGATTGTGTAATTTTTGTAATGGCATATGGACCTCCTGCTAATTCTAATTCATCCGTTTTTTTTAGCTCTTCAGTTACAGTAAGGAGATCAATTTCCATTTTTTTGTCCTGAAGTCTTTGAATAGCTGCGTAAATTAATTGATGTGCACTTACATAAAAGCATTCTGGTTTCGGTAAGATTTCTAAAATATCAGGTAACTTGTCTTTTTCTAAAAGAATTGCACCTAATACAGCCTCCTCCAACTCTCTAGCTTGGGGAGGAACTTTTCCATAAATATTAACGCCTATTTCAGTGGATTTGGTTTTTCTACCTCCTCCGATATTTTTCCGTATATTTTGTAATTCCATTTTTGTTTGATCGTTGTGGTTTTATCCTCTCAATGCGAAGATAGGCCTAAACTAACAGTAATAATATTTTTAGTTTTCTGTTTTTATTGTATGTAAAACTGACATTTATCCACAGTAAATATACACTTATCCACTGACATAATTATCTTCTCCACAGTTTTATGAAAAATATTCACAAATTGATTTTTTTATTTTTTATAAACAATTAATTAAAGATGTTAACAATTTAAATGTGGATAAGGCAGAAAACTAGTCTAAATTATTTAATGAAAAACCCCTCAAATGCCCAATTGTAGACGGTTTATGACCATGTTTTGCTTGCTAAAATTGGTACATATTTCTAGTATAATATTTGTCTTGTTTTGTCTTTTAAATGTCTATTTAATTTTATACTTATTGCTATTTAGTTAAAGTTATAACATTCCTTATAAATTGCCCAATTTCTAGTTCATTACCTTGTTTAAAATCCTTATATTTGATGATTAAAATGATCAATATGATTGAGAATATAAATAATAGATGTGTAGCAGTTATCGTGGCTGGTGGACAAGGATTAAGAATGAATAATGCCATGCCTAAACAGTTTCTTCCTATACATGGACAGCCCGTGTTGTATCATACTATAAAGGCTTTTTTAAATGCAATTCCAGATATTAAGATAGTGTTGGTTTTACCAATTGGACATTTGAGTTATGCAAATATGGTGCTTCAGCTTTTTCCGGATGGTATAGATCTAACGATAGTGACAGGTGGTAATAATCGATTTGAGAGTGTGAAAAACGGGTTGGGAGCAGTTAATGATAATGATGTTGTTTTTGTTCATGATGGTGTAAGACCTATGATTTCTGAAGCTTTAATTAAAAGATGTTTAGAAGGAGCGCTCTTAAATGGTAGTGCCATTCCAGCTATACCTGTGGAAAAAGTTGTGAGAAAGCTACACAGTGATTTTAGTGAAGTTGTGGATAGTAGTTTATTACGTATTGTTCAATCTCCTCAAACTTTTAAAGGAAAAGTATTATTATCTGCGTTCGAACAAAAGTTTCAAGAATCTTTTATAGATGAAGCCTCAGTAGTGGAGCATTCAGGAGTTAAAATCTATATAGTAGAAGGCGAAACTAGAAATTTAAGAATAATTAATGAAGAAGATTTAATAATTGCGGAAGCCTTAATGAGGAAATAAAAATATTTAATGGATATTCCAATTCGAAAAATTATTCATATTGATATGGATGCCTTTTATGCATCTGTAGAGCAATTGGATTATCCAGAACTTAAAGGTAAGGCTATTGCTGTAGGTGGTATGCATCGAGGTGTGTTAACGACAGCAAGTTATGAAGCAAGAAAATATGGTGTTCGTTCAGCCATGCCTACAAAAATTGCTTTACAAAAATGTCCTCATCTTATTATAGTAAAACCAAGATTTCAACGTTATAAAGAACTTTCATTACAGATAAGAAAAATATTTTTTGATTATACCGAAAAAGTGGAGCCTTTGTCATTAGATGAAGCCTATTTAGATGTTACAGAAAATAAATTAAATGAAAGTTCCGCTAATGAGATTGCCAAAGCTATTCGAACTGATATTTTTGAAAATATTGGTTTAACTGCATCTGCAGGGATTTCTATTAATAAGTTTTTAGCTAAAGTTGCTTCTGATATTAATAAACCAAATGGTCAGAAAACCATACATCCTAGCCAAGTTTTATCTTTTTTAGAACAACTTCCTATAAATAAGTTTTATGGAGTAGGGAAGGTGACTACAACGAAAATGAATACCCTTGGTATATTCAATGGAAAAGATTTAAAAGAAAGAAGTTTGGCTGATATGATCCGACTTTTTGGTAAAAATGGTGATTACTTTTATAATGTAGTCAGAGGTATTCATTTGTCTGAGGTAAATCCCAATAGAATTAGAAAAAGCCTCGCAGTAGAAGAAACCTTTTGGGATGATATTCAAAAGGATGAAGATGTTATTGAAAAAATTGAGCAATTATCTGAAGCCTTATTTTTACGTATGAATCGTATTGGAATAAAAGGAAGGAGTTTAACCTTGAAAATGAAATATACAGATTTCTCTATTTTTACACGAAGTAAAACTGAGTTGGAATTTATACATGAAATAGAGCATATATTTTCACTTGCTAAGAATCTATGGAACCAACGGCCTTTTATAAAGCCTGTGCGATTATTAGGACTTTCAATTTCAAATCTAAACACTGAGGAGAAAACACAAATATCCATACAATTAGAAATTCCTTTCGAAGACTTTATCTTTTAGCTCATCCAAAAAGATAATTGGTAGCTTCTTTATAAACTGGTTTTATATTCGGCAAATAAGTATACTTTCAAAAAGTTGAAATCGATTAAATTTTGTCTCTTTAATGATTAATATGATGGGTTGAAACTGGTTTAAGCTTTTAGCTTTTCAATAAGTAGGTCAATTCCCTTTGTTGCGGGAGCCTCAATTAATGTTATATTTCTGTTTTTTGAAAGATTAGGTATTTTCTTATCTACAACATAAATGGGAATATTTGGCGTAACATAATCTAATAATCCTGCTGCTGGATATACTTGTAGAGAAGTACCTATTACAATAAAAATATCTGCTTTTTCCACAAAAGGCAAAACGGTTTCTATCATAGGAACAGCTTCTCCAAACCATACAATATGAGGTCTCAACTGATGACCGTCTGGTGCTAAATCCCCTAGTTTAATATCCTCATAATTAGGTAGTATTAATTGCTCATTGTTGATACTTCTCATTTTGAAAATTTCACCATGAAGATGATATACTTCAGTTGATCCTGCTCTTTCATGAAGATCATCAATATTTTGAGTGATGATTTGAACATTAAATTCTTTCTCTAATGCAGCTAAACCAAAATGAGCAGCATTAGGTTCAACATTAGCAACATTCTTTCTTCTATAGTTATAAAAATCCAATACCATTTTAGGATTTTTATTAAATGCTTGTGGAGTGGCTACATCTTCCACACGATGATCTTCCCACAGACCATCACTGTCTCTAAAAGTCTGTAAGCCACTCTCTGCACTAATTCCAGCTCCACTTAAAACGACTATTGTTTTTTTAATCATTTTTTTAAGAACTAGGATTTAATTTCATCTGCTTTTCTAAAATTTGTTTTCTCATTTTTCTTCTTTTCCTTCCTTTAAATCTTGCTAATAATTTATCTACAATATAATATACACAAGGTACTACTAATAAAGTAAGTAAAAGTGAACTGGTTAATCCTCCAATAATTACCCATGCCATACCATTTTTAATTTCTGCTCCACTACTGGTTGCTAAGGCAATAGGCATCATTCCTACTATCATTGCAATAGTGGTCATTAGAATTGGTCTGAAACGCTCTCTGCCAGCATCCGTTAAGGCCTCAATAAGGCCTGCTCCTTCTGCCTTTCTTTGATTAGTAAAATCCACTAAGAGGATACCGTTTTTCGCTACCAGCCCCATAAGCATTATCAATCCAATCATGGCAAATATTGTCAATTCATTCATGGTTAATGCCAATGCTAAGAAGGCACCGATCATTGCTAAGGGTAAGGCAAATAATACAACAAAAGGGTAAATGGCATTTTCATATAAAGCCACCATTACCAAATATACCAAAACAATACCAATTCCTAAGGCTAGGAGAAGACTTGCGAAGGAATCCTGAGTATTTGCTAACATTCCTAAGAATTCCCAGGAAACACCTGATTTGTTATCTAATTTAGCAAAATAATCATCTAATTTAACTTTCAATTCATTTCCTATAGTACCTGCAGCACGACCATGAGCTGCCGCATTTATTATTATTGAAGGTAATCTATCTGTTCTTTGTAAAACAGTTTCACCCATCATTTCATGAATATCAGCAAACTGAGCCAGATTAAAACTAAGTCCTTGTTCACTTACGAAACTTAAATTTTTAATATTATCTATATTACTTCTGTCAGAGGCATCATTTTGTACCATGATGTTATATTCATTACCCTTATAAGTAAATTTAGCATTGTCATCACCTCTAAAAGAACTTGCAATAGCAGCAGCTACTTGACTCGGATTAATAGCATAAATTGCCATCTTCTGACGATCTAATTGTACCTCAATTTGTGGCTTTGGCTTTTTAGTACTAAATTCTACATATTGAGTACCTGGTGTTTCTTCAACAATCTTTTTAATACCGCTCGAAACTTCCTTCACTCTATCTCTGTCTGGACCTTTTATAACGACCTGAATATCACTTTGAGCAGTATTACCCATAATATCCATTTGACCAATGGTTATTTTTGCTCCAGCTATACCTTGTAAGGAATCTATTAAATCATCTGTAAATTTTTCAGTCGTACGTTTCCGTTCCTTAGCTGATACTAATTTCACATTAATTTCTGCAATATTAGTATTGCTGGATACACCAATTAATCCACTACTAGAAAATCCAACATTTGAAAATAAATTTTCTACTTCTGATTGTCGTAATAAAACTTTTTCTACATCTTGAGCAGCCATACTGGTTTGATAAAGTGATGCATTAGGATCCATCTCTAATTTTACAACCAGCTCACCCATGTCTGCTTTACTTATAAAGTTGAAACCAATGAAACCTTTACCTACTAATAGGCCGGAACCAATCAATAATAAAATGGTTACTATAAAAACATAACGTTTTTTATGCAGTGCCCATTTTAAAATTTTCCCATAGCCGTCCCTCATGTTTTCTAATCTGGTTTCAAACCAAATATTTATTCTACCCCAAAGCGTCTTTTTATCTAAATGGACAACTCGTGCAAATCTAGAAGCTAATAAAGGTGTTATTGTAAAACAAACAAACAAGCTCATTAATGTGGAAGAAACTACAACTAATGCAAATTCTCTTAATATGTTTCCGATCATTCCAGAAGTAAGTGCCATTGGTAAGAATACCACGACATCCACCATGGTAATAGCCATTGCTGTAAATCCTATTTCCGACCGACCGTCAATAGTAGCTTGCCTTTTGTTTTTTCCCATCTCCATATGTCTCATGATATTCTCAAGAATTACAATAGAGTCATCCACCAGAATACCCACTACCAATGACAATGCCATTAATGTCATCATATTCAAGGACATCCCAAAAATATTCATGAACAAGAATGTTGGAATAATAGAGGCGGGTAGGGCAACCAATACAAAAAGTGAACTTCTTAAACTATGTAAGAACATCAACATTACTATAGAAACGATAATAACTGCTAGTGTTAAGTCTTCCATTACCGCATCAGCAGAATCTAAAGTATAAGTACTTTGATCGGAGGCTATATTAAAATGTAATTTTTCATTTTCATAACTCTTTTCAATAGTAGCAATTTTCTCCTTGATTAACTTACTTACTTCCACAGCATTAGCATCAGTTTGTTTCATCACTTGAACACCAATTGAAGGGATACCATTAACCCTTGTGATATTTGATGCTTCCACTTGACCATCCATAACATCTGCAACATCACTCAACCTTACTTCACCACCATCTGGGCTTCTTTGAATAATCATGTTTTTAAGCTGTTGCAAATCATTAAATTTTGCATCAAACTTTAAGGAAAATTGATTATTTGCTGTTTTAATTTGACCTGCAGGAGTAGATAAGCTTGAAAAGTTGACGATTTGTGCTAATTGTGCAATGGACATATGATAGGCTTTTAACTTTTCTGCATTTGCAGAAATCGTTATTTGTCTTTCACTTCCACCTATCAGGTTAATTTGACCAACTCCAGGAATGCTACCTAATTGTGGTTTAATTTGCTGATCCACAATATCAAATAAGGTACGATCGTCCATTTGGGCAGCGATACCCATTCTCATTACAGGTATATTATCAGAAGAGAATTTATTTACGATAGATCGGTCCACATCTTTGGGTAAGAGCAGTGCAATTTGGTCTACTTTTCTTTGTGCATCATTCTGTGCTTTATTTACATCTGCACTTGCTATGAGTTCAATTGTAACAATAGAGGCACCCTCTTGACTCGATGAGGTTAACCTTTTAATTCCTTCTAAAGATGAAAGAGCATCTTCAATATGTTTAGTAACATTATTTTCAATCTCATCTGCAGAAGCTCCTCTATAAGTCGTAATTACTGAAACCACGTTTGCATCAAACCTTGGAAGCAAATTATAGTTAAGGCTTTTGTAGGAAATAATACCAAATAATGTCAGTATTGTGAAAATAACCAAAATAAACAGGGGTCTATTGATGGCTAATTCGGTCAGTTTTTTCATGAAATTTTTTTATATTATAATTAATAATTATTGAGCAGTGTTTTCAACAATTCTTACCTTTGAACCATCCTTAATATTGATTAACCCATTGGTAACAACATGATCTCCTTCATTTAGTCCACTGATTATCTCTACGGAATTACCTACTTCCTGACCAGTAACTAATGCTCTTAATTTTGCCATTCCGTCTTCAACTACATATACTTTTGGATCTTTAATACCATCTACAAAAGCAGTTCTAGGAACTGTCATCATCATTCCTCCTGATCTTTTATTAAAGTTTACATTAACTGTAGTTCCAGCTTTTAAAGGATAACTTTTACTATTTTTTAATGTTATTTCTATTGGATAATTATGAGTGGCATCCCCTTGATTACTAATGAAAGTAATCGTACCTAATAAAGATACACCAGGGTAAATAGAAGTACTTAAAGAAACTTTGTCGCCGACTTTCATACCATAAGCATCAATTTCATTAACCATTACATTCGCTTTTAATACTGAAATGTCTACTATTGTACCTAAAGGAACACCAGAATTAATAAACTCTCCAGGTTCTTTCATTTTACTAACAACTTGACCACTAATTGGTGCCTGAATGGTTGCATCAGCGATTTGTTTTTTTAATAGTTCGATTTGAATAGTAGCATTGTCTCTTTGTAATTGGACATCTTGAAAATTAGCTTCTGTCGCTGCTTCTCCTTCTAATAAATTCTTAAACCTTACAAAATCTTTGTCATATTTATTTTTGGAAATTGTAGCTTGTTCTAGACTTATTTTTTGTTGTCTGTTATCTATTTGTGCGATAGCAGCACCTTGACTCACATAGCTTCCAAGTTTGAAATTAATAGCAGTTAATTTTCCTGGAACAACTGAAGTGATGTCAGCTTGACGATTAGGAATTAATATTCCTATTTTATTTAGTTCGTCTTCAAACATTTCCTTTTTAATAGTTGCAACAGTTACAGGTATTGCAATCTCAGTTTCAATTTTTGGTTTTTTCTTTTCGTCAATTTTCATCTTATTAGAGACTAATCTCCAACCAATGAGTGCGGCTACTACTAAAAGTGCTAATATAGTAATGATGTGCTTATTTTTCATGCAAATGTTTATTGTTATTTATTTAAATTTTATTTAATTTATAAATTATTGAAAAATTCAGTAAGAGTACCATTAGCTTTTCTAACTTCAATTTCAGCTAAATAATAGTCCAATAAGGATTGAATATAATTACTTTGAGCTTGTTGATAAGTGTTTTCGGCATTCAATACATCTGTAAGGGAAGCTAAACCTTCTTTTGATTGTAAACTCACATTGTCATAAACCTCTCTGGCTAGCTCCATATTTTGTCTATTTATATTGATAGTACTTTCTGCTCGATTAAAAGCAAGACCTGCATTCTGATACATTAACTTAAACTGATCTTCTTTTAATATGATATTTTGTTTAGCATTTTCGTAGTCATAATTAGCCATTTTATAAGAAGAAACATTCCTTAATCCAGAAAAAATATTCCAATTAAGTTTTAGCCCTATTGTGCTGAAATCATACATTTTAGTATAAACGTCACTTAAATTTTGGCCAATTCCATTAACGCCATATCGTGCATAAAATCCTATCGTAGGAAATCTACTGTCGTAAATGTTTTTTCTATTGATATCTAATAAAGCTATTTCAGTAGCATTTAATTGATAATCTATAGTGTTTTTATAATCAAACTCAAAGCCTTTTTTGATGTCTACAGCATTTGGATCTAGCCAACGAGTTATATCCGTTAAAATAATGGGTGCATTTAATGGGTAGCCCATATTGAACTTTAATGTGTTTTTTGCCAATTCAAGACTGTTATTGATTATTGATATTTGAGCATCAATATTTGCAATATTTACAGTTACTTGCTTTACATCAATTTTTTTAGCGACACCTTGGTTAGCTCTTAGTTGTGTTACAGATTGAATTTTTTCCATTCTGGATTTATTATCCAACAATAAATCTAATTGTTTTTGAGCCACTATAATTTTATAATAGGCAACAGATATATTATATACAATATTCTCTAAGTTTTCAGTTTCTTGTAACTTAGCATAATTAATACTTGGTTGCCTTGCTTTTAATCCCGTCATTGCAGCAACGTCAAAAATTGGTTGGTCTAACTGAACGACATGAGAACTGCTGTATTTAGTACCGAAACTAACTCTTTGTTCTGGAGTTCCAGGACCAAAAGTACCTTCTGGAATAACAGTAATTGGTAGTTTTAAGTTATCATCTAAACCTGCATTTATATTTACATTAGGCAAGAAAGCAGACCCAGCTTGCATTGCTTTTTGCTGTGCAGACAATACATTGTTTTTATAAATACTTATGGTTCTATTACTTTTCAGACCATAAGAAATTGTTTCTTTTAAAGTGAATTGGTTCTGAGCGTTCAGTAATGAACCTAATCCTATCATTAAGAAAATAGTGCTAAAGAATCTTTTTGTCATTGAATGATATTGTAAAAACGAGTTGTTAAGTATTTAGTTATTATTATCGATTTGTTCTTCAATTAGGTTTTGCAGCTTATCATAAAGGTCATTTAAAGTATTATTTAAGTATAAATATTCTTTTTCGCCGTAAGCAAGTTTCAGTTTAGTCTCCATTAGTTCTCGAATCTGAATAATCTTTTTTGCTTCTATTTCTCCTTGTTCAGTGGTACTAATATTTTTTTGACGCTTATCTTTTAAGTTCTCTGAAACTGTTAGATATTTCAATAACTCTAATTTCTTTATGGTTCTATTTACAGAAGATTTGTCTCGAAAAGTTAATTGTGCTATTTCTTGTTGGTTAATACCTGGATATATATAGGGTAACATAAGAATAGGAAGCTGATCAGTTTCAATCTCTAATTTAAATTTTTCTATTTGTTGTTTGCCAATTTGTTGAATTAAATATATTATTCGTTTAAATTGATCTAACAAAGAAGAATTAATTGTTGGATCATATTTTTCACACGGGTTCATCATCAAAAATAAATTTAAATGCAAAGCTAAATATAGTTGACACATCAACCAAATTTATTTTATTAAAAAACGGTATCCAATTGTTAAAATTGGATACCGTTTTTTTTAATAATAGAGTATTATTAATTATTCTATTTCAAAACTTACTTTTAGGGTTACTCTATATTCATTAATATTACCATCCTTAACAGTAAGACTTTGGTCTTTCACCCAGGCTGATTTAATTCCTTTTAGTGTTTTATTGGCTTCTACAACACCATTTTTGGCTGCATCTTCCCAACTTTTATTTGAACAAGATAATACTTCAATTACTTTTAATACTGACATAAACATTTGTTTTTTTAGGTTAGATAATATTGGCAATTTAAACAAAATGTAACAAATTGACAAAAATTAAATGGCCTTTAACTATTGTTTAAGTATGGGAATATTTTATTTTGCTTTGTTTCTAAATTTATAGCCTACACCTACAGAGATATTATTAATAGCTCCATATTCAGGAGAAGGATGAGCAATATTATTGGTTGTAACATCTGGCATTATCATTTGATATCTAGCTTCTACGTAAAAACCTTTTTTAATATAATAATTTGCTCCTATCATTCCTCCCACTTGAAAAGGATTTAATGCTTTGTTGATGTCATCCGAATTAGAATATACCCATTCATTTCCAGTTTGTGGTTTCATGCCGTGTTTTGCATGGAGATTAAAATTGAATGTTGGACCTAGATAGAGTGAAAAATTAGGTTGAAAGAAATATTTTGCTAATATTGGAACCGAGATAGAGTAAACATCCATTTTCGAATTTGCTGTCATTAAAGTCATTGTACCAATTTCATTTCTTAAAGAATTAAAATTGCCTAATACCTCTAATTGCATTTTAAATTTATCAGATTTGTTTTTAAAAGAAACTTCTGCTTGTCCTCCTACGTAACCACCAATACCTAATTCGTTTTTTAGATTTTCATGAGAACTAGTTGATTGGAATTCACTGAAAGTTCCAGTAAGACCACCTTTAACGCCAAATCTTAAAAATTGAGCGGAAGCTGAAAGACTAAGTCCAGCTATACAAGAAATTGCTAAAATAATTTTTTTCATTTTTTTGTTTATATTTTTGACAAAGCTATTATAAAAAAAGCTTCTTCAGCGAATTTTTCAGAACTATAACATTTTTTTTAAAATTCTATTTTAGAGTAATCTCCGTTTTTTTATTAATTTAGCTGATTGGAAAAGGTATAATTGTAAATTTTAGTGAGCATGGCATTTAAGTATACTCCAAATTCTTTAAAAAAGCTTGAATCAATATTTGATGAAGCAAGATATGTAGTAAGGTATGAAAAGGGGAATTTTGCGTCTGGATTTTGTGTTTTAGAGCATAGAAAAGTTGTTGTTGTGAATAAGTTTCTGAATTTGGAAGGTCGAATTAATGCTTTAATTGAAATTTTGCCAAGTATTAAAGCTAATTTTCATGAGTTGAGTGGAGAAGCTCAAATTCTTTTATTAGAGCTTAACATTGAGTTTCAATCCCCTGATATTATAGAATAGTATTGTTAAAATGCATCAACTCGTATAATATAAATAACGATAAATATAAAATCTCTTGTTAAAAATAACATTTTTAGGTACAGGTACTTCACAAGGAATTCCATTAATTGGATGTCATTGCCCTGTTTGCCAATCAAAAGATAAGAAAAATAATAGATTAAGAAGTTCGGTATGGATTAGAAATGAAGATACGAGTATTGTTATAGATACAGGACCCGATTTTAGATATCAAATGTTAAGAGCAGAAGTGGCCCAAGTGGACGGTATTTTATTTACACATGGACATAAAGATCATGTTGCTGGGCTTGATGATGTCAGAGCTTTTAATTATTGGTCACATAAGGACATGGAATTGTATGCCAATGAAGAAACTGAAAAGGTTATTAGAAGAGAATTTCATTATGCATTTTCGGGTGATAATTATCCTGGAATTCCTAAATTAAACATTCATCCTTTGCATGGTCAGGATATTTATATTGGTTCCTTAATCATCGAAACTATAAAAGTTTTGCATTATAGGATGGAGGTTTATGGTTATAGGATCGGTGATTTTACATATATCACAGATGCGAACTATATTTCTCCTGAAGAAAAGGAGAAGATAAAAGGTTCTAAAATATTGGTTTTAAATGCATTGCGTTTTGAACCTCATATTTCTCATTTTACCTTTGATGAAGCCATTGCGCTTGCTCAAGAAGTAGGGGCCGAACAAACTTATTTAACACATTTGAGCCATCAAGCAGGATTACATGAAGTTATCTCTAAAAGATTACCTTCTAATGTGCATATTGCTTATGATCAATTAACGCTACAATTGTAATTTTAATGATTATAATTGAGTTTATTTATTCTATTTTTATCCTTGCTCTTATTTTTGTAGTTAAAATAAGTTCGAGATTTAATGCTAAAATTAAATTACTTAATAATGGTCAAAAGAACTGGAAAAAAAGATTAGAAACTGATTTTAATAATGTCAATGAAAAAGTCGTCTGGATACATTGCTCAAGTTTAGGTGAGTTTGAACAAGGAAGACCCATTATAGAAGCTCTAAAGCATGATTTTCCCAATGTAAAAATACTATTAACCTTTTTCTCGCCTTCAGGTTATGAAGTGCGGAAAAACTATCAAGGTGTTGATTGGACTTATTATCTACCATTTGATACAAAAAAAAATGCAAAGGCATTTATTGAAATAGTTAAACCTCAAATAGCCATTTTTGTAAAATATGAATATTGGTTTTATTATCTTAAGACTCTAAATAAAAAAAACATTCCCGTTATAATGATTTCGGCTTTGTTTCAAAAGCGTCAAGTCTTTTTTAAATGGTATGGTGGATTTCATAGAAAAATGTTGCATTTTATTACGCACTTTTTTGTTCAAAATAAAGCGTCAAAAGATCTATTAAATAAACTTTCAATTGATAAGGTAAGTATCGTTGGAGATACAAGAGTAGATAGGGCATTGACTATTTCAGAAAAAGCAAAAGATTTCCCAATAATCAAAGATTTTAAAAAGGAAAGTTTACTTATTATTGCTGGTAGTACCTGGAAAGTAGATGAAATATTGCTATTTGAATGTTTAGCAGCATTGAAAAAACTTGATATAAAATTAATTATTGCACCTCATGAAATTCATACTGCACATATAGAAGAAATAGAAGATCGGTTTAAAATATTTAAACCTTCTAGATTTACAAGTGGAATAATAGAATTGGGAAGTAAAGTCCTTATAGTAGATACCATCGGTCAACTGTCAGAAATTTACTCTTTTGCAGATTATTGTTGGATCGGCGGCGGTTTTAATAAAACTGGAATTCATAATAGTATTGAAGCAGCAGTTTATAATAAATCATTACTTTGGGGTCCAAATTATCAGCGGTATCAGGAAGCAATAGATTTAATTAATTTAGGAGTCGCTATGAGTTTTGAAAATAGCCATCAACTGAAAGATTATATTCAAGAAAGTATCCTACATCCAGAAATTAAAAAAATTGCTGAGCAAAAAGCCCAGCAATATATTGTAAATAGTAAAGGTGCTACTGAAAAGATTATTCAATTTATTAAGCAGCAAAATATTTTTCTGTAATTGATAATAGTTCTAAAAAAGTATCATCATTTTTATCCCAATTAAACTCTTTTGTTGCTGTTTTAATCAACCAATCTTTAGCCTCTTTTAAACTATTGAAATTTGCAATTTTATCAAGGTTCTTTTCGTAATTTTCTTTATTATTTCCAAAAAGTTCATTCGTGAATTGATATTTATCATTGATGCCAATAAAGGATCTGATGTCTTTTTGTTTTAATTTATTAAAAATTGCCTTGGTATGAGTTGAGCTGGTTTTATTTTCATTTCGAATTGGAAGTTCCAAATTAATTTCAGTTATTACCTTTGGCTCTGAAGGAGTAGGTTTTTCTATTTCTATTTCCTTAAAATCGAAGTTAGGTTGATCGAAGGTAATATCCTGAGATGCAGCTTTTGAAAGTTTTGATTCCTGAATGTCATATTCTTTATTGTCAATATCAGAATATTCAGTTTCCTCTATATTTTCTTGCGCTATATTTTCCTCTTCAGTTTTTTCATTGATTTCATTACTTTCTTCCTCTTGAGGTGTCTCTTCTTCATCCTTTATCTCATCTTCTTCATCCTTTGTCCCTTCTTCCTCATTTACCTCTTTTTCAATTGATGTTGATGGAGTCTCATCGGCTGGTTCTGAAAAACTGGGTGTATCATCTTCTGAATTTTTCACTTCTTGAATTGTAGCTTCTTCTTCCTTAGAATTGGATTCAGGTAAGTTAGAATCATCTTCATCAACATGAGTAGAACCTAAATCCTCTTTATCTTCGATTTCAGTGCTAATGTTTTCTTCAACAAGTGATGCTTCTATTGGTTCATCCAATGCAGGTACTTCATCAATACTTTTGTTATCGTTCAAATTTTCTTCATATGCGTTGGTTTCAATACTTCCCAAATCTGAAGCAGCTAAATCAGTATTGGCTCCAGATGCAATTACTCTTGCTCTTTCGTTTAACAAAGTAGCATAAAGAGATCTCGTAAAATCCAGCATCAAATCAATGTCTAATACATGAACATTGTTTTTCTGTTCTTGAATTTCTTGTATCTTTTTTAATATAAAATCTATCTTTCCCATGAAAATAATAAATGAGCGTTTTTGCAAATATAGTAAAAACGAACGGGCTTATTGTTTAGACTTATTTTTTTTTGAATAATTTATGTTATGGAGCGAAATAGAGTGTATTTCAAAATTAATTGTAACAATAAGAAAATGATAGCTAATGCTACCAATGTAGGAAACAAGTCTTTATATTGGGCATAGCGCTCCCCAGTAATTTTTCTTTTTTCAAGTTGATCTATTTCTTTGTATATCTTATTTAATGAAGCATTATCAGTTGCTCTATAATATTTACCACCAGTATTTTTTGCAATCTTATTTAGAAGAGGTTCGTCTAAAGAAACAGGTAATTTTTGTCGAGAAACTATATTTCCAAATTCATCTTTTATAGGCATAAACACTTCTCCATTAGCTCCTACTCCTATTGTATAAACTCTTATTTTGAACAGCATAGCAATTTCTAATGCTGTTTCTGGACTTATTGTACCACTTTCATTTACGCCATCAGTCAATAAAATAACAACTTTACTCTTTTCTGTGGCATTTTTTAAACTGTTTACAGATGAGGCTAATCCCATGCCTATAGCAGTACTTTGACTCAGCATGCTACTATGTAGGCTTTTAATTTGCTCTATTAAAAGATTATGATCAATTGTTATAGGAACCTGAGTAAAGCTTTCTCCTGCAAAAATAACAAGTCCAATTTTATCATTAGGTCGGTCTGTGACAAAATTTGTAGCAACTTGTTTTGCAGCTTCAAGACGGCTTGGTTGTAAATCCTCTGCTTCCATACTTGGAGAAATATCCAAACATAAAACAATGTCGATACCTTCTGTTGCAATATCATTTCTTTGGGAAGTGTCTTGAGGTCTTGCCAAGGCAAAAATTAAGAATAATAAAGCTATAATATTTAGGTAAGGCAAATAAGGTTGACATTTAACTTTCCAGTTTTTAGACCTATTTTTAATACCTAGGGTAGTGGAAAGTGTGTAAGTCAATTTCCTTTTGGATTTACTTTCTTTATAAAAATAATATAAAATTGGTAATGTTAATATTAATAACAAAAACCAAGGAGAAGCAAATTGATATGTAGTAAAAGGAATACGCATTATTGTGGTAAGGAGCCCTCCTTTTGCTCTTTATCAATTTTGTTGACTATATATACTGCTTCAGTCCAGCATTGCTCTCTTTTTTCAATTCCAGAATGTGCTTTTGCAAATTTTGCTAAGTCTGCAGTTTGGAAAATATGTTTTATTTCTGGACGAACACCCCTAAGACGATTATCCTTTTTCATAGATTTCATCAATTCTTCAGTTGTCATTTCTGATATAGAAATAGCATATACCTTTTCAATATACTCTCTTAAAATTTGAGTTAATTCGGAATAGTATTGCTTTTGACCTTCAATACGCTGATCCGAATTTGATTTTAAGTTTTTAAGTAGTCGTATCGCTTTTTGAGAAGGAGATTCTGGATGCGCTCTTTTGTATTGCTTTCTTTGTTTTAATTTTTTAAATAATAAAATGAATAAATAGCTTAATACAGCAAAAATAATAATAGCTCCCAAAAAATAAGGCCAATAAGCCCACCAATTTTTTGAAACTAATATAATCTCCTTTATGGGTTTGTAAGCAGCAGTAGTGTCCACTGCAATAGTACCTACAAATAATTGAATACTATCTGTAAATTCACTTTGGTCGATTAAAGTTTGACCTACAGTTTTAAATTCTAATGCAGGAATTAGGTAGGCTCCTGAATCAAAACTGGTTAGCGTTAATTTTTGTTTATAAATAATTTGTTTGCCAACATAGGCTGAATCTACACTTCCTGTGTTAACTATTTCAATTCCTTTTATCTTTGGAAAAGAGGGCCATTGAATATGAAATTTATTGTCCAAAACCTTTGCTTCTAAAAATAAATGAAACTGATCTCCAATTTGAATTTGCTTAGCGTCAGTTTTGGCAGAAACTTGTACTTGTGTCCATCCAGGAATGCAGCTGAATATCGCTGTTATAAGCAATAAAAGATACCTGTATTTAATTAAGTATTGCAATTAATTTTAAATTCTATTTCTAAAAAAAGATTGTAATGTTTTTATATAATCCTGATCTGTTTGTAATGTTAAAAGCTGAGCACCAGATTTTGAAAAAATACTTTTACAAAATTTCTGATGTTCAACAAATGCTTTATTATAATTTGCTCTTGTAAAATTGTCAGAAGTGTCTATTATTTGCTTTTGACCGGTTTCTGCATCCATGACTTCTAACAGTCCAACATTTGGTAAGGCAACATCTAAAGGATCAAAGACTTGAATTCCAATGAAATCATGTTTTCTGGCTGAAATCCTTAAAGCATCATCAAACGAAGGGGCAATCATATCACTTAACAAGAAAGAAATGCATCGTTGTTTGATTACATTATTAAGACTTTCTATGGCAATTGAAATATTTGTTTTGCTTTTTTGTTTGGGCTCTAAAGCAATTAACTCTCTTATGATTCTTAAAATATGAGTTTTCCCTTTTTTAGGAGGAATGTATTTTTCTACTTTATCACTGAAAAAAATAACACCTACTTTATCATTATTTGTACTTGCTGAAAATGAAAGCACTGCTGCTAATTCTGTAATTAATTCTTTTTTATTAAAATTTGTAGAACCAAAAATAGAACTTCTACTGATATCAATCAAAAGCATTAAGGTAAGTTCCCGTTCTTCTTCAAATACTTTTATATATGGAGTAGAAAGCCTTGCTGTTACATTCCAATCTATAGCACGTACGTCATCTCCAGGTATATATTCCCTAACTTCACTAAAGGAAATTCCTCTTCCTTTAAATGCAGAATGATATTCACCAGAAAATATATGACTACTTAATCCTTTAGTCTTAATCTCTATCTTTCTTACTTTTTTTAATATCTCTGTAGTGGTCATGCTTTATTGTTTCCTTAATTTTTTAAATTTAAAAACTAAAGATTCCTCTAAGGTACTTGTACAACGTTAAGTATTTCTTCAATTATATTCTCTGTTGTAATATTTTCTGCTTCTGCTTCATAAGTGAGGCCAATTCTGTGTCGTAATACATCATAACAAACTGCTCTAATATCCTCTGGAATTACATAACCTCTACGTCTAATAAAGGCATAAGCCTTGGAAGCAATAGCTAAGCTGATACTTGCTCTTGGAGAACAGCCAAATGCTATATAAGGCTTCAGTTTACTCAGCTTATGATTTTGAGGTTCTCTGGTTGCAAAAACAATATCCAAAATATATTGTTCAATTTTTTCATCCATATAAACCTCTCTAACCAGTTTTCTAGCATCAATTATTTCTTGAATGGAAACTACTGGTCTGACTTTTGGCATTCCTTCAGGATTAAGATTTTGACGGATAATTAGTCGCTCTTCCTCCATTTTAGGATAATCAATCACTACTTTTAGTAAAAATCGGTCAACCTGAGCCTCAGGTAAAGCATAAGTGCCTTCCTGTTCAATAGGATTCTGAGTAGCCATAACTAAAAAAGGCTCCTCTAATGGAAATGTTTGGGTTCCTATGGTTACTTGCTTTTCTTGCATCGCCTCCAATAAAGCAGATTGTACTTTTGCAGGAGCACGATTAATTTCATCAGCCAAAACAAAGTTAGCAAATATAGGTCCTTTTTTTATCTCAAAACTATGCTCTTTGGGATTGTAAATTAAAGTACCACTAACGTCTGCAGGTAATAAATCGGGTGTAAATTGTATCCTGCTAAATTTAGCATTAATGGCTGCCGCAAGACTTTTAATAGCTAATGTTTTTGCGAGTCCCGGTACACCTTCTAGAAGAATATGTCCATTTGTTAGTAAACCTATCAAAAGACTATCTGCCATATGTTTTTGACCCACAATTGCTTTGTTGAGTTCTATATTAAGAATCTCAATAAATGCACTTTTTTCTTTTATTTTCTCGTTAAGTGCACTGATGTTTATATCTATAGAACTTAATTCCATTTTCTTATTTGACTTTATTAATTGGATATTTCACAATATTAATGCAAGTTATTTTCTTTATTGCAAAAGAAATGATAAAAACGATATAATTTGTACTTAATCTTTTTAAAATCTTAATAGATAAAAAATAATTAAGAATTCAAAATCAATATCCTTTCTCTATCAAAAATAAAATAAAAATCGTTGATAATCAAATTATAATTCATCTTTTAGGTATTGAAATAATTATGGAACATTCAGTAATCTTTTCGGTGGAAGAACAAAAGATTTTAAAGTTGTTAAACGATTAAATGGAATTAGTGCAATAAAAGATATTTCAAAATATAGATATTTTATATCAGTTTAATATTTATTTGTAATTATTGTAGTCCTTTAAAAGTATTTTTTGCTTAAATTCAATACTATCTTTTGTTAAACAAAGTATAACTAATAACTAATTTTCTCCAAATGAAATCAGTTCTAAGTTTTTTTACTGTACAGTAATATTGACTATTAATTATTTGCAAAAAAAAGTTTATATTTGCCATATATTTAATTGATGTTTTGATTTCACACAAAAACTTATATTAGCATCTTTTATGGACTTAATTACTTATATTATCATAAGTGTAGCAAATAAAAGATAAAAGAAAATATTTAATTATTAAAATATGAATTTTGATTATCAAAAAGTATTAAATAGAATAATTCACATTTAAACCTAAATATCTATTCACACAATTAAAAACTTTATTCATGAAAAAAGTATTTTTTACATTTATAGGTGCCGCCTTAATTTATTCCCAAGTTGCTGCACAGTCCATTTTTAAGATTGATAAATCTGAAATTACTCATGGAGTTCACCTACAAAATAATGGAGTTAATAAAAGCCAAAACATCCTTGAAAATTTTAATAACGGGAAAACATTGGCCAATTCAAATGCACAAAATACAAAGCATAGAAGGGATCAAAATACACTTACTAGTACTGAACATAGAGTTGTAGCCTTTTATGCAATGAATTATGATGGTGCACAATATAAGAAGAGCTATGATTCTACTCATTTCTTTTTTTCTGGAACCCGCTCATTTAAGCAGGTTTTTGGTATGGATATCCCTGAATTTCTTTTTCGAAATATAGGATCAGAAATTTCAATACCCAAATATCCTGAATATTACAGTGTCCAAGATAATATTTCTGATTCAACATTAACCTTTGCTTTAAATGCTGCAGAAACTGATTTTGATGACTTATATGAAAGAACAATCAATACGTTTGATGCGAATGGAAATGTAACAGAATCTATAGGACGGAATAAGATTGGTGGTGTTTGGGAAAATGATTATAAATATGTTTATACTTTTATTAACAATAAAATTACTGAACAGGTTTATCAAAATTGGGACGCAGGAACATGGGAAAATTCAAGCAAAGAAGTTTCTGCTTATGATACCAATGGAGATTTAGTAGAATTTTCGGAATTATCTTGGAGTTCAGGTGCATGGAAAAATGATTACAACTATATTTATCAATATGATGCTAATGGAAATTGTATTGTTCAAATAGAAAGAAATTCGAGTGGATCTTCATGGGAAAATTACACTAAATATGACATCACTTATGATGCAAATGGTAATATGACAGGGTTGTTATACTCAAAATGGACAGGCGGTGCATGGGTTCAAAACCAAAATGCAATAATTACCAATAATAGCAATGGTGATGTGCTTTCTGTTTTATTAAAAAATAAAGTAGGAAGTAATTGGGAAGATGCTTATCGATATACCTATACTTATTCTGGTAATCATAAAACTAATTATTTAGCAGAAGAATTTGACGGAACCGTATGGAATAAAACTCAAAACAATATATATGCATATTCTTCCACAAGTAAATTAGAAAGTGTTATCATGCAGGGTTGGGATGATCCAGCATCTGCTTGGCAAAATGTGCAAAAAATCAATCTTGAATACAATAGCCTTAATCTAATTTCTGATATGTATGGAGAAGAATGGAATTCAGGAGGGTATTGGGAAAAGACCACTGGATCCTATAAGTATAGATTCTTCTATGAAAGTTATCAAACAACAGGTATTCATAATTCAAACCTTAATAATGCCAATTTAAGTGTATATCCCAATCCAACTTCAAAAACTTTAAAAGTTAATATTAATTTGGAACAACCAACTAATTGTAACTTATCTATAGTTGATATTAGTGGTCGTACTTTTGTAACTCAAAAAATGATGAACGCAAAAAATGTACAAACTCAGTTTGATATTTCTGATCTTCCTGCAGGTAGCTATTTCTTAAAAGTTGCAACTTCTGATGGTCAGGTGTCTAAAGGGTTTCAGGTTGTAAAATAAATTTTACATAGGGTTGAATGAGATTTTAAGATTATAGTTTATGCAGTAACCTCAAATTATGACAATTTAATTTAAGTGTAAATTAAATTATATTAATTTCGAATCCCTAAATAAAATAGGTGATAATTCTAAAAAAACAGATATCCATTTGGATTTCTGTTTTTTTATTTTTAGATACATTACTTCATACCATTTCCTATTATATTTTGGTCCAAATAGTAAAAAGCAGTAATCAAAGCTGCATATTGATTTCACTATTTCTTTTGTAAGGTGCTTTACCCAATTTCAATAAAAAGATGCACATCAACCAAATATTTATGGATTCTTCGAAGGAAAGCTCTTTTCAATTTCAAACTTATCTTCTTGGAAGGATATAATTCCAGTGAATAGAGTATTATTGCTTGATAATCAAGATTTTAAGAATAAAAAAACAGTAGTAAGATTATCCTTACTACTGTTATAATTATATGTATTGTATAAAAACTTATCTATTATCCATAATGAATGGTTTGTCTACAAATTAATTTACATTATTCTTCGCCATTTTGTCTTTCATCTCTTTAGACATACTTGGATTATTAGTTGCACCATATAAACGCGCTAAAGTTCTCCAAGATTCAAAAAGGTATTCTTGTTCATCACCTGAAATCTTTTTATTATTAAATTTAGGCTCTAATAAGCTTGCAACTTTCTCATAATAGGTAATAGCTTGCTTCATCGTATTAATACGCATAGATGAAAATTGATCATACTTTTGGTTATCAATTTTACTCGTACCTAATTTGTTCATTTTGTATCCAAGAAGGTCTGCTTTAGTAATTAATAGGTTACCCAAATTATATTGATAGATATGATTTTGAGGTTCTAAAGCAATAGCCTTTCTAAAACTTGCATCAGCTTTATTGTGCCAAGAATCAGCATCTGGTGGAAATTCACCATCTTTTTCAGCACCCATATTTCTATACAATAATGCTAAATTGTTTAAGTACAAAGGATTATCAGGATTTTTAGAAACAGCATCTTCAAATTTCCCAACTAATTCTTTCTCTTTACCTTGAGAAATATAATAGTTGAGTTCATCGATTTCTAAATCTTTATTTTTAGGAAATTTAGCCTTGGCAGTTTCAATAATAGCAATTTGTTTCGGATAATTTTTATTTTCGCCATAAGCAAATGCTAGAATTCGATAAGCATCTAACCTTTCTTTATTTATTGGATTTTTCAATGCATTTTCAGTTGCTGTTATTGTTCCAGGATAATCTTTCTTTGAATAATAACCATATCCAACATAGTACTCAGCATCAGCTACGATAGTGTCTTTTTCTTTACGGTCTTTAAACATACTATTATCGTTAAACGTCAGTGCTTTTTTAGCTGTTGTCATAGCCTGAATGCTGACATCATATTCTCCTTCATTAACAGCAGCTATACCACCATTAAATGCAAAAAGTCCAGCATTATAAATAGCTGTTTCAGTTTCTGTTTTTCTTATAGATTTAGGATTTAACTCAAAAGCTTTTTGAAAAGCTATCAAGCTTTCATTATAATACTGTTTATCTTTAAACTTTGGAATTCTGGCCAAATCTGCATAAATCATACCTTTTGCTGCCCAAGCATCTGCGTTCCCAGAAGTTTCTGAATTTGTAGTGGCTTCATCAATAGCTTCTTTGGCTTTTAATAAAGGAGTAGTGACTTTGTCATTATCATAAGCAGTAGGGCTCCCTTGCGTACTAGCTAATATAATTTGATCTGTAGCCTGACTATAGGATCTGTTAGCTTCTTTTATTTTTGACTTTTGAGCAAAAAGAAATGAACCACTTAATAGAATTAAGCCACAAGTCATTAAAAGATTTTTCTTTATCATATTTATTTCATTTATTGTTTATATGTTTAACAAAATAATAATGTACAAAATTAAGACATTTCTTTAGAAATTAATCTTAAAAATTCCGAACGAGTTTCATGTTTTAAAAATTGACCACTAAAAGCTGAAGTAGTGGTTAAGCTATTTTGCTTTTGAACACCTCTCATCATCATACACATATGTTGTGCTTCTATGACTACAGCAACACCCTGAGGTTTAAGCGTATCTTGGATCGCTGCTAATATTTGATCAGTTAATCGCTCTTGTACTTGAAGTCTTCTGGCAAAACAGTCTACTACTCTTGCAAGTTTACTTAAACCAGTAATATAGCCATCTGGAATGTAAGCAATATGAGCCTTACCTATAAATGGCAATAGATGATGTTCACAAAGGGAATACAATTCAATATCTTTAACAATGACCATTTCATTATAGTCTTCTTTAAACATAGCACTATTAAGGATATCATGAGCATCAATCTGATAACCCTGAGTAAGATACTGCATAGCCTTAGCTACTCTTTCTGGGGTTTTTAAGATTCCTTCTCTATTGGTGTCTTCACCTAGACCTTCCATTATTGCTTTATAATGTTCGGCAAGTTTTTCGGTTACTTCATTGTCGTACTGTTCTATCTTTTTATAAGACATTCTATTTTGTTTAAATTTCTATATTTATTTAAGCTTATTCTTCTCCGTAATAATTAACATAAATATTTTCAGTCTCAAACAACTGAACACAATGCATTAATCCACCTTCTTTTTCCACATGAGGTTTAAGTTGGTCCCAAATTGCAATAGCTAGATTTTCACATGTTGTGTGTTTGCCTATCATAAAATCAACTTCTAAATTTAAATTTTTATGATCTACTTTGTCTAAAACAAAGTCTTTTATGAATCTGCTCAATATCTTAGCATTAAACACAAAACCAGTTTCAGGATTAGGATTACCTTTTACTGTAACATGCAATTTATAGTTGTGACCATGCCAATTTGGATTACTACATTTTCCGAACACTTTTAAGTTAGTTTCATCATCCCATTCTGGATTTGATAATTTATGAGCAGCATTGAAGTGTTCTACTCTAGATAAATAAACCATTATTATTTTTATTTGGGAACAAAGGTAAGGGTTTTAATCAATTGTATTTCCATCTTTTAAGGATTTTAAGAACACTGTTCCTGCTGCCATTCGCCATTACGGATAATCATTAATGATAATCTGCAATTGTATAGATACAGTTAAAATAAACTATTTCAACTTTCTTATTCTTTTTAAAAGATTAATGACAAAGTCTCGTTATTTTAATATTTATGATTATCTTAGTTTTCTGAAAACTACTTTTGTTCTTTTTAACACAATTAAATTTGAGAAATTATTGTTGATTAAAACCGATTTAAAATGAAAATTCCTTAATATTATGCCAACAAAATTAATAGCGGATAGCGGTTCCTCAAAAACAGATTGGGTGCTTATTCATAACAACCGTAAGTATCATTATTCTTCAAAAGGATTAAATCCTTATTTTTTAGATTTGAAATCGGGTAAGGAAATTCTTGAAAATGAACTGAAATTAAAAATACAAAAGGAAGATATTCAAGAAATTTATTTTTATGGTGCTGGCGTTAAATCTCCTAAAAATAAAAAATTAATTGAAAGAATATTAGGCCAGCATTTTGTGAATAGTACTGTTTTTTGCTATTCTGACATGTTAGGAGCTGCTAGGGCAGCTTGTCAAAATGAAAAAGGAGTGATTTCAATTTTAGGCACTGGAAGTAATTCCTGCTATTATGATGGTAGTAAAATAACTAAGCAACAAGCATCTCTAGGCTATGTAATTGGAGATGAGGGAAGTGGAACATATTTAGGTAAAATTGTGCTTAAATATTTCTTTTATAATACTTTTGATGATGAACTTAAAGAGGCCTTTTCAAGAAAATTTGGCAATGATTTACCTGCTGTTTTAGAGAAAGTTTACTCTTTACCTTTCCCAAATCGATATATTGCCGAATTTACAAGTTTTTTAAGCGATCACAGAAATCATTATATGGTTGAAAATATTCTTGAAGATGCGTTTTCAGAGTTTTTTTCTACTCATATCCTAAAATATAGAGGCAGTTGGAAATATCCACTTCAATTTGTAGGCTCTATTGCTTTTACTTTTAAAGATGTAATCCTTAATATTGCAGGTCAATATGGATTGACCATTGGAGGTTTTATACAAAAACCAATTGATGGACTCGTAGAATTCCATAAATAATTAGATTAAACCTTTATGATAGATTTTAAAAAAGCGGGTGAAATTACAATCACTTGTCAAAAAAATATTTCTAATGCCCTTGCAAAGGAAGTGAAAGCATTAGGCTTTGAAGTGAAAGAAAAATTTCTAACGGGAATCACTTTAATAGGTAGTTTAAATGATTGTATCAAATTAAACCTCAATCTTTATTGCGCTAGTCAAATTCTTTATAAAATTAAATCCTTTACGGCAAACTCTGCTGACGATGTTTATGATGCAGCTTCTTCCATAGATTGGTTAACAATTATGAATCCTGAAGCTTATTTTTCAATTACGAGTAATGTACATCATCCTACTATTAATAATTCGATGTTTGCTAATCTTAGAGTAAAAGATGCTATTGTTGATCAATTTAGAAATAACACAGGAACTAGACCCAATACAGGTTCGGATTTGAAAGGACTTGTCGTTCATTTACATTGGAGGGATGAGAATGCGTCTTTGTTTTTAGACACCTCTGGACATTCTTTGGGAAGACATGGCTATCGAAAGTTTCCAGGTAAAGCACCAATGCTTGAATCATTAGCAGCAGCAACAATTTTGTCAACAAACTGGAATCAGAAATCTCCATTTGTAAACCCCATGTGTGGTTCTGGTACTTTAGCTATTGAAGCCTGCTTAATTGCTACAAATAGAAAACCTGGACTATTTCGCACGCGTTATGCCTTCATGCACATAAAGGGCTACAATGAAGAAGTTTATTTTAAAGAAGATAGTTTATTGGAAGACCAGATAACAGATATTCCAGATTTGAAAATTATAGCCTCAGATATTGACCCAGAAGCCGTTGTTACTGCACAAAAAAATGCAATAGCTGCTGGAGTAAAAAATCTTATTCAATTTGAAGTTTGTGATTTTAAAGATAGCACAATTCCAGAAGCTGTAAATGGAAGTGTTGTCTTTTTAAATCCAGAATATGGTGATCGATTAGGTTTAGAAAAAGAGCTTGAAGTTGTGTACACTGAAATAGGAGATTTTTTCAAACAAAAATGTAAAGGATATACTGGCTATGTTTTTACAGGAAATGCAGAGTTAGCAAGAAAAATAATATTAAAAGCTGCGAGGAAGCTTCCTTTTTATAATGCTAAGATAGAATGTCGATTACTCGAGTTTGAATTATACAAAGGTTCCAGGAAAGAAAAAAATTAAGATAATATTACATAGATAATTAAAATAAGCCATTATATTTGCAACTCAAAAAATAGAAACAAAATTAAAGATGAAATATTCATTTATAGCTGTAGCAGCTGCCATGATTGTTTTAGGATCTTGTAAATCTCAAGATGCTAATATTAGTAAAGATGTTCTTAAGGATCCTAACCAAAAAGCAAGTTATGCTTTAGGTATAGCCATTGCTAAAGATATCCAAAGAAACACAATGAGTCTTAGTGAAAGAGATAAAGAAATTGATACCAATCTACTTTATGCCACTTTAAAGAATTATTTGAATACAGGTAAAAGTTATTTGGATTCTACAGAATTACAAACCACTTTAATGGAATGGCAGACCGGACTTCAAGATAGATTAATGAAGGAAGCTGATGAAGTAGCTATAAAAAACAATAAAGCTGGTGAAGAGTTTATAAATGCTCAATTAGCTGCTGATTCTAAATTACAAAAGACAGCAAGTGGCTTAGTGTATCAAGTGGTTCAAGAAGGAACAGGAACCAAACCATCAGCTACTTCAGAAGTAACAGTTAACTATAAAGGTACTTTAATTGATGGTACTGTTTTTGATGAAAGTAAAGACGCACCTGTAACTTTTGGTGTGGGTCAGGTTATTAAAGGATGGACTGAAGGTTTACAACTAATGAAAGAAGGTGCAAAATATCACTTTTTAATTCCATCTGAATTAGCCTATGGCAATCAAGATCGTCCACCTTTTATCAAACCAGGTTCTACCTTGATTTTTGACGTAGAACTTATTAAAGTAAAATAATTACAAATAAATTTTTAAAGCCCTGATAGTCTATCAGGGCTTTTTTTTACAAGTTAAAAAGAGATACTTATTTTTTGTAAAATAAATTATGTATATTCGTATTATGAACTTTGAACAAAGAATTTATATAAACGATAGACCACTTATTCTAACTAATTCTGCTAAGTATTTAATGGATAGAAATGAAGTGGCAAAGGGTTATGAATTATATATTGGCGCTTTTTCCAGAAATTTTAGAATGGCAAAAAAGCATTTGGAAAGACCATTTGTACAAGGGGTAATAATAGAAGATATTGATGTGGATTTGATTAAAAAAGAACTAAATCAATATTTTTTAAATATCCAAGCTGGCGGTGGTGTGGTTAGAAATGCTAATGGTGATGTTTTATTAATTTTAAGACGAGGAAGATGGGATTTGCCAAAAGGTAAATTAGATGAAGGAGAAAATATTGAAAAATGTGCAATTAGAGAAGTTCAAGAAGAAACAGGAGTTAAGCAACTCCACTTAGGTAGTAAAATAATGGATACCTTTCATATTTACTCTGGCATAAAAGATTTTGGAATTACAAAAGGAGTATTGAAAAAGACTACTTGGTTTAATATGACTGTAGATGGTGTTCCTGATTTGATTCCACAATCGGAGGAGAATATTTTACAAGCTAAATGGGTGCCAGTAGAAGAACTTTCAAATTATATATTACATTCTTACCAAGGTATAAAAGATGTCTTAAAACAAAAAGATTTAATTTAATTCATTTTATGAGCTGGCATCTCCTTCCATTTAAAGATTTGGATCTTAAAGATTTGTATCAAATTTTACAGATTCGAAGTGCTGTTTTTGTAGTGGAACAACAATGCTCTTATCAAGATTTAGATAATAGAGATTTTGAATCCTTTCATTTATTTTATAAAAATGAAAATGATATTATTGCTTATTGTCGAATTTTGCCTCCTGGTATGTCCTATCAACAAAGTAGTATAGGAAGAGTATTAACGATTAGTTCTCATAGAAAACAAGGTTTAGGCAAATCATTAATGCAACAGGCCATTCAACATACGCTAGATCTTTGGCCAAAGCATGATATTGTTATTAGTGCACAAGTTTATCTAGATGCTTTTTATAAAAACTTGGGTTTTAAGCTTGCTGGCAATCCTTATCTAGAAGATGATATTCCACATGTAAAAATGATATTTGAGAAAAGCTTATGGTAATTTTCATTTAATATCAAGCCATTTGGATTATATTTGCCATCTTTTCAGCAATTTTAATATTTATGATTTCCGGCAATCTTCAAGAATTTATTATACATAAAATAGGTAACAAATCTTTGGATGAAAATTTGTTTCTGACAAAGAAAACAATTCTATTAGATGATGAGTTGAAGAATATTTTAAATTCCTATTTTTTTTCTTCCTTTAAAAATGAAGAACGTTATAAACTTCATCATGAATTTGATATTAATTTAAACGAAGTCTATAATTGTACTTCTAAAATATTTGATGATGTAAACTGTTTACAAGAACAATCAGAAAATATTGCTAAACACCTTTATGATCAAAGTGACCATCCTAATATTAAATCGGGAGAGCTTTATGTCGCCTATTTTACAAACTGTATTGTTGATGGTGTTGAAACAGAAGCGATAGGAATATTTAAATCTGAAAATAGAGATATTTTTCTAGATGTAAAGCAAAACTTTGAGGGATTTGATATTAGTTCTAAGCAAGGTATTAATATCAATAAATTAGATAAAGGTTGTTTTATTTTTAATCTTAAAAAAGAAGAAGGATATATCTTGTCGATAATAGATAATACAAATAAGAGTAAGGATGCTCAATATTGGAAAGATAATTTTTTAAAGGTGATAATCTTGAATAATGAATTTCATCAAACCAATCAGTTTCTAACTTTAGCACGTCAATTTGTAAGTAAACAATTAGATGAAGATTTTGAAATTACTAAGACTGATAAGATTGATTTATTAAATCGATCAGTTGATTATTTTAAAAATCATGAAAATTTTGATAAAGATGAATTCGAAGAACAAGTTTTTGCTGATGATGAGGTGATTCAATCTTTTCGTAAATTTGATAATGTTTATCGTGAAGAAAATAAACTGGAGCTAGATGATAACTTCTTTATCTCTGAAAATGCGGTTAAAAAACAATCTAGAATATTCAAAAGTGTGCTTAAATTAGATAAGAATTTTCATATCTATATTCATGGTAATAAGGATATGATCGAGCAAGGTACAGACGACGATGGTAGAAAGTATTATAAAATATATTACGAACAAGAAAACTAATTTTACATTCTATTAGCTTATCTATTGCACTTAATTGATTACTATTAAGACTATTAATTTTATTAGAGATGTTTGACTTTTTATATAATAAACTTACTGAAATTGTTACTTTAACTGATGAGGAGTTTGAAATATGTAAGACCTTTTTCTTGACTAAAAAACTTAAAAAAAGAAGATTCCTGTTAGAAGAAGGTGAAGCATGTAGATACACCGCTTTTGTAGAAAAAGGCTTATTGCGTACCTATACCGTAGATGATAAGGGAGCCGAGCATATTTTACAATTTTCTTTAGAAGGGTGGTGGACTGCAGATATTTATAGCTTTCTAACCATGGAGACCTCTAATTATAATATCGAAGCAATTGAAGACAGTGAATTACTTTTAATTACACTAAATTCTTGGGAAGAGATGTTTGAAAAGGTTCCTAAATTAGAACGCTATTTTAGAATATTATTACAGAATAATTTAATTGCAACTCAAAGACGATTAATGGGAGAATTTAGAGAGACGGCAGAGGAGAAATACCTAAAATTATGCAGCAGTTTCCCTGATATTTTCCAAAGAGTTCCCCAACATATGATTGCATCATATTTGGGAGTTACTAGGGAAACTTTGAGCCGTGTTCGTTCTGCACAAACGACAAAAGAATAAATGTTTTGAACTTTTAAAATTTCATTTTGAATTCAATACAGTAAAGAAAAACGATTTAAAAGCCAATAGCCCAATTCGAAAATTGGGCTATTGGCTTTTAAATTATTTCTATTTGGTTACTTAATAAATCTTCAAATTCTTCTCTCTTTCTGATTAAATGAGGTTTCCCTTTGTAAACCATCACTTCTGCTGGCTTTAATCTGCTGTTGAAATTAGAACTCATTTCAAATCCATAAGCGCCTGCATTTCTAAAGACTAAAATATCACCTTCGTGAACTTCTTTTATTTTCCTATCCCAAGCAAAAGTATCTGTTTCGCAAATATTACCAACTACTGTATAAATTCTTTCCTTTTCTTGGTTATTACTTAAGTTTTCTATTCGATGATAAGCATCATAAAACATAGGACGTATTAAATGATTGAAGCCTGAATTTACACCCACAAAAACCGTCGCAGTAGTTTGTTTAATTACGTTGGCTTTTACAAGAAAATGACCAGACTCACTTACTAAAAATTTACCCGGTTCAAACCATAGTTCAAAATCTTTTGTTTGCTCTTTCTTGAAAGTATCAAAAGCTTGAAGTACTTTTTTCCCCAATTGTTCAACATCTGTATCTTCTTCTAAATCATTATAAGCAATCTTAAAGCCAGAACCCATATCTAAATACTTTAAATCAGGAAAATGTGAAGAAAGTTCAAACATTATTTCCAAACCTTGAAGAAAAACATCAGCATCTTTTATTTCGCTTCCTGTATGTATGTGTAAACCTTCTACTTTTAATCCAGTCGATGTAATGACTCTTTCTATATGTCTTAATTGATGAATAGAAATACCAAATTTACTATCAATATGGCCAGTTGAAATTTTAAAATTCCCACCAGCAAAAATATTAGGATTAATTCGAATGAAAATTGGATAGGCGTTTCCATACTTATTGCCAAATTGTTCTAAGGTAGAAATGTTGTCAATATTGATATGTACCCCAAATTGCATTGCAGTCTCAAATTCGGTCAAATCGATACAGTTAGGCGTAAATAAGATTTGTTCTGGACTAAAGCCAGCTTTTATTCCTAATTGTACTTCATTGATACTGACACAGTCTAATCCTGCACCCAAACTGTGTATGTATTTTAAAATATTTATATTAGACAAAGCCTTACAGGCATAAAAGAAACGAGTATTTGTCTTGAAGGCACGTTTCAGTTTATTATATTGATTTTTAATACTTTCCGTATTATAAACATATAATGGTGTTCCAAACTGATTGGCGATAGACAATAATTCGTTATCTGTCATACTGTAAAAATTTAGGGTTAAAAAGAATGCGAAAGTATGAAATTTTAAGCTATTTATATCATTAAATTAAGGATTGATACTAGTCTTGTTGACTATTAAATAGATTTTCTTATCGTAATATAGAAAAAATACTATATATTAACTCATGGAATTTTAAATATATAAAATACCTATTAATGCCATAATAGAAATAACAATCCATAGGATGGTTCCCTGTATGATGGGTTTAAATCCAATAGATTTTATGAGCTGCCTATTTAATCCTGCTCCTATTAGAAATAATGTAAGGGTTAATCCTGCCTTTGAAATATTAACTATGTATTTACTGATATTTTGGATAAAGGGCACATAGGTACTGATAATAATTGCAACAATAAAAAGACCAATAAAATATGGTATTTTAATTTTTGTTCCCTTACTTTTAAAAATTATAGCACTACCAATAGCAATTGGAATTATCCAAAGCGCTCTTGCGAGCTTAACAGTTGTAGCAATCTTTAGGGCTTCATCTCCATATTTTGCAGCAGCACCCACAACCGAACTCGTATCATGAATAGCGATAGCACACCATAGTCCAAAATCAGATTGTGACATTCCGAGAGAATGTCCAATGCTAGGGAATATAAATAAAGCAATCGAATTAAGAATAAATATCACCCCTAAAGCGACACTTATTTGCTTTTCTTCGGCCTTCACTACGGGAGACAAAGCAGCAATTGCACTGCCACCACATATTGCAGTTCCACCAGAAATAAGTAAAGAAATAATCCTTTCCACTTTTAATAGTTTTCCTAAAAAATAGCCTAAAATTAAAGTTCCAAATATAGTTATTATGGTAAAAATTATACCTTCTTTTCCTGCTTGTAAAGCACTGCTGATATTCATTCCAAATCCTAAACCAATAATGGATCCTTGTAATAAATAATTAATTGCTTTCTTATTCTGTTTTTGAAAAGGATGTGACATCAATTGTGCATAAATAATACCTATCAATAATGCAAAGGGTGGCGAAATTAAAGGACTAAGACATAAAGCAGATAAAATAATAAAGATAATTTTATTATTTTTTTGTAAAAAATTCTCTTCCTTATTTAATTTTGTTTCCATGATTCTTGCAAAAATGACCTATAATATCTAAATCAAAAAATAAAATGCATATTTTTCTAAATAAATTATGCATAATACTTATTTTAGCATGACTTTAAAACAAAATTATATAGGTTTGCATACTAATTAATGATCATTAATTACTAATTATATAAAATTAAAGCTTTAAAGATTATGACACATACAAATGCGTTAGAACTAAAAAACCGATTAGAAAATGGAGAGCATTTAAATATTATAGATGTTCGTGAACAAGAAGAATATGATGAAGATAATATTGGTGCTTTATTATTACCTTTAAGTAGTGTAAAGAATTATGAAACTGATGCAATTGATCATTTAAAAGATGAAGAGGTGATTCTTCAATGCCGTGGTGGACAGAGAAGTATGCAAGCTGCTATGATATTGGAAGGATTAGGCTTTGCTAATTTGGTAAACTTAGATGGAGGTATTCTGGATTGGCGTACTCAATTGGGGAACTTTAATATTAAATAATGCAGGATATTGAACCTTATTATAATTGGAGACATTTTTATAAAGCAGAAGAAGACCCCGTTTCTCCATACTATGGTAATGAACATAGTGAATTTGAATTTAAGGATACCGTTTATAATTATTATATTCATCCTCAGTGGGATTCTTTCGGTTCTTCCACATTATATTTAAAAGTATTGTTTACAGACTATGAGGAAGGAACAGCTATTATAGAATTTATAGGAGAATGGAATGATGCTATTGAAAATGATATCATGATGTTGAAAAGAAACATAATCGATGAAAAGATTTACGCAGGAATTTCTAAGTTCGTTTTAATTGTGGAGAATGTAATGAATTATCATAGTAGTGATGATAGTTATTATGAAGAATGGTTGGAGGATGTTTCTGAAAAGGATGGTTGGATCGTTTTATTGAACATATCCCAACATTTGAAGTCAGAGTTTAATGCTGCTGGTGTCTTTCGATATGTTTTTCAGCAAGAGTATTTATCATGGCGTACTTTAGATCCTGCTGTGTTAATAGATAGAATTGAAAACAACCTATTGAAAAGAATAGGCTAATAATATGTAAATGAAAGTATCAGTTTTTATTCCATGCTATATAGATCAACTATTTCCAAAAACTGGAATTAGTATGGTTAAAGTTTTGGAAGCCGTAGGTTGCGAGGTAGATTATCCTAAAGGTCAGACATGTTGTGGCCAGCCTGCTTGTAATTCTGGATTTCAAAACGAAGCGAGAGCCATTGCAAAAAAGTTTGTAAAAGACTTTTCTGAAACTGATCATTATATAGTAGGCCCCACTGGATCTTGTATAGGATACGTAAAGAATGAATTTGATAATCTGTTACGCGATGCTAGTATTTATAATAATTATAAATCAATGAGAGACAGAGTTTGGGAGTTTACTGATTTCTTAGCTAACAAAGTAAAAGAGAATAATTTGAATGTTACTTTTAACGCAAAAGCCTGTTATCATGATGGTTGTGGCTCACTTAGAGAATGTGGTATTAAACAAGCTCCCAGAACATTGTTAGAACAAGTAAATGGATTGGAATTGGTTGAGATGAAGGAAGCAGAAACCTGTTGTGGATTTGGTGGAACGTTTGCAGTTAAATTTGAACCAATATCCATAGGAATGGCTAAAAATAAAGTTGAAAGTGCCTTAGCCACTGGTGCTGAATATATAGTATCTGCTGATATGTCCTGTCTAATGCAAATTAATGCCTATATTCAACAACAAAAAATCAATATAAAAACGATTCATATTGCTGATTTATTAGCTACTGGATTGTAATTTTAAACATAAAAAATGAAAATGAAAATATTTAAAACTTTATTATGTACTTTAATAATTGGATTAATATGTACTGTTACGAGTTTCGCCCAAGGTCATAATAATATGTCCAAAGAAGACAGTATTTTGTATTCTCAGATGAGAAAGGTTTATAATGCGATGGTTTTTCAAGATGTTTTTAATAATAACGCCTTGGTGGATATTAATAATGTTCCGAAAGATACGCCAGTATTAATAATGTATTTTAATCCTGATTGTGGTCATTGTCGTATCGATGCTGCAAAATTAAGAGAAGTCGTTCCACGTTATGGGATTCCTTTTTGGATGATTTCTTTCGCTGATTTAAACGAAATGAATAAATTCGCACAAGAGTTCCGAATTAAAGGTATTCCTGGATTAATGTATTTGAGAGATTCTTTAAGACAAATGCATAGTTGGTTTAAGTTTAGATATGTGCCGTTTTTTGCTTTGATAGATAAAAGAGGAAATTTAATAAAGGAATTTGAAAGATTACCAAGTCCTGAGGAATTAGAAGAAATCTTACGCACTAACTCATTTATCGAAATGTACAATAGTCAACATTAATAAAATTATAGAATTTTTAAACATAAAAAAACGGTTAAGATTGCACTTAACCGTTTTGTATTTATTATAGATATTTTTAATCTTTAATTTCGCCTTTGATAAATTGTTTAATCCAATGGGTATCTACAGACTTCGGACGCTCAATTGGGAATCCTAAAGCTCTATCCCAGCATAAACCAGATAATACACCTAAAGCGCGACTTACTCCAAAGATAACAGTGTAGAATTCTGATTCAACCAAACCAAAATGTCTTAATAAGGCACCACTATGGGCATCAACATTTGGCCATGGATTTTTTATTTTTGCAGTAGCTTCTAAAATTTCAGGTGCTGTTTCATAAATATTCCATACGGTTTGAACCATTGGATCATTTGGACAATGTTCTTTTGCAAAATCCATTTGTGCAATAAATCTTGGATCTGTTTTACGTAAAACAGCATGTCCATATCCTGGGACAACTTTTCCTTCGCTTAATGTTCTTTTAATATAATCAGCTATTTGGTCTTTAGAGGGTGCCTCTGTTCCTAATTCTTCATTCATTTCTAAAATCCATTTAACGACTTCTTGATTTGCTAATCCGTGTAAAGGACCTGCAAGACCATTCATGCCAGAGGCAAAAGAAATAAATGGATCTGATAAGGCAGAACCCACTAAATGAGTAGCATGTGCAGAAACGTTACCACCTTCGTGGTCAGCATGGATTGTTAAATACAATCTCATTAATGCATAAAAACCTTTAGAATCATAACCCAACATATGGGCAAAATTTGCAGCCCAGTCTAACATACCATTTGGTTGGATATGATCACTATTTTTGTATTTCCTTCTATAAATATAAGCTGCTAATCTTGGTAATTTAGCTATCAAGCTAACACAATCTTCGTAAGTATAAGACCAATATTCAGACTTATTCATTCCTTTTGCATATTGACATGCAAATTCAGACTCTCTTTGCAATGCCGTAATAGCAATAGAAAATTGAGTCATAGGATGTGTGTTAACGGGTAGTTTTTCTATTACGTCAAAAACATAATTAGGCACATGTGATCTTCTCGCAAATGTTGCAGAAAGATGTTCTACATCTTGTTCTGAAGGCATTTCACCTAAAAGCATCAAATAAAATAATCCTTCCGGCAAAGGCTCTGAACCCCCTTCGGCTTTTGGTAACTTCTCTCTTAATTCTGGAATTGAATAACCTCTAAATCTGATCCCATCTTCTGAATCTAATAAAGATGTTTCTGTAATTAAACCAATCATACCTCTCATTCCTGAGTAAGCACTTTGAATGGTAATATCACCCAATTTCATATCTCCGTGATTAGCAAGAATCTCTTTTATTTCTGCTGAAACAGAGTCTGCTTTTAATTTAAATCTTTCTTTAATAACTCCCATAAAATAATGTAAATATATATGTGTTCATAAAACTATAACCTCCAAAGCTAACGAAAAAATCTCATATTTTTACTTTTCATTCTAAAAAACCTAAATTATCTATAGTATTTAAAATAAAAATAACACTTAAAATAAATTTTAAAATACAGTTTTTGAAAATATTATTTATTTCATTTCATTCGGTTAAAATTCTGGCTAAATTCTTCTTTATTTAGTTTCAATCTATTTGTTTTTCGTAGCTTATTCCCACTTAAATAATCTGGTTGCAATTGCATAACCAACAATCCCCCAAAGAATAATGATAAATATGTCAAATCTAACTTCCCAAAGGTTTGCACCATCAAATGCTATAGCCCTTAAAGCATTATTAAAATAAGTTAAAGGCATTATTTTTGCTAAATACTGAAGATAAGTGGGCAAAGTGTCAATTGGGAAAAAAGTTCCTGCTAATAAAAACTGAGGTAAGGTGATTATATTAGAGAGAGGAGGAATAACTGATTCACTTTTTGCTAATCCGCTTATTATAAATCCGAAACTCATGAATACTAATAATGCTAATGCTGAAACGAGCATCATATTTAAAACAGTAATCCAACCATTTATTAAGGTAAAGTCTAGAAAATATTTACCAATCAAAATTATTAATAAAGCACCGGTCAACTGGAATATCAATCTTGCTAATCCTTCACTCAGTAAAATAACACTTCTCTTGATTGGAGTGGCAAAGAATCTTTTTAATACCAGCATTTGTCTAAATCCGAAGAATACAAATGCAGTACCAAATATGCTAGCTGCTAATAAAGAAAAACCTAGCTGACCCGGTAAAATAAAGTCTATGAGTTTATATTCTCTGTCTTTGACAATTTGTTTATTAACAGTAACTAATTGAGATAAGGTCTGATTTAATGACTTATCGGTTTTTAGAAACATTTCATTTATAGATGCTTCCACTTGTTCTGCAGTTGCTAAGTTATGGCTTCCTGTTATTATTTTAACTTTAAAAGTTCCATTTTCTGCCTTTTGAATATCTACAATTGCTTGTATTCTACTCTTTTGCATTTCTTGTCTTTCTGTAATGCTATCCAAATCAGTCATGACTTGAAAAGATTTATTAGCCATAATTCCAGTAAAGACTGGATTTGCTAAATCAGAATGCGAACTTATCGATAATTTTACTTTTGGAGAAAGGTCTCCTATGAACCCAAATGCAAAAATAAAAATTAAAGGAAAAGCTATACTAAAAACTACAGCGGATGGGCTTTTCATCATCGAACGGATGGAAGCCTTTGTTAAAGCTTTTAATGCTGAAAATTGGCTGTATTTCTGAGGTATCTTATCTTTCATTAAATTCTTTAATTACTTTATTATATAGATTTTCATATTGTGGAACTATTTTATCAATAGTAAAGGTATGAGCATTTTCAAATGCTTTAGTTTTAAATTTTAAAAGAGTTGCATCATCCTTTAATATTGAAATAGCGTTTTGGGCCATTTCTACAACATTACCAACATCGCTTAAATAACCTGTTTCTCCTTCGATATTAATCTCAGGTAACCCACCTGCATTACTAGACACTACAGGTACTTCACATGCCATCGCTTCCAATGCTGCCAAGCCAAAACTTTCGTATTCAGAAGGTAATAAGAATAAATCACTAATACTAAAAATTTCCTCCACTTGTTCTTGCTTACCCAAAAAACGAACATCTTTGGAAATACCACAACATTCTTTTACCATATCTTCCATTTCTGAACGTTCCGGGCCATCACCAATCAAAATTAATTTACTAGGAATTTCTTTTCTTATAAGTTGGAAAATTTTAATAACATCATCAACTCGCTTTACCTTTCTGAAATTGGATACATGAGTTATGATTCGTTCCCCATTAGGTGCAATAATTTTCTTAAATTGTTCTCTTTCCTTTTTCTGGAATCGATGTACATCTACAAAATTATAAATAACTTCAACTTCATTATTTAATTTAAAGTTTGCCAAAGTTTCTTTTCTTAAATTTTCTGAAACAGCTGTAATTGCGGTTGATTTATTTAAAGAAAATGTAACAATGGGAGCATAAGTTTTATCTTTTCCAACTAGGGTAATATCAGTTCCATGCAATGTTGTAATATAAGGCAGTTCCTTTCCAGAGTCTTTTAAAATTTGCTGAGCGAAATATGCTGAAGATGCATGTGGTATTGCATAATGTACATGTAGGACATCTAAATCATAGTTTTGAACAACACTAACAATGGTGCTAACTAAAGCAGATTCATAAGGCGGGAAATCAAAAAGAGGATAGGATGGAACAGTTACTTCATGAAAGTTAATATTTGGCCTAAAACTATTTAATAAACGCACTGGTTGTTGATAGGTGATAAAATGGACTTCATGACCTTTATCTGCCAATGCTATCCCTAATTCTGTAGCTAATACGCCGCTTCCTCCAAAGGTAGGGTAACATACAATTCCAATTTTCATTGATCTAAGTTTTGATGAAAAATAATAGAAATAGATTAATATTTCTTTTTAAAACAGGGCAAAGATAAAAAAGGTTGTCTTCATATGGACAACCTTTTTTAAAATAGCAGATTAGATTTTGTTTATTTAGTTGTTTGCTAACACTTTAATATTGTCAATTTCAAAAGTGCTGGTACCACCATTAACAGAACCAGTATATTTAAATGCAATATAAACTTGTTTGTTATTAAAACTTGATGGGATATTTACATCAACTTGTTTCCATGCCCAATTTGCCTGACCTGAAACAGTTATCGGATCTAATTCTGTCCATGTAGATGCTGTAGGATCACCATTAAATGAACTAGTAATATAAGCTTTTAATGTAGCATTATCAGGAAAAGCATAGGTTGTTTTTACCTGAAGACTGTAGGAATTATAATTAGTTAAAGAAATTGTAGGCGTGACCAACCATGTTTTTACATCATTCTCTCCAGATCCATAAGCTGAAATTTTACCATAAAGATCGTTTGGATTAGTAGGAGATCCATCATAATAAAACTTTTTGGCTCCAGCTTCTGAGAAATTAACCCAACCTGGAATATTGATATCATTGTTTTTAGTACCAGAATTAAAATCTTCTGCAAATATGGTTGCACCAGGAACGGGAGCACCTCCACATCTTTCAGGTTTGAAAACAACATCCGAAGTGTCTCTAATAAATAATTGAGGGGTAGTGTTAAATTTTGTATATAATGCTACTATTGTCCCACTTCCAGTTGGTGTTTTAGCGGGTTGAAATTTTGCAAAATTACTTGTACGAACCACAATATTTGAAGTTGCGGCGTCACATCCATTTAATACTCTATTAGTTGTTGAATTAGCCTGAGCATAAGCAACACCATATGAACCTTCAGCGAATTGTACTTCTTTAATTGCAACCAATGTGTTTAAATACTTATCAGCTCCAGCAACATTTGCTAATTGATCATAAGTAAAAGTATCTACTATAATAGGATTAGGATAATTTGCCTTAACAATATACTCGTCTGCCATACTGAAAGGAATAGAGACCACGCTTGAGCGCTCATCAACACCATATCCTAATTGTTTCATACCACCATAAGCGGCTAATGTTAATCCTTTGCATTTTACATAAATCTTACGACCGATAGGGTAATCGTTGTAAATATTATTCTGGTCCAGATTGATTTCTATCCCACCAGTTGAATCCTGAATTACAAATTTTTTATAATAATTACCACTTCTATCATCCATGATTACCACACCTGAGACGATCATTTCTTCGGTTATTTTTGTATTTATAGGTAACGCTAAAAGCTCTGAAATAGAATTTGTGATTTTTAATTGAGGATCATAATTAGACTCATCATCGGGGACGTCATTGCCTTTTTTTACGCAAGAGTTTAAACATAAGCCCCCTAACAAAAGCCCAATTGATAAAAATATAGTTATCTTTCTCATCAGAAAAAACGAATTATTATTAACTTACAAAATTAATAAATTTTGTCTAATTCTACCACTTTTATAGTGTCTTTATATTGCTTTTATAAAAACTGAAAAAATATCTAAATTTTAAATTAATATTTCTTATCTTTGCACCCTAAAAAATAAATTTCAACTCAAAAAGTTATGGCAGATTTACGCTTACAGCGCAACTTCGGAATTGCCGCTCACATTGATGCCGGTAAAACAACAACAACAGAACGTATATTATTTTACACTGGTGTGAATCACAAATTAGGTGAAACGCACGAGGGTGGAGCAACTACCGACTGGATGGCACAAGAAAAAGAACGTGGTATCACCATTACCTCAGCAGCAGTTACCTGTTTTTGGAACTTCCCAACTGTACAAGGTAAACCAACTCCAGAATCTAATAAATATAAGTTTAATATTATCGATACTCCTGGTCACGTTGACTTTACTGTAGAAGTTGAACGTTCTATGCGTGTATTAGATGGTTTGGTAGCATTGTTTTCTGCTGTAGATGGTGTTGAACCTCAATCTGAAACAGTTTGGCGTCAAGCTAACCGTTATAAAGTTCCACGTATTGGATTTGTAAATAAAATGGATCGTATTGGTGCTGACTTCCTTAATGTTGTGAAGCAAGTACGTGAAATGTTGGGTGCAAAAGCTGTTCCTTTACAATTACCAATCGGTGCTGAAGATGATTTTAAAGGAGTAATTGACTTAATTACAATGAAGTCTATTATTTGGACTGATGTTACAGGTATGGAATATGCAGTAGGTGAAGTGCCCGCTGATATGCTAGAAGAAGCTGAACAATACCGTGCTGAATTAGTAGAAGCAGTTGCTGAATATGATGATACTTTAATGGAGAAATTCTTTGAAGATCCTAATTCAATTTCTGAAGATGAAATTCATGAAGCAGTTCGTAAAGCTACTATTGATTTAAGTATTATTCCTATGCTTTGTGGTTCTTCTTACCGTAACAAAGGAGTTCAAAAAATGTTAGATTGTGTTGTTCGCTATTTACCTTCACCAGTTGATGTTGGAGCTATTGAAGGACATGATCCGGATGATGAAGAAGTGAAATTGTATCGTAAACCTGATGCAAAAGAACCATTTGCTGCATTAGCATTTAAAATTATGACTGACCCGTTTGTAGGTCGTTTAGCGTTTTTCCGTGCCTATTCAGGACATTTAGATGCAGGTTCATATGTATTGAATGTACGTTCTGGTAAAAACGAGCGTATTTCTAGAATTATGCAAATGCATGCTAACAAACAACACCCTCTTGATTTTATTGAAGCTGGTGATATTGGTGCGGCTGTAGGATTTAAAGATATTAAAACTGGAGATACACTTTGTGATGAAAAAAATCCTATTGTATTAGAAAATATGTTTATTCCTGAACCAGTTATCTCTGTAGCTATTGAGCCTAAAACTCAAGCCGATATAGATAAAATGGGTATGGCTATTGCTAAGTTAGTAGAAGAAGATCCAACATTACGTGTAAGAACTGATGAAGAAACAAGTCAAACCGTATTGTCTGGTATGGGAGAGTTGCACTTGGACATTATCCTTGACCGTATGAAAAGAGAGTTCAAGGTTGAAGTAAACCAAGGAGCGCCTCAAGTATCTTATAAGGAAGCATTTACTATGAAGATTAATCATAGAGAAATATATAAAAAGCAATCAGGTGGTCGTGGTAAGTTCGCTGATGTTCAGTTAGAGATCGGACCTGCTGAAGAAGAATTCTTAAAAGAAGGAAAAGGTAACTTCCAATTTATCAATGATATATTTGGAGGAGCTATTCCAAAAGAATTTATTCCTGCTATTCTCAAAGGTTTTGAAACTAGTATGAGTACTGGTGTTTTAGCTGGATATCCAATTGAAAGCATGAGAGTACGTATTTATGATGGATCTTTCCATCAGGTGGATTCTGACTCTATGTCTTTTGAACTATGTGCTAAAGCTGCTTTCCGTAACGCAGGTCGCCTAGCTAAACCAGTTATTTTGGAGCCAATCATGAAAGTGGAAGTACTAACTCCAGATCAATATATGGGTGATGTTTCTGGTGACTTAAACCGTCGTCGTGCAATGTTAGAAGGTATTGATACTCGTAATAATTTACAAGTTATTAAAGCCAAAGTTCCATTGAGTGAAATGTTTGGTTATGTAACTCAATTACGTTCATTGTCTTCAGGACGTGCAACCTCCACAATGGAATTTAGTCACTATGCTCAAGCTCCTCGTAATATCGAAGAAGAAGTTGTAGCTAAAGCTAAAGGACGTAAAGTAGAAGAAGAATAAATTAATTCTTATGAATATAAAAAAAGCTGTCTTTCGGGGCAGCTTTTTTGTTTTTAAGAATTGTTATTTTATTTTTAAACCTACAATTAAATTTTATATAATGTAGTTTAATTATTTAATGATAACAGTATAAATATTATTAAGAAATCAAATTTCCTTATTCTCCTTTTTAACTACCTTTGCAATAATTATAAAAAGCATCAAATAATAGGATGACCTCAGAGCAATTAAAGTCAATGCAAGAAAGACTTGCACATTTATATCAATATTTAAAAGTAGAGGAAAGAAAAGCTAAAGCAGAAAATGATTTTCAATTGTCAACTGCCCCTGGTTTTTGGGATGATGAAAAAAGAGCTACTTCAATAATGAAGGAAATTCAGTTGAATAAATATTGGGTTGGTCTATATCATCAAACTCAAAGTTTATTTGATGACCTAGTGGTACTTTTCGAGTTTTGGAAAGAAGGTGAAATTGATGAAGAAGAAGTGAAGGCTACTTTTGAAAAAGCCCAAAATGCTTTGGATGAAGTAGAATTTAAATCTACTTTAAATGAACCAGAAGATGAACTTATTGCAATAATTCAAATTAATGCAGGCGCTGGTGGAACCGAAAGCCAAGATTGGGCAGAAATGCTCTCTAGAATGTATAGAATGTATGCTCAAAAGCAAGGTTGGAAAATTTCAGAAATTGACTGGCAATGGGGTGATGGTGCAGGAATCAAAACGGCCACACTTCAATTTGAGGGTGCATTTGCATATGGTTTATTAAAAGGGGAAAGTGGTGTGCATCGTTTAGTAAGAATTTCGCCGTTTGATAGTAATGCTAGAAGACATACTTCCTTTGCTTCTGTTTTTATTTATCCTTTGATTGATGATACTATTAATATAGAAATTCCAGATAGTGATGTTAAAATGGAAACTTCAAGAAGTGGTGGTGCAGGTGGTCAAAATGTGAATAAAGTAGAAACGAAAGTTATGCTAACTCATATTCCAACTGGGATTGTAGTAATTTGCCAAACAGAAAGAAGTCAGTTAGGAAATCGTGAAAAAGCAATGACGATGTTGAAGAGTAGATTATATGAAGAAGAGTTAAGAAAAAGAGAAGCAGCAAAAGATCAAACAAATGCGAATAAAAAGAAAATAGAGTGGGGCTCCCAAATCAGATCCTATGTTTTTCATCCATACAAAATGATCAAAGATCATCGAACCGATTATGAAGTTGGAAATGTTCAACCCATTATGGATGGCGATATAGACGGCTTCATTAAAGCTTACCTAATGATGGGGAAAGAATAAATTTAGTCACTTACCAAATGAATTCTTTCCATAAAGGAAAAGAAAGAAAATATCTAAAATATAAAAAAAAATTTAAGTCAATTTACAAGTTCTTCTAATGATAGCTCCAAAAAACATCGCCATAAAACTTACTGCAAAAGCAGAAACTATTTTGAAAAAAGGTCATCCTTGGATTTTTTCAAATAGCATCGTTAAAATTCAAGACAATGCTCATACTGGTGATGTCGCTATTGTCTTTTCCCAAAGTGAAAATAAATTAATAGGTGTTGGGCTGGTAGATATAGAATCTCCTATTCGGATTAAAATTTTATCTGCCAATAAGGCTATTAAGATAGATAAGTCTTTTTTTGAAAATCGTTTTAAAGATGCTTTTGATAAACGAAAACCCCATTTGGATAAAGGGATTACAACAGCTTATCGACTAATTTATGGAGAAAGTGATCGACTACCAAGCATGATAATTGATGTCTATAATGAGTTTGTAGTTGTGAAACTATATTCTGGAATTTGGTTGCCCTATTTTGAGCTTATAAAAGAAGCAATAATTTCTTTACTTCATCCTTCTGCTATTGTTTTACGATTAGGTAGGAATGTAGCTAAAGATAATGAATCTCTCGAAGAAAGTTCTATAGTATTTGGAGTACTCGACAATCCGAATATTACTTTTAAAGAATATGATGTACTTTTCTCAGCGAATTTAATTGAAGGACACAAGACAGGATATTTTTTAGATCATAGATTCAATCGCTATCAGGTGGGATTAATGAGTAAAGGGAAATCGGTTTTGGATGTGTTTTCTTATACCGGAGGTTTCTCTGTTCATGCTTTAGTTGGTGGAGCCAAAACGGTAACTAGTATAGATATCAGTGGACAAGCTTTAGAAGTAGCAGAACAAAATGCTGCTTTAAACCATTTTAATGGCACTCATATTATTGTGCAAGGAGATGCTTTTGACATTTTAAAGCAAATGGTAATTGATAAAAAACAATTTGATATTGTTGTTATAGATCCTCCTTCATTTGCAATACAAAAAAATCATATTGAATCAGCATTAAAACAATACAAGAAACTGGCAAAATTAGGTGTTTCCTTATGTAAGAAGGGTGGTGTATTAGTTTTGGCATCTTGCTCCTCTAGAATTTCAGAGGATGATTTTTTAGCTACTCATCAAGAAGTTTTTAAAAGATTAAGAATTCACCCATTAATTATTCAAAAGACTAATCACGATTGGGATCATCCAATAGAGATTCCTGAAATGGGTTATTTAAAAACCGTATACTACCAAATGTAAGTTTTTATATTGACCATTTATCTAATTGTTTGACACAAGCACTCATATCTTTTGGTAATTCAGCTTCCAAACTTATGAGCGCTCCTTGTTCATTTGTGAATATTAATTCAGAAGCATGTAGTGCCAAACGATTTATTACAGGTCTTTCATCCTCCAAAAGATCATTAAAGTTAAAATTCTTTTTTATTGTAGAGATATATAAACCTTGTCCATTACCATATATTTTATCACCTACTATTGGATGACCAAGATATTGTAAATGAACTCTAATTTGGTGCGTTCGTCCAGTATGTATTCTTAGTCTTAACAGACTGTGTTGTTTCCATTCTTTAATCAATTCATAATCGGTATGTGCTAATTTACCTTTTTTATGAATATGCATCGTGCCCTTTTTGGCAGGATTCTCAATGATAGATTGTTTAATACTGTCTTTATGGTTTAATAATCTTCCATTGACAATTGCTGTATAATATTTTTCTACTAAGTGCTTTTCAAATTGCTGTGAAAGGAATTTATGACTCACTTCATTTTTTGCAAAAATGATTATACCGCTTGTATCCTTGTCTAAACGATGAACTGGAATGATTGCTGGGTATTCCTTTTGAACCAAATGGTAAAGATTTTCAATTTCAGGATTGAAACGATCGGGAATGCTTAATAATCCACTTGGTTTATTAAAGGCAATAAAGTCATCATTTTCAAAAATTGTTGCAAATTTCATATAGTTTCTAATTTCAAATTATCCAAAATAGTTATTTAAACAAAGGTCTTCTTGGAGACGCATTTCTTTTTCTTGCTTTTCACTTTTATCCTTAAAACCGCAAAGATGCAAAACTCCATGAAAAATCACACGATGTAATTCCTTTTGATAGGGAATATTAAGTGTTTTTGCATTGTCAATAACTCGATCAATACTTATATAAATTTCAGAAAGTAGTTCTTCTTCCTTTTCTGATAAGTCAAAAGTTAAAATATCTGTAAGCGTGTTGTGATTTAGAAATTGTATGTTTTTCTCTAAAAGTTGTTCATCATTACAAAAAATATAATTAATCTGAATGTTTTCAATATCCAAATGCTGCTTAATGATGGAATTTTCTATAAAAGATGTTAAGGCTCTGCGTTGTTTCAAACGTGCTTTAGTTCCATCTTCTTCATAATAGCGTATTGCCATAAGGGTTAAAATTATTGTTTTTGAATAAGTGCTCTGTAAAGTCTGAATATGCCGTAAACACTAAATACGGCTGCGAGTGCATAGGTAAACTTAAGACCAAATGTAGTAAATCCATTTTTTTCAGCCCAGATTAGTGCTATACCCACTGCAATATATAATAATCCCATAACGGTATCCCTAATTGTTTTTAATTTATCAATAGGTCTTTTGCGTTGAGGTGCTTTATATTCAAAAATATTTGGATCCTTAGGTTTTTGATTATTGCTTTCCATCCGGCAAAGATAATTTAATTAAGGTAATGAAGTTCGAAATTTGAGATTCTATTAGAAAAGATTCAGAACGGAACGCTGATTTTCATTGACTAATATTTTTAAAGCAATATTAATAGCAATTATTTTCGAATTTTTGTATTAAAACTATCTATTTAATAATATGATTTTATTCTTTTAGTTTTTACAAATGTTATTTGAGAATAAGCCTAATCTTTTCACAAACAAAAAGGCAATGGTTTATAATTTAATTGTAAAAATTCTAATTATAAATGAAGCTATTAATGTATATTTGTGGATTAATCTTTAAATTAATTTGAGTTATATGATTATCGAACCTAAAATGCGAGGCTTTATTTGCCTTACTGCACATCCAGAAGGTTGTAAGAAGAATGTTGAGGATCAAATAAAGTATGTAAAAGATCAAGGTACTTTTTATGGCCCCAAAAGAGTTTTAGTAATAGGTGCCTCCACAGGCTTTGGTCTAGCTTCAAGAATATCATTAGCTTATGGTTGTGGTGCACAAACCATTGGTGTTTATTTTGAAAGAGATGCTGCTAATGGGAAAACAGCTACTCCTGGTTTATATAATACCGCAGCTTTTCAAGATTTCGCACATGCTGATGGCCTATATGCCAAAGGTATTAATGGTGATGCTTTTAGTAGTGAAGTCAAACAAGAAGTTATAGATTTAATTAAAAAAGACTTAGGACAAATCGATTTAGTAGTTTATAGTTTAGCATCTCCTGTTAGGAAAGATCCAAAAACAGAGACTTTATATCGATCAACTTTAAAGCCTATTGGACAAGCTTATACAAATAAAACGGTTGATTTACATACTGGATTAGTAACTGATATTACCCTAAATCCTGCTAATGAAGAAGAGATTGAGAATACAGTTAAGGTTATGGGTGGCGAAGACTGGAAGTTATGGATGGAAGCCTTAAAAGATGCGAGTGTTTTAGCAGATGGAGTACGTACCGTTGCTTATTCTTATATTGGGCCAGATTTGACTCAACCTTTATATCGTCAAGGGACCATAGGTCGTGCTAAAGATCATTTAGAGGCTACAGCAGCTGATATTGAAACCCTTTTAGGTACAGTAAATGGAAGAGCTTTCGTTTCTGTTAATAAAGCATTAGTAACTCAATCTAGTGCAGCGATTCCGGTAGTTCCATTGTATATTTCTTTATTGTATAAAGTAATGAAGCAAAAAGGAGTACACGAAGGTTGTATAGAACAAATTTATCGTTTATGGAAAGAAAATTTATATACTGGTATAGCTGTTCCTATTGATGAAAAAGGAAGAATAAGAATAGATGATTTGGAAATGCTTGAAGATGTTCAAAATGAAGTTTCCGCTTTATGGGAAAAAGTAAATACTGAAAATCTTTTAGAATTAAGTGATATTTTAGGCTATAGATCAGAGTTTGTTGGCCTATTTGGATTTGGTATTGATGGAATAGATTATGATGTTGACGTCAATGAAATGGTTACAGTAAAAAACGATTAAGTAATTGACAAGCAAATTTAGATAGCTTAATTTTAGCTATTCTAAAAAAATAAGCTATGTTGTTTATCGATTTTCTATATCAGTTTAACAACATAGCTTTTTCAATTTAAAAGAAATGGGAAAGGTATTTTAGCTTTAGGAGAATTCTATTTCAAAGATCAAATCTTTCAACTGTAAGAGGTTAATTTCTTAATACCTAAATGAAGAAGCATAAAAATACATACAAATACATAACAAAATACCAACAAGGACTAAAAGTAACACTTGGTATTGCTGATACCAATCGTTCAACTTATTCTCTCGATTAATAGATTTTACCTTTTGAGCTATTAGTATGTCATTTTCAAAAATTATTAAAAGCCGATTGAAGACTTCATTTCTATTTTTAAAAGATAGTATTTCTGCAATGAGAAAAGTGTAGTATATAAAATCTTCTGTCTGTTCTGGATTGGCTTTTGCCAGAAAAACATCCATTTTTTCTTCCTCTAAAATATCCAATAGAAAATCTTTTTTTAAAGATTCGGACATAGAATACTTCTTTTTAATTACAATTGCATCTGCATATTTATGAATATGTTGTAGGGTCTGTTCTGGTGTAATATTTATTTTTGGAGAAAAATTAATGGAATTGTTGAATGCCATTTTTCGGTCATAAGCCTTTTTTAAAATAGGATCTGAAAGGGTTTTATAGGCTTCATGAATCAACAAGAAATGTTTGTTTTTTAGGGGACTACTGTTCTTGTCAGGGTGATAATTGTGTGCAAGATGCCTATAAGCTTTTTTTATAGCAGAAAGTTCAGCATTAGGCGCTATTTCCAAAACCTGATAATAGTTTAGACTCAATTTTAAAGATGTTTATATTGTTGCAGGTTGCAAAATTAAGGAGCTTTGGCAATAAAACAAGGTCTTTAAGAACATTTTATAATTATTGTCAATTTTAATGAATTACTGCTATGTTTTTCTTCTAATAAAGCTCAAAATCAAGCAGTCAGAATTATTTTTCAAAATAAGAATAACTAAAGTTTGGGATTATAATTTCAGAATATTATCTTTGGACAAAATTTAAAGCATATAAAATGCAAAAACAAGTATTAAAAGTTGGATTGTCTTTATTATTATTAGGTGGTACTATTGCAAGTTTTACCTCTTGTGTTAAAACCTATACCTGTAGATGTGATGTTTCTTATGAAGGGAAACCAGGATTACCTTCTAGTTTTTATAAGGAATATGAAATAAAGGATAATTATCAGAATGCTTTACAAATGTGTCAAGATGCTTCTAAAAAATATTCTGATTTAGGTATTACAACGATCGAAGAATGTGACTTGTATTAGACTGTGTTAAATGTAAAATAAATATAAACACCTTTGCCATTTTTTGCAAAGGTGTTTATATTTAAATGAAATTTAAAACTTAACACTTTTCAGATCTTTATGATAATATTGATTACTTTTTTAATCAAAGGAGGATAGCATTATCTTTAAAACCATAATTGTTTTACTTATTTTTGTAGCTTTAGTCCTTTATTTAAAAAGAGCAGGTATTTTTTTCCGAATTCTAGATAAGCATTTTAATTGTTTTTCTATTCTTTAATAATCCATTTTTACCTCATATTTTTTAATTAAAATAAAAAAACATCTATTAAATTTCTAGTAGTTCATTGATACTTCTATTAAAAGTATGAAATATCGATTCTACTGTAAATGAAATGCTTTCTGCTTTTCAAAGCGCATTCTTGCAGCAACGATACTGTCATTTAAAACTCTTAAGGCTCCAAAATTCATACGTTTAGGATTGTGATAATACGCAAATCTAAAAGTATGTTTGCTGTGTAAGTAACTTTGATGAGCATCTCTTCTGCTTTTAGTAGGATAATAAATTAAATTTTTTAGACCTTTTCATTTATTTTTCAAAGTATAGAAAATGTTTTTTTTTATAAAAAATGATATAAAATAAAAAATTTGAACTAATTAGTAAAATATAGTTTTTGACTATTTATCTGGTTTTTGGCTTATGTTAAATGGATAAGGAGGTAACCTATTTACAATTTTTTTCGTAAACTTAACTTTTTATAAGAAAAAATATTATCTTAGATTTGCGAATTAGTATAAGAAAATTTTTGACTATGATTTCTAAAGACTTATTATTAAAAGCCTATCGGTTAATGATGTCGGCTAAGGCAATGGCTGATACTTACGAAGAAAATAGAACTATAACAAAATATGTGCATAGTACTTCAAGAGGTCATGAGGCCATTCAACTAGCAACAGCTTTTTTATTACAACCGGAAGACTTTGTAAGTCCTTACTATAGAGATGAAAGTATTTTATTAGGAATGGGTTTTCGTCCTTATGAAATGATGTTGCAATTATTAGCCAAAAAAGATGATCCTTTTACAGGAGGTAGAGCCTATTATGCACATCCGAATATTGCCAGAGAAAATATGGCAAAAATAATTCATCAAAGTAGTGCTACAGGCATGCAAGCTATTCCTACAACGGGCGTAGCACAAGGCATTGCCTATATTGAAAAGCATAATTTAAGAGAATTTAATTCACCACCAGTTACTGTTTGCTCCTTTGGAGATGGTAGTATTACTGAAGGAGAGGTGAGTGAAGCATTCCAATTTGCTGCATTGCATCAATTGCCTATTATTTTCTTAGTTCAAGATAATGAATGGGGTATTTCTGTAACCAGTGCCGAAGCGCGTACTATGGATGCCTATGAGTTTATAGAAGGTTTTAAAGGTATTGAAAGATTAAGATGTGATGGTAGCGTATTTGAAGAAGCATATGAAACCATGGAAAAAGCGTTTGATTTTGTAAGAAAAGAGCGCAAACCGCTATTAGTACATGCTAAAGTGCCCTTATTAGGACATCATACTTCAGGTGTAAGAAAAGAATGGTATAGAGATGCAGAGGATTTAGCAAAACATCAAAAAGATGATCCCGTTCCTAAATTGAAGAAAAGATTAATAGAATTAGGTCTTAGTGAAAAAGAATTAGATAAAATTGAACAAGAGGAGGCAACATTTATTGCTGAAGAATTTGCTAGAGCAATATTGGCTCCTGATCCTGATCCTGCGACAATAATGGATTATATCTATGGTCCCAATCCTATTACAGAAGAGCAAGGTGTTCGTGTACCTGAAAATGGAGAGAAGGTCGTAATGGTAGATGCCGCTTTACATGCAATAGAAGAAATTATGCGTAAGCATCCAGAATGTTTATTTTACGGACAGGATGTGGGTGCTAGAATAGGAGGAGTATTTAGAGAAGCAGCTACATTAGCTCAGAAATTTGGCGATGATAGGGTGTTTAATACTGCAATTCAGGAGGCTTATATTATTGGTTCCACAGTGGGAATGAGTGCCGTTGGTCTGAAACCAATTGTGGAGGTGCAATTTGCAGATTATATCTACCCTGGTATAAATCAATTAGTTACCGAAATTTCTAAATCTTGTTATTTAAGTTGTGGAAAATATCCTGTAAGTAATATTATCAGAGTACCTATTGGTGCCTATGGTGGTGGCGGACCTTATCATAGTGGAAGTGTGGAAAGTACTTTAGCCACTATTAAAGGGATAAAGATTGCTTATCCTTCAAATGCAGCTGATCTTAAAGGTTTGATGAAAGCCGCTTTTTATGATAATAATCCCATCTTGATGTTAGAGCATAAGGGATTGTATTGGAGTAAGGTTCCAGGAACTTTAGGTGCTAAAACAATCGAACCTGCCGAAGATTATATTTTACCATTTGGAAAAGGTACCGTTAGTTTAGCTCCAAGTAATGAGGCGGTTGAAAATGGTGATTCTGTTTGTATTATTACCTATGGTATGGGTGTTTATTGGGCTAAAGCAGCAGCAGAAAAATTCCCAGGTCAAGTAGAAGTAATTGATATCCGAACTTTAATTCCTTTGGATGAAGCACTTATTTATGAAACAGTCAAGAAACATGGTAAATGTATCGTACTAACTGAAGAGCAAATAGAAAACTCTTTTGCTCAGGCTTTGAGTGGAAAAATAGCTCAAGAATGTTTCAGGTTTTTAGATGCACCAGTACAAACAATAGGAGCCTTGAATTTGCCATGTGTACCTATAAACTTAGTTTTAGAAGAAGCTATGTTGCCTAATCCTGAAAAGGTCGCACAAAAAATTCAGGACCTATTGACTTATTAATAATTTACCTTTAAATTAGATTTCATTCAATATTTAAGCTTAATTTTGCGAGAATTTTAAATAAATATAAAAACAAAATGGCACAAGATTTATACCAACATCCAGATTATTATTTAATGGATGAGTTTCTTACAGATGAGCAAAAGATTATTCGTGATTCTGTACGTTCATTTGTAAAAAAAGATATTTCCCCAATTATTGAAGATTATGCTCAAAGAGCTGCTTTCCCAAATCAAATAATTAAAGGATTAGGAGAGCAAGGTTGTTTTGGTCCATTTGTTTCAGAAGAATATGGTGGTCCAGGCTTAGATTATATGACTTATGGGATTATGATGCAAGAGCTTGAAAGAGGTGACTCTGGAGTGCGCTCCACAGCTTCTGTTCAAGGTTCGTTAGTTATGTATCCTATTTACACCTATGGATCCGAAGAACAAAAGAAAAAATATTTACCTAAATTAGCTACTGGTGAGCTAATGGGTTGTTTTGGATTGACCGAGCCTGATTTTGGTTCTAATCCTGCTGGAATGATTTCTAATTTCACAGATGCTGGTAGTCATGTAATATTAAATGGTGCTAAAATGTGGATTTCTAATGCGCCTTTTGCTGATATCGCAGTGGTATGGGCTAGGAATCCTCAAGGAAGAATACAAGGTTTGATTGTGGAGAGAGGAATGGAAGGCTTTACAACTCCAGAAACGCATAATAAATGGAGCTTAAGAGCTTCAGCTACTGGAGAATTAGTTTTTGATAATGTAAAAGTACCCAAAGAAAATATATTACCGGGTGCATTAGGGCTTAAAGGTCCTTTAGGTTGCTTATCCAGTGCACGTTTTGGTATTGCTTGGGGTGCATTAGGTGCAGGTATGGATTGTTATGATACTGCATTGCGTTATGCTCAAGAGCGTATTCAATTCGACAAGCCTATCGGTGCTTTTCAGTTACAACAAAAGAAATTAGCGGAAATGATTACTGAAATTACAAAAGCTCAGTTATTAGTTTGGCGTGTTGGTCAATTACGGAATGAGGGTAGGGCAACACCGGCTCAAATTTCAATGGCTAAGCGTAACAGCTGTGAAATAGCTATTAATATCGCGAGAGAAGCTAGACAAATCTTAGGCGGTATGGGTATTACAGGTGAGTATAGTATTATGCGTCACTCTATGAACTTAGAGTCTGTAATTACTTATGAAGGTACACATGATATCCATTTATTGATTACAGGTCAGGATGTGACTGGATTCAATGCTTTTAAATAAGAAAAATATTTTCTAAAATGTAAAAGCCCAAAGTTTGATAACAGACTTTGGGCTTTTGCTTATAATAAATTTTCAGAATTTAGAAGGTCATTTCTTTTACATCATCTGCGATTACTAATCTACCAGCCGTTTTTGCCTTAATTTCCTCAACAGTAACGTCAGGAGCATATTCTTTTAATAAGAAGCCATCTGGTGTAACTTCAAAAAAGCCCAAATTAGTCACAATGCGTTTTACACATTTTAGCCCTGTAATAGGAAGTGTGCATTTTGGAAGTAATTTTGAATTTCCAGCCTTGTCCGTGTGAATCATAGCCACAATAATGTTTTTGGCAGAAGCTACCAAATCCATAGCACCGCCCATTCCTTTTACCATTTTACCAGGAATTTTCCAATTGGCAATATCACCTTCATCAGAAACTTCCATCGCACCTAGTACTGTTAAATCTACCTTTCCAGCACGAATCATTCCAAAACTTAAAGAACTATCGAAATAACTGCCTCCTTTACGAAGGGTTACTGTTTGCTTTCCAGCATTGATTAAGTCAGCATCTACATGCTCTTCGGTAGGAAAAGGTCCAATACCCAACATCCCATTTTCACTTTGTAATTCTATTTCAATATCATCAGGAATATAATTGGCAACTAAAGTAGGAACACCAATACCCAAGTTGACATACATGCCATCTTGTAATTCTTTAGCTATTCTTTGTGCAATTTGCTCTTTTGTTAGGCTCATTTTAAAAATACTTTTAATTACTCAAAGGTAAAAAGAAAATAATGAGAAAACAATTTTGATTTAATACAGCTAACTATATTAAGAAATTAAGAACTTATAAATCGTGTAAATATACTTTTAAGCATTTTTTAGGATGAAAAATACAAATATGAGTAGTAACAAAATCTAGTTTCTATTGTTTTCTAGATAAAAAGTAAAAGAGAAACAATCAAGTAGAAGTAGAGCGTCTAATCTTTGCTTTTATTTTGACATTTTATAAATTACCATAACCTTAGTCTGTAGACTACTAAAGCTTAGAAAAAAGCAACGTTCAAAGAAAAATTCAATTAAGTTATATGTAAGCCTAATATTGAAATATAAGTATTTAGAAAAAACAGATTAATAGAATGTTTATGGTTTTATAAACAAGAATAACACAAGATTTTTTGATCTAAAGTATTTATATGTTTAGATTCATTTTTTCAAAGCTAACAAGTTAAGAATTTTTTATTACATTTGTGCTTTGGTAACAGATTCTTTACCTTTATAAAATATATGGCAGAAAAACCAATTATTGAAGATGACAAAGTGCTTTTGAAGGCATTCAAGGTGGAATCCACTAAAGAAAGTGCCTTTACAAAGATTATAAAAAAATATCAAGAAAGACTTTACTGGCATGTAAGAAGATTAGTGGTAAACCATGAAGATGCCAATGATGTACTTCAAAATGTTTTTATTAAAGTATGGTCTTATTTGGATGGTTTTAGAGAAGAATCTAATTTATACACATGGATGTATCGTATTGCTACCAATGAAACCCTTACTTTTTTAGAAAAGGAGAAAAAACGTACTTCTATTTCACTTTCTGACCATGAAACAGGTTTGTCAAATAAGTTATATGCTGAAAAAGGCTTTGATGCAAACAAAATAGAATGGAAACTTCAACAAGCTATTCAATCTTTACCTGAGAAACAAAGAATTGTTTTCACTTTACGCTATTATGATGAAATGCCTTATGAGGAAATGTCTAAGGTTTTAGAAACTTCAGTAGGTGCTTTAAAAGCATCTTACCATCATGCGGTGAAAAAAGTTGAAGTATTCTTGAAGGAAGATTAAACTATTCGTTAATAAGAATGTCTATAGAATAGTTATGAAAAAGAATATAAACATACAAGAAGAGTGGAATACCTTAGGAGCCAATTTTAGTGTTCAAATAGGAATACCACAATTTTCTATTCCAAAAAATTATTTCGATAATTTACCAAATGAAATAATTGGAGGAATAAAAAGTTTTGATGTTTCTGAACCTACGCTGCCCTCTATAGCTATTCCTTATAATACACCTTCTAATTATTTTGATCAATTGTGTACTCAAGTAATCAACAGTATTAATGAGGTTGAAGCCTTAATCCAACAAAATATTGTACCTGAATTATCTAAACAAAATATTTTTGAAGTTCCATCTGGGTATTTCGAAGCTTTTGCAGAAAATGTATGGGTAAATATTAATGCGGAAATTTCGGTAGAAGCCGAATTGGAAGAAAGCCCATTGTTAGCCTCATTGAGAGGCATAAATCCATTTGAAAAACATATGGATATAATTATTCCTGTTCCTGAGTTTGTAAAGAAAAAGGCGGAAAAGTGGGATGTGCCAATGGTAATTGGTAAACGCTTACGGTTATCTAATATAGCTATGGCTGCTTCAGTTGCAATCTTCTTTGTATTGGGTGCTGCTTGGTTACATATAAGCCAAAAAGAAAGTGCAATTAACAATGTTGCTATAAGTGCTTTTACACCCCAAGATAAGGCAAGTCAACTTTTGTCCGAAATTCCAAATACTGAAATTGAAAAATATATAGATCAAAATATTGAAGAATTTAATGAGTTTGCTTTGGAGTCAAATATGGCTAGTTCTAAAATCAATACAACCCAAAGTTTAGAAAAAGCATTAGATAATGTTTCTAATGAAGATATTGAGGCTTATTTAAGAGGAGATATTTAAATTAGCAAATAAATTTTATTACTAAATAACTATTTTAATTATGAAAAAAAATATATCGATTTGGCTTTTTATTTTGACAAGTATATTTATGTTTAACTCAGGTTTTTCACAACATAAAGGAAACGAAGATATTAGAGCCGTCAAAATATCACTAATTACTGATATGATGCATTTATCTGCTACCCAATCTACTCAGTTCTGGCCTCTTTATAATAAATATGAGGATGAAATGAGAACGATTTGGAGAGCTAGGCATAATCTTTCCTCTGAAAGAGGTAAGTCCGCTGCTGAGATTATTGAAGAAAGACAAGGTTTAGATGAAAGAGAGTTAGGTGTAAAAAATAAATACCGTAATGAATTTCTTAAAATTGTTAGTGCTGCTCAATTGAATCAAATGTATCAGGCTGAAACAAAATTTAAACAATTATTAATAAAAAGACAACAGTCAAAATAAAATCAATTGTTTTGGATAGAACTTTACAGCTGCTCTCAGAATCATAAACATTCAGAGAGCAGCTGTAAAAATTTTTATGATAAACTCGATAAGAGTATTGCAATGATATGCTCTTATCAATCTTTTTTAATTCTTTTAGGAACATTGGGTGCCAAAAGGAATAATAGAGCACATAAAGTAGCTAAAGAAAAAATAGTTATAAACATATTTCTTGGATGACTAACATCCAAAATACCCATTGTTGCAGCTATTAATGCTCCAATTCCCATCCGCACAGCACCACTTAAGGCAGAAGCTGCGCCCACATTTGAGTGAAAAGGGAATAGTGAGGCAGCTGTTGCATTAGGATTAATAAACCCAACTATAAAGAGGGTGAAAAATAATCCTATAACCAAATAGGGAAACGGCAAATGAGGCAAGAAAATAAAAGTCATCATTACTATTAATGTCCATATAAAAAGAAGACCAATTGCTATTTTAGCAATTCTTAAAAAGTGGATTTTTTTTGTCAACCAACCATTTAATGAACTACCTATGATTAAACCAGTTGCATTTATTGCAAAAATTATTGAAAAGCTAGCATTATCTAATTTATAAAATCTTTGAAATACGGGTGATGCAGAAGCAATATAAGCAAATAGGACTGCCATAGAAATACTGCCTATTAGCGTATAAATTATGAAAGTTTTGTTCTTCAGTATACTCCAATAGTCAACACTAATCGTTTTTACTTTTAGTTTTTTGTTGTGCATGTACTTACTGGTTTCTGGAAGAAAGAAATAAATCATTGCTACAATTAATCCTGCAAAAACAGCTAAGAAAATAAAAATATAATACCAATCTAGTTTTTCTAAAAAAAGGCTACCCAAACTGGGTGCAATCAATGGTGCAACTCCCATTACTAAAATTAATGATGAAAAGGCTTTTGCCATTTTATCCTTTTCATATACATCATTAATGATTGCATTTGAAGCTACCATTCCCACACAAGCACCTAAAGCTTGTAACAATCTCATTCCTATCATCATATCGATATTTATGGAGAAAGCACAACCTAAGGAAGCAATAATATAAATAGATAATCCTATAATTAAAGGTTTTTTTCGTCCATATTTGTCAACTATTGGACCATAGATTAATTGCCCAAACGAAATTCCGGCAAAATAAGAAGTTAAAGTAAAAGCTACTTGTTTACTATCCGTATTAAAATATTGACCTATTCTTTGGAATGCCGGAAGGTACATATCTATACTAAATGGACCTAAAGCTGCAAGGATTCCTAAAAGTATTATTAGGAAGGTTTTGTTGATATTGGTTGCGTTCATATAATTAGAGCAAAAGTACAAAAGCTTAATTTGCTATTGTATTATTATTTTAGATGGTTCTATAGATTGGAATGTTTTTTATTTTAAGTAATTATCTTTTTCTTTGATTCATTTCGTCTTACCTTTGCAAAAATTTAGAATTAAAGATTATGAAATTTTTCATTGATACTGCAAACTTAAAACAAATTAAAGAAGCCCATGATTTGGGAATCCTTGATGGTGTAACCACTAATCCTTCTTTAATGGCTAAAGAAGGAATCAAAGGAACAGAGGCTATAATGAAACATTACAAAGATATTTGTGAGATTGTAGATGGTCCTGTTAGTGCAGAAGTGCTTTCTGTTAATTTTGATGAAATGGTTGAAGAGGGTAAGAAACTAGCTGCTTTACATGAAAACATCGTGGTAAAGGTGCCTATGACCAAAGATGGCATAAAAGCTATTAAATGGTTTACTGATCATGATATTCGCACAAATTGTACATTAGTTTTCTCTGCAGGGCAAGCGATTTTAGCTGCTAAAGCAGGTGCTACTATGGTTTCTCCATTTATTGGTAGAATTGATGATGGTAGTTGGGACGGTGTTCAATTAGTAGAGCAAATTGTGAATATTTATAATGCTCAAGGTTTTATGACTGAGGTATTAGCTGCTTCTATTCGCAATCCATTACATATTGTTCGCTGTGCAGAAGCAGGTGCTGATATCTGTACTTGTCCATTAGAGTCTATTTTAGGGCTATTAAAACATCCACTTACTGATATTGGTTTGGAAAAGTTTTTATTAGATGCAAAAAACCTGTAAAATAAAGTTTTAAAATAAAGCCTGGCATATTTTATATCCTATGTTTTAAGCTTATATTTGCGTATTGGAGTTTATTTTCCAATACGCTTTTTTATAAATATATATAATGATAGAAGTAAAAAATGTTTCTAAACAGTTTGATGGTCGAGAAATACTGAAAGATGTAAGCTTCAAAATGTATAAAGGTAAAAATAACCTTATAATTGGTGCAAGCGGAAGTGGAAAGACTGTTATGATTAAATGCATGATTGGACTTTTTAGGCCAGAAAAAGGTCAGATACTTTATGATGGTATTGACTTGGTTACCATGGAAGAGGAAGAATTAAAGGAAATAAGGATGCAAATTGGAATGCTTTTCCAAGGCTCCGCACTTTTTGATAGTATGACAGTAATGGAGAATATTATGTTTCCATTAAATATGTTTACAAAAGATTCTTATGCTAAAAAAGTGAGAAGAGTATCTCAAGTATTAGAAGAGGTAGAACTAAAAGACGCGGGTAAAAAATATCCTGCGGAAATTAGTGGTGGTATGAAAAAAAGAGTTGCTTTGGCAAGAGCGATAGTTTTATTTCCTAAATACCTTTTTTGTGATGAACCAAATTCTGGTCTAGATCCACAAACATCATTAGTTATCGACCATTTAATTAACCGATTGACTAAAGAATATGATATGACAACTATTATCAATACCCATGACATGAATACCGTTATGGAAAGTGGTGATAATATTATTTATTTGCATCAAGGTAAGAAACAGTGGGAGGGAAGCAATAAGGAAATTGTGAATAGTGACGATCAATTATTGAATGATTTTATTTTCGCATCTGACTTTTTTAAAAGTGCTAAAGTTGCGCAAATTGAAAAAAATAAACAATAAAATGAGGACTTTATTTTTGATTTGAGGTACTTTGTAACTTATTAAAAGCATATTCTATTTTTTGAATTTTATAATTCTAAAATCAATTAAAATATGATTAGCTGGAATGAAATAATGATAAGGTTGGCCTTAGTCTCTCTATTTGGAGCATTAATTGGTTTAGAAAGAGAAAGGAAACATTGGGCTGCAGGATTAAGAACTCACATGATGGTTTGCGTAGGGTCGAGGTTAATTATGATTGTTTCGGCATATGGTTTTTCTGATATTCTTAAGTCTCCTCATATTTCTCTTGATCCTTCGCGTGTGGCCGCACAAGTTGTTAGTGGCATCGGTCTTTTAGGAGCAGGTACTATATTGTTCCTAAAACAAGGGACGATTAAAGGTTTAACTACTGCATCAGGTTTATGGACCGTTGCCGGAATTGGTTTGGCCACTGGTAGTGGTTTGTATTTCGCAGCTGGTGTTGCCACAGTAATAGCACTTATCATTCTTTGGGGTTTACAACCCGTTGAGAAATTGTATTTTAAGAAATATGGAGATATGACGTTAAAAATTTTAAGTCATACTAATACAAAAGAGAACGATTTACTAAAAGATTTAAAAGGTGTAGATATCCTTAAAATTCAGTCTTTTACATTCGAAAGAAGAGGAAATGATTTTTTAATGGAGGTGAAATTAGAAAATATCAACCTTTCTAAAATTGATGAATTAATCAATTTACTAAAAAATGATCCAAATATAAAAGAAGTATCTTGGATTAGATAAAAATTCCTTACTTTTGCAACGAAGAAATATTCTTCAACCACGGGGTGCCTTAATTTACAGGCTGAGATTACACTCGTTGAACCTTGACCGGATAATGCCGGTTAGGAAATGGTAAACTCTCAATGAAATCATCTTTTACTTACCGTTTAAGTTGAGACAATCTAAGTTACCCAGTGGTTTTTTTAAAACTTTAAAATTATTTTTAAAAAAATGAAAAAACCATTTTTACTTTCTGCAACTATTTGCATAGTGGCAGGATTCAATGCTAACGCCCAAACATACTCAGAGGCGGATAGTACTTTTCATCAAAATTTAGATGAAGTTGTTGTAAATGCTTTAAGCCTCACATCAAGATCTCCCTTTAGCTTTAAAAGTATTAATAAAAAGGAGATTCAAAGATTAAATGATGGTAGAGATTTACCTTTTTTATTATCAAATACGCCCTCAGTTTTAATTAATTCGGATGCTGGAAATGGAGTAGGGTACACTGATATTAGAGTTAGAGGAACAGATGCAACTCGAACGAATATCACCGTTAATGGTATTCCAATTAATGATCCTGAGTCGCAAGGAGTTTTCTTTGTGAACTTTCCAGATTTAGCCAGTTCAACCAATAATATTCAAGTTCAAAGAGGTGTTGGTTCCAGTACCAATGGCTCAGGTGCCTTTGGAGCTTCTATTAATATGAATAATACTGGACAAGAAATTAATCCTACTCTAACCTTAATTAATTCAGTAGGATCTTATGGAACGATTAGAAATAGTTTATTAGCCGGAACAGGACAATTAAAAAATGGCTTTAATACCTCCATCAGATTGTCTAAAATCAAAAGTGATGGTTATATTCAAAGAAGTGCTTCTGATCTGAAGTCTTTGCAATTCCTTACTTCTTGGAATAGTAAAGATGGTAATACCAATTTAAAATTCAACTTATTTACTGGTAAGGAAAAAACTGGTCAGGCTTGGGATGGTGTTCCAGAGGATAAATTATCAACAGACAGAAGGTATAATGGTTTAGGATTAAAAGAAGATGGTACTTATTATAAAGAGGAAACTGACAATTATCAGCAAGATTATTATCAGTTGTTTTTTAATCAAAATATAAAAAGAAACTTGATATTGAATACTGCTGTTTTTCTAACTAGAGGAAGAGGCTATTATGATGAGTATAAGCAAAAAGAAAAATATTCAACTTATGGATTGCCTCCACATATTATAGGAAATGATACTATTCTAAGAACATCATTAACTCGGCAAATCTGGTTAGACAATTATTATTATGGTGGCGTTCTCAACCTGAAATATTTTGATCATCAAAGAACTATTAATTTTGGGGGAGCAATTTTACAATATGATGCCCTGCATTATGGATATGTTACTTGGGCTGCTAAAGGTGGTATTCCTGATAATTATGAATGGTATCATTTACCAGCCAATAAGTTTGATGCTAATGCTTATTTGAAAATAGAAGAATCGTTTTTTGATAACTTATATGCTACTCTTGACTTACAATTTCGCAGGGTTTCTTATTCTGTAAATGGATTTAGGAAAAATCCTGAAGTTACAATGAATGTGAATTATAACTTCTTTAATCCAAAAATGGGATTAAGCTATTTTAAAAATTCTAGTAAATATTTTGTATCCTTTGCAATAGCCCAAAAAGAACCCAATAGAAATGATTTTGAAGCAGGTATTTTACAATTGCCTAAACCAGAAAAATTATATGATTTAGAATTGGGATACAGCATATTGAAATCTAAATTTAATTTAGAAGCTAATGTTTATTATATGAATTATAAAGATCAGTTAATCTTATCTGGTAAAATTAATGATGTTGGAGCCTATACCCGAGTAAATGTACCCAATAGCTATAGAATGGGATTAGAATTGAGTGGAAATTATTCGATTCTATCTAATTTGTCTTTGTTTGGGAATATGACTTTATCACAGAACAAAATTAAAACCTTTACTGAGTATATAGATGATTATGATTTGGGTGGTCAAAAATTGTTAGTGCATGAAAACACAGATATAGCATTATCTCCATCATTATTGGCACAATTAGGTGTTCAATTGAAGGAAATTAAGTTGTTTAGAAATCAAACTGTAGATTTAAATCTAAATAATCAATGGGTCGCTCGCCAATATTTAGACAATACTCAAAATATTGATAGAAGTATCACCCCTTATAGTCTTTTAAATTTTAGATTGATGTATCCATTAATGCTAAAATCCTTTAGGGACATACAGATTACAGCCTCAATAAATAATATATTGGATAAAAAGTATGAAAGTAAAGGATATACATTCAGTTATTTTGATGGAGGTTTAAAAACTGAAAACTTCTATTTTCCTCAGGCAGGACGAAATTATAATCTGATGCTTTTAATTAATTTTTAAGGCTATTTTATTACATTTTTAAAACCTAGTTTTTAAATCTTTTTAATGAGAATTAATAAAAATATAAATAAACCTAATCTTTATGTTAAATCATAAATTTTACCCTTTTTATTGTATTTTAATTGTATCTTTAACAGATACTATTATTAACCTAAATTAAAATGTATGAACAAAATTGTTAGATTAGTTAAAGACCTTTCTTCTGATTGCTGCGTAAGTATAATTCTAAATACGCACCGTACGCACCCTGAAAATGTTCAAGATGCAATTAACCTGAAAAATTTGGTTAAAGAAGCTGAGACTCGTATTAATAATGAGTGTAAAGAGAGCAATAAAGGAAAAATGCTTATTGAAAAATTGAACCAATTAGCAAATTCAATTGATCATAGGCATAATTTGGAAAGTTTGGTTTTATATGTAAATGATAAAATTGCAGAGTATGAGCGTCTTCCAATTGAAGTAACTCCGCGTGTTGTGATAGGTGACACTTTTGCTACTCGCGATCTTCTAAGAGCATTACATAAAGAAGCTAGTTATTATGTTTTAGTTTTAAGCCGAGATAGAGCTAGATTAATTGAAGCATTTAATGATAAAGTTGTTAGAGAAGAGCAAACCATTTTTCCAATGGAGAATGAGTCTTTGCATAGTAAAAGTGCCGCAGAGTCTTCGGTTGCTAACAGATTAACTAATTTAACTCAGGAGTTCTTTAATATAGTTGATAAAAAAATGTTGGAGGTAATTAAAGAAAATCCACATCCTGTTTTGATTAGTACAGATGAGCAGAACTATCAACAATATCAAAAAATTGCAGATAGAAAAGAAATGTTGATGGGACACTTACCGGGTACCAGAATGGATGAGAAAGCACATCATATTGTTTCTGAAGCTTGGAACATGGTGTCCAAAGAAAGAAAAGTACAATTAGATGGTAGAATCAGTGAATTAAATGCTTCTGCTAATTCAGGAAAGGTATTGACTGACTTAAATGATATTTGGCAAGCTGTAAGACAAGGTCGTGGAAAAACGATTTTTGTTAAAAAAGGATTTTTCCAACCAGTAAGCTTACAAGATGATACGATTGAAGTGCTGACTGAAGGTGTGACAGATGCACCTGGATATGTAGATGATATTATTGATGATATGATAGAGTTTAATATCCAATATGGTGGTGATAGTGTATTCTTAGAAGATAACCAATTAGAACAATATAATGGTCTTGCATTAACTACTCGTTTTTAGTTTTTAATTACAAGGAATAAAAAATGTGGATTGAAATTTTCAATCCACATTTTTATTTTAAATATTTTTATATTCTTATTTAGAGATGGTTCTTTGCTCAATACGTTTTTCGTAATCTGAACCTTGAAAAATTCGATGAACATAAATTCCTGGTACGTGAATCGCATTTGGATCTAATTCACCTGCTGGAACCAATTCCTCTACTTCTACAATAGTTACTTTCCCAGCTTTTGCCATTATCTCATTAAAGTTTCTGGCAGTTTTATTAAAAATAATATTACCAGAAGTGTCTCCTTTCCATGCCTTCACTATTGCGAAATCAGCTTCAAAAGCCATTTCCATCAAGTATTCTTTACCATTGAATACTCTGCTTTCTTTACCTTCTGCCACTTCCGTACCCACACCAGCTGGTGTAAAGATTGCAGGCATACCATAAGCAGCTGCTAAGCATCTTGTGGCTAAAGTACCTTGAGGAACTAAATCAACCTCTAGTTCGCCACTTAGTAATTGCCTTTCAAACTCAGCATTTTCACCAACATAGCTCGAGATCATTTTCTTAACTTGTTTTGATTTTAGCATCAGTCCAATGCCAAAATCATCAACTCCCGCATTATTTGATATACACGTAAGGTTTTTAATTCCTTTTTTAATAATTGCTTTAATGCTATTTTCAGGTAAGCCACAAAGTCCAAAACCTCCAACCATCAATACAGCACCATCTTGAATATCTTTTATAGCCTCATCTGCATTTGCTACTACTTTATTAAAACCCATTTTGTGAAATTTTTTTATGTTTCAAAATTAAGAATATAAAAGTGCTTAAAAAAATATTTTTAATAACAGTCACATTCAAACTCATTTTCTAAATCTATGCAAGTGATGACCTTAATTTGATCTGGACATTTTGCAAATACTATTCTTAGCTTTGTTCCATCTTTTACTCTATCTTCTATTGCATAAGTTGGACACGGTTTTTGATTATTATTTGATTTTTTTTGATTAATTATTCCTTCTCTTAAAACCTCTCTGATTTCTTCCTCGCTTATATTTCTACAATCCATCCGACAGCGTGCATGTTTGGTATAGGTCAATGCTACATTTTCAGCAATTACATCCTGTTTTTGACCATCCGTAGAAAGGTCGTTGTTACGCCACCAAGAAAACAATAATAATATTATAATAACTATTGCTGTGACTACTTTAAAAGGCTTATTATTATTATAAGATTTTTTTTTCATTATATAAACTGCTGAATATTGTCTCTAACTTTTGTTTTTAATTTAGGAAAAATAAATACTTTCCCAAATACACCTACGCCAACGGTATAGACAGCGTCACCTAAATCAATATAGGTTATACTAAAGACTTTATAGTCCTTTATACTCACAGCGTAATCCACAAATGGTTTTACAAAGTTATCCAAACTTTCTTGGTCCATCTTTTTTAAAATATTTGACTGAACATTATCTGATATACTTATCTTCTCTTTTTCTTCCAAAATAACGCTAGAAAGGACTTGGAATACAGCTTCTTTATGCTTGTCAATTTTAGGATTAGAGAAAAACATGGTTAAGCCTGTGGCTAAAAAAATCATTAAAAACCCAAACAGTTTCTTCATAAATAAAATGATAAATTAATCTTGAGGTTAAAGGTATTAAAAATCTATTGAATAAGAATTTGTATTTTGACCATATTCTAATTTGCAATTTTAAGGATCTTGAAATTTTATCATAATATCAGTAAGGTGAGATTTTTATTCTTTTATTTTTTGAAAATTGGAATTATAAAATCATTAATCTAAGCATAATTTTACTCCAAATATAAATTCAACTATTGTATCTTTGTTACATCTTAATATTTTAATATCTTGAAGAATGAACAAAATATTTAACACCTACAAACCAGAAGGCTTTGAAACTGTAAATGCTTATTTATTTGTCGAGCATCCAATTAAACTCATTGATTTTCTTACCAAAGCATTTTATGCAGAAGAGATTAATCGTACCACAAACCCTGATAATGGAGCAATCGTAAATGCAATTTTAAAAATTGGGAGTTCTTGTTTTATGATAAGTCAAGCAAGAGGCAAATTTTTAAATATGAGAACTTCATTTTATTTATATGTGGATAATGTGGATGAGATGCATGAAAATGCAGTTAAACATGGTGCAAAAGTAGAATTTGAACCAGCGGATATGGAATACCAAGATCGACAATCAGGAATAATCGACCCTAGTGGGAATTATTGGTGGATTTCAAAACGACTTGTTAGCGCACCTTATTAGAAAAATTTTATCTTGATTATAATTTTATTATATTAACAATTTTAAACTTTATAAATTTCATGAAAGCTTCAGGAAATACAGTGGAAGAGATATTAAATAATCTTCAGGAAGATCGAAAAATAGTCTTTAATAAATTACATGAAGTTATTTTACAAAATCTTCCTGATGGTTTTGAACCCGCGATAAGTTATGGAGGTTTAGGCTATGTGGTGCCTCATAGTTTGTATCCTAATGGTTATCATTGTAAACCAAGCGAACCGCTACCTTTTGCAAGTATTGCTTCTCAAAAAAATTCAATCAATTTATACCATATGGGTATTTATTCGGATACTAAACTATTAGAATGGTTTGTGTCTGAATATCCTAAACATAGCTCTAAAAAACTGGATATGGGTAAGAGCTGCATTCGATTTAAAAATATTGATGAAATCCCATTTGATTTGATTGGGGAATTAATGACCAAGATGACTTTAAAAGAATGGATAAGCATTTATGAGAATAGCATAAAAAAATAAACAAAAATGCCGATAATGAAAATTATCGGCATTTTAATCATAATAAAAATATCTATTTTATTGGATTACCTTCTTTGTCTAGCATAACTACATTAAATTGATTTAATGTAGCTTCGTTTAAATGCTTTTTATCACCAACTAATAAAATAATAAATTCATCCGTATTGGGTAATTTTGTTTTAGCTAATTTATCAATTTCAGATTTGCTAATATTCTTAATGATTTGAGTTTGTTGCTTAGCAATATCCTTAGGTAAGTTATAATTTAATATATTGTATAAGTAACCCGCTTTCTGGGAACCTGTTTCATACATTCTTGCTTCGCTTTGTAATTTTGCACTTTTTGTAAAGTCTAATTCCACTTGATCTACACCACCAGCTTTAAACTCTTTAAAGATACGTAATACATCATGTAATGCTGAATCGGTAGCATCTGCTCTGATTCCTGAAGAGAATGCATAATAACCTATGTATTTATTGCCAGAGAAACCAGAACGCGCTCCATAAGTCCATCCCTTGTCTTCTCTTAAATAAAGATTTAAACGACTATTAAAAACACCTCCTAATGGATAGTTCATTAAATTAGATTTAAAGTATAAACCATTTGCATCATATTTCAAATCAGTGCGATAAGCTATTCTAAATTCAGTTTGCGCTGCACCTGGAATGTCAACAATATAAAGGTTTTGTCGCTCTTTTTTGTCTTTTGTGGTAACGAATTTTAATATTTCTTGTGGAAGTCCATTCCCAGCTTTCATTTTATAAATGAAATCTAATTTTGGCATGATTTCTTTCTTCGATAAATTACCTACAACGACCACTTTAGCATCTTTATAGTTAAAATGCTTGGCAAAATAAGCTTCTATGTCTTCTAAGTTGATATTTTCTAGAGTCTTATCTGTACCTCCAGGATTTCTACTAAATAAACCATTATCGGGGTACATGATTTTTGGTAATACCATACTAGCAATGGATGCAGGTCTACTTAAACTGTTTTTATATCCTTCTATACTCTGTGCTTTATTTCTGTCAAAATCGTTTTGTTCAAATTTTGGATTTAGTAAACGGTCTTCGAGAATTTTTAAAGTTTTATCTAAATTTTTTGTCAAGGTGCGAACACTAATATCAATACCTTCCAAAGAAGATCCAAATCGGATACTACTGCCCATTTGCTCTAATTCTTTTGCAATAGCTTCAGCACTTTTCGTTTTGGTATCCTCACTCATCATGGATGCAAATAAACTAGTTAATCCTGATTTTTCGTCAGTTTCTGTAAGTCTTCCACCTGGAATAGTGATTGATAAATTCACGACAGGTATTTCATCTATTTCAGTTCCAATAAAAGAAACACCTTTTTTGTTTTCCGTCCAAAAATTAGGCGATACAACTGATAATTCTCCAATAGCAGCTGGCATTTTGGTGCGATCAAAGTTGTCTTTAGCCTTATTGTACTTTAATCCTGCATAACCGTAATCTGGAGCTTTGTAATTGGACTCATCTACTTTAAACTTAGAATCATCTGCTATATTAGTTGGATTGTCTTTTGTTGCAACACTTAATCTAACAGACCCTTTGCCTTTTATGAATTTATTATAGGCATTCATTACATCTTGTGGCTTTAGATTCTTATATAAATTCAATTGAGATTCCAAGAAATTTGGATTACCTAAATAGGTTTCATAAGCTGCTAAAGTAGACACTTTCCCACTTACAGATTCCAAGCCAAAAATGGTTCTTGCTTCAGTTTGAGCAACATATTTATCAATATCTTCTTGAGTAACACCTCTTTTCTCAAATTCATTAAATATATCTTTTAAAGCCTCATCCATTTCTTTTAAAGTATGTTTACCAAAAGGAATGAGTGATATTGTGAATTCTCCTGCTAATTCACTAGCAGAATTATAGGCACTTGCTTGTAAAGCAATTTGTGGTTTCACCAGTTTTTGATACATAATAGAAGTCTGACCGGCTCCAATAATATTGGCTAAGACGTCCAAAGCAGCTTCTTCTTTAGTGTAAAATTGAGGCGTAGGATATACCACTCTAAACATAGGCAATTTAGCAAACTGATCTACCATTGTAATATATCTGTCTTCATTTAAACTAGGGTATGAAGGCTTCATATTCTTTACTTCTGGTCCTTTAGGGATACTGCCAAAGTATTTTTCAGCTAATTTCAACACTTCTGCTGTATTCACATCTCCACCAACCGTTAAAGTTGCATTGTTAGGACCATACCATCTTAAAAAGAAGTTTTTTAAATCTTGTACATTCACACGATCTAAATCTTCAACATAACCAATAGTCAGCCAAGAATAGGTATGACCGTATGGATATAAGGCTTTACTACTCGTTTCTGAAACTAAACCATAAGGACGGTTATCATAATTTTGACCTCTTTCGTTTTTTACAGTTGCTCTCTGGATTTCAAATTTTTGCTGTGTTACGGCATCCATGAAGAAACCCATTCTATCGGATTCCAACCATAACATTTTTTCTAATTGATTTTTTGGAACCGTTTCAAAATAATTGGTTCGATCCCTGTTTGTTGTCCCATTTAAGGTACCACCAGCTTCGGTAATAATTCTAAAATGCTCTTCATCTGCAACATTATCTGAACCCTGGAACATCATATGTTCAAAAAAGTGAGCAAAACCAGATTTGCTAATTTCCTCTCTCGCAGAACCCACATGATACGTTACATCTACATGAACAATAGGATCGCTATGATCTTCATGAACAATTACTGTTAATCCATTTGGCAGGACATATTTAGAATAGGGGATAATAGGTCTATCACCTTTCTGTTCTACTCTTTCGACCAATTTGGTTTGTGCGGAAAGGTAGTGAGAGGGCATGCTCATAGCTAATGCTGTTGTCAAAATTAATAATTGCTTCATATTAGTTATAAAAAATAAGAAAATAAAAGTTTGAATTTCGCTAAGATACAAAAGCTATTCTAACTTATAAACAAAAAATTAAAAGCTTTCTTCAAAATTCTTTATTTTTAAAATTTAGGATAGAGCATTTTGAAATTTAACAAATGAGAAATTCTATTTTCACAATTTAATGCTATCTTTAAAATTATAATTTCTAAATGATGATTGCATTAGTTTTAGGAGCCACAGGAGCTACTGGGAAAGATTTATTAAATTTATTATTGGAGGATAAGCAATATGAACGTGTTGAAATTTTTGTGAGAAGGAAAATTAATATAGAACATCCCAAATTAATTATTCATATTATCAACTTTGAGGCTCCTGATCAATGGAAAGATCTTGTAAAAGGTGATGTATTGTACTCTTGCTTAGGAACAACTTTAAAAGTAGCGGGTAGCAAAGAAGCACAATGGAAAATTGACTACGATTATCAATATAATTTTGCAAAATATGCTAAAGAAAATGGTGTCCGAAATTATGTATTAATATCTGCTGCATTTGCTTCTTCAAAATCCAGTATGTTTTATTCCAAGATGAAAGGGCAATTGGAAGAAGCTGTCAAAAAACTTAATTTTGCTAAAATAATTATTTTTAACCCTCCTGTGCTGATCAGAGACAATAGTGATCGACCTATGGAAAAAACAAGTGTTAAAATGATTCGTTTTCTAAATAATATTGGATTGTTTCGTTCTCATGCACCAATGCATACAATCGATTTAGCTAAAGCTATGATTTTCTGTAATCAAAATCTTAAAGATGGCGTATATAATATTTCAGCGTCTTCAATATTCAATTACGCTAAGGAATATTGAAAATAATTTGTAAATTTGTTTGATCCTTAATATGTAAAAAGTATATACTTGATTTAAGAAAGCTCCTTTAAATTATTAATCTGTTCTATCTTAATTAAAACAAATTGTATATTTATCGGCGATATTTTGGATTTTCCATAATTTGAAAATAAAAATAAATTTAAATGCTTGCCTTTTCGTTTACAAATGATTTGATTGAAGCTGGAATAGATGAAGCAGGTAGAGGTTGTATAGCTGGACCAGTGGTAGCAGCGGCAGTAATTTTACCTAAAGATTTCTATCATCCCTTACTAAATGATAGTAAACAACTGAATGAAAATCAACGCAATGAATTAAGACCTATAATCGAAAAAGAAGCACTGGATTTTACAGTTAGTTTTATTGATAATTATATTATTGATGAAATAAATATCCTAAATGCTACTTTCAAAGCTATGCATGATTGTATAGATAGATTACAACTTAAACCTGAATTATTATTAATTGATGGCAATAGATTTCCTGCATATTTTGGTATAAGCCACAATTGTATTGTAAAAGGAGATGCTAAATATGCTAATATAGCTGCTGCAAGTATTTTGGCTAAAACTTATAGAGATGAGTTTATGTTTGAAGCCAATCAGCAATATCCTATTTATGACTGGAAAACGAATAAAGGTTATCCTACTCCTAAACATAAAATGGTTTGTTTGGAAAGTGGATTAAGTCCTTTGCATAGATTGAGTTTTCAAATAAGACCTCCTAAACTGAGAAAACAGTAATAAGTTATTATACTTTTTGTCATGCTTCAAAATAAATTATTTAAATTTAGAATTACTTTAGACATTCATTTCAAAAATTATTTTAAACTTTTCTTGACATTTTTTTTGATGTAGATCATTGGAACATCCCATTGACTTTAGGAACTTTGCTAAAAATTGAATATTATGGAATTAGGTATAGGTATGTTTGGTGATGTAACCTTTAATTTACAAACCAATAGTTATCAGTCATCTGCAGAACGCTTAAAGGAAATCATTGCAGAAGTTAGACTAGCAGATGAATTGAAAATTGATCATTTCTTAATGGGGGAACACCATCGGGCAGATTATGCAGTTGCAGCACCTGAAATCGTTTTAGCAGCATTATCTACTGTGACCAAAAATATTAAATTAGCAAGTGGTGTTTCTGTTTTAAGCTCTGCTGATCCAGTAAAAGTTTTTCAGGACTTTGCTATGATTGATTTACTTTCCAATGAACGTGCTGAAATTGTCGCAGGTCGTGGTAGTTTCATTGAATCTTTTCCATTATTTGGTTTTGATTTGCAAAATTATGAAGCCCTATTTGAGGAGAAATTGGATTTATTGTATCAATTAAATCAAAATAAAATTATCACTTGGCAGGGAAAGTTTAGAGCACCTATTCTCAAACAAACAATCTACCCACGTCCACAACGAAAGTTGCCGATATGGATTGCAGTTGGTGGAACGCCTGCTTCTGTAGAAAGAGCTGCTAAATATGGTATGCCTATTGTTTTTGCTATTATTGGTGGGAGAGTGAGCCAATTTAAACCATTAATCGATTATTATAAAGAACAATATATCCATTATGGGCATGATCCAGCTAAAATGCAGATTTCTGTACATTCACATACCGCTGTTTCAGATTCAAAAGAGGAATTATTTAAAAATTATTACCCACACTATGCAGCTTCTATGAATCGTATTGGAAGAGAAAGAGGCTGGTCTCCCTATACTGAAATGCAGTTTCAATATGGAATGGGAAAAGAAGGAGCATTATTTATGGGAACTTCTGAGCAGGTTGCCGAAAAGATTATTGAAACCATTGAGTTGTTTGGTTTAACCCGCTTTACCGCTCATATTGATGTGGGTGGACCAGGTCACCAAAACATTATGAAAACTATAGAATTATATGGTACTAAGGTAATTCCTTTAGTGAAAAAACATTTTGATAATTTATAAATAACCGATTTATTATTGTTTTTGTATCGTTTTAGCTTGGATTTTATGAATAAATTCAATAAGATTTAATTTTTTTTATAAAATTTTCTAAGGAACTATATAATTCTTTCGTCTAAATAGGTGAAGAAGTCCAAATAGGCTACTAGATTAAACCTTCTTTAAGCTAACAAAACAAAACAATTCGCTTTAAACCCAAAATATAATTCAACTTATTCTTATTTTGGGTTTTTAAAGTGGATCTGACAAATCTTCATTTTCTCCTCTATTTCTATTTATTTTATCTTAAAATTGCTTAACTTTGCAATTCAAATTTTTTAAAAATAATGTTTGAAAATCTTAGTGAGCGGTTAGACTCCGCCTTTAAACAGCTGAAAGGAGAAGGAAGAATTTCGGAAATCAATATAGCTACAACGCTTAAAGAGATTCGTCGTGCTTTGGTAGATGCGGATGTTAACTATAAAATAGCAAAAGAGTTTACCGATAAAGTTAAGGATAAAGCGCTAGGGGATAAGGTCTTAAACTCTGTTTCTCCGGGTCAGTTAATGGTGAAAATCGTTAAGGATGAACTTGCAGAATTAATGGGTGGCGAAGCAGTAGAATTGGATTTATCTGGAAAACCAACTGTTATTCTAATAGCAGGACTTCAAGGTTCTGGTAAAACTACTTTTTCTGGTAAGCTTGCAAATTACCTAAAAACCAAAAAACATAAAAAGCCTTTATTAGTTGCTGCTGATATTTATCGTCCAGCGGCCATTACCCAGTTACAAGTGTTGGGAGAGCAAATTGGTGTTCCAGTTTTTGCAGAACCAGATAACAAAGATGCAGTTAGTATTGCTATGGCAGCTCTTGCACATGCCAAAAAAGAAGGAAACCATGTAGTGATAATAGATACTGCGGGTCGTTTGGCTGTTGATGAGCTCATGATGACTGAAGTAGCTAATATTAAAAATGCTGTTGAACCAAATGAGATTCTTTTTGTAGTGGACTCGATGACTGGTCAGGATGCTGTCAATACAGCAAAAGCATTTAATGATAAATTAGATTTTACCGGAGTCATTCTCACCAAATTAGATGGTGATACACGAGGAGGTGCAGCTATTTCAATTAAATATACTGTTGATAAACCCATAAAGTTTGTCAGCATGGGTGAAAAACTAGACACTTTGGATGTTTTCCATCCAGAGCGTATGGCTCAGCGTATTTTAGGAATGGGTGATATTGTTTCTTTAGTAGAAAGAGCACAAGATCAGTTTGATGAGGAACAAGCGAAGAAGATTGAGAAAAAAATAAGAGCAAATAAATTTGATTTTGATGACTTTAAGACCCAATTGATGCAAATCAAGAAAATGGGAAGTATCAAAGATTTATTGGCTATGATACCAGGAGTGGGTAAGGCTATTAAAGATATCGATATAAGTGATGATGCTTTTAAAGGTATTGAAGCAATGATCGATTCTATGACACCAGAAGAACGTTCTTTCCCAGATATCATTTCTCCATCTCGACGTGCAAGAATTGCAAAAGGTTCTGGTAAATCGATGGCAGAGATGAATGCATTTATGAAACAATTTGACCAAATGCGTCAGATGATGAAGCAAATGAATAAATTTAAAGGAATGCCAGGAATGGGAGGTATGAATCCTTTTGGAAAAGGTGGTGGAATGCCACAAATGCCAATGGGAGATATGCCTAATGTTTTTGGAAACAAAAAATAAATTTTCAAAAGTCAAAATAAAAGAAATTATTTTGACTTTTATTTTTCAATTAGATTTTAAAAAATAGTGAAAAAACAAATTACTGATTTAAAAATAGGTCTTTTAGGTGGTGGACAATTAGGCCGAATGTTATTACAAAAAGCAATAGACTGGAATTTGCAAATTTCAATTTTAGACCCTTCCTCTGAAGCTCCATGTGCGCATTTAGTAGAAGATTTTCAGGCTGGAAATTGGAAGGATTTTGATACTGTTTATGAATTTGGTAAAGATAAAGACCTTATTACAATTGAATTTGAAGATATTAACAGCGACGCTTTATTAAAATTAGAACAAGAGGGTGTGAAAGTTTTTCCGCAACCTAAAGTTTTAAAGATTATTCAGGACAAAGGATTGCAAAAACAATTTTTTCAAGATAAAAATATCCCTACCGCTCCTTTTGCTTTAGTGGAGAACACTATGGATATTGCACAAAGTGGTATACCTTACCCGTTTTTCCAAAAGTTGAGGACCTCTGGTTATGATGGTTATGGGGTAAAGAAAATTAGTGCCGATAAAGATTTAATTTATGCTTTTAAAGAGCCTTCTTTAATAGAAGAAATGGCCGATATGAAAAAAGAATTGTCGGTAATTGTATCTAGGAATGAAAAAGGAGAAACTTCAGCGTTTCCAGTTGTAGAAATGGAGTTTAATCAAGAAAGTAATATGGTGCAATACCTTTTTGCTCCAGCTCAAATTGATTCTGATATTTCTGAAAAGGCTATTAAAATAGCCTTAAATGTAATTGAGAGCCTTGAAATGGTGGGGCTTTTAGCTGTAGAAATGTTTTATAATAAAGATGGTAGTATTTGGGTAAATGAAGTTGCACCTAGACCACATAATAGTGGTCACCATACTATTGAAGCCAATATTTGTTCTCAATATGAACAACATTTAAGAGCTATCCTTAATTTAAAACCAGGTAATACGATTCCAGTGCATTATGCAGCGATGGTAAATCTACTGGGAGAAAAAGAATTTACTGGAAGACCAATTTATGAAGGAATGAATGATGTTTTAGCAATGGAAGGTGTTTTTATTCACCTTTATGGAAAGGCGCTTACAAAACCTTTTAGGAAAATGGGACATGTGACTGTTGTAGGTAAAGATCCAGAAGAAGTGATTGCTAATGCAAATTATATATTAAGAACTATAAAAGTAAAAGCCTAAATTAAGCATACATAATTAAGAAAAAATAATGAGAGCTATCGTAGGGATTATCATGGGTAGTAAAAGTGATCTGCCTGTCATGCAAGAAGCGGCACAATTTTTAGAAGAAATGAAAATTCCTTTTGAGATTACAGTTGTTTCTGCACACAGAACACCCGAAAGGATGTTTGAATATGCGAAATCAGCACCAGAAAGAGGCTTGAAAGTAATTATTGCAGGTGCGGGTGGGGCAGCGCATCTACCGGGAATGGTAGCTTCTATGACTACTTTGCCAGTGATCGGCGTTCCAATAAAATCCAGTAACTCAATAGATGGCTGGGATTCAATTTTATCAATTCTTCAAATGCCTAATGGCATCCCTGTAGCAACAGTTGCTTTAAATGGTGCTAAGAATGCTGCTATTCTTGCAGCGAAAATTTTGGGAACTTCAGATCAAAATATTGCATTAAGTATACAAGAATTTCAAATAGGCTTAACTCAAAAGGTAATGGATACCGTTAAGGATTTTGACAAATTACCTTATACTTTTCAAGTTAAAGAATAAAAGTATTTTTCAAAATAATAATTGCTTTTCAGACTTTGAATAAGGTGTATAAATGCTTTATTCAAAGTTTGTTCTTTTAAACTTAAAATATATTAACTCGTTTTTTTTGATTTATCTTCGTGCCTTATGAACTTTGATCCTTTAAGTATAATTACTCAATTACTGAAACTATTACTCTATCCCATTTCCATTCTTTATGGGATTTTTGTGTGGCTTAGAAATCGAATGTATAATAGTGGATTGTATTCCTCAATTGAATTTGATACTGCGGTCATTGCGGTAGGTAACCTTTCCACTGGTGGTACAGGCAAAAGCCCTCATATTGAATATTTAATTAGGCTTTTGAATTATGAATACAGAATCGGGACTCAAAGCAGAGGATATAAACGAAGAAGTCATGGGTTTTTAATGGCCAATTTGGATACTACTGCCTATGATATAGGAGATGAACCTATGCAATTTAAACTTAAATTTCCAGAGCTTGCTGTGAGTGTATGTGAAGATAGGATGACTGGCATTCCAGAACTTTTAGCAAAACGACCTGATATAGAAGTAGTGTTATTAGATGATGCTTTTCAACATCGATCGGTAAAGGCAGGTTTGAATATATTAATAACAGATTTTTATAAACCGTTTTATAAAGATTATATATTACCTTTTGGAAATCTAAGAGAGCAAAGGAGTAGTTATAAAAGAGCAGATGCAATTATAGTTTCTAAATGTCCAGAAGATCTTACTGAAAATCAAATGCAAGCCGTAATAGAAGCTATTAATCCTATTCCTGAACAGAAAGTGTTTTTTAGTAAAATTAAATATGGCTCCCTATTTGAAATTATAAGTAGAACCTATATTCCATGGGAAAGGATTAATAAAGTAGTATTGGTTAGTGGAATTGCCAATCCAAATCCTTTACTTAATTATGTAAAAGAAAGAGCTAAAGAAGTTCATCTTTTAAAATATCCTGATCATCATTATTTCACATCCTATAATATGGATGAAATTAAACAAACTTGTGATAATTGGAAAAATGAAAAACCTGTTATTATTACTACTGAAAAAGATGCCGTTCGACTTGTTTTGAAAAAAGAGCAATTATTAGCATGGGAAATCCCAGTGTATGTTTTGCCAATAGAGATTGAATTTGTGAAAGATGCTCAAGAATTTGATAATATGGTACGGTCTTATGTACAAAGTGAGTCTAGATATGATAAAGAAAATGGCTTTGAAGAAATATTGTAAGAAAAGTGTAAGAAATTCAATAAAAATATTATCTTTGCCTACAATAAAATAGACATAATTATGCCAAAAAAAATTCCACATACAAAAAAACAAGTATCTAAATTTGTATTACATTTGATTGTTTATTTAGTAGCCTCGGCGGCTATGTGGTTTTCATTAGGACCCAACGATTATCCATGGCCAGCATGGGTTATTGCTACTTGGGGATTGATTGTTATTAGCCATGCTTGTACGATTTGGTACAATTATGAAGATAGAGGAATGGATACTTTCCATAAACAATTAGAAAACTAATTTTCATTAGCAATTAGACTTCATTGTCTTTTGTATTCAGTGATTTCAATAGGAAATTTATATAATTTAAATATTGGTAGTTTCTAAAGCTATATTTGCTTTAGAAACTACTATTGGGGAATTAGCTCATTTGGTAGAGCGCTTGCATGGCATGCAAGAGGTGACCGGTTCGATTCCGGTATTCTCCACTTCAATTTAAGCAGTACTTTTGTACTGCTTTTTTTATTTTTTGTTGGATTTTTCTTTTTTCGATTATTGTTTGGTAAAAATCTAAAATGCAACAACTTCTTGTTTTAAGCCTTTTAAAATCAGGACTAAGAAAAGAAAATTCGTAGAGCGCTTATCGTATAATTTAGCTCCTAAGTTTTAGAATCATTGTTAAATTATTAAATTTTCTTATATTTGCGTGCTGTATGCTAATCTTTCGGACGCATCATTAAACTTCAATAAACAGACATTTCACAAATGCATAGACAAAGAAATGTATTATTATTCGGTGCAGGAGCAGTTATTGATTGGAAAGCCCCTTTTACTTACCAGTTGACAGATTTAGTTAGAAGATCTGGTTTCCTAATAACAGACAACAAGACAACGATCACAGATTTTATTTACAAGCAATTAAAAGAGTCGAATAATTATTCTGACGCAGACATCAACTTTGAAACAATAATAAACGTAATTGAGGAATTAATTGTTTATTATTCATCTTTTAATGCAAGACAAAAACTACCTTCAATACCTCACATAATTTTCTCTTCGAAATTTGAGGATGAACTTCTAAACTTTTCTATAGAAGGAGGAATAGCTAAACACGGATTTAAATTAGAAATTCCAACAGGAATACGATCTGAATTCTCAAAAAGTGCAGTCAACTATGAAACACCCGAACAGTTTTTCTTTCAACAATTAGTAGAAAAAATCTTAACTGATATAATTAAATCAATCTTGAAATATGCCGGTAATTCAAAGGTATTATCTGAGGATAATGCCGAAATGAATGGTTTATTTTCAAAATGGATTAACAAAATAAATGGAATTGATATTTTGAGAATGTACAGTTTAAATTATGACAGGATTTTCAAAATTATTCTTGAAAAACTTAATGAACACTTTCCAATATTTGAAGGTTTTGATTGTAAAAATACTTTAGAGTATTCCTCTAATTTAACACCGAATGTTCGAAGAATCCTTGAAGACACAGATTGTAATGTACATTATAATTTGCATGGGTCAGCTTTTTGGAAGGTTGAAGCTCGGGATGATAACCAACTTCCAAATCCAGCTTTTTATTTATCTGAAGCTCCTTTTCTTCTAGTTAATTCTTACGAAAATGCAATTTGGCAAAGTGAAAAAGGTAAAACGATAATGCTTACAAATATTATTACAGGTTATCAAAAGACACAAAAAGGAATTTTCCCTCCTTTCAAACAGATGCAAGCTGCATTTGACAAGGACTGCTGCTTTGCAGATAATATCTATATAGTAGGCTACTCGTTCAATGATGAACATATCAACGCAAGTATAAAAACGGCAATTCAATATAACAAGGATTTGAAGATAATTATTATCGAACCTAATTACACAAAGAATGACTTTGACTTGAACGTTGCGATAAAAATTTTTTCTTGTGCTGGCGATTTAGATAAAATGAAACCGACAACTCCTAAAACAAATTTGCATAGTTTCTTTGATGGCAAAATTCTTGTACACACAAAAACCTTTAAGGAATATCTAGCAACCTGAAATAAAGTAGCATCTTATATTGGTTTACCAAATTATTTGACGTGGACTCTGGTTTTTTCAATTGTGACTTTTATTTGTTTAAGAAAATCAAATAGTGGTTTAGAATCAAATAAGGCAAAACCTCAAAACGTTGTAAGTATTGCTACTTATCATATTAATTAAGAAAATTAATAATAAAATATATATTGCTTTTTTGACAAAAGGAACACAAAAATAGATTTGAACTTTTTTAAAATATGGTTAGTAATATGAAATTTTCGTATATTTGTGTGGTGTATCCAATAATATGAACAAAACCGCATTAAGAATTCTCAAAAATAAACCCGACTACAAAAGAAATTTAGAATTTTTAGATTCAAAATATAATGGAATATTTACTAGAAAACTGATAAGGGAAAAAGATGAAATTAATATACTTTCTCTCTTTTCCGAAATGGAATTTGGATATGTCTTAAATCAATTATTTTCAGAGGTAATATATGAACCAAATATAAATGGAAAAACACCAGATTGGTTAGTAAGATCTGAAAATCAAAAGATTATATTTGAAGTCAAAAAAATAAATCCATTTGAACTGGAATTAAAAAATACATTAAATCTATTTAATAAAGATGAATATTTTGGAAATCAACAAACTTCATATAGTACCTCAATTAAGGATTTTATTCCACAAATTTCAAAAATAACAAACAAAGAAAAAACATATAGAGATTTAGTTGTTCTAAATAATTATATATTAATCATTTGCATTGATGTAATAGGTTTAGAAAAATACTTTTTAACTGATAACGATTTAAAGGATTATTTAGATTTCGATAGTAAATATTCAATTTTAAGTAATTATACAGATTTTCTTGAAAATGTTGCAGGAATTGTTGGAAAACCAACTTTCGGGAATCTGGTCTTCATTGAGAATAAAATTGCAAAATTTAAACTTAACAATGGTAACTTGAATATCATCACTAAGATTTAAGAAGTAATGCATAGAGTAACTAAGTTATCCTCTTGTTCAAAGGGCTAGAGATGAAAATTTATTAGCATCAGGGAATACTGCGAAGGCTGTTTGTTCTTTCTTGTTACTTTTTTCATTAATTTAATATTTCATATTATAAAGCTTTATTCTTCGATTAGGATTTTAATAATTATTTGATTTCGCATCGCATTTCGAATTTTGTTTTCCAAGTTGTAGTCCTTAGCCCTAATTCTTCCAAATATTTTTTACTGGACAGTAATTAGTCGTCCATTAAAAACCATTTAACCATTTGAATATCAATAAAATATAGTTAATTTTATTTTGAAAATAATGCAAGATTTAGTACCTTTATGGTTTAAACCTTGCATTAATTTTACAATGATTCCACATAAAAAAG
>DATJCU010000048.1:0-21984 GCA_035497795.1 Edaphocola sp. | reverse complement strand
GAAAAATTGGGCGATGGAACAGTCGGAGATTAAGCAGCTACTGCAGCGCAAAATCTTCCATCATCCGAGTGCTAAACAGTTCAATCCCTATAGTCAACAAGTTTTGAAAAAGCTGTCTGACTGCCATACAGTTCGGCTCGGAATGCATGTTTATGGCTGCAATAATTGTACGCATCAACATTACCAATACCACAGTTGTGGCAACAGACATTGTCCAAATTGTGGTGGTCTGAAACGGGAACAATGGTTGCAAGATCGTAGGAGTGAACTCTTGCCCACTTCCTATCTTCACATCGTTTTCACGCTGCCACAAGAGCTTCGGAACTTGGTCATGGGTAATCGAAAAGCCTTGTTCAGTCTGATTTTTGAGGCGAGCACTTACACGCTCAGGAAATTGGGTGATGATGAGAAATATCTGGGAGGGACTCCCGGTATCATCAGCGTTTTACATACGAATGGACAAGATTTGACCTTTCATCCGCATGTGCATTGCATTGTGACAGGTGGTGGACTTTCTAAGTCTGGAAAATGGGTGCCTCAAAAGCGGGAGAAGGGTAATTTTCTTTTTCCTAGAAGAGCTATGGAAAAGATGTTCAAGGGTTATTTTTTGGACAAATTAAAAGCCTTACAAAAAGAACAAAAATTACAAATCGTGGATGAAGATGCGTTAGAAAAAGTACTTGAAAATGTGCGCTACAAAAAGTGGAATGTGTATGCCAAAGCACCGTTTGCAGGACCGGAGCAGATTGTGGAATACTTGGGTAGATACACCCACAAGGTGGCAATTAGCACGCACAGGATTTTGGAAATAACCGAAACCAGCATCACGTTTAAGTACAAGGATTATCGGGATAAGAACCAGCAAAAAGAGATGACCTTGAGCCTCGAAGAATTTTTGCGAAGATTTGAGCAACACCTTCTTCCACAAGGATTTGTGAAGATCCGGCACAGTGGATTTTTGAGCCATCAAAACAAGGGAAAGCGTCTGGCAGCAATCTGTGAGCAATTGAAAATTGCTGCGCCACCGCCCAAAGTAATTTTGCCTGTGGCGGTGCTTGCAGCGATGACTTATGGCAAAGATATTGCGCAATGCACAGTTTGTAAAACAGGGAGATTACTTTTGCGAGCCACTTATGTAAACATAGCGAAACAAGGCGTTCATTTGGTGGATGCTGCGAAATTGCAGAACCGTGGATCGCCCATAAAAATCCAGCAACCTGCATGAAAACAAGTAACTACCATTTAATCGAAAATGATCAAATCCGATCTCTAAAATACTCCATTTTGGGTAAGGGTTTTTATGCAAAATACTCAATAGCAAGTAATGATACCCGTTGGTTTTGTTGTCACAATTACTTAGTTTTTCATGCTATAACCCCTATCAAAAAGCTACAAATACACCTATAAACAAAACAAAAGCGTCGCTGAACACCGAATAGCAAAAAGCCCCTTCCAAACCTTTGGCGGGGGCTTTCCTTATTGGGGCTTTCTTCTATTCGGCATAATGTTGTAGGAGGTTTCATTCTTTTCTTCTGCCAAATTCATATCCTAAACCAACTCCCACATAGAAAGCATTTAAGTGTTTTTTATAGTAAGCAAATGGATTTATGGTATATCGTATATTACCATTTAAGAATAATCCTTTCCAAATCTCTATTTTAGGGTTTGCTCCTACTGTAAATCCCAATGTCCACTCTTTACCTCCATCAATAATATTTTCAAATGAGTCGGGTTGCCAAACAATATATGAATGATTATAAAGACCAAATTTTAATCCACCATTTATATTAAGACTCATACCATGTTTTTTTATCAATTCAAGCCCATACAAACCAGTCAATGCAAAATTATAATACCTCTCTAAATCTCCAGCTACTAAATTTTGATGATAGTATAGTTCCTTTCCATATACTTGAGTTGATATAGAGATACTTTGCTTATCTTTTGTTAAAGTATAAGATATTTGTGGCCATACAAAACGATAATTTTCCTTATTGAAGAAACTTTTTTGTGGAGGGGAAAAGACATTACCATAGATGATATAATCAAGAGCTATGGAATGTTTTAATTGTGCTTTACTTTTATATCCACATAGAATAATTAGACAGATTAACAGAAATTTTCTCATAATTATAAATTTATAAAAGCCAAGGATTTTTCCATGGCTGTTTGTGGAATATTATTGTTTATTGAAACTTACACTTTTTTGAATACCGCTTTGTTGGGCTGTTAAATAATAATTACCCGGTAATAAATTACTTGCAGAAATAGAAAATGTATTTTCATTAAACTGACCTGTAAAATAAATTTGTCCGTCTATTCCATGTAACCAAATATTGATTGGGTCTGTAACATTTGCTTCTCTAAAATTTACGCTAACATTCATTTGATTACTAACAGGGTTAGGAGAAATCAGAATTTCTTGAGCAATGCTTACATGCATAAAATTGATTGTTTTTGAAACAGTATTACAACCATCATTAACAGAAATAATGCCATTATAATTTCCATTAAAATTAGATACTGAAAATGTATTATCAAATTTGAAAGGTATTGCAGGTGTTGTTAATTTATTCCATGTCCAATTGCCTATAGTTGTCCAAGTGTATCTCCTATTGTTACCTCCATTTGCTACCCATTGAATGGGCATATTTGCCATTGGTGTTCCATTATATATAAATATACTTGAAGGTCCATTTAACTGTAATGGTTTATACTCTGTTCCGATATTCACGGCAGCCCAAGCATTAATAGTTTGGATTTTTTCATTACTACATCCCCCGTAAAGAATATGTGCTGCTAAAATTGATCCAATTCTTGAATCTTTATAATCTGAGTTTGCCATTAAGACATTGTCCATATTGTAAAATACTATATCTCTTGCCTTGTCTGCACCAATGCCGTTTACGTTCACATTATTCCATGTGCCTTCAGGTGCATTCGTAGAACCTTCTGTTAAAAGGTAAAACCAGTAGTTTTGGACACCGCTATTGATATGTACCCCACCATGATCACAATTTCCATAATACCATCTTGGTCCGTGATAGAATGCCGGCTGAGATTTATTATGGTCATTACATCCTTCGTTAGGTCCGTAAATAACTGATAACTCGGGATTGTTCATTCGTCTTCTTATTTCTGTATCTTCCCCTAAAGTCCAATTTAGATGGCTTCCATTAATATATCTTTCAAGCTCATAGCCAAAAATATCAGCGAATGATTCACCCAAAGCACCTGATTCATAAAATCCGTTAAAATGACCGTTGGAAACAGTGTAACGTATTACTGCGTGACCAAATTCATGACCAAATATATCCCTCGTTGCTTGGTGAGGTCCGCCATAAGCACCATTTAAACGGCCAAAGCGTAGAACATCGTCAGATGGATTATACGAAGATACTTTTGTAGGCATATTGTTTAATATTCTTACTTCTGTGCCTTTATTATCAAAACTTTCTCTATTAAACTTCTCTTTCCAATAGTTCCAAGCTTGTGTCCCTAACCAATGAGGTGTTGTAACAACTTCATCATCCCATTCGTCATCACTATCAAATGCGTTTGTAGTACATCCTGAAATGTTATACGGCCAAGTACAATTATATCCACCAAAAGCTCCTGTTGAATGGTGTTTTTTTGTCCAAATTTTTGGAGCATTAGCATCATCGCTCCTCATTACGTAATGTTGGTACAAACCTCCTCTCCAACGTGTATCCAAATACACATTTGTACCATAGTTATAAGAAAGGTCTCCATGCCCATAATTTACTACATCGATATCTCTAATTATTGCTCCACTTTGTGCATCAATTAAGATCTCATGTGTAAATTCTGGAGATAATGAAGTAATTGTAAATTTCCAAGCCAACTTAAACTGTTCCGATGTATAATCTTGATTATTATTAATTTTTGCAAACAATAATTCTCCAGTAGGATAGGATTTGGCGTCAGGGTTGTTCTTCCATTCTTTATGAGATTCTTCATAAGCCGAATCTTGCCAGCTATAGATATTGTCTTCTCCTCCAAGATAATTAATAGCAGCATTTAGTGCGTCTTGTTCCGAAACACCAGGGGTTTCATCAATTTTTAAGCCTTCTGCCAGCTTCCCATTTATAAATTCTATTTTCTCATTTCTGTGATGAATAATTATCTCTGCATATTCAACTCTAAGTCCCTTGTAGTGTTGACTATATCGAGTATGTGTCATTTTCTTGTGTTCTTCCATAAAAGGATAATCATCATACGTTTCTCTACTTATAACAAAACTGTCTTCTTCGCCCATTCCAAAATTGAATTTTATATCATTAAAATTTTGAAAAGTCAAATCGCTTTCTGGTTTTGTTTCAAACCAACCAGCAGAGTCAATCACGACAAAATTTTGCAAAATAAATTCATTTTCTGGCTTTAAATAATTTGGTCTGTACTCTTGTGCTTTAAGATTCTGAATTGTGCAGAAACTCATTGCTAAGATTGATGTCGTTAGTGCTTTTTTAATCATATTTATACTTCGCTTACCTACCGTTTTTATTTTCAACATAGGTGGTATAGCATTTGTTTTAGACTATGTTGAAAGTTGCTTCGATTTCTGAAAGATTAAACATAATTTTTGGCATTGCGACTTTATTCAATATTTATTGTAAATGAGGCTATTTTCAGATTTGCCTTCCCATCTAATTTATTGTGCAAAAGCTCAATTTTTGTTCAACTGTTCGTATGAAATCTCCTACAACGGCAGTCTGTGAAAAAGCCTCTGTATTTGTTGATAAAAATACATAAAAAAATTTGTAAAAAAAATAAAAATTTCGTATTTTTAATGATGCAACACATTCAAGGAATAGCCCATTCAGAGATAAGCTTCGGTTCACTCGAAGACTGTATTTCCATTGGTCATCCAGTTCATTGATGTGTTTAGCAATAAATTGGATTTATTTAAAATAGAAATTTTAACGAAAACCATTCAGAAGGAAAGTCAAACTAATTTTGAAAAGAGACTTCATCCTAAGCGTTAAATGGTACCCTGAATCATACGCTACAAAAAAACGAGTATCTTGCTCGTTCAAAAATCCCAAAAACAATAAACGAGAAATCCATAGGGTGCGGACTGTAACCGGTTCCGTTCAACAGCGTTTTCAGCTTTAGCTCTTCGGACAAGACGAAAATTTAGATATTATCTGCAATTGTTTTTTTCAGAATTAAATTTTTTTCTTTCCCTTTCTGTTTTCCGAATTTCATAAATATAATTGTTCCAAGTATATAAAACAATAAATCATAAATGTCAGATGTATATTTTTCACTCAAAATTGGTAATAAAATTTCAAAAATTATAGAAGTTATAATAATTCCAATTACTGCAAATCGAGTTGTTATTTCAATTTTTTTTCCAACTATTTTAAAATAATATTCAATTAATGAATACGAAACTGGGAAAAATAATAAATCGTCAAGAAAACAATTTGTAAAATAATTTCCTATTCCAAAATACTGTAAAAATTGATTTATTAAAAATATAGATATTGAAACTTTAAAAAACATTAAACTCCTATTAATGCAACAAGTAGAATAATTGCTATAAGAACTAAAATAAATGTTACACTAAACCACTATTTTTTTCTGAACTATTATTTTCTGTGTTAGTTGTTTATTATTTTCTTCTTGTTTTCGTTCTTTTCTTAAATTTTCATCTATAAATTCTCCACAGAATTTACATTTTTTTGCAGTTTCAAGAATTTTTTCAGAACAATAAGGACAATTTTTTGTTTCCATATTTATTTTCAGTTTAAATTTTATTCGTTTTTGAGTTTTTTCGGCAATATTTGCTAACGGCTCGAATATGCGTAATGCGGGATTTCAAGGCACTTCACTATCAAACCGCTACTTAGTTTATTAAATGCTATAAAGTTTAAATATACCAAATCGCTCCGCATTACGTATATTTATTGTTAGCAATAATTATTTATTGCATTGTAGAAATACGTCACAAATAACCAAAGAAATTGACGACTTCCAAGTAAAATATTCATATCTAATACTATTTGTCTGTCAGTATACATTGGGCTATTTTTAATCGATTTCGCTTTACGAGCTTCATCAGATTCTGCATACATTATATCAATTTGATTAATATGCTTATCCTCTAATTTTCCATTTGAATGAACTAGAGAGTGTCTAATAATTCTATATTCTTTATAATTTTGAAATGCTTGTTTTAAGCGCCGACTGCCCTCGTTGTCATCTTGTATGCCCGAAGTTGAGATAAAATAAATTATTAAATTGTCATTACTCCAAGAAGCTCTTACTCTCTTTAAAATCTCTGATTCAGACAACTCTGGTTCTTGTTCTTCAAGCATATAACCATATATTGCCTCAAATGCAAAATCGACAAGAGAAACGGAGTTTACCACATAACTCTTAGTAACAATTTCAACAGTATCTTTAGAATATTTTTCAATTAAATCTGATTTCTTCAACTGACTCGTCCTGAAAAATGTTTGCACATTTTGATTAATAATCCTATTACAAATTTACAGTTTTTTTTAATCTTGCATAACATTTACATTTGTAAAACCAGATGAAGCGGAATCGCACTCTGTTGTGGATCTACTCGCTAAGATTAATCTGGTCAGATAAGATAATATTCCGTTATTTGGTTTACAGTTGCTAGTAGATTTTTTTTTATTGATTACCTATTTTAGGTTATACCAAAGAAAACGCTACATCATACAGACCTCCTCTTCTTTTTCTTGATTAGTTTTTTGCATAATTTACACTTTTTAAGTGTAAATTCATTTCAGGATAGAGTAATTCTGGATAACTTACAGGTGTTTACTTTTTTTCTTCTTTTGATTTTTGGATGAATTCAAATTACAATTAATGAACAATCCATAGGGTTCTGACTGTAACCGGTTCCATTCAACAGCGTTTTCAGCTCTAGCCTTTCGGGCAAGACGAAAACTTAGTTATTAGGTGCTGGTGTTGTCAAACCCATGTCGCAAAAAGTTGAAACAAAAAACCAAGGAAAATAAGTCCAAGTCCAACCCGAGATAATATATTGTGTCGTTTTCTTTTTTGTCGGATTTCGTCGTTGTGCTGCTTTACTGTTTTTCCATTTTCGTTAATTGGAGTATTATCCTCGAGTCCCAGTCCAATACCCTCTTCAAGGGCTGGTTGGGGTGGTCCCCAAATAAAAATAATAATTACCCCAACAAGTCCAAGTAGAAGTCCGATAGTATTTAATATTTTTGGGTCTGTCATTATCGTTGTCTCTTTTGTTACACTTGCTGCTTACGTTTGGGCTATGAGCAGTGCGCCAAAAAATGCAATTATTTTCGGGCTGAACTCATTTTATAAATATACAATTGCTTTTGGGTTTAGCACAAATCCAGCATTGCTTATAGCCTCGTGTTGGGCTTTCGTTTTTTTTATCTTTTCCTTGATTTTACTCAATATTCTCGTTTTAAATTCGGTTTTAGCTTTTGAGTTTTTCCACCACCAAAAATATCCATTCGCATTAATCCAATTTCCTAAACCTTTTCCACTTTTATAACCAACAAATGCGAATGTCGTTTCTGTTTTATTCTTCGGTCTTGTCCAAGTATGTATTATCTGATTTTTGTCTTTGTAATAAAAATAGAAGGAATGCCAATGTCCGTTTTTTCCATCTTCGTAACCATAAGATTTTAAATCAAGTTCTTTATTCTCTGATTTTACCTCGTTTATTATTTCGATAAGATTTTTTTCAGGAATACTAAATTCGTACGTTTCAGCTCTTGAGTAACTACCTGGAGAAAAAGACCAAGCTAGAAAATAAAAGAAAAATCCAATTGAGATAATTCCGATTCCAATTAATAAAAACTTCTTTTTCAATATTCTCAAATTTTTGTTTTAACGGACAGTTTTTAAATGAAGCCCAACGCATATATATGCGCATGTTTTAAGTACTTTTTTAAAAATCAAAGTTAGTTAATGTTTTTATAAAGTTAAAATTTATAATAAATCATCCAGCGGACTTTTAATACTGAAAAATATTTATTTATTGGGTTCCAGGCTTTTTTCTGATATCAACTTTTAGTTTTTTTTCAGAAATATCAATCATGGCATCCAGGAGCTGAATATGTAATTTGGCTTTTCTTAGCTCCTCTTGTAATTGCTTTACATCAGAGGGTAATAACTTTCTAGGTTAGATAATTTTTTTTTAGTTTCTTCATTAGCTGGATTCTAGTCGCAAATGTAACTTTTGGAGGAAAAACCGTTAACGTTTTTTCAAATGAAAGGAGGAAACGGACTCCACTTTATATTTTACACTTATAAAGTATTTTTTGGATTACTTTTGTATTTTTAAAAACTATGGCCTTAATATTATTTATAGATACTTCCTTTCAGCATACACATGTTTTTATTGCATCGGAGCATGAGCTTAAATTTGAAATGATTAATAAACAGCCTAATGAACAAGCTTTGACATTAAATACGATGATTGAAGCCTGTTTAAAAGAAGCTTTATTCTCATTGAAAGATATTCAAGCTATTGCAGTCAATGGTGGTCCGGGTAGTTATACAGGATTAAGAGTAGGACTGGGAGTGGCAAAAGGAATTTGTTTTAGTTTAGATATTCCACTCCTGCTTTTTAATAAATTAAATATACTATCTTTAAATTATGATAGTCTATTTTTAATTTTAAAAGCGAGAAAAGGGGAGGGCTTCGCTCATATTAAAAAAGAAGGAACAGTAATATTGGAACCGGTTCATATTTTTTATGAAGATTTTGATTGGCATAAATTTAACGATATTCCTATGCTTACAGATGATGAGAGCCTATTAACTCAGTTTTTGGAAGCGAAAGTTTTAGAAAGTCATATCTTAAACGCTAAAAGCTGGGATCAATTAGCACAACAAAGATTTGATTTACAGCAGTTTGACGATATCGCATACAGTAATCCCTATTATTTAAAAAGTGCATTTACTACAACACCGAAAAATAAAATTTAAATGAAAAAGAGCCCACTTAAATCCAAAAAGGTATCAGAGTCATTTACAATAATGAGTGAAATTGTCTTACCTAATGATACCAATACCCTACAAAATTTAATGGGTGGTAAATTGATGCATTGGATGGATATAACTGCTGCAATTGTATCTCAAAAGCATTGTAATCGTCCCTGTGTAACCGTTTCTGTAGATCATGTGCATTTTCATAATCCTATTCAATTAGGAAATATTGTAACGATTGAAGGAAAAATTACACGTACTTTTAATTCTTCATTAGAGATTTATCTTTCAGTTTATTCTGAGAATCCTATTCAAAATGAGAAGTATTTATCTAATGAGGCTTTCTTTAATTTTGTAGCATTGGATAGCTTAGGAAAACCAACACTTGTCCCTGAAATTATCCCTGAAACGGAACAGGAAAAAGTAATGTATGAGGATGCATTTCAAAGAAGACAATTAAGACTGCTGCTCGCAGGAAAGCTTCATTATGAAGATGAAATGAAGTTGAAAGATTTACTATTCCCAAAATTTAAAAAATCAAATCCCAAATGAAATTAATTTGTCTTGTTGCTGCAAGTGAAAACAGAGTCATTGGATTAGACAATCAAATGCCTTGGCATCTTCCAGATGATTTTAAGTTTTTTAAAAAAACAACTATAGGATTCCCTATAATTATGGGGAAGAATACATGGATATCTATTGGAAGCAAAGCTTTGCCTAAACGATTAAATATTATCATATCCTCTAGTTTGCAAATCGAAGCGGACGAAAATATTAAAGTATTTAAAACGGTAGCGGAGAGTCTAGCTTTTTTAAATGAAAATATGCCGGAATTAGAAAAAGCGTTTATCATTGGTGGCGGTCAGATTTTTAATGCAACTATGGATATTGTTGATGAAATCTTATTAACAAGAGTACATTGTAAACTAGAGAAGGGTACTGTGTTTTTCCCAGCGTTTTCAGAGAAAGATTGGAAGCAAGTTTCAGCTGTTTTTCATGATAAAGATGAAAAGCACCAATATAGTTTTACCTTTGAACATTGGATAAGAAGTAATTAATTTATGGGTATATTTTCTTTTTTGTTTAAAGCTAAAGGAAGGCATGGTACACATTCGCCATTTGCATATAGTTTTGTTGAAAAAGTCTTGAGAGAACAAGAAGAGATGGCTTATCCTAAGCCTATTATCTCTTTAAAACGAGAGCAAAAATTAGCTAAAGCCCTATTTAGACTCTTCCAATATTTAAATAGATCTACACTTTATTTAGATAGGGATACTGAAAATAATTATAGTTGGTTGAAAAGTATTGCTCGCTTTCAATTAATCAGTGCCTCAGATCCTTTGGCGAAGGACTGTCTAATTGTTGTTGATGCTAACAGTCTTGAAGCTTATTTAACGATGTTTTCAGATTCTGAATTACAGCAATGTGCTTTTGTAGTATTGCATCCTAATAATAAAAATAAAGAAGTCATTCAATCATTTTATGATTGGAAACAATTTAATTGTACGATTCAAACTTGGGATTTTTCATTACTGCTCTATTTAGATGAGTTTAAACGTAAGCAGCATTTCACATTGAAATAGAGGATGCTATTGTAAAGCTTGATCAGAAGAGAGGATTTCTTCTTTTTCTTCTTTTTGTAAATCAACCCAAAACAAAAGGAGAATGGCAAGATAAAACATAGCTCCAATTTTATAAGTTTGGAGTAATTCTGAAAAGAGGTTATTAATAAAGAACGCTGCAATAACCATTCCGCCTATTAAAACCATCCTTTTATACAGAATATTCTTTTTACGATGATATAATTTTTGAGCATAACCGAAGATCGACCATATAAGGATTCCATATAGAATCATAGCAGGATAACCCTGTTCCACAAGCATGAATAGGAAATAATTATGAGTGGTTGATTTTTCGGCATTACGACTCACATAGGTTTTGAACATACCTACTGAATGAGACTTGTAAAAATAATAAAAATTATTGGGTCCCACGCCTGTAATGGGCCGTTCCATACTCATTCTTGCAGAAGCAATCCACCTGTAAAATCGCTCTGCTGAAGACATGTCACCTCCAGCAAATGTCGCCTTGATTAAGTCGTCAAAACTACTTCTGGTATAGGTTTGTTCAAAATTTGGTCTGAATTTTTTATAATTATCATTTTTAATCAGATAGGTGGTTAATCCTATAGCAACAATAAAAAACGATGCCATCAAAATATGCACTAATTTGTTTCGAATAGCAAATAACATAACGAAAGAGAAGATTACTGCTAAAATAGCTGCTCTGGCAAAAGTTAGATAAGTTGAGATTAAAAAGAAAATTAAAATACCTAGTACCATTAATTTTAACCATTTCCTTTCTTTAGAAATATGTCTCCAGATAATATAGGTTAAAGGAATCAACATTGCTAAAACCGTTCCATGGTCAACATGATTATAAAAGAATGGTTTTACTGAAACGTTAGTATAATAAAAATTAAAGCTCTTTAAATAATTTCTGATGAAAACATAAATTGAAATCAGTGTAAAAGAAACAATGAAAATTTTGGCTACTCTAATCCAATCACCTTTTTTCTTCAAAATAATCATTGGGAAAAACAAAAAAGCGCCCAGTTGAATAATATTCACTACCCAAAACTTTAAAGATAGAAAGTGAATCTCAGAAAAAATAACTGAAACAGTTAACCAGAAAAATTGCAAAAATAATATTAAGGTAATAGGGTGGTGATAAAAATTTTCATAAACGATTTTTCGATTATATAAAATTAATGCAAATGCCAAAAGACAAGAAACTATACTTAAAGGCATTAATGGCAAATAATAATAACCAGATCCTATACTTATAATCCCAGTAAAGGGAATTGCTAAAATGAAAAACCAGTAATAGGATTTAAAATTAACGATTACCCAAAAAACAAAAACAAAAACAAAAGGAGCAAGGAGTGCTAAATAAAAATCAGTAAAAGCAAAAACAGCAATAGAGCTTAATAAAACGACTAAGGCTATCCAATTCCAATAGCCTTTAAGTCCTCCATTAAGTTTCATCAAGTTTTGCAAAATAAAATTACTTTGTATTGTATTAATCGTCAAGTTTTTTCCAGGCTCTTCCTATAATTACCCAAAAGCATGAAAAGAAGAATGAAGCGACAGCAGCTCCTCCGATAATGATTAATGCATTTAAATTAGACGGATTTGAAGGTAAGTAGGGACCACCAACTTTATAAAAAGCATGAATTTTATCATTGCTTGAGAAATTATTGTATTGAGACTTCAAGCCTGTTAAGGTCGCCTGTTCCTGATCTAATCTATCTTTAATGGTTACTAAGGTTTTTAATTGTTCTGCACCCTCTGAATTTTGTGCCGAGAGTTTAATGTTATTATTAACAACAGTGTTTCCTCTTGTTGGTGTAAGAACATTATACAGATTATAGTCTTTTCTAAGCTTTGTTATTTCTTCATTGATAATTGTAAGCGAATCGCTATTGCTTTTTAATTTAAAATCAATTTGGACAGATGCATCTTTGAAGAAATCTTCAAAGAAATTGATGTACATCATTTCTGCTTTATAAAGACCTGCTCGGATGCCTTTAAGCGCAAGTTCAGGGTCTTCATCAGTAAACTTAACCTCTATATCCGAATTATCAGTACGTTTAATTTTTAGGTTATTTTTCACTCTTCTGAAACTTTGGCTTTCGCTGAGCCCTTTTATCTTTTGATAGTTTGTTTCTTCAACGATATAAGAAATAACATCACTATTTCCTAAAACAGTAAGTGCTTTATCTATTTCAGATTCTCTGGCAAAAACTTCTTTAGCATAATAACTATTCTCATCTTGAATTTGATTGCGATCAAAATACATTGAGCTTTTTAAGATTATTTTGGTTTCAGAAGTGTATTCATTATTTCTTATTAGAACAAAAACTATAGAAGCAATGATCCCTAATGCAGTAAATAATATTATTGTTTTTCGTTTCTTCTTTAATACCTTCAGAATGTCAAATAAATCAAAACTAAAGTTCTCCATTTTATGTTTTCTTAATTAAATTAATTGAGTTGTTTATAGCTAAAGACTTTCGCCTGCTTTCATTTTTTCAGCATTCTCTGCGGTTTGTAAGGCAGTTAGCATTTCTTCTATGTCTCCATTCATAAACTCATCTAAGCTATATATGGTCATATTGATTCGATGATCGGTAACACGACCTTGCGGATAGTTATAGGTTCGGACTTTTGCAGAACGATCACCTGTGGTTACTATACTTTTTCTACGTTTAGAAATATTTTCTTCATGTTTACGTACTTCTTCTTCATAAAGTTTGGTACGTAACATTTGCATTGCTTTTTCTCTATTACCGAGTTGAGTCCTTTCTGTTTGGCAAATTACCACCGCACCAGACGGTACGTGCGTAAGCATTACTTTAGTCTCTACTTTGTTTACATTCTGTCCTCCAGCTCCACCACTTCTTGATGTCTCCATCTTCACATCACTTTCTCTCAATTCAAAATCAATTTCATCAGCCTCTGGCATCACCTGAACGGTAGCAGCAGAAGTGTGTACCCGACCACTTGATTCCGTTGCAGGGATTCTTTGTACACGATGTACGCCACTTTCAAACTTCAAAGCACCATAGACATCATTTCCAGAAACCTCTAACTCGATATCTTTATAACCTCCAACAGTACCTTCAGCTTCATATAGCAAACTGGTTTTCCAACCTTTTTTCTCAAAAAATTTAAGATACATCCTTAATAAATCTCCAGCGAAAATACTGGCTTCATCACCTCCAGTTCCAGCTCTAATTTCTAAGACAGCATTTTTCTCATCTATAGGATCTTTCGGTATTAATAACTGTCTAATTTCTTCTTCCAACTGTATTTTCTCTTCCTCTTGAATTACCATTTCCTCTCTTGCCATTTCCTTCAGCTCCACATCGCTCTCATTTTCCAATACATCTTTTCCAAACTCTATACCATCTAATACCTTTCTGTATTCTTTATATACATTGATTAATGGCTCTAGTTTTTTGTATTCTTTTGAAATTTGCATGTACTGCTTATTATTACTAACCACCTCTGGATTAGTCAATGCAACACCCAAATCATTGAATTTTGCCCAAATAGCTTCTAGTTTTTCTATCATTAAATTTTCGCAAATAGCTTTATCAGAAATAAAATAAGAAGATATTTTATCAATATCTTCTTGTAAACTATATATTATAGTATACAATCGGCGAAATTACAATTATTTATTGAAATTACTTATGGTTTTTATTAAAAAATCGATAAATGAATTCTAAAAAGAGGATAATTTATTCTGATCTTTCCCCATTGAAATATTTGTGATTCTTATGATTGTAACGGTTCTCAGTGAGGGAAATTATAAATTATTTAAAATAAAATCGGTCATTTTACGATATAAATTATATCTTGTATAGCCACCATAAATACTATGATTTTTATTGGTATAATAAAAAGCATCAAAATCTTTATTGGCATTCACTAATTCCTTTGATATTTCAGTTGCATTTTGAAGATGAACGTTGTCATCTGTGATTCCATGAATTAATAGATATTTACCTTTTAAGTTTTTAACCATCGAAAGAGGCGCATTGTCATCATATCCTTTAGGATTTTCTTTTGGAGTACGCATAAAACGTTCTGTATAAATATTATCATAATATCTCCAACTGGTTACAGGTGCAACTGCAATCGCTGCCTTAAATAGTTCTGGAGCTTTCAATAAACACGTTGTGCTCATGAAACCACCATAACTCCAGCCCCAAATACCGATTCTGTTTTTATCCACATAAGATTGTTTTGCTAAATATTCGGCAATTGAAATTTGGTCATCACTTTCCATCTTACCTAATTGCAAATAGGTTTTCTTTTTAAATTCCTCCCCTCTGGCACCCGTTCCAGTACCATCTGCCACAACGACTAAATAGCCCTTTTGAACTAAAAATTGATGCCATAAAATATTGTCCAAAGGGAATTTGTTTAATACTTGTTGTGAGCCCGGTCCTGAATATTGGTACATTAATACCGGATATTTTTTGTTTTGATCAAAGTCCTTTGGTTTTAAAATATATGCATTCAATTGAACACCTTGTGCATTCGGTATATTAATAAATTCAGGAGTGACAAAGTTATAATTTTCAATCTTCTTAGTAAGTGCTTTGTTCTCTTCTAAAACTCTAATTGTCTTTCCTTTATTGTCAATTAAAGAAAAAACTGGCGGAGTTGTACTATTCGAATATACATCCATAAAGTATTCAAAACCATTATAAGCTTGAACATTATGGGTACCTTTTTTCTTACTAATAATGTTTATCTTATTGTTAGAGATATTTACTGATAATAGGGCAGTATTAAAGATATCTTCTGAAATAGTATAGTAAACCAGATTGTTTTTGACATCATAGCCTAAAATATCCTTTACTTCATTTTCTCCTTTTGTTATTGCTTTTAAATTCTTGTTATCCCAATTCCAGATATAAATTTGATTATTTCCATCTCGTTCAGAGCTTAACATCAAACTTTTATTATCAGGAAGGAAATAAAGATTATCTGTAATGTCTATATAATATTTATTGGTTTCATTATATATTAATTTTGAAACGCCGGTGTTTGCATTGGTTAATAAAAGATCTAAATTGTTTTGATGTCTGTTCATTCTCGTAATACAAAGTGCATCATTTTGATTGGTCCATTTAATCCTTGGGATATATTGATCCGTATTACTACCGATGTCCGCCTTTTGAGTCTTGTTATTGGCTAATTGGTAAATATGAATAGAAACAATTGAATTGTCTTCACCTGCTTTAGGATATTTATAAGTATAAGGTTCAGGATAGTTATCGCCATTATAAAATAGCATGGTGTATTCTTTCACCTTACTTTCATCAAACTTGTAAAAAGCCAAATAAGCACCATTAGGAGACCATTCAAAAGCTCTTGAAAAACTAAATTCTTCCTCATAAACCCAATCACAATTTCCATTAATGATATTGTTTTTAGCTCCATCAAAAGTTATCTGTAAGGTTTCTGTATTGCTTAAATCATTAATAAAGATATTATTATTTTTGACGTATGCAATTTTGGATCCATTAGGAGAAAAACTGGCATGGAGCACCTTATCCTTATCTAAAAGGTTTAAACTTTTATTTTTAAAATCATAAATATAGGTCTTGTAAAGTACCGATCTGCGATAAATTGGTTCAGCTTCTTCAAAAATTAAAACTTTTTGTTCGTCATTGCTAAATTCAAATTTATTAAACTTTATTTCTTGATCACCATACCTTAGATTACTGATATTTAGGAGCTTGGACTTAAGTTTGTTAGCCGCTAAATCATAAATGTTGAGATTACTTTCTCCATTTACAGCATCTATTTTTAAATAATGTTTGCCGTCATTCATGACATTGAAGCCGGGTACTCCTTTAGGACTAAAAGTTCCTTTAAGCCAAATATCTTCTAAGGTTATTTTCTTTGTTTGAGCATTTGTAATAAAACTGATTGAGATAAAACTAATTGCCAAAATGGTCTTTAATAATGTTTTCATTCCTTTATAATGGGATTAATGTTCAATAAATTTTAAATGGGTTCAATTTCTTTTCCAGTCACGCCACCACTTACTGCAAATTTCATTGCTTCAGCAGCATTCATTCCTTCAACGGGTTTAATGTTTATGGCATCGGTAATTATTACCCATCCTGAAATTGCATAAGAATGGGGTAGATATACCGAAACTTTTAGTGGCATTTGAGCAAAGCTCATATTACTTTGAGTCAAAAAGCCAATGCGCCAAATCTCAGGTTGCATTTGTGTTCGCACCCATACTGGATTCGTAAATTTCCTTTTATCACCAACGAAAGATACCAATACATCTTTAATAGAAGTATAGATATATTTGATTCCAGGTGTGTTTTCCAATAGATGATCTAAAGATTTAAATAAAAAACGGCCGATCAAAAAACGTGTACTTAAAATTCCAATTATAGTGGTGACAATAATTAATAAAAAGAAAGTCATTCCGGGTATTGTTTCAGACCAACTTGGAATAATACTGTCAATACTAGTAAAGATATAATAAATAAGAAAAATAGTTACTACAACTGGAGCCAAAGTGATTAAACCTTGGAAGAAAGATTTAATCAAAAATTTACCAATATTATTATTATTTGAAGCCATAAGCCAAATTTTCAGTTAAAAATCAAAGATAAGAATTTAGTGTTTATCTACTTACTAAATTTTGATAATTCCTTATTTTTATAGATATTTGAGATTAAATTGTTTCAACAAAATTAATTATAAAGAAATGAAAGTTATTTACGTGCTGCTTGCTACGCTGTTATTTTCAATTACAGTGAATGCTCAATATAAAACACCACAACAACAAAGACCACCACAACAAAGTATAAATTTTCAAAAAGTTGGCGCTCCAATGCCTAATTTTATTGTAAATAAAACTACAGGTGGTGTTTTTTCTTCTCAATCCTTGGTAAAGGGTAAACCAGTAATGATTATGATCTTTAGTCCAGATTGTGATCATTGTGGTTATATTTTAGATTCTTTAAAAACAATTAAAAACCTTTTTAAGCAAACTCAATTTGTTTTGGTTGCTGAAGAGCGAAATAAGGATAAGATGGCTGCTTTTATTAAAAGTCATAAATTGATTCAAGATGGTATTTATAAAGCAATTGGCACCAATAGGGGGGATTTAATTGCAGCACTTTATACTTATAAGGTCTTACCACAAATTATTTTTTATGATGGCAATCACAGATTAATTAAAATATTGGATGGTAATACCTATACCTTGAACGATATTAGAAAATATATAAAATAGCGAAAATTGCTCTTTTTAATTAAATAGAGCGCTTTTATATGGTTTTAAGCAAACTTTAACATATTTATTTGTTAAAATAAAGCCAATTGTCGTCAACTTGGATATCAATTAACGTAATTAAATGTTAAATTTTATTTAATTAATATTTTTTATTGAAAAATTGGAAAATTAATCTTATGGTCGTACCTTTGCACTTCCTTTTTAAATTTAAAGGTCTATAGTGTGTATTGAATTTAATCGAAAAAATTAAAATATTGGTGTTTCAAACCTGAATGGAAGTGCTTTCTGTTCGGTGTTTGACCTTTTTTTGTTTAAAATTATTGTAAGAAAAATTGATAAAAGAATAATATGGCATTAACGTTAAAAAAGACCGAAACTGGTCGTGAAACTTTTGCGAAAATTCATGGTTCTGCAAGTACTCCAGATTTATTGGAGATTCAATTGCAATCTTTTCAGGATTTTTTCCAATTGGAAACTACTCCAGATAAGAGGGATAATGAAGGCTTGTTCCGAGTGTTTCAAGAAAACTTCCCTATTACGGATACCCGTAATATTTTCGTGTTAGAATTTTTGGATTATTTTGTTGATCCACCTCGATACACTATTGATGAATGTATGGACAGAGGATTAACTTATTCTGTGCCATTAAAAGCTAAGTTACGATTAAGTTGTAATGATGAGGAGCATGTGGACTTTGAAACGATTGTTCAAGATGTATTCTTGGGTAATATTCCATACATGACTCCACAAGGTACTTTCTTAATCAACGGTGCTGAGCGTGTAGTCGTTTCTCAATTACACCGTTCGCCTGGCGTATTTTTTGGTCAGAGTGTTCACCCAAATGGAACAAAAATTTACTCTGCACGTGTGATTCCTTTTAAAGGAGCATGGATGGAATTTGCTACAGACATTAATAATGTGATGTATGCATATATCGATCGTAAGAAGAAGTTCCCTGTTACTACCTTATTACGTTCTATTGGTTTTGAAAGTGATAAAGATATATTAAATCTTTTTGGAATTGCTGATGAAATATCGGTGAATAAGAAGTCTTTAGAAGCTAATATAGGTCGTAAATTGGCTGAAAGGGTTTTACGTACTTGGACAGAAGATTTTGTTGATGAAGATACAGGTGAAGTTGTTTCTATCGAACGTAACGAAGTATTATTAGAAAGAGATAGTATCCTTGATCAGGATAATGTTGATTTGATTTTAGAAATGGGTGTAGAATCCATTTATATTCAAAAAGAAGAGTTGAGTGGAGATTATTCTATTATTTATAATACTTTAAATAAGGATACTTCCAATTCAGAATTAGAAGCGGTACAACATATTTATCGTCAATTAAGAGGATCTGATGCACCAGATGATGAAACAGCTCGTGGTATTATTGAAAAATTATTTTTCTCTGATAAGCGTTATGATTTAGGTGAAGTTGGTCGTTATAAGATTAACAGGAAGCTTGAAATGGATATGGATAATGTCAAAAAGGTATTATCTAAAGAAGATATCATCGCTATTATCAAATATTTAGTTAGACTTTCAAATGGTAAGGCAGAAGTTGACGATATCGATCACTTAAGTAATCGTCGTGTACGTACTGTTGGAGAGCAATTATATGCGCAGTTCGGTGTGGGTTTAAGTCGTATGGCTAGAACTATTCGTGAGCGTATGAATGTTAGAGATAATGAAGTGTTTACGCCAATTGATTTAATTAATGCCAGAACATTATCTTCTGTGATTAATTCCTTCTTTGGAACCTCACAATTATCTCAATTTTTAGATCAAACTAATCCATTATCTGAAATTACGCACAAACGTCGTATTTCAGCGCTAGGACCCGGCGGTCTTTCTCGTGAGCGTGCAGGATTTGAGGTACGTGACGTTCACTATTCTCACTATGGACGTTTATGTACGATTGAAACTCCAGAAGGACCAAATATTGGATTGATTTCCACTTTATGTGTCCATGCGAAAATAAATGATATGGGCTTTATCGAAACGCCATATCGTAAGGTTAAGAATGGTAAAGTAGATATGAAAGATGAATTCTATCTATCTGCTGAAGAAGAGGATGATAAGAGAATTGCACAAGCAAATGCACTTTTAGATGATAAAGGCGTATTTATTGAAGAAAAAATTAAATCAAGAGAAACTGGTGACTTCCCTTTATTAGAAAAGGAAGAAGTACAATATATGGACGTAGCTCCAAACCAAATTGTTGGTTTGTCTGCTTCATTAATTCCATTCCTTGAGAATGATGATGCGAACAGAGCATTGATGGGCTCTAACATGCAACGTCAAGCTGTACCTTTATTAGTGCCACAAACGCCTATTGTTGGAACAGGCCTAGAAGGAAAAGCAGCACGTGAATCGCGTACTCAAATACATTCAGAAGGTCCTGGTGTGGTAGAATACGTAGACGCAAATGAAATTCATGTTCGTTACAATCGTACTGAGAAAGAACGTTTAGTGTCTTTTGAAGATGACTTGAAAGTATACAAACTGATTAAATTTAGAAAAACAAACCAAAGTACTTCAATTAATTTGAAGCCAATGGTTCGTAAAGGACAAAAAGTAGCTAAAGGTGATTTCTTGACTGAAGGTTATGCAACCAGAAATGGTGAATTGGCTTTAGGTAGAAATATGAAGGTTGCCTTCATGCCTTGGAAAGGATATAACTTTGAGGATGCGATTGTAATAAATGAGAAAGTCGTTAGGGAAGATTTATTTACTTCTATTCACGTTGATGAATATGAATTAGAGGTTCGTAATACTAAACTAGGAGATGAAGAACTTACAATGGATATTCCTAATATTTCAGAAGAGGCTACTAAAGACCTTGATGAAAATGGAATTATTCGTATTGGTGCTCATGTGAAGGAAGGTGATATTATGATTGGTAAAATCACTCCTAAAGGTGAAAGTGATCCAACACCTGAAGAGAAGTTATTACGTGCTATTTTTGGTGATAAAGCTGGAGATGCTAAAGATGCTTCTTTAAAAGCTCCACCAAGTACACGTGGTGTGATTATTGGAAAACAATTATACCAACGTACTAAGAAAGATAAATCTCAGAAAGCTAAAGAAAAGACAGAATTAGAGAAAATTGAAAAACAACATCAGGATAATCTTGAGGAAATCAAGAATATTCTAATGGAAAAACTTCAGTTTTTATTGAAAGATAAAATTTCTGCAGGTGTTACCAACACTTATGGCGAACCAGTTATTAGTAAAGGAGGTAAATTCTCTTCGAAAGTATTAAACTCTATTGATTTTAATAGTGTTAATCCATTAGGTTGGACTGGAGAAGAAGAGCCAGATTATTTGATAAATCAGTTATTGCATAATTACAGTATCAGATATAACGAAGAATTAGGTCGCTATAAAAGAATTAAATTCAATTTATCTATTGGTGATGAATTACCAACAGGCGTATTGAAATTAGCTAAGGTATATTTGGCAATTAAGCGTAAGCTTAAAGTAGGTGATAAAATGGCGGGTCGTCATGGTAATAAAGGTATTGTTGCCAAAATCGTTCGTCAAGAAGATATGCCGTTCTTAGAAGATGGAACGCCAGTAGATATTGTTTTGAATCCATTGGGTGTACCTTCTCGTATGAATATCGGACAGATTTATGAAACTATTTTAGGTTGGGCTGGTGAGAAGTTAAATGTTCGTTTTGCTACACCAATTTTTGATGGTGCCACAGAAGATGAGATTAAGCAAAAGATTGAAGAAGCAAATCTTCCTTCCTTTGGACATACTTATCTTTATGATGGAGAAAGCGGTGATCGTTTTGACCAAAAAGCTACGGTAGGAATCATTTATATGATTAAATTACACCACTTAGTAGATGATAAAATGCACGCTCGTTCGATAGGACCATATTCATTAATTACACAACAACCATTAGGAGGTAAAGCTCAGTTTGGTGGTCAGCGTTTAGGAGAGATGGAAGTATGGGCACTTGAGGCATATGGCGCATCTAACATTTTGCAAGAGTTATTGACAGTGAAATCTGATGATATCTTCGGTAGAGCTAAAGCTTATGAAGCTATTGTAAAAGGAGACAATTTGCCAGAACCAAGCATCCCTGAATCATTTAACGTTCTTGTACATGAATTAAGAGGTTTAGCTCTTGATCTTGACTTC
>DATJCU010000047.1:0-3266 GCA_035497795.1 Edaphocola sp. | reverse complement strand
CAACATTTGACAGGATAAAGCTAAAAGTCGATTCACTCCATTTAAAGTCTGATATTGAATAAGAAAGGTCATCATAATTTCCCAAAAACTGACCAGTAGGTACTATTTCATCATAAATGAGCGTTAAAAGACCTTTCTTGTCTTTCTCCCAGTACTTTATACTAATCTCTAAATAGCCAAGAGAATGTCGAAATTGAACAAAACTAAAGTACTTTTTATTACTATTCGACCACATAGGTACACCTTTGCATATCATACCATGCTCAATATCAATAGTTTTATAATCAATCCCTGATTCCGATACTGATTCAGCAATAAGATACATCTGCATATCTGGAAGATAACCCATAAGAATAATTGAATCACCTTTTTCTGGAGATTTAAGCCCTATCTTAACATCACCGCCTTTATTAGTTTGAAAATGAAAAACTGAATCATTATCAGTTATTACTTTACTTTTATTATGATATTTTTCAATCCTTAATCCATTTATTAATAGAGAAGATATTTTGTTTTGCTTCACATATTCATCAATTGGATAAGATTGAATTATGAATATTCTGTTCTTTGTTATATAATTCAAGTCAAGTTGGCTAACTTTATTGACAAGACTCAAATCGTTGTTTTTCATTATTCTCTCTCGTAACTGTAATTTATCAATATTCTCATAAACAGTCCTATTTTTCAATGATTTCAAATTACTTACTTCTTGTTCTATAAAAGTAATAATCAGTAATATGCAAACGATTGAAGCTATCCACGAGCCGATTCTAATCTGCTTGTTTTTTAGGTATTTATGAATAATCAGAGCAACTATTGAATGGAAATATAAAACAACTATCAACATGAGAATTTTTGAGTTCTCGAATTTAATGTATAATCCAGATAGTGCGATAAATAGTGTTAGTATTATTACTATACCTAAAATCAGATGTAATATTTTTTTCATATTGTAGATATTATCTGTCTCATTATATGTGCCCTAACGGGCAGCGGTATATTGTCGGACGGCGAAAGGAACTCGAAACTTTCCAGCCGTTAAAGACTTGGTAGGAAGCTAAAAACCAATTGTTTATAAAATCCCGCCGTCTGAAATATGACCGCATGTTATGCCCATTAGTTATTTTTAATTCTATAAGTTGTCTTATTTTTAATTCCAATTTTATCAAGTAAATTCACTTCAACTCCTTTTTTTAAATCTCTGCTTGCTGTTGCAGAAGATATATCTTTAAAGATATTCATATAATCTTTCCTTGAAAACTCTTTTTGGTTTAGTGATATAAAATACTCTAACCTGTCAACATCTGTCAAGATTCTGTTATTGAAATTTAGCAGCTCAATCAAGGATTTTTCTATAACTTCAAGCATATACTCTATAAATATTGTTGAACTTCCCTGTTTGTCACTTTGTGCAAGAGAGTCATAATATTTCTGTTGTGTTTGGCTTATTAAGGTTTCGAATGGTAAGAATTCAAATACTGAATACTCATTAAGCAATATTACTGTTTGCCATAAACGTCCCATTCGTCCATTTCCGTCTAAAAAAGGATGTATGAACTCCATCTCATAGTGAAAGACACAGCTTTTTATTAAGGTTAATTCTTCTTTATTCTTCAAATATTTAAATAAGTCATTCATTAAGTAGGTTACATTTTCTGCAGGTGGTGCTATGTGAGCTACTCTGGAGCCTTGAAATATTCCGACTCCTTGCATTCTATATTTACCAGCATTATCGATTAAACCTTCCATTAGTTGTTTGTGCGCTGTCAGAAATGAATTTGGTGAGAATGGGTCAAAAGAAGCAATATTATCATATACTTTTATTGCGTTTAATACTTCTAAGACATCCTTTTTTGGTCCAATGACCCTTTTATGTTCAATTAAAGCGGTGATTTGTTCTTCGGTAAGAGAGTTTCCTTCGATTCTTAATGAGGAGTGTATTGTTTTTATCTTATTCTGTTTTCTTAATTGGGGAGAGGGCTTACTTATCAGATTGGCATTAACTTCACCTAATTTTTCTGATATAGAGGAAATTAACTTAAGAATTTTCGATGTTATTTCGTAAGGTGGCTTCATTGATACTATCATTTGATGCTATCAAATATAACATCATAATTTGTTTTCTCAAATTTATCTGTACTTTTTCTATACGTTGGGCATAACGGACGGCGGTATATTGTCGGGCGGCGTAAAGGAACTTAAAACTTTCCAACCGTTAAAAACTTGGTAAAAACTAAAAACCAACTGTTTAAACATTGTCGCCGCCTGAAATATGACCGCGTGTTAGGGCACGTGTTATTTATTTTTCCATTCTGTAAATTTTTCCATTTTATCTGGGTTATCAATAATCCAATTGTTGACTTCTTCGTTGTCTGTTGATTGAGAGATGTAATAACTAAATGCTTCGATATTATTTGATTTAACTAAATTATAAAACTCATCCACATATAAATCCCACCAAAATCCAGTATTATCTTTTTTCAATTCTCCTAATACATTAAAAATCCCTTTATTTGTTTTTACAAACATTTCCAAGTCATTTTCACCTTTACTTTCCTCTGTATATTTAGATGCGGCTAATAAACTTATCATCATTTCCGCTGCTCCAAATTCATCGGATGAAGAAGAGAATGGAACACTTACATTGATATTTTTCGCATCTTGTTTTTTAACTCCTTGGTCTAATTGTTTTCTTAGGCTATTGTAATTTATTAATGAACGGTTTGAATTGGGTTCTATTAATAAGGAATAATAGAGAGGCAAGATAGATTTTACTCTTTGTCCATTATCCTGCATGATTGCTGATAGAATTATATGACTGCTTGCATGTGTTGGTTTTGCTATAATTGCATTAATCACATGCTTTTCAGCTTTTTTATAATCTTGTTGATTATAGTAGGTTAAGGCTATATTATAATTTAACAAATTGCTGTTTGGAAATTTTGATAATCCTTTTTCATAAGTTTTTATTGCTTTGGAAGGATTGTTTATTAAATCAAGAGAACTGCCTAATACAATATATGATTCATGCTGATTCCCAGAGCTCTGTTTTAGTGCAATTTTGCTATGTTTTATAGCTTTTTTATATTGTTGTGTTATAAAATACGTAAATGATAATTCATAATTCAATGTCGTTTAGTTAGTGGAAACTTATAACGGCTTGTAATTCATTGAGTAAGGTTTTTTCTGTCTCTTGTTCCGCGGATTGCTCCTCCCTGGTCGTATTATTTCCCTTGTGTTCCAAACTAACAAATCAAAAGCATCCA
>DATJCU010000046.1:0-150680 GCA_035497795.1 Edaphocola sp. | reverse complement strand
ACAAGGAGTTAGAAAGAATATTAAAAATAAAACAAATTGATTTATCACCAGATAAAGCATTAAAAATTGCCCAAACAATTACAACCATCAAGATTAGACTTCCAATTAGTGGAGAGATAATGACACAAACAATGATGATAATCAAGAGACAACAATCAATTGCCAAACTAATTAACGATCCTCTTTAAGTAGGATTATTATTTTGGGTGTCCCAGTGTCAAAGTCAGGAGAAAAGTAATCCTAGACGTATCAATAAATATATCGAATTAGAATTGTTTCACTATTATTGTTGTTACTCGAAATGTTGTGAATATTGATTTTTTAGAAAAATAGTTCTTTAAACTTAATAAGAAAAATGAATCATTTTAGAAATATGGGAATTAAATAAAGAATCACTTTATGATGTTACACAAACATTTTCATGATTTTGATGACAGCACACATCAACTAGAAGAGCGATTGTTTTTTGAAGTCTTGAATTATATGCCAAAATCTGACTTTTAATTTCTATTTCTGAAAAAGGAATTAATTTTGTAAATGTTTTAGATTATTTGATAATCCGGATCATCAAAAAGATTCAATTCAAAATTTTATGACATATCTCAAAATTGTAACTTAAAAGGATTTAATCATGAACAGAATATTGCTTTTTATCTTTAGTTTTATCTTTTTTTCCTGCGGTCAAAAACCCCAAGAATCTAAAGCTGTTAACCCAGTTGACAAGGTAGAACAAAAGCAAATATCCTTCGAAGAAGTACAAACTATTTCGACTCCAAAGATATTATTTCCAGGAACGTACAGAGATCCAGCTCAAGAAGAATTGAGTCAATTAAACTCTTCTTGGCATGAATTATTTTATGACAAAAAAGAGAATGTTTGGAAGATAGCAGCTACAGATTATAAGATTGCAAGAGGTTTTGACGAATGTATTGGTGATTCCACCACAATCTTATCTTCAACACGAAATCCTCTTATAATATTTACTGGCATTTCTGTGAATGTGGGAAGCTTAAACTCTATAAAACCAGAGCAGGATGTGATTCCGCCAAACCGCTCTATTAAATTCTCCTTTAATGGAAATAACTATAGAATATCAGCAATGGGAAATGTAATTGATCAGTCTGGATATATTATGCCTTCTAATGAAATTGCACAATTACAGACACAAGATTTTGACAACTACAAGATTGAAACTTATATGTTGAGTTTAAGTGACGAAGATGGTAAATCACAGTTACTTTTTAATATTCCGAAATTGGGAAATGGCTTAACTAAATTAGTTTGGATAGGCGATTTAGATAATGATGGCCGACCGGATTTCGTTTTTGATACTTCCTCTGATCCAGAAGTAGAAATAAAAGAATTGTATTTATCCAGTGGTACAAATTCAAGTGATTTTGTAAAAAAAGTAGCTTATATAACTATTGGTTTTGATTGTTAACTATTATAAGAAGTAAATTATTTATTATTTTAGGTTCTACTGTTCCCTTGTTTTCAATTGAATGCTTAAGGCATTGATGTTGGTAGTTATAAGGCTAATTACTATTTTCATGCGGATGGGTTTTTTGAAATTGCGGAACAATATGATGTGACTTTCCAAACTCCCAAACATAGTGTTTATAGAACCATAGTTTTAGATCTTGCCTTTACAGACAACCTAGGTTAACAGTGACATACTTGGTATCAGAAAACATTTTTAAAGGGAGCTTACTTTTGAATTTGCTTTGCCTAATCCTGATTTAAAAAGCGTTGGAGCAAGCATTTTTTGCATTTTTAGTTTTTACTGGACAGCAATATATTAGAATAAAAAACTTAGCACAAACACATAAAAAAAACAACGAAGGCTATTAAAGCAATCATTGTTTTTTTAAAATTCAAAATATATATAACTCTACTCTACTCAATTAAATACAAGCTTACTTTTCAGAACAGCTACTTTCAAAAAGACCAGCATTTGAAGATAAAACATTACAAGAATCCTTTTTGAGTAGCTTTATCCAATGACCTTAAATCAAATCGGGTTTTATTGCTATTTACATATTTACAATAACAAATACGACTTTCCTTTTTTGAATAAGCAGCTAAAAAAATCACCAGACCAACAAATAGTACTAAAACAAATAGAGATTTCATAGTTTCAAATTGTGAGGTTAAATTAATTAAAATAAAAAAGACAAAGATTCAATAATCCTATTGTTAATTTAAAGAAGAACAAAGAATTAATAAAATTGTTCAATTTAATTAAATTCAACTCTTCCATCACAAAAAATAGTAGCTTTCATTTTGAAATAAAATGAAAGCTACTGCATTTAAATATAACTTCCTTTCTACAATGTTCGATGCCCAGACCACGTACCCGATTGATTTTTATCATTTTCCCAAGTACCACTTAATTCATCTGGACCTTGAAAAGTACCTTTCAATATTGTTCCATCTTTATTAATATTTACTTCACTATTAATTAAAGTGTTCACAATAAAATCACCACCACCATCAGAAATAAGCGTAAATTCATTGCCATTAAAAGTGATATTAAAAATGCCGTTTCTATCACCAGTATAAGTACCTTCAAAACTCTTAATTAAATTCGTAGAAGTTTCTTTATACACTGCAACTGCAACGGTATGTCCAGGAATAAGTACTTGCATTGTTGGATTTTGACCATTGGCATCTACAGAAAAGATGACTTGAACACTCGTTCCGTCTATAACGCCTGTAAATAGTGCATTTGAAATAGCTTGCCCTGGTGCCCAATTCCCTAAGGAAGTAGTTGTCAATGTTCCACTTTTACCATCAAAGGTAATTAAGGCTTTCACTTCGCTTCCAGTGTTAAATAAGTAAAGAGCAATTGTGCCTGATGAACCAACAAGCACACCCTTGTAAACACCAGCACTACTTTGATTGTATGCTTCCATAGCTTCGGGCGCGTTAATACATGTAGTACATTTAAACTCTTCTTTTTTGTCATCGCTTTTTTTGCAAGCTATAAAACTTGAAAGTAGTAAAAGCATTAGGATTGTCTTTTTCATATTATTTGATTTTAAATTAAAGGTTAAATTTTTTCAGGTTGAGATGAGTCTTTTTTTCATATGATTTCATGGTAGTTTTAGAATAAAATAAGAGCTTTTATTTTCATAATTTACATCATTTCATATTTACCAATCCATAATTTATCCCCATCTGATCCTACATAAATCAAGGCATTATTTTTTGAATCCCATAAATAGGGGCAACTATTCCATACTTCAAATTTTCTTTTACCAAGTAAAGTATAATCAGAGATCGTTTGATTGGCGATATTTAATTTAACCACCGAAGGATAATAATTGGAAGAATAACTAATAGCCGCACTATTTCCTGCAACACCGCCCATAAAACCACCATTATCTTTTTGTTTTGAGCTTTTATTTTCTAAAAGCTGCAAATAGGCTGTTTGTCCATCTTGAGCTATATTGAGCTTCTGAAGAATTGGAAATATGGTATTTTCTTTGCTCTTTATGGTCTGCGGACTAATACAATATTGCGCAACAACTTTTCCCGTATTATCTAATTGTATACATACCAAATCTTTATAAGCCCGCATTGCATATTTAGTCCCTTTTGGTTTTGTATAAGCGATTTTCTGACCAGTTATTAAAAAGCCACCATTAGGTAATCCATCAAAATTTTGAATTAAAAACATACCACCATCATAAGGTTTAGCCTTTTTTTGACCAGAAGGTGATTTTGCTAATGATTTTAAACTTTTAATATCATTGCTAACGATGGAAACTACAGCTCCATTTTCTATTTTAATGGTAGCAAAAACATCCTTATTTTCTTTGATCAACTTTTTTTCATAATTCTCCATTCTTACATTTGGTGCTCCTGATTCCATAACTGGATTATTAATATAAACACATTCTCCATATCTTTTTTCAAAAGGCTCGTCATCCTTACTACTGTAGCTTCCTACAAGATAAACAGCACCTTTATTATCTTGATGAATACCATTGATTACAAGGTTTGGTGAAGGCAAATCTAGGTCTATTCGCTCCTTTACTTTACCTGTATTATCAATGCGCATGTAAGTATATTTATTGAAATCAACCTTTACTTTTTTATCGTATTTTGGAGAAAAAACAAAGACCATATCTGCATCATCCAAATCATCCACATTTTGTTTAGTATGATCTTTCGAAATTAGATCAGCGAAAGCTAAAGACTGCATACCGTCTTTTACATCTAAAGGAATATCCTTCACAGAAAGATCTGGTTTGATATTAAGAATAGAAATCTGACGGCGCTTTCCATCGTTTAAAGACATACCTAAAAGCATCATTTCGCCGTTTTGATAATTGCTATAAGCTGCGTAGCCCGTATAGGTTTTCTCATCATCATTTTTTAATTTTACTTGCTCCTGACTGGTTACAGAATAATAATATTTCTGTTTTCTTTTATTCCATTTGTAAGTAAGCGTGGATTTGTTGACAAAAAGTTTGAGACTCATTACTGACATTCCTCTTCCATTTCCTAATTGTGCAGTTATAACTTCACGAGTATAGTCTTCTTTTCCATTAGGGACAGATGGTTTATTTTCATTATTGCTAAGGAATTTTGCGTCCTGATCAAAAATGAAGGTTTGATAATTAATCAACTCATCTTTTTTCTTTCCTTTCAGTTGATAAGTGACTTCAATATTTCCACTTTCTGAATTTAATTCAGCACCATAAAAATAACCTTTAGCTGCTGCTTTTGGTAAATCCTGAGTTTGCTCAGTAACTTTTTGAGCGAAACTAAGGGTTTGCATTAAAAACAATGTGCTTGAGATTCCAACAATTGTGATAATATTTTTCATAATTAAAAGTGTTTAATGAAATAATAGTGTAAAGGTATTTCGAGATGTCAGTATCTACAATGCTACTTTCGTGGTATTTTTATTTGTATTATTTTGATTTTTAATTTTATAATAAATGAACTCTTTTTCAAAAGACGTACTTTAAAAATTAAAATATTCCAAACCTTTATTATATTTGTATGATGATATTTTAAATACTATTTTAAATATATGAAAAATGAATTTTTTTTTACTTCTAATAGTATTGCTTTTTAGTTTTTGTAAAACTTTCAGTCAGCAATTTGACCATAAATTATTACAAAAGGGAATTGATTTTTATAATAAAGGATCGTTTGACTCTTCCATTCAAGTGCTAACAAATTGTCTTCCCCTAGCTCTAAAATCAGAGGACTCATTAGCTTTACAATCCATCTATACTAATTTAGGTAATTCCTATTCTTCAATTGGCAAAACGGAATTGGCACTTAATTTTTACCAACATGGATTAGATATTGCTGAGGGTACAAAAGACAGTGTTAGAATTGGAAAAATCACTAGTAATATTGGTGTTTTATATTCTGATATAAAAGATTTCCCAAAAGGGTTAGCCTATTTTGATAAAGCAGAAAAAATTGCTACTTCCGTTAAAGAAGACGAAACTATTGCTGATTGTGCCAATGGCAAAGCTGTCATTTATGAACAACTTTTTAAGTATGATAAAGCTTTAGTTCTGTATTTTCAAGCGCTTCAGATTTATCAAAAACATAAAATGCAAGATCGGATCGCTTTGACTTATAATAATTTGGGTATTGTGTATAAGCAACTAAACAAATTAGACAAAACCATTTATTATTATGAAAAAGCTTTAGAAATAACAGAAAGAATAGATGCAAAGTATATTACAGCAGCTATTTCAGCTAATTTAGCCAATGTTTATATGCTTCAAAAACAATATGCAAAATCTGAAAAAGCCAATTTTTTAGCAATGGAAAAAGCAAGAGAAATTGATGCTAAAGCTATAATCGTAGAAGTTCATGGCAATTTAATGGATCTTTATTCAGCTACTAAAGATTACAAAAAAGCTTATGAATTTGCAAAAACCTATAAAGAAAGTAATGATAGTTTAATTAATGTGGAGCGAACTGCACAATTAGCAGAAATGAAAGAGAAATATGAAACTGAAAAAAAAGATGCCGAGAACTTTGTCCTTCAAAATAAAAATAAAATAAAAACCTTGGAGCTGAAGAAACAAGCACTTCAAATTAACAATAGAAATTATTTATTACTTAGTGTTTTACTTATCCTTATTTTATCTGTAATTGCAGCATGGCTATATCTTTCCAGACAAAAGGTTAGAAATAAAATATTAAGAGAACAAGCGATTAGGTCAACAGAAGAATTAGAACGAAAACGCATTTCAAGAGACTTACATGATGACTTAGGATCAGGACTAGCAAAAATTAAATTACTTTCTGAAATTACTTCTCGAAAAGTACAAGACAATGCTATTAAAAGGAATATCCATGCACTTTCAGAAACAGCCAGTCAAATTGCTGTAAGTTTAAAAGATATGGTTTGGGCACTCAATCCCGATAATGCAACTATAGCACAATTAATTACAAAAATAAGAGAAAGTTCCTTTGATTATTTAGAAGATTTACCTATAAAACTTCACTTTTCAACTCCAGATGAAATTCCTGAAACTGCTATTAGTAGAGAGACAAATAGCAATATCTTATTTATTATCAAAGAGTGTTTGCAAAACATAGTAAAACATGCTGAAGCAAAAAATGTTTATATCCACTTTCAAATAGCAGACAAGAAAAATAAAATTTCAATTAAAGATGATGGAATAGGTATGCCTGCTTCTTTCAAATCAGGTAATGGAATAATAAATATCCAACAAAGAATTGAAAAAATTGGAGGGAAGGTAATTTCGACTTCTGAAGTAAATGAGGGGCTTGAATTAATGTTGGAATTTTAAAAAAATAGACAACTAATGATTTCCAGAAATACTACTAATATGGTATTTCAGCATATTTTATTTATAGGTAATTTTGAAATTTAATTTTGTTGCCATCCTAAACCTATCAAAATGAACATTAAAATTGTAATTGTAGAAGACCATAAAGAAACGAGGGAAATGTTAGCACTTTTAATCAATGATTCATTTGGATATCAGTGCATTGCAGAATTTGATAATGCAGAGTCTGCAATTCAAAAGCTTCCTATTCTAAAACCAGATGTTGTCTTGATGGATATTCATCTTCCAGGAAAGTCAGGCATTGAATGTATCGCCAAACTGAAGCCTATCATTCCAATAACAGAATTTATTATGTGTACGCTAATTGAAGATTCTGATTCTGTTTTTAATGCGCTAAAAGCAGGAGCAAGTGGCTATTTGAGTAAATCTACAGCTCCCGATAAAATAATTGATGCAATAAAAGATGCAAAAAATGGGGGATCTCCAATGAGTAGTGGTATTGCTCGGAAAGTAGTTAACTTTTTTCAAATCGAAGATAAAAAATCTTTAGAATTAGAAAAACTAACACCAAGAGAACAAGAGATATTGCAGCAACTCAGTAAGGGGTATCGTTACAAAGAAATTGCAGATCATTTATTTATCGATATTGAAACGGTAAGAAAACATATCCATAATATTTATCAAAAGCTACAGGTTAGTTCTAGAATGGATGCAATTAATAAAGTAATATAGCTGCGATTTACGTTTTCCAAAGTTTTAAAACTTTGGAAAACCTTTATTTAAGAAAACCTTACGCATTCCTTTTAATTCGCTACGCTTAATGGATAAATCAATACGCATACTTAACTTGTTATAAATATCTGGTTTTAAATATTATCTTTGGATTCATAGACGAATAAATCTTATTTGTATTGATCAATCTAATAGACTATATCATTATTGCAGTAATCATCCTCCTTTTTATTTTGATGATTGTTATCTTCAATAAATTTGCTAGAAATAGAAACTTCGTAAATGATGAATTAAAGAAAAGATATGATTTAGTTCCTAATCTTGTAGATACCGTAAAAGGATATGCAAAGCATGAATCAGAAACACTTGAAAAAGTAGTTCAAGCAAGAAATAATGCGATGAATGTCCCTCCAGACGACATTCCAGGGAAGATAGCAGCCGAGAACTTATTATCACAAACACTCAGAAGTATTTTTATATTGAGAGAAGCTTATCCAGATTTAAAAGCCAATTTATCATTCTTGGATTTACAAAAGAAGTTAGTGGCAGAAGTGCAAGAGGAAAATTAGTGGCTAAAATTAATCAAGAATAAAGTTGAAGATCTGTCTATAGCATTACAGAAGCATTATGCGAGAATATTTGATAAAATGGACATTTTAGCTCCAAAAATGTTTCTTTAGAGTTTCGAGCCTGCAGTATTAAACGATGGTTGCAGTTTCCCTTATGGATAAAACCGGATTTTTGCTGTTGTTTGGACTGGAATTTTTACTGTAAATTGAAATAGTTTCGCTGGCAATCAAATAAGTGTTTTTCGTTAAACACATTAACAAATCCGGGCTAGATTAATTTTGTAAATTAGGTTTTCTAAAGAAACAAACCAAAGCTGAAATCTTGAAATTTCTTTAATGTAATGCATGCATAGAAATACATAAGTCTAATCATTTTTACAAATAAAAAATCCTATTTTATCTCCTAAAACGGAGGTTTTTTCACAGACTGCCGTTTGTCAATATTTTAGAAAAACTGTAATATGATATGAAAGGCTTTGAATTATATGAAAATTTAGAAATAAGTTATAAGTTAATTGAGTTTGACTATCCTTATTTTTTCAAAAATAACACTTCAATTTATGCACAATAGGTTTTGCACAAGCATTTTTAGACCCAGTTTACGGCTTCAGCGTTTCAAATAGCATATTTGAAACAGAGAAATATTTTAATGACTTTTGCGAAGTATTATTTTCATATTTTAGTAAATTAAAAATGCTAAAATGGAATACGGAACGCTCGAATTAATTTGATAATGGAAGGTAAGGATGGGCGAATCATTTTTGGACAGTTTACAATTCCTCTAAAGACTATTAAACTGGGATTGCTGCTTGGATTTAAAGATTAGAGAACCACTTTTGAATATTTTGTTATCTTATGCTTTGAATTAAATAGAATAGCGATATCGTCAAAGAAATGAAAACCAAACTTAATAAGATGCATGCTATTCTTTAAAAGTAATACAATATGAGAAACTCAAATTAATCATTGTTCTTTCTAATTATTAGTATTAATTTTATACATTAATACGACCGTTTTTTCACGAACTGACTTTAGTGGTCAGACAAAACATGAATTATGAAGAAACTCATTTATTTTATGCTGTGTTTGTCTTTTCAATTGAATCTCCTATATGCTCAAGAAACCATAACGATTAATGTAGATCCTTCAACTTCTAATGGTCCGATAATTCCAATTTGGAGAGATCATTATGAAAATCATTTGATGCACGGATATGGAGGAAATCCAACATGGCTTGGCCCACATACTTCTATGGTCACTGATCCTAATTTTGCAACTGAAATGGAGCAGTTAAAACCCAGATTTATTCGAGTCTCTATAGGAAGAGCAGATAATCCACCTGATACAAGTTATTATTCCAATTATACCAGTGTTTTAAAGAATCTTCCCTATGAATTTTATAAAGGAGACAATAATTTAACGGAGGCAAATAATCTTAATAATTATGATTTCTCTTATATCGACTCCATGATTTCTTTGGTTCAATCAATTGGTGCAGAGCCTTTTATAACAATGGATTACATGCAATTCACCCTCAGCTCCGATACCATTCCAGATTATAATCCATTAATGGGTTTGATTTATAATTTAGCTTATGATAATTCCATACGGAATGCACCTCCTTCAAATAATGCAGTTTATGGCAGAGTAATGTATCAACTCATTAAACATTGTTACCATTCCTTTGGTGTAAGATACTTTGAACATTGGAATGAGCCAGATCAAAGCATTATTATGAGCAAATTCTTTTGGTCAGGTACTGAAGTCGAATTATATGATGCCTATCAAGCAATAGCCAATGAAGTTTCTGCAGATATCAGCTTAGCGAGTCATGTAAAACTGGGCGGATGTAGTTTCGCTTTTTACTCATCCAATCATTTTATACCGCTCTATTTTCTTCAAGCTGTTCAAACTAATGCTACTAAATTTGATTTCCTTTCATTTCATCCTTATTCTGATACTCAGTTTAAAGGAGGTTATGATAGTTCTAAAGTTATGATTGCTAAAAACTGGCGAGATACCTATACTCCTAATGCTGAATTAATAAATGCGGAGTGGGGACGAATAGATCAAAATACGGATACATGGGGTAGTTTAGACTATGGGCTTAATAAAATAGAGCATACCCTTGACATGCTAAATAGAAATGTTTCAATGTCATTTGAAGTTTGCTTATTTGATACTGAAACGGCTACTGATAATTACACTTATTTGGGTATGTATCGTGTTGGCCCAATTGTACCCAAACCAGCCGCTTATGTTTTCTACAATATGAATAAAATGAACGATGCGCTCAACCGTTTAGCTTTGACTATTAATCCAGGAAGGTATGCTTTAGCAGGAAAAACGGATCTTAATGATAAAGTTGTTATTGCATTTCCAGCACCAAATCCAGTTTCTGGAAATAATACTGTATATCTAAATTTAACTAGCTTACCTTGGGCAACAAGTACTTTTTATGTGAATAGATTTGAACTAACTGATCAATCTTATCAATTAGGAGTGATCAATAATCTAACACATTTTTCTATTCAAAATGGAAGCTCATTTTCTGACACAGTTATTTATGCTTCAGATAACAACAATGGTCGATTTATTATTTGGGAATTATCAACCCATCCTTTATCGGGCATAGAATCAGAACCAGAAAAGAATGAGTTTGTCATCTATCCAAACCCTACTGTTCACAATATCAATATTCAATTTAAAGAAATACCAAAGAAGGAATATACCATAACAATTTTCGATGGGATAGGTAATCAGGTTTATTTTGAAAAAGTAAGCAAATTTAAAAAAAACCACAACATAAATAATGAATTGATCAAGGGCTTTTATTTTATATCTATTGCTCAAAATGGAAAAACATACTCTTCTAAAATTCTTATTAATTAATTGTACTAACTAATAATACTCCTTATAAGAATCCAAGATAAAGATGTTTAAGCTAGATATTTCTGATAAAAACCTTAAATTTTCTCTAATAGTAAAAACTTGAACAGGGAAAACACATTATTACTTCATTAATTATTAAATAATTGTCATCAAAAATAAGATTTCAATCTTTTGGGATTCCTCTAAAAAGGATATTTTATTTTATAAATGTTTTAATGTATTTTTATCAATATTTAGAGTGACTTTTTCATTGGATTCTCTAAGGAAATTAAATATTTTTCAAGAATTGTTAAAACATGAGAAAATACCTTAAAATTTTAATACTATTGCTTTTTGGTTCGACTTCCATATTTGGTCAGGAAGTGAACTGCTCAGATAGCCTAAAAATTGTGGAGACTTATAAGACCCTATTTACTTCCATCAATAATAATGATATGGAAGCAATAATTGAGATGTCCAATGATAAAATCTATTGTCTCATTTGCTTTGATGGACCCGACTTTTCTGATACACCTTATATGATTGAAAAGAAAAATTTTTTAGAAAATTTCCTTCTAAAAATAAAGGAAACTGAATTTTATCAAAGAGCGACAAAAAGCGATGAAAACCATTTTATTTATGAAAATGATCACAGATCAGATATAACGGTTCTTTGGACAGTTTATAAACAAGATGAATTAGCCCTAGGACATGAAGGAGCACAATTTGGAATCTATTTCAAAAAAGTGAATGGAGTATTTAAGTTTGCGGGAATAGAAACAATTCCCTGAGAAAAATTTATAATGTTATTTTTCTTTTAGCCTGTTTTTAAGAAATAATATCGAGTTAATAAATAAACCTTTATCTCAAGAAGATAAATTTTCAGATACCGTTTAAAAATTATTATTAAAGCAAAAGAAATAAAATGACAGAACTTGTTGCTCTTTTTAGCAAGACAATAACGGTAAATAGGAATGAATATTTAAAAGTCAAGGGAAGTATTGACACCAATGTATATTATGTTGAAAGTGGTAGTTTGAGAGTTTTCGTGTTAGATGAGCATCAAGAACAAATTATCAGATTTGGTTATAAGGATAATTTAATAGTTTCATTAGATTCCTTTCTGACGGGTAAACCTTCTGACTTTTTTATTCAAGCCATTAAAAAGACAAAAGTAAAAGTGATTCCCAAAAGAGAAATTGAGGTTTTTTTGAAAATTGAAACCAATAGAATTTTATGGACTAAGATTTTGGAAGAACTCGTTTTACAATTAATGGAACGCGAAATAGATATTTTAACCACTTCACCCAAAGAAAGATACCTTAGAGTTTTAAAAAGAAGTCCACAACTTTTTCAAGAAATACCAAACCGACATATTGCCAATTATTTAAGAATGAGTGCGGAGACCTTATCCCGACTAAAAAAGTCTTGACTTTAATCAAGGTTTATAAAAATTGATTTTTAGACCTTTGCATTAAATATAAAACATTATGCAATCAGAAAATTTGATTCAATCATTAATTGACCAAATAGCCCAAATAAATCAAAAAATTGAGAATTTTAAAAATGATGATTTACAAATATTAACTTGGAAAGAGAACCCAACTTCTTGGAGTATTTTGGAATGTTTAGAACATTTGAACTTGTATGGTGAATTTTATTTACCAGAAATTGAAAAGAAAATTCAAAATTCAAAGACTAAAAGTGAGCTTCAATTTAAAAGTGGACTTTTAGGTGGTTATTTTGCGAAAAGTATGTTGCCTAAAAAGAAATTAAATAAAATGAAAACATTTAAGGACAAGAACCCTTTAAATGCAGAGCTTGATAAGTCTGTCATTGACAATTTTATAAACCAACAGAACAAACTTTTAGATTTGCTACATCAATCAAAAAAGGTGAGTTTAAACAAAGTGAGCATTCAGATTTCTATTTCTAAATTAATCAAATTAAAATTAGGGGATACCTTTCAGTTTTTCATCAATCATATTATTAGACATTTTAATCAAATTGAAAAAATAAAAGCTGCACAGGAAATTTGAACTAGATGCCGTAACATATAAAAATATAAAATTTCAGTAATTTTTATAAAAAGACAAGCACTCTATTTTAATAAAGCGCTTGTTTTTTATATCTTCAAATAATATTTTTAAAAGGGTTATTTATTTTTTTAAAAATTTTATTCTTTCAATTTCTCCATTTGCCTTAGTAATTTTTAGATAATAAACACCCTTCGAAAATTTACTTATATTTACAGAATTAGATTCTTTATTAGCGTTTGAAGAATAAATAATCTGACCTGTAACATTACTCATCTCAAGAAAAGCATTATTTTCTAATCCTGAAATCGATATTTTATCAGCAGCTGGATTTGGGAAAATATGAACTAGTGAAGATTCCGAAAAAGTAATTTTGTTTATTTTACTATAATTATAATTACCATCAAAATCTAATTGCTTTAGGCGATAAAAAACATCTCCTTTACTTGGGTTTGAATCAGTAAAATGGTATTTAAGAACATTAGGACTTTCTCCTTTTTCAAATGAACTATTTACAAATCCAATGGAAGACCAATATTTGCCATCTGAGCTTCTTTCAATCTCAAAACCTTTGTTGTTGGTTTCCATAGCAGTTTCCCAATTAAGTAAAGCGGTATTATTATTACTATGCGTTTCAAAACTAATTAATTTAATTGGCGTTGGAGTGCTTATGGTGCCTGTAACGATCATATTTGAGACTTCCAAACAAGGTGAACTTACCGTTAAGCTCGCTGTGTTATACCCAAACAGGTTTAATATTGCTGGACTATTATTTTCCACTCCAACAGTTAAACCTAAATAGGCAGCGGATCCATTAAACGATGCATTATTTCCTATAGATATATTTGGAATGTTAGAAGATTGAACAGGAACTCCAATATCTTGATAATAGATTTCTTGCACCGCAGCAGGATTGGAAGATGTAAATTTGATGGTATTATCCCAATAGTTTCCTGTATTTGTTCCTGAAACTTGACTATTTATCGAAATGATTAATTCATAAGAAAAAGAACTATTACTTCCAGGATCTGTTGGAGATCCATTGTCGGCATATATGCTGTTTACTTTTACACCTTTAATAGTTGCGGTTGTGGTCAAGCTACTTCCAGGACATGTTCCAATAATTGGAGCGAAAGAAAATGTCTGCGCATCAGCAGAAAAAGATAAATAAGTTAAGCAAAATAATACAATAATATTATTTTTTAGTAATTTACACATAGTTTGTTTTGGATTAGGGCGCGAAATTACGATTTATTATTTGATAACCAAAACATTAGCAATATTTATAAAATATTGATATTTATAATCTAGCATTAATATATACCTTAATAATATTTTAAATTAGAAGGAAACTGAAACATAAAAGTAATTTAATATTATAACAATCCGTGACACTAAGGTAGAAATAAAAAGTCCAGTTATTTGTGAGAAACCTTTATAAATCTCAACATACTTTAAGAAGTTACTTTTAATTTTTTATTAAAATAATTATTTGATAGAATGGTAGCATATTCTTATTTACTATTACTATTAATTCTTAAATTTAAATATGTATAAAAATATATTATTCGCTACTCAAAACGCAGCATAGAATCCAATATCTTATCTATTTCTTCCCTTTTTTGTCTGGATACTGGAATCTTAGTTCCGTCTGTCATACATAAAACGCCTCCATCTTGTCTGGAAATTGTTTTTACATACTTTGAATTGATTAAATGTGATTGATGAACACGAAAAAATGAGTGTTCTAAAAGCAAGTGTTCTACTTCTTTCAAAGTTTTACAGATTAAAGTCTTATTGCCATCAGTGAAGAAAAACGATGTATAATTATTTTCAGACTTACAATGCACGATATCATTAATTTTCATGATTTCATATCCAGTGCCTGTGGGCAATGCTATTTTATTTAGTTCGGGTTCGGGACCTGAAATCACTCCTTCTAGCAACTGCCACTGTTCGTCATTTACTTTTCTTTTTCTTTGTTCCCAAGAACTAAGGCTTTTAACAATCGATCTTTCTGTTATTGGTTTTAATAAATAATTAATCGCACTGTATTCAAAAGCACGAATCGCGTATTGATCATAAGCAGTAGTAAAAATAATATCAAAATTAGCAGGTAATATTTTATCCAATAATTTAAAACCATTCATTTTCGGCATTTCTATATCTAAAAAAAGCAAATCAATTTCATTTTGTTGTATAAATTGAAGAGCTTGTAAAGGATCATTAAATACTCCAATTATCTTGTAGTCAGGATGTACCCTAGCTATCAATGATTGCAAAATATCGGTGCAATGTTTTTCGTCGTCAAGAATAATAATTTTAGTCATAATTTTTTGAATGAATAGGTAAAAGTAATTAGGGTTCCCTCAGGAACCCCATTTTTCATGAGGTCTATAATTTTTAAATGAATCTTCATATTATGAGTATGATTAAATAAGGCTATTCGATCCTGTGAAATTTGCAAACCATAAGATTGATGTATTCTTATTCGGTTATTTTTAAACTTTTTTGATGCTGCTCTTCCAATGCCATTATCTTTTATTGAAATAATTAAAGTATCTTCTTTTGTTTCAAAAGTAATAATTAATAACTTTTCTTCTTTATCACTTGGGCTCAGACCATGCCAAATTGCATTTTCAACAAAAGGCTGTAAAAGCAAGCCTGGAATAGGGTATTGCGATAAGGAATCATAATCATGAACATCAATCTTATATTGAAGATCATCACCGAGTCTACTTTTTTCAAGAGATAAATAAAGTTTTAATATCTCCAATTCATCCTCAACAGTTATCGTTTCTCTTTTACTGTTTTTCAAAACACTTCTTAATAAGCTAGAGAAATCATCAAGATAAAACATGGCATCTTCTGGCCGATTGGTTAAGATAAGATGTTTAATCGCATTCATGCTATTGAATAAAAAATGAGGATTCATTTGAGTACGTAATGCCATCATTTCCAATTCATTTATCTTTTGAGAGAATTCTAATTTTATTTCCTTTTCTCTTTGTTTTTCGATATCAGAATAAACCTTTATTAATTCATTTGTCTTTTGATTAATTTTTTCATCTAATTCTTTATTCATTCGCTCTTGTATCAATTTATTCTCCTGTAATTGTCGTATTAATGCTAAAGCGTTTACCTCTTTTTCTTTTTGAATGAGTCGTACCCGATGTGCTATTGCGAAAGAAAAACAAAATACCTCACCCAATAGTCCCATTTGAAAAATAGTATTTAGGCTGTTTCCAAAATGAAATATACTTTCGGGATTTTTGTGCAAGCCTAAAAAAGAAACAGAAACAGAAAGGATAGATCCTATAAAGAAAAACAGGTTTCCGAGAATGAAATAAGGAATAAGTGGATGTTTAATTTTTTTAATAATCCAAATGATAAAGAGTAAATTGATAGGTAGCACTATCAATCGTATAATAATAAAACTATAACTTTTCATTTCTGGAGAAGGGAAAAAAGTTAACATTATCAAACTGAAAGCAGCATATCCAAAACAAAACCAAGAAAATAAACGTAAAGATTTTTCTAAAGATTTTGGTTGTTTAATCTCTAATAGATAAATGATGAACAAGATGTAAAATCCGATAAATATAAACTGAACTGATTCTGTAATTAGAAAAGCGATAGAGGGATAGTATAGTGCTATATTGATTATTTTTAAAGGTGTTCGCCCGAAGACAATGAAAGAAAAAATAATTTGAAAAAATAAGTAGAGTAAATAATAGAGGTACACTTTCTCACGAATGGATACATAAAGTATGAATACAAAAAATGTAATCATTAATATTCCCGAGAAATAAATTAAAGAAAAAACAGTTGCTGGACTGCTAAATTTTTGTTGTTTATTTAAGGTTTCATAATAGTAAATTTGATCTCCAATTTTGGGATAATAATTTGAATAAGCCAAATCTCCTGATTGTAATTTGACATATAGCTTACTTGTTTGGTAAGGTTTTATTGATAGAGGTAAAAATCGGGTCGTTTTTTTATATGTTCTTTCCTTCAAAGGCATTAAGTACCCGTTGTGCTCTTGATTCCAACCTGTATCGGTTTCTTGATATACTGTATAATATGCTGTTTTGCAATAAAGATAGAAGGTTCTGTTTTGAGAATCTAAATTGACGATTTCAAATTTTAACCATAAAGCTTGTTTATTAATAGGGAAGTTTGCAGAATCATAAGAAAGAGGGAAGATTTTCATTTTTACAGATTCAAACGTTTCGTTTATATCTGTATATAATGCGTTGACATATTTATTTCCTACCAGTTCTTTCGTTTCCATTCCTTGAGATAATTGAATTTGTCCAAAAATCTTGGGATGAAAAAAAATACATAAAAGTATAAGAAGGAGATATCTCATTTAAGCTAAAAATAGCATTCCTATCGCGTTAATAAAACTATATTTAGTATTTAAGCTTACCAATTTAGAATTTGGTGATGCTTTTGAAGCGATAATGAATTATTTGTTTGAAAATATCATAAATATAAGATTTATTATTTAAGCTTTCAAAATTAAATGACCAAATATTAATATGCACTAAACCAAACTGTTACAAAAAATATTAAAGTATTACTGAATTCTATGTCAAACTCACTGCATACTCAATGCTCCTTGTATTATTTAATTTTCGCCTATAGATTTGCGATATAATCCTTTTTAAAGATGAGGGTTATTTATTTTTTAGTCACATGTAAAATTGTAATTATGTATCATTTAAAAACATTCAAAAATACTTTTAATGCAACTGTTTTGGTTGCTGGATTCCTGTTAATATTCTCAGCTTGTAATAAAGATGACCCTAAACCAGATTTTGACGATAAAAATGCAACTGTTTTAGATTGCGATTATTTTATAAAAAATACAGATGCAACCTTAAAAGATAATCCAGATGCTTCGGTAGATTATATTGTCACTTGTATGATGAGAGTAGATGGAAAACTAACAATTGAACCTGGCGTTGTCATCGCATTTGAACAAGATGCAGGATTGAATTTTCGTGATCAATCTTCTTTTAAAATGGAAGGTACAGCTGCCAAACCTATTATTTTGACAGGAAAAGAACAAACAAAAGGCTATTGGAGTGGGATTTATACCCAAAGCTCTAATTCCGCTAATAAAATGAGTTATGTCACTATTGATTATGCGGGTGGAACAGGCTTGCCTTCACATGGTCAAAAAGCGGCTTTGGGTGTCTATGGAAGTAACAGTCCGATTACGCTTGAAAACTGTACCATAAAAAACAGTAAAAATAAGGGAATGCTTGTTTCGGGAAGTGTTGGGAAAAATGAAAAGAAAGTTTTCATGACTAATTGTGTATTGACTCAAAATGATATGCCTATTGGATCTAATGCTAGTCGCTTACGAATGTACAATGGTACAAATAGCTTTAAAGGAAATACAAATGATTATGTTTATTTAGATGGCGGCTCAATTTTTGGTGATGCTACTTGGGCAAAATTAGATGTGCCTTATTTAATGAAGAATACTGCTAACTATGGTTTCCAAGCAAATGATGGGGTACTTACTGTAGAGCCCGGTACAGATATTATGATGTCTGCTCAAAGCAAAATTCGCGTGTTTAAAGATGCCTCATTAGTTATGTTAGGCACAGCACAAGATCCTATTACTATTCGTGGAGAGAAGGATATTCCAGGCTTTTGGAATCAAATAACTATTTACTCTTCTAGTCCTTTAAATGAAATTGGTCATGTGAATGTTAAAAATGGAGGACAAACTACGGGTCTTCCTAATGGCGCTGTATGTGTAGATTTTTCGACTTATTTAAATATCCATAATGTAGTATTTACCAAATGCTTTGAATATGGAGTAAGTTTAAATTATAAGGTTGGAATGCCTTTATTCCATCTCGAGTATGATAATTTAAGTTTGGATAATACACCTAAATTATTCTCTGATTATGTTGGAGCAGAGGTAATTGACCCTTTTAATCCTTAATTAATCCTTTCCTATGAATATAAAAATCCGCTCCACGATTTCGTGGAGTGGATTTTTTTATTTATTAACATAAATACTTTAAACAAGATGTTCTTGTTATATTAAATATATTGTTTCATTCTGAAATGGAATTGGTTTTGTAAAATTAATATTTTTGGTCTCAAATGGCTTTTGTTTCAATAAAATGTGAAAGGTAGCTCAATCAGGAATCAATAAGTACTTTGCTAGATTTGTCTGGATTTTTATATATTTGAACGAAATATGAAATGAGGTGATTACATTTGCAATGAATACAATAGAGCTTGTATTTTTTTGTTTGTTTTATCATCATAAAGAAAGAATTATAATATTTATGGAAAACGAAAATCAACAACCAGAAAATCACGCCCAAGATCCGATGCATGGTGTGAAATTGCAAGACATTTTAGAAAAATTGCTAGCACAATATGGCTGGGAAGGCTTATCTGAAAAGATAAATATTAATTGTTTTAAAAGTGATCCTTCAATTAAATCCAGTCTTACATTTTTAAGAAAAACGCCTTGGGCAAGAGATAAAGTAGAACAACTTTATCTTAGATTATTACGAAAGAAAAAGAATTAAACTGAATTTTATAATTAAGTAATATTTCTAATGCTAGAAATTAAAAATATTAGAAATCCTAACAATCCATTTTTGGGAATTGAATCAAAATAATAATTTGAAATTATAATGACAAAAGCAGAGTCCATAAAAGAATTGATCTTAATTCCTGGTGTTGGAAAGTCTATTGCCACGGATTTATACAATATTGGTATTAGGCAAATTGATGATCTAAAAGATAGAAATCCACAAGAACTTTACGACCAATCGAATCAATTCGCAGCTTGTATTCAAGATAGATGTTTACTTTATGTTTTTCGTTGTGCCGTTTATTTTGCAGAAACTTCAGTAGCGCAACAAGAATCTGAGCTCCTTAAATGGTGGAACTGGAAAGATTAGCAAAAATGGAGCTGAAGTAATTAAGTAAAGATTGCTACAAAAAAGATTTATGCGATTAAATAATAGATTAAAAAAAAGAATAACCTGAAATAATATGTCAAAAGAAATCATACAATTAGTGAAATCACCTCTTCTATGAATGCCATGTTAGTTGAAACCCAATATATATTGACATTACCACTTCAAAAATAGAACCTGAAATGCAATCCTGTTATTAAAGTATTATCTTTTTTTACTAATGAGAAATCATTTTTTCCTTTTTAATTTGTGCTATTAATAAAACAATGGCACCCAATAGCATAGTAACAGCAGCAACAAACAAGAACTTATCACCATTCGGGATAAATACATGTGTTACCCATGTAGAAGCTTGTAATGCTAAAAACAGCTCGTTTAAAAAGAATCCAAAGAAGAATAAATAAGTAGCAAACTTAGCAATTGAATTACTTTTTAGTAAACCCAAATGGAAGGAATAAGCTAAGATGAAAAAAGTATAAGCGCCTAATAAAATAAGATGTAAATAACCAATGATAATAGGTTTACAACTAAAAACTAATACAGTAAGCCCAGGTAAAACAGATAATAATTGTAATACAAACTTTAAACTTATGCAGACAGCTGCTGTATAAAAGAAAAATCGAAGCCAAGATGGAACCTTGTCCTTAACTTTTTTCTTCTTATAATAATTTACATACCGAATAATCATCATGATCCAGGCATAGAGCTGTATCGCAGCACTTATACCTGCAATGAGCACCAGCCATAATGGAAATTTCCAAAAAAGAATAGAGAGTATATAAGTAGGAATAATAGTGATGGCCCATAAATGACTATAAGTCTCCAGGCTAGGGAAATCTTTGGGCAATAAAGCTATAATTAATGCGACGGCACCAAAAAGGAACCAGCCATCATACTGAAAATGTAAATAGAAATAGATAGAACTATTCACCATCAATGGATCCATGTTTTTGGAAACCATTAAATAGGCCAATGCAAAAGGTCCCAATGAAGAAAATACATTAATCATTAATCCTGTTCTTGCCCAAGGTAAAAAAGCAGCTTTTTCAGCAGGAACCTTAAGGCTATCTTTAATAAAATGATAGGTATAAATACCAGCTACTATTAATGATAGCGTAGAGAAAGTAATAGAAGCTGCTTTATATCCCTGAAGAGAGAAGGCTATCAGCATTCCATATGCCGAAATGAGATTTAGGATAAGTATCCTAGTATATTTCTTATGCTTACTTTCATCAATATATGGTGCCAATACCATTGCTAATCCTGTGTAAAGAATATGTGCTATCCATCCAGTAAAAGCAAAATGAGAGTGTGCGTGAATTAAAAATTTCTGATCTACAAAAGGAAGTGAAAAAGCAATTTTGTAACGCATTAGTGTTCCCCAGATTGCTACCAATACGAGATTAAAAATACCCAATCGAAACCAAAGAGAATAAGACTTTATTTGATTCATCTACTAATGTTCTATATTATACTACAGCCTGAAATCAGTTTCGCAAATTTAGCTCAAAATTGAACAGTTCGCAATTCGTAAAGCTACTTATAATTGAAAATGACACTACACTTACAAAATGCTAAAATTAAAAACAGGTTATAACAAAAGCTATAACCTGTTTTTCAATATTTTTATTAGAAATTAATCTATGCTTAATTCTCCGAGTCTAGCCAAATATTTATCAATATTTGAAGCTTCAAAACTCATTGGGAATTTTTCTTTTACTTTTTTATAGTATTTTTTTGCATCATCCAGCTTACCAGCACGTTCGCTTGCTAAACCAGCTCTAAAGGTATATAAAGATGCAACCGATAGATTTTTTTCATCTGAAGCAGCTTTTTTATAGCTCTCTATTCCTTTATCCACATTTCCAGCATCCATATAGGCATCACCTAAAGCACCATATGCAATATTAGAAACTATTGTTCCTTTACCATCAAATTTATTTAAATAAGTGATAGCATTTTTGGAATCTCCAGTTCTTAAATAACTTATTCCTAAATAGTAATTTGCTAAGTTGGCTGCATCTGTTCCAGAATATTTTTTCAAAATATTTGGAGCACTAAGACTTTGACCATCTCCATTAATTACTAGATTCAAGGAGTCAATCTCAAACCAAGTCTGAACTTTGGCTAATGCTTTATCCGCTTTATCTTCTTTTGGAAGTTTTACAAATTGATGATAAGCTAGTAGTCCTAATACGAGTGCTAATATAGCCACACCAGCACCAATGATTGGTTTTTTGTACTTTAGAAAGAAGGTTTCTGCACTCAATAAAGCTACGTCAGCTCCTATTGCACTTTTCCCTTTTCCAAATTCTTCTACACCGCCTGGACTTTTTCTTGCAGTTTGTGCCATTTATTATAAATAATTAAAACTTAATGAGTCGGCAAAGTTATAATAATTTTACAAATTATCAAATTAATGTTGTTTAAGATTTTTAATATTGCATTTTATTACTTCCTTAAAGGAGAGCCGTTCAATCTATCTTTAAAAGTTTGGGAAGGATACTATGATTTGGAATAAATGCTAAACGCTTATTTCGGTTGTGTTACAGCCGCTATTATCCTATTATTGTTTTTATCCTTTATCATTTTTTATCGTTAAAATGATATGTTTTAATTGAGTTAATAGGAACGTATTAATCTTAAGTGAATTTTAAATAAGCTAAATTATTTAATCTATTTTTGTTCTTATTGCATCAAGTTGCTTTTTTATTTTTTCAATGTATAAGGATATCCATACCCATCAGTCTAGTATTAATTTCAGTATTCTTAATTTCCATCAAGATTTTGAATCCAGTACAGAAATTGATTTTTGCAGTTTGGGGATTCATCCCTGGTATATTTCTAATCTTGAAATTCAATTAGAATCATTAAAGCGTTTCGCCGGTAATTCAAATGTTATTGCTATCGGCGAATGTGGTTTAGACAAGGAATGTGAAACTCCTTGGGACTTACAACAACTTGCTTTTATTCAACAAATAAAATTAGCAGAAAGACTAAATAAGCCATTGATAATCCATTGTGTAAAGGCTTATGATGAATGTTTAACTTTATTGACTGATGTGAATGTTCCAGTTTTATTTCATGGGTTTAATAGGAAAAATACTATAGCTCAAAAAATATTAGAAAAAGGTTTTTATCTTTCTGTAGGTAAAGCTATCTTTCAAACTGCTTTTCAAGAAATTTTTAAAAAATTACCAATCGAATTTATATTCTTTGAAACTGATGATAATACAAGCATTTCGATTGATGAAATTTATAAAAAGGCTGCTGAAGTGAAGAATATTGAAATAGATATGCTTATTTTGCAAATTGAAAAAAATTTTAAAAGAGTGTTTAAGAATGAAAGATAAAAGTTGGTTGTCTAGAACTGCTTTGTTGATAGGCGAAGAAAAGCTAGAGAAATTAATCAAGAGTCATGTAATGATTATTGGGCTAGGTGGAGTAGGATCTTATGCTGCAGAATACATTTGTAGAAGTGGAGTGGGAAAGATGACGATTATTGATGGTGACACGGTTGATCCTACTAATAGAAATAGACAATTGCCCGCATTAGCCATAAATCATGGCGAATACAAAGCTAATATCATGGCAGAACGATTAAAAGCTATTAATCCAGAAGTTGAATTGGTCGTTATCAAAGAATTTATTAGTCCTGAAATGGTGGCACAATTACTAGAGCTAAAGCCAGATTATATTTTAGATGGTATTGATAGCCTCACACCTAAAGTTACATTTATAGAAACTGCTTATAATAGTGATATTCCTTTTGTAAGTGCTATGGGAGCGGGTGGTAAAATGGATCCAACAAGATTAAAAGTAGTTGATATTTCAAAAACCTACAATTGTCCATTTGCTTTAAATGTAAGAAAAAGATTGAGTAAAGCGGGAATAAAAAAAGGCGTAAAAGCAGTTTTTTCTGATGAACGACCAGTAGAGGGTTCGATGATGTTGACCGATGGCACCAATTATAAAAAATCTTTTTATGGGACAAATTCCTATATGCCAGCTGCTTTTGGTGGTATTTTAGCTTCTGTTGCCATTAGAGATATAATAGGATGGGAGTAAATTAAATCGCTTTTAATTACCTTTGCAAACAAAATGTTTTAAAACCGAAGAAAATATAGAATTGTGAGAACAAAGATTAAAGATATTTTAAAGAATGAACCCACTAATACTCAAGTAGTAGTGAAGGGTTGGGTACGCTCCTTTCGAAACAATCAGTTTATTGCTTTGAATGACGGCTCTATAATTGATAATTTGCAAATAGTAGTGGATGAATCTAAATTAGATACTCAGACTATTAAAAATATTCATACTGGTGCAGCTATTAGTGTTACAGGTACTGTAATTGCCTCTCAAGGTAAAGGTCAGCAAGTTGAAATAGTAGCAGATACTTTAGAAATATTAGGCGTATGTAATCCAGATGAATTTCCATTACAAGCCAAAAATAGACCCAGTTTAGAGTTTTTGAGAGATATTGCTCATTTGCGTTTTCGCACCAATGTGTTTGGCGCCATTTTTAGAGTAAGGCATAGCATTGCTTATGCAATTCACAAATATTTCAACGATAAAGGGTTCTTTTATATCCATACCCCAATAATAACTGCTTCTGATGCAGAGGGTGCTGGAGAAATGTTTAGAGTAACAAATTTGTCAATGGAGAATCCTCCAAGATTAGAAAATGGTAAAGTTGATTTTTCTCAAGACTTCTTTGGCAAGAGTACTCATCTCACTGTTAGCGGTCAGTTAGAAGCTGAATTGGCAGCAATGTCATTAGGAGAAGTATATACTTTTGGACCAACTTTCAGAGCGGAAAACTCTAATACAACAAGGCATTTGGCTGAGTTTTGGATGATAGAGCCAGAAGTAGCCTTTAATGATATTACCGACAATATGAATTTGGCTGAAGATTTCATCCAATATCTGATTCAATACGTTTTAGATCATAATCAAAAGGATTTGGCATTCTTGCAAGAGCGATTATTAAATGAAGAAAAGCAGAAGCCAGCTAATGAACGTAGTGAAATGAATTTGATTGATAAATTAAATTTCGTAGCTCAAAATAAATTTGAAAGGATTACTTATACAGAAGCGATAGACATATTACTCAAGTCAAAACCTTATCAGAAGAAACAGTTTAAATATGAGGTAGCTTGGGGTGTAGATTTACAAAGTGAGCATGAGCGCTTTTTAGTTGAAAAACATTTTAAAAAGCCAGTAATTGTTAGTGATTATCCTAAAGATATCAAAGCCTTTTACATGCGTCAAAATGAAGATGGAAAGACGGTGGCTGCAATGGATATTCTCGCACCAGGTATTGGAGAAATAGTTGGTGGTTCACAAAGAGAAGAAAGGTTAGATTATCTATTAAAAAGAATGAAAGAAATGGATATTCCTGCTGAAGAAATGGATTGGTATTTAGACACCCGCCGTTTTGGGACTGCTCCACATGCTGGATTTGGTTTGGGTTTTGAAAGAATGGTATTGTTTATCACAGGGATGACTAATATTCGTGACGTAATCCATTTTCCAAGAACACCGGGAAATGCTAATTTCTAAAGAAACTTAAATTTATATTAAAGGTTTTATAGCTTACTAGCTGTAAAACCTTTTTGTTTAAGAACAGCAGTATTGAGTATTGTGAACTTTTGATTTATTCAATTGTATGCATTTAAATAAACAAAAAAGCATTCCATCTCTGGAATGCTTTTGCTATTAATAGATTATTCTTAAACACCTACATTCAAAGGCATTAATAACATTAATACATCTTCATAATCAGTTACTTCACTTGGTCTGAAGATACCTGCTCTGGAAGGTACACTTAATTCTAATTTAATATTTTCACTGCTCATGTTATTCAACATTTCTATGAGTAAACGAGCATTAAAAGCTATTTTCATATCTTCTCCATCAAACTGTCCACTCAGTTTCTCATTACCTTCATAAGAAAAATCTTCATTTTGTCCACTTAATGTAATGCTATTACCTACGATATCAAAAACAATTTGAGTCGTACTCTTATCAGAGAAAAGACTTACTCTTCTTAATGCATTAGTAAGGTCGACTCTGTTGATGGTTAATAAAAAAGGATTTTCTGTAGGGATTACTGCACGATAAGGTGGAAATTTACCATCAATTAGTCTACAACTTAAAGTTGTAAGACCAGAACGTACAAACAAATGTTTATCAGTATATGATAAACTTGTAGCGGAATCGTCATGTGGTAATAAGTTCTTTAATTGTTGTAATGGTTTTTTAGGTACAATAAAACTGCCTACTTCAGTAGGTGTGATATCCAAATACATTAATCTGATGAGTCGATGTGCATCGGTTGTAACCAATGTTAAATCGCTTTCATTCATTTCAAAATAGATACCCGTCATTGTAGGACGTAAGGTGTCATTACTTGTTGCGAAAATAGTTTTGTTGATACCTTCTATCAGCCTCAATGACGGTAAGTTAAAGGTATGTTCGTTTTCCATTTCTGGTTCTTTAGGATACTCGTCTGCACGCTCTCCACTTATTTTATAATTACCAGAATTTGTCGCCACATCCACCATCAACTCTTTTGTATTGATATTAAAGGTTATAGGCTGGTCTGGTAAGCTTTTAATATATTCCAATAAAATTTTAGCTCCGATACAAATACTGCCTCCTTCGCTCTCCTGCTCTGCTTGTACTTCTATTTTTGTCTTAATCATTGTTTCCAAGTCACAACCTGTGATGGTTAACTCGTTGCCTTTTAACTCAAACAAGAAGTTTTCAGTTATAGGCATAGTAGCATTACTGGTAATAATACCACCTACTAGTTGAAGACCTTTGGACAATATTGAAGTTGAAACTATAAATCTCATAAAACGATTGTTCTAATATTTAATAATCTACAAAAATAAGCTTAAAGATCAAATAAAAGAAATTGAAAATACTTTTCTTTTAAAATTTATTAAAAAAAATTTGGAAGGAATAAAAAATCTGCTATCTTTGCACTCCATTAATCAGGACATTAACTTGTTTAATTGATGGTGCGGTAGCTCAGTCGGTAGAGCAAAGGACTGAAAATCCTTGTGTCGCCGGTTCGATCCCGGCCCACACCACACAAAAAAGACTTCCAAATTTTGGGAGTCTTTTTTTATTTGGTAAAACATCAAGACATTTTGTAAAAAAAGAGGCTGTCCTTTTGGGATAGCCTCTTCAATTAAAGTTTTATTTATTTTTAATTGGATTAGATTATTTTCTTATAAATACATTATCTAATCCTCCAGTATCATCACCAGTCTCAAATTCACCTCTAATTATAAAAGAAGTAAGGTTTGATAATACTTTTTCCATATCTTGCTTTGTTGCAACGCTATAGGGCTTAATGGGGCCATTGTAAGAATCTTTATAAGTGCCTACATACCATCCTGGAGTGTTTTCATTGATTTTAATAGAATATTTTGTCCACTCCTTTTTTGGAAATTTTTCTTTAGAATCATACATATAAAAGAGCTTCAGGCTGTCACTTGAAAATACGATATCTTCAAATAAAAATTGATCTCTCATTTTTGAATCTTGGAAAAGGCTATAACTTAATGTGGCGTCATAATAATTACTTTTATTTCCGAGATAAGCACTTGGTGCATTAAAATACCATACACCTCCCACTACATCGTCAATTGCATAAATATAACCATCTTCAACGCCGCCATTAGGAGAATAGGAAGCTGCTACATAACCACCTTGAGCATCACCTATAATTGACCAGCCATTAGCGTCTACTTTAAACTGGTCTTGTTGAATCGCAGGTAGCTTGTCTGAATCATCTTTTTCACAAGCTGTAAATAAGATACTAAAAGAGCAAATAAGTAGACTGAATTTTAATACTTTCATTTTCATTAATTATTGATTTATAGTTAGATATAAGACGAAGATAATAAAAGTTACTCATAAAAGAAAATCCCTCTTTTTTTAAAACTTATACTTGGTTGCCAATTTTTAAACAGCATCTATTAAAACATAGTTTGTAAATTTTTCATTTGCACCTTGACTGGATTGTTATTTTAATCTGATCTGGAAAAAGAATATTCTTAAATACATAAATTAAAACGTTGTAACGAATTATAATGTCGATTTCCATAATAGAGCCTGACCATAATTACCCCAATCTTTTATTCGATCTGCTAATTCTTTATTCAATTCCTTATAAGTTATGGTTTTACCCTTTTTGATTTTTTTAATTTGATCTTCAGGTAAGGTAATATCGTTTACTCTTGTTGCAAACCAAGTAGTGTATAATCTGGGTATTGCTAAACCTAAAATCATTCCAGGTAAGCCTCCAAAACTTTCTGGTCCACCACTCACCATAATTTGATCGGTATAAAAAGCAACCACTACCACCGAATCGTGAATAATTGTTGTTGCTTTTCTACAAGGATATCCGGCTATGGTCCTCACATCATCATGAATTTTCCATTGATATTGTGGCAAACTGTCTTGGATTATAAAATTCTTTTCATACATTTCTTTTTGAGCAGTAATCTGGTTGGTTGAAAAGTTCTGTATAACAATATTCTCATCTGCAATTTTACCGCCAAAACCCATTCTGTTCTTTCTTTCACCGTCTTTTTCAAAGAAATAAACAGATTGCTCCTTGTTATAATCCATTTTGAAATAGCTTTCTGCTTTAGTGGGTAGCTGCTTCAACATTTCTTTGAAAAAGGAACTGTTTTTCATTTTTTCATCTACTTCCAATTGAACGCTCAGCTTTTGATTTACCGATCGAGTAAATTCAATACTTCCTTTACTTCTAAACTGTGCACTTACTGTTTGTCCAAGTAAAGTGCAAATAAAAATGCTTATAATATATTTCTTCATATAATCTCTTTTAAATGCTTAAAAACTAAATTCCATACCTTCACTTTTCTTTGGAGCACCACTCTTAGTCTTCGTGAAATTCCATGTAGCTACTAACATAAAGTATCGCTGTATAGTACTGTATTCTGCATCCATAATAACATTATTATAATTACTTCTAGAGAAGCCAAGATTTTGATTAAAGATATCATTGCCTTCTAATCGGAGTTTTAAGCTTTTGTCTTTTAAAATACTATGTTCAAAGAAGAAGTTGCTGATTATGAAATTATTGTTTTTGTCATAGGCATCCATTTTCTCCCTATTTTGCCATCTATTACTCATTCCAGCTTCTAAACCAAATGGGAATCTATAAGAAAATTTCAGACTTAAATCACTACTGAATAAATTATTTTTAACTTGAGTGTTTACAGAGTTTTGATTAATATTATAATTTGGGCTGTAACTGACATTAAATGTAAGACCTGTATCTGACCAACGATCTACTCCAATATTAGGTCCAATAGAGAAGTTTTTAGACATGTTCAAAACGTTATTTAATAAAGTGTTATTTTCAATATAACTTCCATTTGCACCGATATTCAAGTTCGATTTAAGTTTTTTAATTTTAAAAGAATAGTTACTCCATAAATTCGCATTCCAATTGCCATTCAAATTCACAGTTTGAAAAGTACGCACACCTTCTGAATTGATTGTCTGACTCTCTGAAAGGGCATTGTTTATAATTGAAACATTCCCACCCATATAGAAGTATTGTTCTGAAAGTATTTTGTAATCACTATAAGACAAATTAAGATTATGTCTGAATTCTTGAATTAAATTAGGGTTACCTATTCGTATATTTAAAGGATCGCTATTTTGGGTAAGTACTTGAATCTGATTTAGACTGGGCTGTCTTGTGGATCCATTATATCTTATTCCTATTCTAGAGTTTCTTGATTTGCTATAACTCACATTTAAACTTGGAAAAATATTGGTATAATTCTGTTTATAAATGGTATCTCTGAATAAGTCTTGATTGCTGGTCTGACTATAATTTAATTTCAAACCTCCGTTAATAGTCCATGGCTTATTACTGTATCTTAAATTTCCACCAATAGTATTATTAAAAACATTATAATCCGTTTTAGAACTAAACAGTTCATTGAAACTATCGACTCCAGATGGTGTCTTGTCATAGGTTAAGTTACTAGAACTGTTCAGATTATAATTTGTTCCGGCACTTAGATTTAAAAATAGTCTTTCCTTTATTATAGGTTCATTATAACTTAAATTAAGATTAGTAGAAATATTAATACTACTATCACTTTTATTTTGATTATAATTTAATGAGGAACCAGTTGTGAAAAATTCATTACTAGAATTAAAATCAATATTAGCACCTGATTCAATATAGTTTCCACTTAAATTAGCATAAATGGAACGACCTTCTTTTTTAAACTTTTTGGTATAGCTCAAATTAGCATTCATTTTATTGGTGGTGGCTTCTTTATTGGATAATTGCTCACTTTCATTGATCAAGTTTCCATCAAGATTACTATTGTTACTACTGCCTTGTTGTTCACCCCTGTTTTTATTAATACTACCATTTACTCTAATAGTTAAAGAGTTTAAGGAGTCGATTTCAATAGTTGTTTTTCCTGATAAAGTATTTAAAAGATTTTCATTTCTAAAAGTTTTGTTTGTACTGCTTAAATATTGAGTATCTGGCATCGTATATCTACTATTAGTATTGCTGAACCCATTAGTAATGTTGCTATTTACGCGATAGTCAAATCCATAGCTGTTTTTATTATCCTTGCCATATTTATTATCATAATGCAGACCACCATTGATGGTTTGAGGTAGACCTTCGCCTCCATAATTTCCTGAAAAACCTCCAAATTCTGGTTCTCCGCTACCCATCGAAGTCATTCCATCATCTGATTGACTAAAACTAATTCCACCACTACTACCAAAATTGTTATTATCTTCCCATCCTAATCCTACTTTCTTAGTATTACTACCTATAACGTAGGCTGAAAATTTTTCTTTATTTCTATATCGATTAATCATAGCCTGACCTTGATAAAATCCATTTGTTCCAGCCCCTGCTTCTAACTTCCCAAAATATCCTTTTTTAGCATCCTCCTTTAAAGTTAGATTAATTGCCTTTCCAATATCTGCTTCTTCAATGCCACTGAGTCTCGCTTCGTCAGATTTATTATCATATACCTGTACTTTTTCTATCGAACTGGCTCGTAACATTTTTGAAAGCACAGCTGGATCATCAGAGAAAAACTCATCTCCATCAACTAGCATTTTATCTACATTCTTACCATATGCCATGATTTTTCCATTCTTATCTATTTCGATGCCTGGTAACTTTCTTAATAATTCATCAACGGTAGCAAACTCTCTCACTTTAAAACTATCTGCTGTGTATTCTGTTGTATCTCCTTTGATGGTAATAGATCTAGATTCTTTTACAATGAATTCATCTAAAGCAGTTTCAAGAGAAATCATATACACCTCACCTAGTTCAGTTATTTGTTTTTGAATATGAATGTCATCAATGAATGATGCAAACAATGGATGACTATATCTGATGTAATAATTCCCAGTATCTTTTATTTCCAATTGAAAATGTCCATCCTCCTTGGCACGCGTAAAATCACTTAAAATGCTGTCTTTACTGTTCATGATAGCAATGGATGTGTATTTCATTTCAATGAAATTATTTGTATCTACAACAATTCCAGTAATTTTATATTGTGCATAAGTGTTTTGTTGTAGAAATATGCATACTAAAAATATTATTAATAAAGAGCAGGTCTTTTTTATCATTCCTTGTTTTTTGTTTTTGAAAGATTGAATAATTGGTTGAGATAATTTAAGGGATTAAGAATTGATCACCATCCCTTAAAAAAGGAAATTTTGTACGCGCCTCTAATAACTTCTCAGCACTTAGTGTAGTGGTAAAGACAGCTTCTTTATCTTTACAATTCCAAATTGTAGCTCCCCATGGATCGAAAACACTACTACTTCCATCATGATAAATATCATTAGCATCATTTCCAATTCTATTGACACCAACGACATAGCATTGATTTTCAATTGCTCTTGCTGCTAATAAAGTGTCCCAAGCCTTAATTCGTCTTTGTGGCCAGTTAGCTACGTAAATCAGTAAATCATAGGAGGCTGCACTATTTTCTTTTGGAGGGGATTGTCTTGCCCATACCGGAAAACGTAAATCATAGCATACCTGAAGATTAATTTTCCAGCCATTTACTTGTACAATTACTTTTTTATTTCCGGCTGTATATTCATTGTTTTCTCCTGCAAAAGCAAATAAATGTCTTTTGTCATAATAATAAAAAGTTCCATCTGGTTGCATCCAAATTAATCGATTTATATATTTATCATCCTCTTCAATAATGATACTTCCGGTGATGATTTTTCTTAGTTTTTGAGCTTGGTTTTGCATCCATTTAACTGTTGGCCCATCCATCTTTTCAGCAAGTGGTGCCGGTTTCATCGAAAACCCAGTTGAAAACATTTCTGGCAAAACAATAATATGTCCATCTTGAGGTATTTGTTCAAAAAGTGTTTCAAATTTCTTTAGATTAGTAGCTTTATCTTCCCAAGCTAAATCTGTTTGAATACAACTAATGGTTAAATCTTTCATGTCTTTATAATTTCGTTGAATATCATTGCTTTCTATTTAATCGAATCCAATAAATATTCAATGCTAAATACTTTATAAGGCTAATCTAGCTTATTTTTTGCTCAAAGATAAGTATAATAATTATTTTGAAGTCTTGTTGTTAAGAGCTAAGCGAAGTCTTGAATTCCTGATTTTTAATGTATTTGTAGCATTTTATTGAGAAATATCATTCATACATATTTTTATTTTTTCAACAAATTTTTCGGGTATAGTCTTTAAACTTTTAGTATTATAATCAAAACAAGCCAATCCGACCTTAGCTTCAGCAATTACAACAATTTTTTGCTGTCTTTCTGTCGATAAACGATATAGCATTTCAAATGATCGATTTTGTATCTCTCCCATAAAAATATCGCATTTTATATTTTCTCCCAAAAAGGCTTCATTTTTGTATCGCACCATTAAGTCTGCCTGAATTAAAGCAACGCCTTCTATATCAAATTCAGTATAGTCCCAAGAAGATAAAAATTGGACTCGTGCTTCATGTAAAAAAGCTACTATCGCATCATTTGCCAAATGATTACCATAGTTTATATCACTTACTCTGATCTTTAAAATAGTTGAAAAAACAGGATTCCTTTTAGGAAATATTATATTAACTCTTTGCATGAATTTCTTGAAAAATTTAAATTTAGGGAAAAAATATCGTACTTTCGCATTAGAAACATCTTTTTTTAACGCTATAATTAATAACTATATGAAGATTGTTTGTATAGGTCGCAATTTTTTGCAACACATTAATGAGCTTTCTAATAAAGTGCCTTCGGAACCTGTTATTTTTATGAAGCCAAAAAGTGCAATAGCTTTTCTTAATAAACATATCAAGTATCCAAGATTTACAGAAGAATTAGAATATGAAGCAGAAGTTGTTCTTAAAATTTCTAAAAATGGTTCTCGAATTCCTGAATCTGAAGCAAGAAATTTTTTTAATGAGTGGACAATTGGAGTAGATTTAACTGCACGTGATATTCAAAGAAAGCTTAAAAATGAAGGGTTGCCTTGGGAGAAAGCCAAAGCATTTGATAATTCTGCAATTATAGGAGACTTTGTTTCAGTACCTTTTGAAGAACTATATGATAGTTACTTTGAATTGTATAAAAATGAGGAACAAGTCCAAATTGGTCGGACAGATGATATGATTTTTTCTTTTGAAAAGATTATTTCTTATGCTTCTCAATTCTTTCGCTTGCAAATGGGAGATCTTATTTTTACCGGAACACCAGCCGGAACAGGGATGATACTTCCCTATGATAATTTTGAAGGTAAATTAAACGGAGCGACCTTACTCCAATTTACCGTAATTTAAGGGCTCTATGAACTTTGCCCTCCTGTCTTTTAAGCTGATAGCCTTTAAGCTTTTACCTATGTTAAGTGGGCAAACTATTTTCAATAATTTTATATTGAAATCATCGGGTTTTGAATTAGAATCTTTATTTTACTTTTCTTTTAAAGATGTTCTTTTTACAAGAGGGTCATTTTTTTGGGATTATATATTTCTAGATACTTTCGTTTTGTTAAGTTTATGGCAAAATTTTTTAGTTTTTATTCTATTAGGAATAGCATTAATAACAGCTTTTATTTGGTTTTTTTATAAAAAATCAGTGATGCAGAAAAAAGAATTGGAAAGGTTAGAAGCAGCACAAAATAGGATAAGACAACAAACTGCTCAGGACTTTCATGATGAAATAGGCAATAAAATTACTCGAATAAATTTGCTTACCTTAATGGCTGAGAAAAAAGCAGCAGACAATGAGGAATTATTGACTGTTTTAAAGCAAATTAGAAATAATACCCAAATGCTTTATAGTGGCGCAAAAGACGTCATCTGGTCTTTGCAAAAAGATAGTGACTATTTAAAAGAAGCGTTACTGCATATCGAACAAAATGCAATTGCATTATTAAATGATACTGGAATCATTGTCCGAATTGAAGAGAGTGCTCCCATAAAAAATGATATTTTAATGCCGATAGATTATGGTAGAAATCTGATGCTTATTTTTAAAGAGGCTATTAATAATGCTTTGAAGTATTCTGGTGCTGATTTGCTTTTGCTTAGATTTTATGAGGATATAGACAATAGTATTGTTTTGGAATTAGAAGATAATGGAAAGGGGTTTGATGTTTTGAATGCCGATTATGGTAATGGTTTGAGCAATATGAGAACAAGAGCAGAAAATATAAAAGCCAAATTTAGTATTCAAAGTAAGGCTGGACAAGGTACTTTAATAAGATTGAGAATGTTCCCATATAGCTTTCAATGAGAAATTTGAATCATTAAAAAAGCAACCTTTATTGATTAGGTTGCTCTTTAAAGAATTTTCTTATATTGATTAGATTGTATCTTTTATTTTCCTATAAACTGTGGTTTCCTTTTTTGTAAAAAAGCTGCTGTTCCTTCAATAAAGTCCAATGTCTCACCACAAAAAGCTTGATGTTCTTCCTCCAAAGCTAATTGCTGACTTAATGTATTCGAAAAGCTTTGATTCAATGCCATTTTGGTATAAGCAAAAGCTTTAGTTGGCATTTTGGCTAAATATTTTGCAATATTTTTACTTTCTTCAACAAAAGTCTCCTGAGGGAAATATTTATAAATCATTCCCAGTCTTTCTGCTTCATGTGCTGATATATTGTCTGCCATCATCATTAATGCGGATGCCTTTTGAAATCCAATTAAACGCGGTAGAAAATAAGTACCTCCAGAATCTGGGATTAATCCGATTTTACTAAAAGCTTGAATAAAAGTAGCTTGTTCTGAAGCTACCACAATATCGCAACTTAATGCTATATTAGCACCTGCACCTGCAGCGACGCCATTTACAGCCGCTACCACTGGTTTTTGAATATTACGAATACGTTCTATAATAGGATTATAATGACCATGAACGATAGCTCTTAAGGCTGGACCATCAGGATCCATAGCTTCAGCTAAATCCTGACCCGCACAAAATGCTTTACCAATACCCGTCAAATAAATTGCTCGAACTTCATCATCAGCCATACAGTCGTCTAAAACCTTCTGTAAGCATAAGGCCATTTCTCTATTGAAACTATTATATTTTTCAGGACGATTTAAGCTTATATAAGCAACGCCATCAACTACTTCATTTAATATAGCACTCATAAACTTTTTTGATTTTAATTCAAGTCAAAGATACTAATCTTTATTATTTTTCCATTTTAGTTTTGAAGGTTATTCATTTCATAAATAAAAAAGATGTTTAAATTTGAATCTGACAATTTAAGCCCCTTGTACGATTCCCCTCTATTCAAAAATATATGATTTCGCATCAAAGATGTCGATATAGTTATTTAAAGATTGCATTTTTCGGTTTTTCTTTTACAATAACCTTTTTTTCGATTATAATTAATTTTTTGCTCTTTAGGATACTATGGGATATGACTTTTCTTTACTCAATCTGATTCTAAATTAGTGCCAGTACTTACGTTTTTTTCGTATAGGTGATAGTTGTTCGTTTCCTTTTTCATATATTTCTTCTTTGTCTCTATTGTTATCGGGTAATTGGTGAGAGGGTTTGCTTTTAGTTTTTCTAGGTGTTTCCACCATACTAGTAACTGCACTTTTACCTCTGCTGTAAACATTATCAATAATTTTTCTGATCAAGCTCCTTGGAGCAAATCATTAACTTGGGGAAAAAATACCGCTTTAATCTTTCTAGTTTTCCACTCTCAAATCAGAAAAACTTTTATTTTTTATTATTTTTATAATATTAATTTATGAGTTTATTTATTATTAATCAAGTAGATATATGTAAAATTCATATTTTCTTTTCGGTACAACGGTTTTCTATTAATAAATTCTTAAATTTGTAAAGTGACATAAGAAAACATATTTTTATCTTATCTAAAAATTACAATTATGAAACACGAACACAGCCCTCCGATTTTGTTCTTTTTAGATTAGAAAAAAACAATTTTTTTAACAATAAAATTTTTTACAAAATGAAAAATATAATAATTGGGATAGCTGTTCTATCCCTAAGTTTGCTATCGTGCAATAAATACCGCAACAACCAATACTCCACATGGTATGTGAATGGTGAAGAGTTTAAAACGAATGAAGTAAAAATAACAATGGGACCTGAGGAAACTTATATTCTTTCAACAATCAAAAATAATTTAAAAAACAATTTTGGATTAAGTTTCTATAATAAACCTGTTCTAGGTATTTATAAAATAAGAGTTGGATATGATTACAATTATGCATTTTTGGATATTTTTTATAACTCAAAATATTATTACCCTTTAGATACTAATGCTTTTATTTTGGTTGAAAATAATAATAATAATAAATTAAAATTTACATTAAAGGACACTTGGTTTCATTATTATTATGATAAAAATGATAGTGTTTTAGTTCACGGAGTATTTAATGAACCTTAAAAAATAGAAATAATGAAAAATATAATAATTAGGATAGCTGTTCTATGCCTCAGTTTGCTGTCGTGCAATAAATACCGAAACAATCAATACTCCACTTGGTATGTGAATGGAGAAGAGTTTAAAACGAATAAGGTAGATATTTCAAAAGGAGAGGATGCTTATGGAATTAGTTCCATACCACAAAATTCCCCTAATAGTTTTGACATTGGTTTTCATAGTATTCCATTTGGAGGAAAATATATTGGAAGACCATTTAATTTTTCTGACCCTAATCTTGCTAGCATGAAAATAAACTATCAAAATAAAAAGTATAAAGCTATTGATTCAAATGATGTTGTAATATGCAAAAGAGTGAATGAAAAACTTCAAATTACTTTGAATGATACATGGTTTTATAATTATGATTATGGATCAAATAATAGTATAATCATACATTATGATGATAGTGTTTTAATAAAAGGAGTATTTAATGAACCTTAAAAATAAAAATGATGAAAAATATAAAATATAAATTTACGATATTATTGTTGCTAAGTTGTAGCACAGCAATAGCTCAAGATGGATGGTTACCCAATGTTCATTTTAATGGTAATGAATTTTTATGCGATACCAATTCTTGGAAATTAGTGTTTCAAGATGACTTTAATGGAGATACTCTAAAAGCTCCCTGGCAAAAGTTTAAAACATATAAAGGAATGTGGCCGAAAATGATAATTGGGGACAAGCTAGAATAAATGGAGATTTCAATACAATTTATTTAGATAAAAATATAGAAGTGAGTGATGGTACTGTAAAATTAAAAATGTATAAAGAAAATGCTACGTGGAATTGTGACACTTGCACTGCTCCTGCTTATAATACTAATTATACAGGAGCTTATTTAACCTTACCCTATTGGAATTATTTTAACCATGGGAAATTTGAAGCTCGAATTAAAATGCCAACCTTTCATAGAGCACATTGCACTTTTTGGACTTATCATGGACAAGGTGTAAACGAAATAGACATAGCAGAAGCCAGTGGTTATAGCGCAAAAGGGATGTTTAATTCCTTTCCCAGCACAGGCCATTATTTACATGCTTGGTGGGAGGACAGGTTTAATAATCCAAATAATTTCCCCGAAAACATCGGGGTAGGTCAAAAATATCCGGGTCAGAGTTGGTTTAATTGGAATTTAAATAAGAATTTTGTACAAAGTAATTGGAATGTTTATGGTGCAGAATGGGATACCAATGTCATTCGTTTTTATTTAGACCATGATCTGGTTTATACTTATTGGAAGTACTACAAAAGGAAAAAGAAAAAGAAGTATAAGATAAAATTTGGATCTACTTGCTATCCAGAAAATGGTGAGTTTAGAGTATTAGAAGGTTATCCTTGGAATGATACTTCTGCCAGTCAATTAAGATTGAATGCAAAAATCGAAAAAGAGGAATATACTCATTCCGATGGATTTTTAGGTCAAATGGAAGTAGATTATGTAAAAATGTGGCAAAGAATTCCTCATAATACTTGGATTTCTATTTGCGATAATCCCTCTATTTATATAGGAGGACCAAATGCAATTTGCAACACATCTCCCACAACATTTTCGATAAGCAATCCTAGTCCAACTGGATATTGGGAAGCTAGTTACAATTTAAATATTGTATCGCAAAGTCATACAATGATAAAAGTAACTGTCAATCCAGCAGCAAATCTTAGTATAGCTTGGATAAAATATTATCCTTACATTGATACTTGTCCCGAAAACAATAGCCCGGTTTTTGTCACAAAAGTAATTTCTACCAAAAAATTCTATCCTGAAAAAGTAGTACTTGTTAAATTAGCAATTCAGGCATATTACTTCTATAAACTTCATGCTATGTTTGAAACACCAGTTGAGAAGTTACTAAAATTCGTTCCTAATACAAATTTAAAATGGACAATTGATTATGGACCTAACTTAGCCAACCTAGTAATACAATATGGTCGATCAGCTTATACTCCATTATTACCAAATTCCGACACTTTAGATAAAATAAAATGGAAATTAGAAGTTACTAATGATTGTGGAACCTCAATTACAATTGATACTGGTACTTTTTTAGGCACAGCTATTGTAATACCAGCAAAAGGAGAGATAACATCAATGCTTCAAGTTGGTGCAAAAATTCCAGATACCTCTATTTACGAATTTGAAGTGCAATCCTTATTAGATCAAACCATGCTTTCCATTAATGCAACAGAATCAGAAATAGACCAACACATTTTGGAATATGAATTGATTGGATTGGAACCTTATTTAATCTTCGATACTGTGAATTTAATTCCTTCAAAGGGGATATTTGAAGGTGTAAATAATAATACAACATCTACATTTATTTTTCCAAATCCTACAAAGACAAATTTATCTATAATGCTAGGAAATAAATATCATGATAACGCTCATGTTTTTATTAATCTAACAGACAATTTTGGCAGAAAACTAATAGAAAAAAGAATTCCATGTCAAAAATTCAGCCCGAATAATTTGAATTTAGAAAATTTAGCTAATGGTACTTATTTTTTAAATATCAAACAAGATTCTATTTCTGAAAACTTCAAAATAGTAAAAATAGAAGATTAATTATTTCGTATTTTTATTTTTATCTTGAATTCAACTATTCAAAAGCTGTTCTTTATAAATTTCGAGCAACTTTTTGTGTTTCAAATTTAATGTAAAATATTTGCTGGCATTGCTATTTAACAGTTTTTATTTATAAATAATCTATTATTGCGATCAAATAGAAAGAACGATTAATGAAATTGTTAATCTGAAAAGATTACTAAAAAGGAAGAGATAAAATAAATTTTCTAATTTAAGAAGCATTCATTCCATTATTAAGTTTAATTTTGTACTTTATTGAAAATGAATAATAATCCTGTGATAGATTTAGTAAACTGGGCAAAAGCCACCATTGAAAATGAAGCTAAAGCTTTGTTGCAAATGAAAGATTCTATTGATGAACAATTTCAAAAAGCGATAAACTTTCTTAAGGAATGTAAAGATAGAGTAGTGATTTCGGGAATAGGAAAAAGTGCTGTTATTGCTCAAAAGATAGTGGCCACAATGAATTCTACTGGAACACCCGCTCTTTTTATGCATGCTGCAGATGCGATTCATGGAGATTTAGGAATGATTCAACAAGGTGATGTGGTAATTGTTATTTCTAAAAGTGGAGAAACATCAGAAATCAAAGCATTAGTACCATTAATTAAAAATTTTGGAAATTGCATTATTGCTATTTGCGGTAATGAAAATTCATTTTTGGCAAGAGAAGCAAATGTTTTTTTAAATACCACAATTGATAAAGAAGCTTGTCCTAATAATCTGGCTCCGACCACTAGTACAACTGTTCAAATGGTTATGGGAGATGCCTTAGCGATTTGCTTATTGCAATTAAAAGGCTTTACAGCTTCTGATTTTGCCAAATATCATCCTGGAGGAGCATTGGGTAAAAGATTATATTTAAGAGTAGGTGATTTAAGTCGCCAAAATCCACACCCTCAAGTAGAAACCACTGCAAATTTAAAGGAAATAATATTTTCTATTTCTTCTGATCGATTGGGGGCTACCGCTGTTTGTCATCAAGGTAAATTATTTGGCATAATTACCGATGGAGATTTAAGACGAATGATGGAAAAAGAAACTGATTTTACAAATATTAAAGCCATGGATATTTGCTCTCCCAATCCTAAGAATATTAATCAGGATGCATTAGCTATTGAAGCATTGAATTTGATGCGTGCTAATAATATTAGTCAGTTAATAGTACTTGAAAATGAAAAATATGCGGGAATGGTTCACCTTCATGACTTACTAAGAGAAGGATTGATTTAAATAATTTTCATTTTAAACTTTTCTTTTTTTAATAAAATATTTAATTCGCAATGCAGATGCAATGATATTTATAATTAAAAGTATATTGATAAATAATAGGCCTTATCTAAATAATAAATGTATAACTTTAAAGGTATCTTTTTTAATTTCTTGATTATTATATGGATAAGGAAATCATTATTATTGGAGCAGGTATTGGTGGACTGACAACTGCCTTAGCTTTAAAACAAATTAATAAACCAGTTAGCGTTTATGAAAGTACTTCTGATATAAAACCAGTGGGTGCAGGTATTGTTATGGCTAATAATGCAATGCAGATATTTGACAAATTAGGTGTTCGCAAAAAGATTGAAGCAGCTGGATGTAAAATTTCAAACATTAGAATAACTGATGCCCAACTTAATAATATTTCTGTAATCAATCTCAAACCTTTTGAACTTAAATATGGCGTTTATAATTTAGCTATTCACCGTGCTGATTTACAAAAGATTTTGGCGGAAGCCTTAGGGCTTCAAAATATTAATTTAGCTAAAAGGCTTTTGAAAATAGAAGAGGATAATAACTTTAAATTGTACTTTGAAGATGGTACAACAGCAAATTGTGAAACTCTAATTGGAGCAGATGGTATTAACTCCGTCGTAAGAAATCAATTGTTTAAAACAGGCAAAATTCGAGATTCCAAACAAAGATGCTGGCGAGGAATAATGACAATTGATGAAACTTTTAAATATAAAGACACATCAATTGAGTCTTGGGGAAAAGGTAAACGATTTGGATTTGTAAAAATTAGTGAAACAAAATTATATTGGTTTGCTGTGATCAATAAAGGATTAGAAGAAGCAATAAGTCTAGTGGAGCTATTTAAAGAATTTCATCCCGACATCTTAAAAATTATTGAAGCAACTGCAAAAGAAGATATTATCTATAATGAAATAGCAGATTTAGAACCCATTACACAATGGTATAAAAGCAAAGCTTGTCTTTTAGGAGATGCTGCACATGCTACAACTCCAAATATGGGTCAAGGCGCTTGTCAGGCGGTAGAAGATGCTTACACGCTAGCCACACTTTTTCAGCAGGAAAAAAGTATTGAAGCTATATTTTCACAATTTGAACAAATACGTATCAAAAAAGCTCATTTTATCGTAAATACAAGTTGGAGCCTAGGCAAAGTAGCACAATATGAAAATGCTTTTGCTATTTTTTTAAGAAATATTTTTTTAAAAATGTTACCGAATTTTTTTAAAAAAAGACAATTAAATAAGGTGTTTAATATTGATTATATTACAGAAAGAGCTTACAAAAATTCTTAATTTTAGGATTGAAAATTGTTCTATTTCAATTATTATTTACAATTAATTTTAAAAATATCCAAGAAAGTCAATTGTTCTTACGTCTATTATTGTACAAACCGAATGACAATTCGATATTTTTAAATTAATTAGTAATAAAAAATAGTAGTATGAAAAGGAATATTTTATTCAGATTGACAGCTGTAACTGCAGTAGTGCTTTCTTTATTATTCTCAGGTTGTTCTAAAAACAAAATAGATGAAGAAGGGAAAACTACCAGTCCTGAGAAATATCTGACTTTGACTAATGCAGGACTAAAAAGTCTTATCCAAATAGATAGCTTTGACGCTAGTAATAGTACTTATACCTTTTATTCTAGCTATGGCTCAGAGGTACATATAGATGGAACTTGTCTTAGAAAAAATGGTAATCCAGTTACAGGAATAGTGCATTTAGAGTTTTATGAAGCTTATGAGCGCAAAGCGATGTTAATTGCGAATAAGGCAGTGATGGGAGGGAATGCAAATGGAGAATTAGAGCCTTTAAAAACAGGAGGACAATATTATATTAATATTACACAGGATGGTATTCCACTAACGACAACATGTAATATTCAAATTGAATCGTTATCTAGTTTGACAGGTGGATTTGATAATGAAATGGTAGGATGGATTGGCTATTTTGATGGGAACGATTTACTTTGGGAGCAAGATTCAACAGTTACAGTATCTACTAGTCGTAAAGAAAATGGTTATTTAGTGGATATTCCTGGATTTGGCTGGTTTAATTGTGATAAGCTTTATTCGGATCCTAGACCTAAAACCGATTTAAATATCACTATTCCAGCAATGTATGCCAATGCATCAACGGTATATGCCATGATAAAAGGAGAACCCCATTCCTTAGGTTTAGCCACTTATGGAAAATGGCCTATAGGTATTGAACTACATTTGATTTTTGTATCTGAGCAAAATGGTCAATATCAGTGGGAAGTTAAAGATATTACCGTTCAAAATAATCACAGTATCAATTTTAATCTATCAGGAGCGAATACTGGAACACAAACTCAATTAGTAACATTTATAGATACTTTAGATTAAGTATAATCCGTTTTTTTTATTTTTGAATTTTGAAAAAAACCAATAAGGCTATAAGCTTTATTGGTTTTTTTTTATGAAATTTGGGAATATAATTCTCAGTTAATTACTAAGCTTAGTTTTTCCATAATGGAAGAATAATATTCCTTATCGAATGATATAATTGCTGATTATTTTATTTGAAAAGTTGATTCGATTAAATTAAAAGCTTCTTTATTTTTGGAAATATCCTCGTAGACATTTTGTTTAAGCACTAAAAAGGTTCTTTCAGTAGATACGAAAGTATGAATTAAGGCTTTAAAATTACGATCATCTAAATCAAATTTCATGTTTACAGAAACTGAAGGGACCTTATTAAAAGTGGATTTTTTTGTTGTTTCAAAAGTTAGGGATTCTAAATCCTCCTGATCTTTATACTGATCCTGAATTATTTTCATATATTCTTCGCCTTCTATTTCTTTATTAATCCAAGTGATTACTACCAGTCCACTTTCCTCTTCGCCAATTTTTTCTATAGCAAGATAATATCCATTACCATCCAAATCATTTTGTTCTGTTATTTCCCAATCTGAAGGATATTTAAAAGACACCCCATCTTTTGAAAAGGAGTTTTGAGCCATACTATATCCGCTCGAAAAAACAATTAGGGATACAATTACTAGAAGATTTTTTAATAAATTCATGATAGAAGGTTTAGGTTTTTAAGATTTTTTGAAATTTTAAGTAAATATGATGTAAAAATAATAAAATAAATAATAAAAATTACTTTTATATTAATTTGTTTTAAGGTTATTTATAGGAAGCTATATTAGTTTTTGATTTCAATATTATCTTTTTCTTTCTTCTCAATCCTCCGTGTCCAACTGAGGATCCTAAATTTGATATTATCATAAAGCAAACCTATAATTAACATGGAGGCTGGAATTATTAAAACTTTAAGACCCATAGACACATATAAGATGCCTCCAACAATTCCACCAATGAAGAAGAAGATAATAATTCTAAATCGAATTGAAATAGTTGACAGGAGTTTTAATTTCTGCTTTTTTTCTTTATAAAAAAACAATTGGGAGAGTTCAATTCCTAAGTCGGTGAAGAGTCCTGTCAGATGGGTTGTTCTAACAATGGCGTTTGAAATTCTTGTTACCAATGAGTTTTGTAATCCCATCGCAAAAAGCAAGCTAAAAGCAATGATGTTAGGGCTACTTTTACCCAGACTTAAGCCAAAAATAGCAACAATAAAAAGGATGATACTTTCAATAACAATAGGGATAACATAAATGAGACGTTCACTTCTTTTTGTTGTAAATTCTACCAATAAATTGGATACAAAAGAACCTAAAAAGAAGAATAAAATATAAAAGAAAAAAATGATACTTTCAACAAAGTTCAATTTAAAGATTTCTTCTACAAAGAACGCAAAGTGGCCAGTAACATTTGTTGTTAGTCGTTTTACAGATAAGAAACCTGCAACATTTACAATGCCTGCCACAAATGAAAGCAAAGAAGCTATTTTTTTATTATGACTTAAAGTTCTTGTCTTTCCTTGATGTCTAAACATAGTATATTGCTATCCAATTAAATTTTTTTATAGAACTTAATATACAAAAATATTTTCTTAAATCAATGATTATCAAAATTTTAGTAATTTACATTAACTATGATGCGATTTGTTTTCAAAATTAATACTTTCTTTTGTTACAATAATGTACAAAATTACGATTTCCAATTGAATAGCTTGGATTTTATACGAATTTCCTATAAAACAAAATTGTAAATTTAAAGATTCTGACAATAATTTATAAAGCCAATTAAGCTATTCATGTAAATCTAAATTCATCATCTTAATGAATTTTTGAACCGAAAATGTACTTTGCTAATTTATTTAAATTATATACCTTTGAATAACCAATATAATTAAATGTTTATATTTCAATCTTTTTATAAAATAATCTTTTTATGAAAGCTAAGGAAATCTAGGTGCCGCTCAGCTCTGATTTATTAATAATTCTAAAAATCTTTATTAATTTCACATAGGAGACGTCAATAATATTGAATTTTGGAAGGTACTTAAAGTAAAAAGAGAAAAGTAGCAATTGATATTTGTTTTTTCCTAATTTAGTTTTGAAATTTAAGCATTCATATTGTACATAATCTTTCCATTTCAAGTTAATCATAAGCTTATCAAGCAGCTATTTTGTATTGCATCAATTTCATTTTTTAATCCTCATTGTGCTTTATGGAGCATGTCAAGTTCTTAATTATCGTTAATTGATTTCCATCTAGGATAAATTTTAAAATTAAAACAATAATAAAATATTAAAATACACTACAGCTAATAATATGTAATATAAAAAAGAATCATTAATAGTATGCAATTCGACCTCGGTTTTAATAATAGTATATGGGTTTTTATAGGATCTGTTCTTTTGCTTTGGATTTTTAGTAACAAACTTTCTAAGGTAGTGAACTATATTGATGCTGAATTTAAACTAGGAAGTTCATTTGGCGGAACTATTATTTTATCTATTGTTACTAATTTACCTGAAATTGCAATTACTGTAAATGGTGCTATAAAAGGAGATGTAAATTTAGCTGTAGGAAACATTCTTGGTGGTATAGTAATTCAATCTTTAATTTTAGTTCTTTTTGATTTCGCTTCTCGAAACGAGAAAAAGCCTTTAAGTACACTTGTTAGTAATAAAACAAGTATTTTACAAGGATTGTTTTTAATATTTATATTGACTATTGTAATAATAGGCAAACAGCTTAATGGTGCAAATGTTGTCTTTAGAAGCACTGTACCTGAGTTATTTATAGTTTTTTCTTGGATTGCAAGCATAGTATTATTACGAAAAATGCAGGAGAATAAAAGACCTATAAAAAGTGAACAAAAAATTCTGAAAAAGAAGACTTATACTAAAACAACTGCCATCTTTTGGTTAGTATCCATATCAATAATTGTTTTAGTTTTTGGGGTTTTACTGGAAATAACGAGTGATACGATTGCAACCCATTATAATATTAATGGACTAATTTTTGGGGCGACCATATTAGCATTTGTTACGTCATTACCAGAGATTTCCGGAGGTTTAGCTTTTGTAAAAGCAAAAACATATCAACCTATTATTAGTGATATTTTTGGAGGTAATGCTTTTCTACCTGTTTTGTTTTTAGTTGCAACATTTATAACCAATAAGGCTATTTTACCTGAGACTCATAATGCTGACATTTACCTAACAGCAATTGCTATTTTAATTACTATAATTTATATTATTGGAATGATATTGAAATCTCCGACTCGAGTAAAAGGATTAGGAATCGATTCATGGATCGTCTTGTCTGTTTATATTTTATCGGTTGTGGGTATGCTTTTTCTTTAATTAATAATGAATTTAGGCGAACATATTGTACTTAATCTATAATTTATTTTTTAAACTTAAGATTGAGAGAATTAATAAGTTCCATTAATAAATAATTGACAAAGTATGGATAAGCTTTTATCCATTTTTACATTAATTTTTTAATTAATGGTTTTTCTAAATTGGATCCATTTGATGATATATAAAAAAAATTTCTGAACTAAAAATGGCTCTTGGTTAAATTATTTAAATCCTATATCTTTGATGAACACACATATATAATTGATTCTGATAGAAATAAGGAAGTTCCTGTTTAAGCGCAATTTTTAAATTGCGAAAGATAAGCCTTAGACAACTCTAATTCAGTCTCTATGAATTCAAATGGAAAATATTGCTATTCTTGGAGAAGTAATACTTAAATATCTCATCTTGCTGATTAGCATTATTGGGTTAATTAGGCTTTGGATTATTAGGAAAGATGGTAAAAAGCATTACTTGACATTCATAATAACATCAATTTCTACTTTTTTCGCATTAGGTATTTTTGGTGGTGGATATTTTAAAAACATGATAAAGATGAGTGAGATTTCGGGAGATTTTAGACTAAATTATTATCAATGTGAGCAATGTCCAGAATGTATTGTAAGGTTAACTAAAGATGGAACCTATGTTTTATTGAAAAATGGACAAGAAATTGATAAAGGAAATTGGGATTATTCAACTGAACTCTATACTGTTTTTTTACATATTGAGAACGGTTCTAATAATGAAGTTTTAGATGACAAAAGGACACTATCGTACATTAAAAATGATAACTGCCAAACATATTGGTATAATCAAAACTTAAACTCAGGTTTTTCAGGAAAAATATTACAGATAGATACCATTAATACTCATTATGGATATTATTCAATTAAAGTAAGAGATGAAAGAACACAAAGAAATCTAGTCTATGAACCCAAGTATTTAGGTCACCCATGGCTGAATGACAAAATTAAGGTTGGTGACACTGTAACAAAAGACCAGAAAAGTATGAATTTTAGTATAAAAAAAGCAGATGGAAAAGAAATATTAATAAAAGAATAATAATCAAATTCACTAAAACTAGGGTGTTAATCCTTATCACAATCACAAAAAGAAAAACATTTGTATAACCTTATTATTCCATATAAATATCGTTAAATAGAAATACAATTATTTGATTTTATTCAAATTTATATTGTATTTTTATAGTTGGATTCCAATATTTTGTTATGTTCTCAAGCAGATTGAAAATGAAGGATAAAAAACCAATTTCTCTGAAATATTAACTTTCATGCACTATATATTCGGAAAGAAAATTTGAAGCATGTAAATAATTTGATTTAGAATTTAAATGCAAATAGTTTAATAATGATTGATTTATCAAATATTGCCATAATTGGTAGTGGTCCAGCTTGCATTTTTCTACTCCAACATATTTTGGAGCATATCGATATCCTTAAAACTCGAATACATAAAATTAGTATTTTCGAAAAAGAGAAAAATTTAGGCATGGGTATGCCATATAACCCTAATACAACCGATATTTATAATCGTTCAAATATCTCTTCTGATGAGATCCCAAAACTAAAGGAGTCTTTTGGAGATTGGCTTCGAAGACTAAGTACAGAAAAACTAAAAGAGTATAACATTAACCCATTGCCCATTGATGATTCTGAAGTTTATAGTAGAATTGCAATTGGGTATTATTTTCAAGAACAGTTTAATCAAATCATTTCCGACATACGATCCACTGGTATTCAGGTATTGGAACATGGTGAAAGTGAAGTGATCGATATTGAGGAAGTAAATGTTTCGGAAATAGTTGTTACAGACATTTATCAAAAATCATATACTTTTTCTACAATTATTATTGCTACAGGTCATCTTTGGAAAGAGGAAGATCATCCCAAAGCAGGCTATTATGCATCACCATGGCCTATTACCAAAATTTTCCCTAAAGATAATGAGTTGTATGATTATCCGGTGGGGACTTTAGGTGCATCTTTGAGTGGATTTGACGTTGTAACTTCGCTATCACATCGTCATGGAGAATTTAGCTATGTTGATTGTAAATTAAAATTTACAAAGCATAGCAATGCACCCAACTTCAAAATTGTTTTACATTCTTCAAGAGGATGGTTACCACATTTGCAATACGAACAGAAAGAACCATTGAGAGAAATTTATCGGCACTTTAACCGAGAGCAATTATTAGATTTAATTGACGATAAAGGATTTATGAGTATTGAGGATTTCTTTCATAGTTTATGTCGTCCTGCTCTGATATTGGCTTTCACTAATGACAAATTGTTTGACGTAGTTCATAAACTCCAAGATAATGATTTTGGATTTAAAGACTTTGTCACATTGATGTCTGAAAAGCATGAATATGTAAATTCATTTGAAGGCATGAAGAAAGAATTGAAGACTGCTAGAAATTCTGTTTATAATAAAATTCCAATTCATTGGATGGAAACGATGGATGATTTAATGTACAGTCTAAATTATCATTCAGAACTATTGGCTGCAGAAGATCATCTGTTTTTTCATAAAGAAATTATTTCTTTTTTGATGAATGTTATTGCGGCCTTACCCATTCAGTCTGCAGAAATACTACTAGCATTATATGAAGCCGACAGCATCGCATTAAAAGCAGGAAAGGTGGATGTTTCAGAAGAATCTTTTGAGACTAATACAACAAAAATAACGGTGACTGCTGATGATGGTAGTCAAGAAAATATAGTTTACCAACTATTTATTAATTGTAGCGGCCAAAATAAAGTTGATTTAAATGATTATCCATTTCCAACATTAGTTGAAAAAGGAACAGTGCGTGCTGCTACAGCACAATTTGGGCAATCTGAAAATGTTGAAAAACTTTTGGTAGATATCGATTCTGAAGATATTATACATCATAAAGACAATATTAGTTTAAAAATATCTGGAATCGATATTGATTCAAGTTATAGGACCATAAATATAAATGGTATCGCAAATGATTTTTTATATGATATAAATTTCACACATACCTATGGTTTACGTCCTTATTCTTATGGACTTCAGGCTTGTAATGCAACAAGTTTAATAGTGGTGGAGTCATGGATAGCATCAATTGTTGATGCAAAAAACATCAGTAAAACAATAGAAAATACCACAGAACTATATGAAGAAAATGAAGATTTGTAAGGACTAGGATGATTTTAGTTTAAAAATTATTTTCAAAAAAAGAAGATTACTGATTGTAACACTATTGAAGATTGATATTCTTCTTTAATGTATAAATGGCTAATTCTTACTAAAATCTAATAAAAGTTTGTTATTTATTTGCTCCAGTATGAACTTTTATTTCCAAATATCATTTTGACTTTATTGCAATTGTTTATTTTAAAAATAATATTGACCTAGCCTCATTTTTCTCCCTTAAACCATTTTTTAGCATTTGAGTTTCTATGAGGACAACCAGGCCAACAACAAGGTCTCTTTTTTCCCTCAAGCACTTCAGCACATAAACGATCTATATGTTCTTTTCTGGTTTCCTGCTTTTTTACAATTGTAGTCCAGCAAATCCATTCGTTTCGGGCGATTGGAGTAAGATGATTCCATTTGTTGATTAAATCAGCATTGACCATTAAAGCTTCCCTTATATCATTTGGAACTTCATGTACAACACCTCCAGAAATTGTTTCATTATCCATGATTTTCTTGCTGGTATTTTGATTTTAAATTTCAATTAAATCCTGTTCTCTTATTGCTTTATATTATTTCCAAAAATAATAATTTTGAGTCATCGTGCAAAATAATATTTGTTTAAAATAATATTCATCAATCATTTCTTATAGAATCTATTTTATATTTTATTTATTATAACTGTGAATAATCATCTAAAAGAATTGCTGTGGATGTATAAGTTAGAATGGGTTTTATTATTTATAATGAACCCAAAATCATTGATTTTACTTGATGATTAAGTTTCAGTCATTGCCCTGATTATTCTTCTTTAATTGTTTCCATTATTTGAAATATTTTTCGGAAGGTGTTTACATTTCTTATGGTCATACTTTTAGATAGTTTTGATGTCATTAGTTTAAGCATCCCACTGTTGTCATAATTCTTGTCTAAAACATTCCATAAAATAGCTCCCGGAGTATAGATAACATTGTCAATTTTAGTTATTGGTAATTGTTCAACAATGTTTGGCAGATCTATTGCATCCCATAAAAAAAGTATATCGGTTCTCATTATTTCATTTTTTACCCAATCTTTAGGTAGCTTTTGGCAAATCGTTTGTAGTCTATCAAAACTCCTAAGGATTACCTTGATATCTAATAAGAAATCGGTTTTTATTGCTTGTTCAATACTGGATACAAGATCTGCAGCTTTTTTAGTATTATCTTCAAATATAATATTGCCAGAGTTAATGTAAGTAACTACCTTTCTTAAACCAATGGATTCAAAAGTGGCTTTAAGTTGTTTCATCTCCACTTTATTATGACCACCAACATTTATTCCTCTTAATAAAGCTACATATACCATATTGATATTTAATTGTTTACGAGTATTTTTCTATTTTTTAACTTTCTGATAGTTGTCGTTGAAATTTGGTTTTATTCTTTTATAGTAAATTTCCTTATTAAACTTATTATTTTTCATCAAAAACGTATCGCTAAATTAGTAAAATAAGATTTTATCACAAAAAATTATATTAATCAGGACTCAACAAAATAACAGAAAATAGAAATTTCAGATTTCTGTTTCAAATAAACCTACCTTTGCACCTTAATATTAAATATATATATGACATTTGAAAAATTAAATTTAAATGATAACATTCTAAAAGCTATTGATGAGATGGGATATGAGAATGCTACTCCAATTCAAGAGCAAGCGATTCCTATTATTTCAACAGGCCATGATCTTATCGGCTGTGCTCAAACTGGTACAGGTAAGACGGCTGCTTTTGCAATACCTATCATTGAGCAACTATTAAAATCAGATAATAATTCAAAGTTTTCTAAAAAGATCAAAGCTTTAGTCATTACTCCAACTAGAGAATTAGCTATACAAATTGGAGAGAATTTTGACGCATATGCCAAACATACCAATATTTCTCAAATGACAATATTTGGTGGTGTTTCTCAGTTACCTCAAGAAAAAAAATTACAACAAGGAGTTGATATTTTAATTGCAACGCCTGGACGTTTATTGGATTTACATAATCAAAGACTTGTGAATCTTAGCAATATTCATTTTTTAGTTTTGGATGAGGCAGATCAGATGCTTGACATGGGATTTATCAATGATATTAAAAAGATTATTAAGCTGGTACCTCAGAAAAGACAAACATTACTTTTCTCTGCCACCATGCCGAAAGCAATTCGTGAATTAGCTAATGATTTTCTAAATAAACCAAAATATGTGAGTGTCGCTCCAGTTTCATCAACCGCAGAAACAGTAGCTCAAGAGATTTATTTTGTGGAAAAAACGAATAAAAGAAAACTTTTATCACATTTAATAAGAAATGAAAACCTAAATAATGTTTTGGTTTTTACTCGAACGAAACATGGTGCAGATAATGTAGTTAAATTCTTGAAAAAAGACGGCATCAATGCGAATGCTATTCATGGTGGAAAATCTCAAAATGCGAGACAAAGAGTTTTAGAAGAGTTTAAAAGTCAAAAAATAACAGCATTAGTAGCTACCGATATTGCTGCCAGAGGTATTGATATTGATCAATTACCTTTTGTAATCAATTTTGATTTACCTAATATTCCGGAATCTTATGTGCACAGAATTGGAAGAACGGGAAGAGCCGGAAACACTGGATTAGCTATTTCCTTTTGTGATGTAGAGGAAGAGGTATTTTGGAAAGATATTCTAAAATTGACTAATGTTGATGTAAAAACCATTGTGGACCATCCATTCCCTTGGTCACCCGGCGCCAAGGCACAAGCAAAGGCTGCTCCAGTTAAAAAGAACGGTAGAACAAAACCTGCCAATGCTTCTAGGAAACCACCTATTAGAAATAAAATACGCCAATAAGGTATTCATAAAGGACATAAATACCAGTGCTTTAATCAGTTATTTGAAATTTAAATGCAGACAATAGTCTGCATTTAAATTTTTTTTGCTATATATCCTTTTTTGAACATAAATGGGTATAATATGAATTTACCAATACCTTATAAATATCTTATCCTGAAATTTAGAACCAATTTATGGAAGATATTAGTCATTTCCAGTTCTTAAAACATGCTCTTTAAATAGCTTTTTCAAGGTAGCCTCGGGCTTGTCAGTCAGACCCGTATGTATTTTTGAAGTTTGTAATATAGTACTTCTAGTTGCTGTAAGCCATCTGAATCTGGATGCCATATCTTGCTGAGCAATACTACTTTTCTTGTTGCTTCCATTTGCTACACTAACTATGCCATTTAAGTAATTATTAATTAATTTAATATCTGATTTTGGACAAAGTGATATTAATAAGGCTTCGTCCAAAAAGATTTCTATACCCAAATATCGTTTGCTTTTGCAATATAATACGACACCTGCGTTAATAAATTCTTCTCGTGCAACAGAGGGCACTATTCTAATAATAGCATATTCATAAGATTCCATATTAAGCATTGGTAATTTGGTTAAAGAATATGGAAGCATTGTCTCTTCTTATTTTTAAAAACTGGAAGTAAATATCCCTTAACTCTTGAGCATTAATAAGATTACTTTCAGAGACCGTAAGCCAATCTTCTGGAATCATATTAACGACCGTTTTTAAAACTTCATCCGTTAATAGCGCAAGGAATTCACTGTTTATCTTTTCTATATCTTTTGCATAGGGTAGTAATACATGATCTTTTATATTTGTAAATGGGCTTAAAGCCATCTGCTCCCAATTTTCCAGTTGATGATGAAAATATAAACTTGCACCATGGTCGATCAGCCAAAGTTCATGATTCCAATACAATAGATTTGTGTTTTTAGCAGTACGATCAACGTTGGTCAAGTAGGCATCCAACCAAACAATTTTAGAAGCGGTTAAACTGTCAATTTCTGTTACTGCTGGATCAAAAGTTATGGCTCTTTCTAAAAAGTGTACTCCTAAATTAATACCTGTACTGGCTTTTAGTAAATCCTGAATTTCCTCATCTGGTTCTGTTCGACCAAAAGATTCATCTAAATTCGCAATCACCAGCTCTGGCACATGTAGTCCTAAATATTTTGCAAGGATACCACCAATAAAGTCTGCAATTAAAGCCTTCGTTCCTTGTCCAGCACCTCTGAATTTTATTACATATTTAAAGCCATCATCTGCTTCGGTCAATGCAGGCATTGAGCCTCCTTCTCGAAAAGGCTGTAAATATCTAATAAGGTTTACCGATCTAAGTTCGGGAATTTGATGTAACATAATCACTGTTATCCTTTAAGAGGAGTCGTATTTAATTCATATAATCGAAACTCCTCTAAAGCAAATGTAATATTATTTTTTGGGATTATTATAAGAAATCAATGTTCCAATTTTGTGGACTTGTCATTTAAATTCTTAAAGAAATCTTATACCCTTATTGTGATTGTAGTAGTTAAGTAATTGAATATCAATTCGAATAAAGATGGATTTCGTTTGTTTTAAAGATGCTTAGGATTATAAAAATTATTATTTTTAATAATTATTTTTCAATTTCAATTTTGTATTTATCCAGAAGTCCAGCAAGCCCAAAAATTGAAAATTTTGCTTTCTTAACACGGTTTGTTTCAGGATCAATAGAATAGTTATAGGCCGTTCGGAAATCTGCTTTTTCAAGTATGCTTTGATGAAAAATAGCTAAGGATAGGTTGCAATTTTCAAATTTTGAATCCGTCAAATCTGCTTCTGTAAAGTCAGTTTCTTCTAATTGTGAGTTTTTGAAAATGGTCTTTCTGATTTTTGTCTTATAAAAAGAAGAATGATTGAGTTGACAATTATCAAAAGAAAAAGAAATTCCAAATTTATTACAACTGTTGAATCGGAGTCCTAGCATTTTACAATCTTTAAATATTACATCTCTAAATACAGTTTCAGTTAAAATTGCCATACTGAAATTGCAACTTGTAAATGTGCAATCTATAAATTGAAATGTGGATAAGTCATTATTTGAAAAATCACAAGCATTAAATTGACAGTTTTCATATTCGCCTTTAGTAAGCTTACTGGTGCGATCAATAGTTTGGTCTATAAGATAAGTTTCTTGCATATATTTGCTATCCTTTAAAATATAGTTTCAGTTGAAGCTATATTTTACAAATGTACCATTTATTATTTTTTATGAGGATCAATTTCTTGGAAAATTGTCCAATTCAATGCTATTTACTTCTTATAGCAAAAATGTGTGTTTTGGTAAATAGGATTATAGTTTAATTGATATGCATCACAAAAAATGGATCGTGATTTCAAATCTATTTGAGATCTAGTAGCACTATATATTTATCATTTTAAAAAAACAAATACTTACTGACATACACCATTAGTAATTAATGTATATCAGCAAGCATTATTATGAAATACTTTATTATTTAGATAATAAACCTTAAATATTTGATGATTCTAGAATGAGTAAATTATTCATTCTTTATTATTTAACTGATAAAATCATAAGTTTAACAACAATCAGGTTCGCAACAATTACTTTGTTTTTCACCATAAACTGAAATACTAAAAATGATGTTTTTATTGGAATTATAAACTTCAATTTCATCCTCATTTAAGTAATCTTTCAAAATATCATTCGGGATGATGATTGGTTTTTCTTTTTGAAGGATAAGATTTGTAAATCCTGCGTCCTTTATGATTTGTAAATAATCTTCTTTTTGGATAGCACTAGCTACACAGCCCGCATACATTTCGGCAGCATTCTTAATTCTTTCTGGTAACTCACCGGTGAGAACAATATCTGAAATACTGAAATGTCCTCCATTTTTTAAAATTCTGTATACTTCGCCAAATGCTTTTGGTTTATCAGGTACTAGATTCATCACACAATTACTTACCACAACATCTGCAACATTTGCAGTAATTGGAATATTTTCAATATCTCCTAGTCTAAATTCTACATTATTATAAGCTAATTTCTCGGCATTCGTTCTTGCTTTTTCTATCATTGCTTCCGTAAAGTCAATTCCTATAACTTTTCCTGATATGCCTGTTTCATGCCTTGCAACAAAGCAATCATTTCCTGCACCGCTTCCTAAATCTACAACCGTATCTCCTTCTTTTATTTTTGCAAATTCTGTAGGTAACCCACAACCTAGTTTTAAATCAGCCTCTGGATTATAACCTTTTAAGTCATCGTATTCATCACTCATAATGTTATAAACTTCAGTACTACTCGTTCCACTACCACAACAAGAAGAGGCATTGGTCTCTTGATCTTGCAAAGCAATTTCACTGTATTTTTGCTTTACCATTTCCTTGATTTTCTGATTATTGTCCATTGTCTAATTGTTTTAAGGTTGTGAAATTAATGTTTAGAGAGATCTCATTAAACTGAAATACAAAATTAATCATTTTTTGGTGCTCTTGATGCTATTCCTTGTTAAATTGTTGAAAGAAGATATGGTTTAGAAATGCATATAATAAATGCCAATTTATTTAATTCTTTAAGCTCATTCAACAGGAATTCACTTTCCTGTTTTAATGTTCTAATAATGCTAAATTTATTTATTAATTGTTGCTTATTTATGATATTCTATTAGAAATATTTAGCTTTGCACCCAATGGACCAATTAAGTTTTTCATTACTTTTAATAGCAATAGCCTTTTTTGCTGGTGTGATAGGTGCGCTTACCGGATTAGGTGGTGGTATTATTATAGTTCCGGCACTCACTCTAATATTAGGTATCCCAATGAAATATGCGGTAGCTACCTCTTTAATTTCTGTTATAGGTACATCTAGTGGAGCAGCTGCCGCCTATGTAAAAGAAGGTTATACCAATATGGAAATAGGAATGTTTCTTCAAATTGCAACAACATTAGGTGCAATTATTGGAGCCATAGTGATTATTTGGTTTAATATTCCTGTCGATATTTTGGGTATAATATTTGGATTGGTGTTGATATTTACTGCTGTTCTTACCGCACAAAAAAAGCCTGATCATCGAGAGCCAATCATTAAAGGGTCATTTGCTCAAAAGTTCCAATTATATGGTACATTTCCGGTAAATGGTAAAGAAGAAGCTTATGGATCTCGAAATCCATTTCTTGGGTCTTTGGTTATGACTGTCGCGGGTTTCCTTTCTGGCTTGTTAGGTGTAGGAGGTGGAGTGTTTAAGGTTTTGGCTATGGATAATGTCATGCGACTACCATTTAAGGTTTCCACCACAACGAGTAATTTTATGATAGGTGTGACTGCTGTAGCTAGTGCCATCATTTATTTTGCAGGAGGTTATGTATTGCCCTTTATTACCGCACCTGTATTAATCGGGATTGTTTTAGGTTCTTTTATTGGTGCTAAGATTTTAGCAAGAATAAATGTCACTTTATTAAAAAGGATTTTTGCAGTTTTGGTAGCTATTATTGCTTTATATATGATGTATAATGGCTTTGCGGGTAGTTTTAGTGCAAATCAACATTAAATTGGATGATGCGAAAACAAAAACAAAAACAAAAAAGAGATTTAGAACTAGTAATCAGCAATACCTTACGTATTGGTGTTTGGAGTTCATTTTGGATTTCACTATTTGGAATAGTTTTGCTTATTTTTCAAAATGGGCAACAAATAATAGATGCTAAAAAACTACCTGAAATTCCTCAAAAGTTTTCATTCGTTGCTTTGTTGGAGGGTATCAAGACTTTTGATGCAACCCAAATTACAATGCTTGGCGTTTTATTATTATTGATTACTCCATTATTAAGGGTTATTTTTGCATTATTCGCCTATCAACAACAAAAGAATAAGCAATATGTATGGATCACCTTTATTGTTTTAGTAATTATCATGATTAGTATTTGGATTGGGATAATGCATTAATATACTAAAATTTTATTGCTTCCTATTTTATTGAAATACTTACGAAAAAGTTTTGGATTTCTTTTTTTAATAATGTTTAGGCGTGGAGGTCTAGCTTTGTTTTTCCAGAGTCATTTTTCTTAAGAAATATTTACCTAATAAATCAAATTCTAGATTCACAATATCACCTTCTTTCATATTTTTAAATCCTGTATGCTCAAAAGTGTAAGGAATAATAGTGACTTGGAAACTTGATTTTCCCACATTAAATGCAGTTAGGCTAACTCCATTTATACATATAGAGCCTTTCTCAATTATTAATGGAGCAAACTCTTCTGGGAAGTTAAAGGTAATTGGGTGGCTACCAGAGGCTGATTCAAGCTTCTGACAGATTCCAGTTCCATCCACATGTCCTTGAACGATATGGCCATCGAGGTAACTACCCAATTGTAAAGCCAATTCTAAATTCACCTCTTGCCCAATTTTCCAATGCCTAAGATTGGTTTTTTCTAATGTTTCTTGAACAGCAGTAACCATATAGGCAGCTTCATTAATATTTACTACTGTCAAGCATACACCATCATGTGCTACAGACTGATCTATAGATAATTTTGAAGTGATTTCGGATTGAATCGTAAAATGAATATTATTTCCTTCTTTTTGTATAGAATGAATAATCCCGATATTTTTGATGATTCCAGTGAACATTTTTATTGTTTTATGGCTTTGCCAATATGAAGAAACTGATTATCAGGCGCATGGATTGTAAAGTTTATTTTCATATTGTTATTTAAGCTGTCTCTTATAACTTTAAATTGCCCCGAAATAGTGTCAGTGTTTTGGCAAAAAAATTGTCCTCCATCCGTATAAGGGATTAAAGTATCTGTTAGCGCTAAACCATATCGGTTCGCAGAAAGATTAATGTTGACGGAAGGACATAAACCTGTTAGAGTCAATTTCCTTTTGAGGGAATCTTGACTTGGATCTTTAGCAGTGAAAGTTAAAATATAGGTTTCTGAATTAAGAAAAGTTCCATCTGGAGTGAAAACAGAATCTTGGAAATGCCAATTACCTTCGAATAAATCTGTAGGAAATATACAAACAGAATTATTTGGAACACCAGGGAAGCTATCATTATAATTTATCGCACTGGGATCATTACAATATTCACGTGTGAGCCCTAGATCCTTCTCCTTTGGATCTTTGTATTTCTCGCATGCAGACCAAGAAGCTATTAAAACAATAAGGACACCAAAAAGAATCTGTCTTGTCATGAGTTTAAATTAAAATTAGATCAAAAGTACAATAATGTTTTTATAAAAGAAAAAGGGATAAACTAAATTTGCTTATCCCTTTTCTTTTATAAAAACTAAACTTATTTTGTTGTTTCTTCGCTACTAATTAAGTCGCTTACAAACTTTGAAATATTAGCAATACGATCTTTGTTTAAAACGTAGTGAATAAATTTACCTTCACGTTCAGTGATTACTATATTAGCTCTACGTAAAATAGCCAAATGTTGAGATGCTACTGATTGTTCTAATCTTAATTTCACATAAATATCAGTAACATTCATTTTTTTGTTCTCGTCCAATAACTTCACAATTTGTTGACGTAACTTATGGTTTATAGCTCTTAAAGTTAAAGCTGCATTTTTTACAGCAATATAATCCATTTGAACGTTTTCTGTATTGTGCTCTCCTTTAGTTAAGGCAACTGGACTTGAAGTGAGTGTTTCCATCATCTTTCCTACAATTTATTTTTATTTGTTATTAATTATTATTTCCTATTTATTGGTTATTCCTAAAAACATGTTTTAAGAGAAGCAAAAGTAATTAAACATATTCTAATACGATTGTTAAAAATATTATTATTAATAACGTTTTTCACTTAACCTTCTGGATGCAAAGATAAACAAATAAGTCTTAATTATTATATAAAATTCCAATAGAAAATATTTATACTTATATTATTAAAAACTCTTACATCAAAAAGATTATTTTGTTTAAGTAATGTATTTAAAAGGGTTTATCTCTCAAGAATAAGGATTATAAATTATTTGTTTTAGAAGTTTCAGTACCTAAAAGGTTTATAGTAATTTTGCATCTAAAAGGATCATTTCAAGTTCAGAAAGAATCATTGCAGTTGCACCCCAGACGTTTATTTTATTTGGTAGTTGGTAAACAGGTGCTTGCCATAATTTATCAAGTGCTGCAATAGGAATAATTGACTTTGAATGTAATAGTAATTTTAAATCAGTTGTATAAATTTCAGTTACTTCGTGATCTGACTTTTTTAATGAAGGAGGATTATCGCAAAATGCTATAAAAGGATTGACAAGAAAATTGCTTACCTTAATATATAAGGGACTTAATTGACCTATTACTTCAAATGTTTCCTTAGATAATGCTACTTCCTCTCCGGTTTCTCTTATCGCCGCATCCAAAAGCGACTGATCGAAATTCTCTACTTTACCTCCAGGTAGTGCAATCTGTCCAGAATGTACACCTCCATCCTTTGTCCTTTCAATTAAAACTAAACTGAGTTTTTGATATTCATCTGGAAATAAAATTATCATAACTGCACTTTGTTTGGCATTATTTTCAATTTCCAAAGTGGTCTCCAATCTATTTAAGGGCAACATCTTTTTATGAGCAGTTGTCCCCGGCAATGTTTTGCTTAGAGAAAGAGTTAAGCTATCCTTCCATTTTTGCCAATCAATTATTTCCATAATTACAAAGATAATTATTGTCTTACAATTAAAAGTTTAAGAGATAAAATATTACATAAAATTCATTTATTTTTTTAAAATTGAGTTATTTATAAGTAATGTTAAGGAATAGTATTTTTAAAATTTAAAATTAACAGAATCTTGATTTAACATCATTAAAAGAAAAAAATTCTTAATTTTGTTAATATTCTATTCAAAAAATAGGACTGATTTTCTCAATCATTAATAAAATAATATTTTAACTTATGGACAATTACAACTTCTCTTCTGCTGAAAGATTAATGCGTTATGTACAAATTGATACTCAAAGTGATCCTTTTTCGGATACTCAGCCTAGTACTGAAAAGCAAAAAGACCTGAGCAGAATTCTAGTAGAAGATTTGAAATCCATCGGGATAACAGATGCTGAATTAGATGAACATGGATATGTTTATGCTACTATTCCTTCAAATATTGACTATGAAGTACCAACTGTTTGCTTTTGTGCTCATGTAGACACCGCTCCAGATTGTAGTGGTACAAACGTTAAACCAATATTACATAAAAATTGGGATGGGTCTGATATCGTACTCCCAGATGATGAAAATATTGTAATTTCCTCTAAAAAGCATCCTTATTTAAAAGAAAGAATTGGAGATGATATTATTACGGCATCTGGTTTAACATTATTGGGTGCTGATGATAAAGCAGGAGTAGCTGTAATTATGGATGCAGCACAATACTTAATGGAACATCCAGAAGTGAAACATGGTAGGATTAGAATATTATTTACCCCTGATGAGGAAGTAGGAAGAGGTGTAGATGCGGTAGATATGAAAAGATTGAATGCTGATTTTGGTTATACACTTGACGGAGGAGAAAGAGGCCATTTAGAAGGTGAGAGCTTCTCCGCTGATGGAGTAACCATTAATATCCACGGTGTAAGTGCACACCCTGGTTATGCCAAAGGTATTTTATTAAATGCTATTAAAATTGCTGGAGAGTTTCTAGATGCTTTACCAAAAGATGCTTGGAGTCCGGAGACAACAAGTGATAAGGAAGGTTTTATACATCCTGTGAATATTAAGGGTAATGCAGAAATGACAAGTATGAACTTCATTATACGTGACCATGATACTTCAAAGTTATCTGAATATGAAACCCGATTAGAATACATTCTTAAAGAGGTAGTTACCAGACACCCGGGTGCTAAATATGACTTTATTGTAAAAGAACAATATAGAAATATGAAAGAGATTTTGGACCAACATCCTAAGGTAATGGAAATAGCAGAAAAAGCTTACAAGCAAGCTGGAATAACATCTCAAAGAATTAGTATTAGAGGTGGTACAGATGGTTCAAGGTTATCTTTTATTGGTCTTCCTTGTCCAAATATTTTTACTGGAGAAATGGGTATTCACTCAAAAGAAGAATATTGTAGTGTGCAGGATATGCAAAAGGCAACTGAAGTTTGTGTTAATATTGCTAAAATTGTTACAGAAAAATAAATAATAATGGGAATTGCAGATTTTTTATCAAAAAGAAAAGACGAAAAAGCTAAGAAGAATCTTGAAGGTGGAATAGATTTTTTAGAGGCTAATAAAAATAAGCCGAATATTGTATGTTTGGATAGTGGATTACAGTATGAAGTGCTTCAGGAAGGTGAAGGTGCACATCCAACGGCACAATCAAGTGTGACTTGTCATTATATTGGTACTACTATTAATGGTACTGTTTTTGATAGTTCTATTCTAAGAGGACAGCCAGCCACATTTCCGCTTAATAGAGTCATCTCTGGCTGGACGGAAGGAGTACAATTAATGAGCCCCGGAAGTAAGTTTCGTTTTTATATTCCATCTCATTTGGCCTATGGCGATCGTCAAGTAGGATCTCATATTGAACCTAATAGTACTTTGATTTTTGAAATCGAGTTAATTAGTTTTCAATAATTTTTGAACATTTAAAAAAAGAATGAATATGGCAACAAATGCAATTGGTTTAAACCAAAAAAAAGCAGAAGATTTAGCTAAACATTTAAATGATTTATTAGCAAATTATTCAATATTTTATCAAAACGTAAGAGGATTTCATTGGAATATCAAGGGTGATAAATTTTTTGTATTACACGTTAAATTCGAAGAGCTTTACAATGATTTAATAATAAAGATCGATGAAATTGCAGAACGAATCTTGACCTTAGGATATGCGCCAGAACATAATTACAGTAGTTATAACGAAGTATCAACGCTCAAAGAAACTAAAGAAGTAAATGATGGTGATAAATGCGTTAAAACTATTGTAGAATCTCTTAAAACAATAATTGGGTTGCAAAGAACACTTCTAGACGAATCAGAAGCAGCAGGAGATGAAGGGACGAATGCGATTATGAGTGACTATATCCGTGATCAGGAAAAATTAGTTTGGATGTATTCAGCATACCTTACTTAATACAATAAATATTAATAGACAAAGGCATAGAGGAACATTTATTTGATTTTCTATGCCTTTTATTAATGAGTAAATCATAACTTAGGTTCATTAAAAATTATTATTTTCAGAAAATGAAGGTATTTTTAGTTCAACAGAATTATATTATTGGAGATATTGCTAATAATACTAAAAAGATTATAGATGCTATAATAAAAGCTAAGCTTAAAGGCGGTGACTTAGTGGTTTTTTCTGAACTAACAGTTTGTGGGTACCCTCCTAAAGATTTATTAGAGTTTGATAGCTTTATTGAAGAATGCTTAGAAGCAATTGACACCATAGCTCAGGAGGCAGATGGTATAGCTATTCTGATAGGAGCTCCTAGCCGAAATCCAATAATTGAGGGTAAGAACTTGTTCAATAGTGCTTATTTTCTTGAAGATAAAAAAGTAAAACAGGTCATCAATAAAACCTTATTACCTAATTATGATATTTTTGATGAATACAGATATTTTGAATCTTCTTTTGATTGGAATGTTGTTCCTTTTAAAGGTTATAAATTAGCGGTTACAATTTGTGAAGATATTTGGGATATGGAGCCAGACTCTATGTATAAGTTTACTCCAATGGATAAACTAATCAGTCAAAGCCCGGATATTATGATTAATCTCACGGCATCTCCTTTTGATTATACACATATTGAAGATAGATATTGGGTTGTTCGTGAAAATTGCAAAAAATATAATTTACCAATGTTGTACTGTAATACGATAGGTGCTCAAACAGAGGTGATTTTTGATGGTGGCTCACTTATTGCTGATGAATATGGAAATATTTTACAAGAAGGGAAGTATTTTCAGGAAGATGTATTAGAAGTGAATTTTGAAAAAGGAAAACTTGTAGGAGATATATTAAAAGCTGAACATACTTTACCAACAAGCTCATTCACACCTGAGGATTTGGATTCAAGCTTGAATATTGATAGAATTTATAATGCCTTAGTAATGGGTATTCAAGAGTATTTTAAAAAAATGGGCTTTAAAAATGCAATTGTGGCTAATTCAGGAGGTGTGGATAGTGCTTTGACTATTGCTCTTGCAAGTGCTGCATTAGGTAGTGAAAATGTTTATACTGTTTTAATGCCTTCTCAATTCTCAACGACACATTCAGTAGAAGATGGGGAACAACTTTGTAAAAATCTAGGTAATCCATATGATATTATTCCTATAAAAAGCATATATGATGCCTTCGAAAATAGCTTAAGCAAATTGTTTGAAGGCTTAGCTTTTGATGTTACAGAAGAAAATATTCAGGCAAGAACGAGAGGGAATTTGGTAATGGCTTTAGCTAATAAATTTAATTATATACTTTTAAACACTTCAAATAAAAGTGAATTAGCTGTAGGATATGGAACTTTGTATGGTGATATGGCTGGTGGACTTTCCGTTTTAGGGGATGTTTATAAGACGCAAGTGTATGAATTGTGTAAATTTATTAATAAAGACAAGGAGATTATTCCTCAAAATATTATTACAAAGCCACCTTCTGCTGAGCTTAGACCCGGACAGAAAGATAGTGATAGTTTACCCGATTATTCCATCTTAGATCCATTGATTTATCAAAATGTTGAATTGAGAAAAGGACCTAAAGATTTGATTGATATGGGTTTTGAGGCAGATATGGTATTTCGAGTTTTGAAAATGATCAATAGGAATGAATATAAGCGAAATCAATTCTGTCCGATTATTCGAGTGTCTCCAAAATCTTTTGGTTCTGGTAGAAGAATGCCAATAGTTGGAAAGTATTTAAATTAAGGTTTAAAAAAAGCTTGACAATTTTATTTTAAATAAGTAATTTTAAACTTTAAAATTTATTTGAAATGAAATTAGAGAACAGACCCCCCGTCTATTATAGTGAATATCTACAGTTAGACAAAATCTTAAATGCTCAAGAACTAGAGAGCAAAAAAGAAGGCATTAAGGCTGATGATGAAATGCTGTTTATTATCATTCATCAATCTTATGAACTTTGGTTTAAACAAATATTACATGAAGTAAATATTATACGTGATATTTTTAAACAACCAAATGTAGCTGATAATTCCCCAGATATTTTCAATATTAACACACGTCTGGATAGGGTGATTTTGATTTTAGAAATGTTGGTTTCCAAGCTTACTATTTTAGAAACCATGTCACCATTAGATTTTCTTGATTTTAGAGATTTATTGCGTCCTGCTTCCGGTTTTCAAAGTATACAATTTAAGATATTAGAAGCTTCTCTTGGTCTTGAATACACCAGTCGCCATGGACAACAATATTATATTTCACAACTAAATGAAGGTGATATTAAACGAGTTAAAGATGCTGAAAAAGAAGAGTCATTAATTGTTTTATTAAATGGCTGGTTAGAGCGCATGCCTTTTGCTAGTGATAAAAGATACTGGAATTCAGAAGAAGAGTTTTGGACACTTTATAGGGATACATATTCTAATAGTTTATTGGATAGTGAAAAAACTAATTTGGAAGCATTTGATTCCATCTTCGGATCTCAAGAAAAATCTTTGGAAGGTCATAGGTTAAGTCCTTTAGCAATGAAAAATGCTTTATTTATTTTATTATACAGAGATTATCCTTTATTGCAGTTGCCTTTCGAAATTTTAGATAAATTATTGCAAGTAGATGAGCAAATGTCTATGTGGCGTTACCGTCATGTACATATGGTGCAAAGAGCTATTGGTAAGAGAGTCGGTACAGGAGGAAGTACCGGAGCAGGTTATTTAAGAGCTGCTGCTGAAAGTCATGTGGTGTTTAGAGAGTTGGCAGAATTAAACTCTTTCTTAGTCGCTAGAAGAGATTTACCTGAACTGCCTGAAACTTTAAAAAATGATATAAGCTTTGGTAGAAAATAAATTAGACATTAACTATATTATAACCAAATATATAGTAAAATCTTATTAGTTTTACCCATCAAAATAATATTGCTAATAATTTAAAATAAAAATATTATGAATATAAATGATTTATTAAGTGGCGATGTTGGAAATGAAATTATAGGTAATGTTTCCAAACAATTTGGTTTAGATCAAGCACAAGCCGCAACAGCTGTTCAAGCAGCTTTACCTATGATTCTTGGAGGATTAGGCAAAAATGCTCAGAATGAGCAAGGAGCAGAATCTTTGTTTAACGCTTTAGGCAATCATAACCCTAATGTTTTGGATAATATTCAAGGATTTTTTGGAAATGCAGATGCTGCACAAAAAGATGGATCTGGTATCTTAGGTCATATCTTTGGAAATCAAGTTGAAGATGTTCAAAATGGAGTAGCTAAATCTTCAGGTATTAGTTTGGCTAAAATTGGTCCAATTCTTGCAATGTTAGCACCTATAGTAATGAGCTATTTAAGTAAGCAAAAACAGCAAAACAATGTAAGTAAATCAGGTGGACTAGGCGATCTTTTAGGTAGCTTAGTTGGCGGTGGTGGACAAGCGACTGCTGGAGGCTTTGGATCAGGTGGTCTTATTGGAATGGTTACCGGATTCTTAGATAAAAATAAAGATGGGAATGTTATGGATGATATTTTAGGAATGTTTAAAAAATAGAAAAGAGTGGAACTGCGAAGTTCCACTTTTTTGTTTTAGATCACTGTTAATTCATGAAAGTCCTCTTGAATTAAATACAGTTGTACATGCTTTTGAATACGCTCCGCTGTGATATTTTTATAAAAAGGTTCTTCCGTTTCATTATTGATCATCATTATAGCAAATCGATAGGTTTTATAATTCAACTATTTAGCTTACGAAATAATTATAAGAAGAATGATCTACACCCTAATTTGATAGAACGACTCAACAGGAACTACAAAAGAACTTTAAGAATGCGCAGAGCAATCCTCCATCAAGAATCCGTTCTTTTCTTAACCGGAAGTGTGTTCATGAACAGAAAGTATTACATTTATTCAATATGTCAATTTAAAGAATCAACGAAACTAAATTCTCACAAACTTTGCCTTAAAATAAGTGCCAATGTTTGTGTTATTCACATAAACCATTCTATATGGATAAAAACTTTCAATGAATAACACTTTGAAGGAACTAAATTTTGTTAGAAATAATTATATGGAAAAAATAAAATACACATTTTTCTATAAACAAATTTCTTAGAAGCTAATTTAGAAAAATTAAAATAAATATTTCATTTAGTTTAATTTTAAAATAAAATGAAATCATAAAGCCGTGATCAATCATTGAAAACGGCCTTATGATTATGTGAAAATTAAAATTTCAATCCTATTCTTTCACGAACTTTTGTCTGTATATTCCATCCTTACCTTTCGCTTGAATGAAATAAATTCCAGTTGGCAATTGAGCGATTGAAACAGAAGTTGCTCCTTTCTTCACCGATTCAGTCTGAATCATTTGACCTATTAAATTCAGAATATTCACCTCTTTGAAATGGTCTAACCCTTCAATAAATAATGACTCTTTAGCTGGATTGGGATATACTTTCAAAACATTTGAAGTGCCTCGGTTTTTGATTCCAGTACCTTGAGCATATTTGTTTTTTGTTGTGTTTGTTACTACAGCTGGATTAATATCAAAATAAATAGAAGCTGTATTTTCAATAATAGTATTCAAAGGAATAGTTGATTTTGCGTTGATTTCATAGGTCACAAAACCTTTGTTTGTTTTTGGATGACTAGCATCTGCCAACAAAATGTTCGGAAATTCTACTTTCAAAACAGAATTTGTTCCGTTGTTGATAATTCTAGCATTTGAAGTGTGAGAACTGGTAACAACCTTAAACGTACTTGGATCAACAAAGCTAGAAAGGGTGTCTAAAATATGAATATTAAACGCAGTATCATTTCCTAGATTTTCAAAATTCACGGTGTAAGTCAATTTTTGTCCAGGCTCAACGGTAGTCATTGGACTAACATGTTTTTCGTTAGGGTCAAATGATGCTCTAATTGAATCAATTATCTGGAATGTGTTGTTACCTGGATTTACATCTCCAGTTGTCGGAGTGATTGTTACTAAATTCATTACCGTATCGCCTAAAGTTAGGATACCGACTGGGTCGAGTGTTATGTTAATGTATGGCAAATCCGTATTGCTCAAATTACTTATATTCCAAGTCAAAATGTTCCCAGAAATAGTTGTTGGGGCTGTTGTTGCACTCACAAAACTATATTTGGGACTTAAATTCAGAGTCAAAGTAGCAGCATTTCCTGAACATGAAGTATTTCGAGGAGCAAGATTAATGTATGAATTTGCAACAGGTCTAAAGAATCCTTGACCGGTAACTGAAAGATCAAATGCCGTGCTAACGTTACAGTCATATCCAAATTGGAACCCTAATTGATTATTATAGCTTAAGGTGTCAAATTTGAAATCATAACCGTTAGTAGGGCATGCTAAAGTTGCGGTTGGGTTGCTTCCAATAGGGACTAGTGAGAAAACTGAAGTTAGATCGGCACTCTCGATAGAATGGTAGAAATAGCCATTAGTAACCGAAATAGTGTCCACAGGAACTCCTGACTTCAAAACTTGAATTTGAACAGGGAGATTTACTATTGGTTCAGTCAATGGATCTCGAAAACAGTTGGCATCTGCCCTTTTATATAGCTGTCCCAATACCGTTGAACAAAAGGATTTTGCTGTTTCCATTAAGGTGTCAACAGGGACCCCATTTTCCAAAAGTACTGCTGCTACTGTATAAGTTCCTGGTGAAGCATAAGTGTGGGTTGCATAGTGATAATTTTGATTTGTAGTCGCTGCGCTAGAAGTTCCATCACCCCAATAATACGTTACTGAACTGTTAGGACTACCATTTGAAGAACTGACGTTTGCGTGTAAGTTGTAGATTGTAGTCGTCGGGTTAAATGAACACGAATCTCCACTTAGATAGAAGGATGTCAAAGTGGGTGTTTGAGCTTGACTTAGCATTCCTGAGCCAGCTAAACAAACAATACTGAAAAATAATTTTTTAAACATAACATGAAATTTTAAGGCTTGAATAATTAAGTATATTTACGGATAAGACAGGCTATCACAAAAATACCCTAATTAATTTTCAAAATTTTTTCTGAAAAAATAAAAACGTAATCCAAGTTGAAGTCCGAAAGTGGTTTGGATATTAGTTGAATTATTAAAAGTTAATGGACGACCTATAGAAACTCGAGATGGCAAAAGCAAATAATCTTCTTTTCTTAGAGGTGCTGTTGTTGGTAAAAATAAATTGGGCGCCAACTTTTCACCTCCAAAATAGACAACATTTATAGCTCTATTAAAAACAATTCCACCAAACAATTCAAAGTTTGGAACTATTTCATAATTAGCATTTAATCCAAGCTTCAATACGCCACTTTGTAATTTATAGGAAATGCTAGTATCAATAAATATTGTTGTTCCACCTCCTTGTAGAGTTGTATCCGGGATGAATCTTGAAAACGTCCAATTCAAATCACGATTAAGCTTCACGTTTCCATAATCACTCCAAAGCGACAAACTCAACTTTTCATTGATTGGTAAGGTATATTGAACACCATATCTAAAATGAGACGCAGCTCCGTTTGTCGCAAAGCGCCCCATTACGCTAAAATGCATATAACCTAGAATTATCGCAGGATTAGCATAAAAATAGTCATCGGCAAAAAACTGAAATCCGAATTTGAAATTTTCCCAAAAAGGCGGAGAAAAAGTGATAATGTCAGGATCGGTCAATCTCCTATATGGATCTAAACGATAATCTGGATCATTCATGGCAAATTGGGCTAAAATCAATGCCATTGATGTGTCAGAAAGACTTAGTGTGTCGGGAAAAGAATAAATTGTGTCTAAGCTTTCAAAATCTTGTAGGATTATCTTTCTGGGAACTACCCATGTAGATTTGGGTTCTACTTTTGCGACTTCTATAGCTTGCTCTTCTATTTTTTGCTTAGACTTAGATGCTTTTTTCGGTAGAAGTGATAATCTCTTTTTCTTAGTTTCCTTTGTCTGTTTATTTACTATTTTTGAAGTGGAACTAGCTTTTAGAATTATGGTTCGACCAATAAATTGTGAAGAAATACCATAATTCTTATATAGAAATGCAGCCAATTCCTTCACAGTCAAACTAGCTTTTGGCAACTGCACAATCCCATTACTCTTAATGGATTCAGCATTAAAAGCTACATTTATATCGGACTGTTGTTTAATTTCCTTAGCTAATTGCGTGTAAGTCATTTTGGTAGCACTAAAGCTTATATTCTGCACCAACAAAGGCTTTTGTGCAAACAAATTTGGTGTTGCTTTGAAAAAAAACAGCACTATTAAAACACTTCTAAGGGTAGAGGGTAATGTTGTTTTTACTTTCATCAATTTTATAGTTTATGGCCAAGGTAGCAGCCACGATTTGTAATGTTTCCTCCAAACTAATACCATCGGCTTTCAAGGTAATCATTTTCTCTTGTAGATTCAAGTTGGAGTAGTTAATTTTCACATCGAAGTAGCTTGAGATTTTTTCGGAAACCGCCTCAAGTTTTTCATCCTCAAAGTTGAAATTGGCTCGTCTATCTCCTATAATAAACTGTTTGTTAGCCGCTGAATAAGCTAGAGTTTGGTTCTTTAAAATTATTTTTCTCTCCAATTCATTCCAAACCTCTACAGCACCAGAGAATACAATTATCTTCGATTCAAGATTATTTCCTTTTACGCTAAATCTTGTGCCAATATCGCGCAAATTCAAACCAGTAGCTAGTCTCAATCTAAAGTCTGGCTGCGAATTTTTGAACTCAAAAGACGCCCCACCTCGCAGCTGAAAATAATTTTCTTCGTTTTTAGAAAGACTTTGCCTCAAGACACTATTGGAATCCAAAACAAAACTAGCATTGGGTGCGAACTCATAAACTTTACCTCTAATTTCAAAAACAAATTCCTTTTGCTTTTCCTTTGAAGTGGAAGTTGTCCACCAATAACCTGCAGACAATAATATCAAAAGCATAGCCGCATAAGTAAGCCAAGACTTGAAATTCAGCCTATTTATTTTCAAATTAGAAACAGGACTCGATTGTTCGACCCTTGCTTTTACTTTAAGCCATGAATCAGTCAAAGGCGGTAGCTGATAATCATTTTCAATGCTCCAAGTTTTCCAGATCTCCTGAAAATATTCATCATTCTCCCTACATTCCTTCCGCCAATTTTCCAATGCTATAGCCTCTTCGGAACTTGCTAGTCCCAAAAAATACTTTAACAGCATCGATTTATCAAATGAATAGTTCATACAAGAATAATATTGAAGTTAGACTAAGTAAGTGTTCGTTTTCTTTAACGTAATTTCTAATTATTTTTAATGCTTTTGAAAGATGTGCTTCCACCGTTTTGATAGACAGATCCATTTCCGCTGCAATTTCTCGATATTTTTTTCCATCCAAACGACTCTTCATAAATACAGTTTTTACTTGATCCGTTAGTAAGCTTAATGCGTTTTCCATTATCCTTTCCATTCGCACTTTTTCCTCATCTTCAATAATTTTGTCTTGAGCATTACTGGATTTTGAAGCCAAATAAGTAATCTCTTCACCTCGTTTTCGGGCGGTCTTTTGCTTTTTAATGGTGGTAAGTGCCTTATTGTAAACGGATTTATAAAGATAAGCGCGCACATGTACAATTTGATGGCTACTTTTCATTTTTTCATAATAACTCACAAAAGCATCCTGCACTATATCCATTGCCTGATCATTATCCATAACAATAGTGAAGGCGTACCGATGCAGAGCCTCAAAATAATCATAATATGTTTGTTCAAAACTCAATATTTCAGCAAATAACTCGTTTTAAATAGCCTAGAATTAGTAGCGAAAAAGTAAAAATCTACACTCTTTCTTTGGTATAGGACGCAAAAAAGCCAAAATACCCTAACTCTTCACAAAATTATTTTTTTTCTTTGTAAATTTTCACAAAATAATATTATATTCCACATGGCAAATTATAAAATTGTTTTGTCTCTTACTATGATTGTAACCGACCATGCCAGTCAGCAACATGCACATCGAGAAAGAATTGGCTGTAAAGAAGGAATTAGAAAAGCTAAGTTTGCGCGTCACAACGGATTTGATGATTGGAAGAAGAGAGATATTTTGCTTGTGGTTTGCGTTTCTTGAATTTATGGTTTGGAAAATCCTGTGGCATCTGAAAAATGGTATTACAAGAATTGCTATTGAAGATGATTTTTCCAGAAACCGCTTGTTGCATAGTTTGGTAGAAGCGCTTAATAATCGCTACTAAAGCATGTTTGAGAGTGTCAGTATTTAGAGTAAAAGCCGAAATAGTTGATACTAATTTCCCTTATTTGGACTATGTCTATTGCTTCGCATTTTTTGACCACGAAATTGAAGCAATCCAAAGTTTTGATGTAGAAAATGATAAGAGAATTAACATCATAGAAATTGCGGCTGTTTTTCCTGCAAATCTTTACCTCGCACCAAAAGACTATAGGAGCAAAGTCATTTATGAGATTCAAGATGCGCTTTTCACACAAGAGGAAAATTTTAAGAGAGCGGGAAAGCTATATCGAAGCTATTTTTCTGGACCAGTCAGCTAAAAAAAACAAAAGAGTGGAACTACTCATTTCGACTCTTTTGTTTTAGATCACTGTTAATTCATGAAAGTCCTCTTGAATTAAATACATTTGTGCAAGCTCTTGGATACGCTCCGCTGTGATATTTTTATAAATATCAATATTTTTATAAAAATTTTCTTCCGTTTCATTATTGAGAATAAGGCTTTTCCATCTTTGAAGAATTGAAAATGGTCCTTCTAAATCAGCTAATAAACTCCCTAAAAGATAATTTTTCACTAACAATAACTCCTCTTCTGAAACCAAAGTGTTCCTCATGATTTCCATTTCTTTCTTCACTTCAAATAAGGAAACTTCGGCAACATCTTTGCCTACTTCAGAGCCTATTAAAAAGACACCTGCATTTTGGTAGCTAAAAATACTGCTAAAGATACCATAGGTATAGCCTTTGTCTTCTCGAATATTCGCCATCAATCTTGAACCAAAGTATCCACCAAATATGCAATTCAAAACAAATATTTCAGAAAATATTTCATGCTTTCTGTTTGGTATTTGTCTCGCCATTCTGATGGAAGCCTGAACGCCATTTGGGTCATTTTCAATAGTTTTAATATGGTTTAAATCAGGGCTAAAATTAATTTTATTTTTATTTATTTTATAATTTGTGTTATTCCATTTAGTTTTTCCGAAAATATTAATAATCGACTCCAAAACAGAATTTTCAAAATTTCCAGCGACAAATATTTTACAGTTGTCCGCATTGAAATGATTCCTTTGGAAATTTTTAAGCATTTCAGAATTTAAAGCTTCAATGTCCTTTTGTTCGGTAAATCTTCCATACGGATGATTTTTACCAAAAAGCATCGCATCTATATTTCTATTGGCAACAAAGTCGGCTTGTAGTAAATTTACCATAAGCTTCTGAATTGAATTTTGCTGATAAATTTGTAATTCTTCTTCAGGGAAAATAGCATCTGTAAGAATTTCAAAAATTGTGGGCAAGATCTTTTCTGCTTTTTTGCTGAGACAATATAGGCTTACAAACGCATAGTCATTGTTTGCGCTTACTTTTAAAGTAGCACCATAAAGTTCTATCGCTTTGTTGATATCGAAAGAAGAATGAGTGCTCGTACCATTTCTAAGTAAGGCAGCCACAGCTTGGGCTACTGCTGTCTGTGGTTCGTAAATTATTCCTGCATTAAAAATAAAACTAACTTCTATTACCTCTTGAGCACCTGCCTGAAGCCAATAAATAGGAATATTATTGGGACAAACAGTTAGTTCACACTTTTGAAGTTTATAGTCAAAGTCAATGGCATTTTGAATACTTGGGGCAATTTTTCGGTCTAACATAAGTGTCAAAGTTAAAAATGATTATTCAAAAAACAATATTAGTTTTAAGTAAATCAAAATTTATATATTCTTGATATAAGGAGGAAAGAAACGAAAGGAATTTAGCATTAATTCCGAATAAGGCACTCTTGATTATTGATCTTCATTTTGTCTATAATCACTTTAATCATTAAAAAAATCAAATTTTAGAAGATATGGTATTTTAATTTTTAAATTAAGCTTACTTTTGCACTTAAAATATAGATTAATAATGGTTAATTTTAATTTATCTCAAATTCCAGAGCGTACTGTTGCGCCTCGTAGTAATGGTTGGACGATGGTCATGGATAAAGGAATGAGCAAAAGTGAGGTTGAACAATTTCTATCTATCGCTAGTCCTTATATTGATGTGGTTAAATTTGGTTTTGGTACCGCGATGGTTACTCCGAATTTAAGAGAAAAAATAGAAGTTTATAGAAAAGCAAATATTTCTATCTACTTTGGAGGGACCTTGTTTGAAGCATTTTTAGTTCGCAATCAGATTGAAGATTATATCGCAGCGCTTAAAGATTATGGGATGCAATATGTGGAGATTTCTGATGGATCATTAGAAATTGCTCACGAAGAAAAATGTAAACATATAGAACGATTTGCAAAAGAAGGGTTTACTGTTTTTTCTGAAGTAGGTAGTAAGGATGCAACAAATGTAATGCCTCCCTATAAATGGATTCAACAAATGCAAAGCGAACTAGACGCTGGATCTTCTAAGGTAATTGCTGAAGCTAGGGAAGCAGGGAATATTGGTATTTATCGTGGAACCGGAGAGGTGAGAGAAGGTTTGGTCCAAGAAATTTTGACTAAAATTCCTTCTGAAAAAATAATTTGGGAAGCTCCTCAAAAAGCACAGCAAGTATATTTTCTGAAATTATTAGGATGTAATGTAAACTTAGGTAATATTGCGCCATTGGAAGTGATTCCATTAGAAGCGATGCGAATTGGTTTAAGAGGCGATACTTTCAGTCTATATTTAGATTAGGTTGTTTTTATGGAGGAATTTGAGAATCGACTGAAAAAGAATTTTAAATTATGGTCGAAATGGGCAAAGAGGAAAGATATACAGTGTTATAGACTTTATGACCATGATATTCCTCAATTCCCATTTTGTATAGAGATTTATGGTGAATATGTTCATTGTTCAGAGTATAGTTCTTTAAAATCCAATAAGATAGAATGCTATCAAATTGAAGATGTTGCTTTGAAAATAACAGATATTTTGAATGTTCCTATAGAACATTTGTTTTTTAAGCAACGGAAAATATTGTCCAGAAGAGCGGAGCAGTATGAAAAACTTGATAGCCAACAACAATCTATTATTGTTCAAGAAAATGGACTGAATTTTAAAGTTAATTTGACAGATTATTTAGATACGGGCTTGTTCTTGGATCATCGACCCTTAAGAACTCGATTTCTTACGGAAGCTAAAGGGAAAAAAGTGCTTAACCTTTTTAGTTATACCGGTTCATTTTCTGTTTATGCTGCAAAAGCAGGTGCAAGTTTGGTGACAACTGTGGATTTATCGAAGACTTATCTTCAGTGGGCTATTGAAAACTTTAAATTAAATGATTTACCATTAGATGGTCATCTATTTGTACAGTCAGATGTAATGCAGTTTCTAAAATTATCAACCACAGAATTATACGATTTAATAATAGTAGATCCGCCAAGCTTTAGCAATAGTAAAAGTATGAAAGGAACTTGGGATACTCAAAGAGATCATCCCACTATGTTGCATTTCTTATTAAAACATTGTGCGCCGGGAGCAAGAATATATTTTTCAAATAATTTTCGGAATTTTAAACCTATTTTTTCTAAACTCAGAATGAAGAATGTTAAGGATATTAGTTTAGCAACGATTCCTGAAGATTTTAGAAATAAGGAGATTCATAAATGCTATCAGATTGATGTGCTTTAAAGCTGTTAAAAATTTTTAAAGTTTCAATAAATTAAGATTTTTAATAGTTCTAAAATTGGTCAATAAGAAATAAACAAATACCTTCGCATCTCCAAATAAATTTTAAAATTAAATAATATTTTATGGCACAAGTGAAAACAGGTGATACCGTAAAGGTACATTATCACGGAAAATTAACTGACGGTACAACATTTGACAGTTCAGAAGGACGTGAACCTTTACAATTTGTAGTGGGTGAAGGTCAAGTTATTTTGGGTTTTGACAATGCATTAGTAGGTATGCAAATTGGAGATAAAAAAACTGTTAATATTCCTGTAGAAGAAGCATATGGTGCAGCTAATGCTGAAAATTTTATCGAATTCCCAAAGACAGATTTTCCTGAAGGTGCTGCTCCAGAAGTTGGAATGCAAATGCACTTAAGTGATAATCAAGGTAATGTATTTCCAGTAGTGATTACAGAAATTAAAGAAGAATCTGTTGTATTAGATGCAAATCATGTTCTAGCAGGTAAAGATTTAGTTTTTGATATTGAACTTGTAGAAATAGTTTAAGATTTTAACTAAGCAATTTTGCTAAAAATTAATAAAATGGGTAAATTGGACAAGTTTACCTATTTTTTTTTATTTTTGCTTTTATCTAATGTTTAATTTATAAAAAATGAGTTTATATCCTTTGCTTCTTCAAGCTACCGTAGATACTGCACAAGCTGTGGCTCCTGCTATTCCAGTAAATAGTTCTAATGGTTCGAGTACATTGTCTTTATGGTATTTGATAAAAGAAGGAGGTGTCTTAATGTTTCCTCTTTTTATCTGTAGCATTATTGCAGTGTGGGTTTTCTTCGAAAGATATATTACCTTGAGAAAGATGCTGAACACACCTGCTGATTTTATGGATAGGGTGAAGGAGAAGATTGTTGAAGGGAATTTAAATGGAGCGCAACAGTTATGTAATAATTTCGATGCTTCTACTCCAAGAGTTATAGCTAAAGGTATTAGTAGAATAGGGAAGCCAATAGACCATATTGAAAAAACAATGGAGAATGCTGGAAGACTTGAATTGTACGGAATGGAAAAGAATTTAGGTGCACTTACGGTAGTTGCAGGTGTAGCCCCAATATTTGGATTCTTAGGTACCATTGCAGGTATGATTATTCTATTTTATGATATCCAACATCAAGGATTTGAAATCGAATCACTTGCTGGTGGTATTTATACTAAGCTTGTGACTTCTGCAGCTGGTTTAATTATTGGATTAGTAGCATATTTAGCTTATAGTTTTTTAAATGCCAAAATTAATAAGGGAGTAAACCAAATAGAAACAGCAGCTACTGAGTTTGCTGATATTCTACATACTCCTGCTCATTAATAAATGAAAAAGAATATTATTATTACTGGTGGTGCAGGATTTATTGGATCACACGTAGTAAGGAGATTTGTAACTAAATATCCTGATTATACTGTAATTAACCTAGATAAATTAACCTATGCAGGTAATTTAGCTAACCTAAGTGATATAGAAGATGCTCCAAACTATATTTTTGAAAAAGGAGATATCTGTGATATTGATTTTTTATCCCATCTTTTTAAGAAATATCAAATAGATGGTATTATTCACTTGGCTGCAGAAAGTCATGTGGATCGAAGTATTGTTGCACCATTAGACTTTGTTCAGACAAATGTATTAGGTACTGTTGCACTCTTAAATTGTGCAAGAGAAGCATGGAAAGGTCAATATCATAAACACCGTTTTTATCATATTTCAACTGATGAAGTTTATGGAGCCTTAGGCGATGAGGGTATGTTTTTAGAAACAACTTCCTACGACCCACATAGTCCTTATTCTGCATCAAAGGCAAGTGCAGATCATTTTGTTAGATCTTATAAAGATACTTATGGAATGGATTGTATTATATCAAACTGCTCCAATAATTATGGTCCTAATCATTTCCCCGAAAAATTGATTCCATTAGCGATAAATAATATTAAAAATAATAAATCAATTCCAATTTACGGAGCAGGGAATAATGTTAGAGACTGGTTATACGTTGAGGATCATGCTCGAGCGATAGATTTGCTTTTTCATGTAGCGGCAACAGGCAGCACTTATAATATTGGTGGACACAATGAGTGGAAAAATATTGATTTAATAAGATTACTTTGTTCTATTATGGACAAAAAACTAGAAAGACCAGAAGGAACATCTGAAAAGCTGATTATCTTTGTGCCAGATAGAGCAGGTCATGATTTTCGTTATGCCATTGATTCTTCCAAACTTCAAGAAGATTTAGGATGGATGCCTAGTCTTCAATTCGAAGAGGGTTTAGAGAAGACAGTGGATTGGTATTTGGACAATACTGAATGGCTTGAACAAGTCACCAGTGGATCTTACCTAAAATATTATGAACAGCAATATAAAAACAGATGAAGGCAGAAGAAACAAAATTAAAAGGCTGTTTTTTATTGACGCCTACCATTTACAAAGATGAAAGAGGCTATTTTTTTGAAAGCTTTAATAAGTTTCAGTTTGAATCTTTAACAGGTGCGGATGGTAATTTTGTTCAAGATAATCAATCTTTTTCAGTTTATGGGACCATTCGAGGACTTCATTTTCAAAAAGGAACTGCAGCACAGTCAAAATTAGTTAGAGTTATAAAAGGAGAAGTTTTAGATGTTGCAGTAGATTTGAGACCAGAATCTAATACCTATTTACAATGGGTTGGAGCAATATTAAATGAAGAAAATCAGATGCAATTGTATATTCCCAAAGGTTTTGCTCATGGGTTTTCTGTTTTAAGTGAACAAGCTATTGTAATGTATAAATGTGATAATTATTATAATAAAGAAGCTGAGGGAGGGATAAGATATGATGATCCTAAATTAAGAATTGATTGGCTTCTTGAGGAAAAGGATCGCATTTTATCAGAAAAAGATTTAATATTACCCCATCTTAAAATTTTACAATAAATGAAAGGAATAGTTTTAGCAGGTGGTTCTGGAACTCGCTTATATCCAATAACTAAAGGTATAAGCAAGCAATTAATGCCTATATATGATAAACCGATGATTTATTATCCTTTATCTGTACTATTTCTTGCTGGAATAAGAGATATTTTAATAATAACCACGCCAGAAGATCAGGAAGCTTTTAAAAGATTATTAGGAAATGGAACGCAATGGGGATGTAATTTTGAGTACGTAATACAAGAAAGTCCTAATGGTTTGGCTCAGGCTTTTGTTTTAGGAGAAACTTTTATTGGTAAGGATAAAGTGGCATTAGTGCTTGGAGATAATATTTTTTATGGTTCAGGTTTAGGTTCTATTTTATCTGATAATACTAATGTTGAAGGAGGAATAGTATATGCATATCCCGTACAAGATCCTGAGAGGTATGGAGTTGTAGAATTTGATGAAAATTTTAAAGCTTTATCAATAGAAGAAAAACCAATACATCCCAAATCTAATTATGCGGTTCCGGGTTTGTACTTTTATGATAATTCTGTAGTAGAAATTGCAAAGAACCTAAAACCTTCGGCAAGAGGTGAATACGAAATTACAGATATAAATAAGGTGTATTTAGAAAAAGAGAAATTAAAGGTTAGTGTTTTAGGCAGAGGAACTGCTTGGTTAGATACTGGAACCTTTAATTCCCTAATGGAAGCTGGACAATTTGTACAGATTATTGAAAATAGACAAGGATTAAAAATAGGTTGTCTTGAAGAAATCGCTTTTAAAAAAGGCTTTATTTCTGAAAATGAGTTGTTGAAACTTGCAGAGCCTTTGAAAAAGAGTGGTTATGGTCTTTATTTAGAAAAATTAATAAATAATTCATCTAATGGATAGTGCTGTGATGATACATGAAACTGCAATTGTAGACGAGGGTGCTGTTATAGGCAATGGGACTAAAATATGGCATTTTTCTCATATAATGGCTGGGAGTGTATTGGGTGAAAATTGCAATATTGGTCAAAATTGTTTTATAGCAAATAAGGTAGTTTTAGGAAATAATGTAAAAGTACAGAATAATGTGTCTATATATGAAGGTGTTATCTGTGAAGATAATGTGTTTATTGGGCCATCAGTTGTATTTACAAATGTTATTAATCCTAGAAGTGCCATAAATAGAAAGAGTCAATATTTAAAGACGCAAATAGCTTTTGGTGCGAGTATTGGGGCAAATGCTACAATTGTTTGTGGCAATGATATTGGACGTTTTGCATTTATTGGCGCTGGAGCTGTGGTTATTAAAGATGTTTTGAATTATTCCTTAGTTGTAGGTAATCCTGCAACACCAATAGCTTGGATGAGTGAAGCTGGGCATCGTTTGGCATTCGATGATAATAATTTTGCAATTTGTCCTGAAACAAATGAAAAATATAAATTAGAAAAAAACGCTGTTATAAAAATTGGATAAGAAATCAATTAAATTTGTTGTTATTGGCTGTGGTCATATAGGTAAAAGACATGCAGCAATGATTCTGGCAAATCCTGAAGCGGAGTTAGTTGCCTTGGTAGATATTAAATCTAAAGAAGAATTGGGTCTAACATCCTTTGTTGTTCCATTTTTTAATAGTATTGATGAATTGTTGTCTTCAAATCTAGAATACGATGTCGTTAATATAGCCGTTCCAAATGGTATTCATGCTCAGGTTGCAAACCTTTTTATTGAGAACTATAAAAGTGTGGTTATTGAAAAGCCAATGACTTTGTCCTCTGTAGATGCTGAAGAGCTGATACAAAAAGCAAAAGAAAAAGAGGTCTCTCTTTTTGTAGTAATGCAAAATAGGTATTCTCCACCTTCTCAATGGTTAAAACAAATTGTAGATTCGGGTAAATTAGGTCAAATTTATATGATTCAGATGAATTGTTTTTGGAATAGAGATGAAAGATATTATGATGGAAAAGGTTGGCATGGAAAAAAAGATTTGGATGGTGGTGTGTTATTTACTCAATTTTCACATTTTATAGATATTCTTTATTGGGTGTTTGGAGAGATTTATAATATTAAAAGCACACTTAAAGATTTTAATCATCAGAATCTTACTGATTTTGAAGACTCTGGTATTGTAACTTTTGAATTAGAGCATGGAGCATTAGGAAACTTGAATTTCTCAACTTCTGTTTGGGATCAAAACTTAGAGAGCTCAATGACCATTATAGCCGAAAATGGTAGTATTAAAATAGGAGGACAATACATGGACAAAGTAGCTTATTGCCACATCAAAGATTATAAGATTCCAGTCTTAGGAATAACTTCTCCGGGTAATGATTATGGTATATATAAAGGATCTGCTGCAAACCATCAATTTGTGATAGAGAATGTAGTAGATGTTTTATTGAGGGGGGAAACGATAACAACAACTGGAGAAGAGGGGCTAAAAGTTGTAAAAATCATTGAAAAAATGTATAACTTTAAACGAATTTAAAGTTATGTTGATAAAAAATAAATAGATTGCTTTTAAATAAGAATTCTATATCTTTGCCGAATAGTTATGTTAAATTGTTATATTTAACATTTCTCTTTGTATCTCAATGTGAAATTATTAAAAAATAGAAATAAATAAATGAAAAGAGAACTGATTTTTGCTTGTCTTGCTTTAACATTATTGTTATCCTCTTGTGCTGGTACGAAGGACAAAAAAGGATTCACTTATTTTAATAATCTTCCTGAGGATTCTCTTTATGTGAATCATTATAATAATCTATCAAAGGTGTTATTATTGCAACCTGGTGATGTTATTACGATTAAGTTAAGTACTATGGATGATATTTCTAATCGTTTGTTTAACCAAGGAGTTTTACAAAATAACATTTCAACCACCACTGTTTCTGGAATGGGTAGTGAAAACACCTTGCAAACAGATGGATATCTTTTGGATGTAAATGGCGCAATTAATTTTCCAGTTTTTGGTTTGATTGATTTAAAAGGTAAAACTATAGAAGAGGCACAAATGATCTTAACTCAAAAAATTAGCACACAGGTGAAAAATCCTATTGTCAATGTTCGATTAACAAATGCTATTGTTACGGTTATGGGCGAGGTTGGACATCCAGGAATTGTAAATATTTCAGATAGAAGAACAACATTGTTGGAAGCTCTTGGAAGAGCTGGGGATATACAACCAACAGGTCAGAAAAATGATATTAAAGTTATTCGAACTATTGGAAACAAAACAGAATTTGCAACATTAAATTTAAATGATATCGCTTCGACTCAATCCCCATTTTATGTTCTGCAACAAGGCGACATAATTGTGGTGAACTCAACATCTGAAAAGCAAAGGATTGTTAGAGGAGCATTGGATAGTCGAGGAGCAGCAACATTAACATTTGGAGTCATTTCTGCATTAAATACATTTGCTACATTGATCTTAACAATTAGAAAATAATTCCTGAAAACATAATTAGAAATATGAATAAGCCTTTAGATAGTAATAATGATTCAGGACTCGAATTAGAATCTGAGTCGTTAAACAAAAACATTCAAGAGTGGATAAACCGTATCTTAAAACATAAATATTTAATTATTTTGAGTGTTATTGCCTTCTTATTAATGGCAGTAATATATTTGCGTTATGCAGATAAGGTTTATGAAAGTACGGGTACAATTGTAATCGAAAAAGATAAGGCAGAAAGTAGTTTGTCAGAAATTGATCCTTCAAAAGGTATTTTTGGGAATTCAAATTCTAATCAGATTGAAAATGAGGTTATCTTTTTAAAGAGTAAGGATTTGATGGAAAAAGTTGTAAATGCTTTACAATTAAATGTTAGATTCTATATCGAGGGGAATATTAAAAAAACTGAAATATATAGGGATTCCTTACCTTTTAATATTGTTTTGGGAAATTTTGAGCCTTTGTATAATAAGAAAGTAACATTACTTTTTACGGAGACCGATAAGTTTTATTGGACAGAAGGAGAAAAAAAATATTTAGCTACTCTTAATGTGCCTTTTAAAACAGCTTCAGGTACATTTCAGATCGAACGTGAAATTAATAATAGTAAAGCTAAACTTAATAATCTTGAATTTGAAGTATTAGTTACTACTCCTAAAAGTATGGCGCGCATTTTAAGTTCAAGTCTATCCATAATTAAAATTAAGGAAACAAATGTAATAGAAATTAAGATGGTAGGTAAGATTCCTGCCAAAACTAAGGATGTAGTTTCAAAGCTTATTGAAATATATAATGAAGAAAGTGTAAGTAATAAGAATATAGCTAATAAAAAAACAATTAACTTTATTGATGAAAGATTAGGTATCTTAGTAACCGAACTTGGTGAGGTAGAACGAGAGGCTGCATCCTATAAATCTCAAACAGCAATGGTAGATCAATCTGCATCTGCAGGTTATATATCAGGGGCCAATGAATTAAATAGACGAAAGCAAGAAATTGATAATAAAATTGCAATGTTAAATAATCTTTCTAATGTTTTAAGTTCTGGACAGAAAGAAATCAATATCCCGAATGTGACTGGATTGGGAGATCCAGTGATATCGGCAATGGTAGATCAATATAAAACAATGCAGTTAGAACGGAGATCTAAGTTAGAAACGGTAGAGGAAGGAAGTGAGCAAATCAAACAATTAGACAATCAAATTAGACTATTAAAATCGGCAATCGCAAATAACATTTCTTCAGTAAAACAGAATTACGAAATTACCCGTAATAACTTAAGTTCAAATGTTAGTAGTTTGGAAGGAATGGTCAGAACCGCTCCTAACGTTGAAAGAGCTGTTAATGCAATTAGTAGACAATCAGATATTAAGTCTTTCATTTATAAATATCTACTTCAGAAGAAAGAAGAAACTCAGATTCTGGAAGCTGCTGCTTCACCTGATGCAAGAATAGTTGATGTTGCTACTATTAATAGCACTCCGGTTTTTCCTAAACCCATAACGATATACATAGCGGCTATTCTTGCTGGCTTATTCCTACCTATTTCTTTTATAGCAGTAAAAGAAATGATGAATAATAAAATATTAAGTGTGAATGATATTAAGAAATTAGTTGATGTTCCAATTATTGGAGAACTTAATCATCATGATTCTAAAGAACTTCTTGTTGTTAAGGAAGGAAGTAGGGATTCTTATTCTGAGATTTTTAGATTAATACGTTCTAATTTATATTTCCTATTTAAAGATGATGATGAATGTAAAACTATTTTAGTAACTTCAAGTATGAGTGGTGAAGGTAAGACTGCCTTTACTGTAAATTTGGGTGCTAGTATTGCTTTGACAGGGAAAAAGGTAATTATGTTGGAGTTTGATATTAGGAGACCTAAAATTCTTAAAGGTTTAGGAATTGAATCTTCGCCAGTTGGAATCACTAATTATTTAGTTAATCCAGCCATTAATTTATCTGAAACTATTAGTCCTGTCCCAGAATACACCAATTTATTTGTAATGGGTGCTGGACCTATTCCACCTAATCCATCAGAGTTATTGATGAATGATAGAGTTTCTGAGATATTTGCTCAATTGAAAAAAGAATTTGATTACATTATTATTGACTCTTCTCCTGTTGGAATGGTAGCCGATGTTTTTAACTTCGATAAGTTCATTGATGCTACTGCTTATATTGTTCGTTACAACTATACATTTAAGGAACAATTGAATATTGTTAAGGATTTATCTTTTTCTAAAAAATTGAAAAATATTGTTTTAGTATTGAATGATGTTAAATCTTCTGGCTCACAAAAGTATGGTTATGGTTATGGATATGGATATGGCTATGGATATGGTTATTCTTCAGATAATGAGGAGGATACCAACAAAGGAATATTAGGAAGAATATTTTCTAAATTTAGAAATAAGAGCTAAAATAAAACTTTTTAAGGAAATAGAAGAATGCATTTATCCTTACCTTCTTAAAACTTAAGATAAATTAATATAATAGCAATAATTAAAATTAGATTTCATATCTCTCTTTTTAATTATTGCTTTTCTTATTTTATAAATATTTCATGCGTAAAAGTTTTATAAATTTTTTATTAAGTAAAATGAAATAAATTATTTCTCTATGAAAAGAATAGGAATTACAGGGCAGAACGGATTTATTGGTAGCCATTTGTTTAATGCTTTAGGGTTGTTTCCTGAAGAATATGAAAGAATTGAATTTAGAAAGTCTTACTTTGAGGATGAGATGGAATTGGATAAATTTGTTTCTTCTTGTGATGTAATCGTTCATTTGGCTGCAGTAAATAGGCATGAATCAGAACAGTTTATTTTTGAAACTAATATAGATTTAGTTCAAAGATTGATAAACTCCCTACATAGAACAAAATCTAAAGCACATATTGTTCATTCTTCTTCTACACAAGAGCTTAGGAATAATTTGTATGGTAGATCAAAGAAAGAAGGTCGTGAACTTTTCAATCAATGGGCATTAACAAATGGAGGAAAATTTACTGGTTTAATTATTCCAAATGTCTTTGGTCCTTTTGGACGTCCATTCTATAATTCGTTTATTCCTACTTTCTGTGATCAATTAATTAATAATCAAAACCCTACTATTATAGAAGATGCTGATGTAGAATTAATTTATGTTCATGAGTTGGTTATAAATATAATAAATTTAATTAAAAATGGAGTATATCAAGGAGAACTGTTTTTAAAACCTACTAGTTCAAATAAAGTATCTGAAATATTGAAATTATTGGAAAGGTATAAATTTGAATATTTTGAAAATGGTGCAATTCCTATTTTAAAGAATGATTTTGAGCAGAATTTATTTAATACATTTAGATCTTTTATAAATTATAAAACTCACTTTCCGATTAAATTACTTCAGCATAAAGATCCGAGAGGTTCTTTTGTTGAAATTGCACGAATAGGAATAGGCGGCCAATGTTCTTTTTCTACCACAGTACCTGGAATTACACGAGGTAATCACTTCCATACTCGGAAAATAGAGCGTTTTGCGGTTATTAAAGGTAAAGCTTTAATTCAATTAAGAAAAATTGATGAAAAAGAAGTTTTTGATTTTTATTTGGATGGAGCCGAACCAGCTTATGTTGATATGCCTATTTGGTTTACTCATAATATAAAAAATATAGGCGAAGAGGAATTGTATACTATTTTTTGGATTAATGAACCGTACAATCCTAATGATCCAGACACCTATATTTTAGAAGTGTAAATAATTTTTATGACTAATTGGTTTTGTTTAAGTTTATAATTATTATTTTCTTGATTAAGATAAGATTTAATTTTCTGTTTGATAGCGGATGATTCAATAAAAAAGTAGAAAAACAATAAAAATTGAATAAATTATAAGAATGTTTATTATTTTGCATCTATGAAAAAGATAAAGGTGGTGACAGTGGTTGGAACGCGTCCTGAGATAATAAGATTATCTCGGGTAATGTGTGCTTTAGATGCTTCTGCTGCTATTGAACATATTGTAATTCATACAGGTCAAAATTATGATTACGAGTTAAATCAAATATTTTTTGATGACCTGCAGCTTCGTAAACCTGATTATTTTCTAGAAGCAGCCGGAACCACCTCAATGGAAACGATTGGAAACATCCTTTTAAAGATTGATCCACTTTTAGAAGAATTAAAACCAGAAGCTTTTTTAATTTTAGGAGATACAAATTCCTGTCTATGTGCAATAGCCGCAAAGAAAAGGCATATTCCAATATTTCATATGGAGGCTGGAAACCGATGTTTTGATCAGCGCGTTCCAGAAGAAACCAATAGAAAGATAGTTGACCATATTGCAGATATAAACTTAACTTATTCTGATATTGCTCGGGAGTATTTATTAAGAGAGGGATTACCTGCAGATAGAATTATTAAAACAGGTTCTCCGATGTTTGAAATTCTGAATTACTATTTACCTAAGATAAATGAATCAAATGTATTAGAAGAACTTAAGCTCCAAAAAGAACAATACTTTTTAGTTTCAGCCCATCGAGAAGAAAATATTGAAAATGAAAAGATTTTTAGAAATTTAATGGAATCGCTCAATTCTATTGTTGAAAAATATAAATTTCCTATTATAGTATCTACGCATCCGAGAACTGAAAAGATGATTTCTAAAATGGGTATTGAGATGTTACCTGAGATTCGATTCTTGAAGCCATTGGGCTTTAATAGTTATAATGCTTTACAAATGAATGCTTTGGTATGTTTATCTGATTCAGGTACAATATCAGAAGAGTCTTCAATTTTGAATTTTAGAGCATTGAACCTTAGACAGGCTCATGAGCGACCAGAAGCAATGGAAGAAGCATCCGTAATGATGGTTGGTGTTGCTCCTTCAAGAATAATGCAAGGATTAGTTCATGTTTTAGAACAAAATATAACAGAACATAGAAATTATAGAATGGTTGCTGATTATTCAATGCCAAATGTTTCACAGAAAGTGGTTAGGATAATAATATCATATATCGATTATGTTAAACGAACCGTTTGGTCAGAAGAAATTTAAATATCATGAATATTCTTTTTTTAACCTTAGTTGAAATTGATACTATAGATGAACGTGGAATTTTTGAAGACTTATTAAGAAAGTTCAAAAATGAAGGACATGATTTGACTGTGGTTACTTCCAAAGAAAGAAGAACTGGCATAAAAACAAATTTGAAAATTTCCGATGGAGTTACATTATTGCAGGTTAAAACATTAAATATTCAAAAAAATAGTATTTTAGAGAAAGGCATTGGTATTTTGGCGGTTGAATTTCAATATCTGAAAGCTGTAAAAAAATACTTGAACATTAAAAAATTTGATTTAATACTCTATACAACACCGCCGATTACCTTCGTTAAAGTTATCAATTATATTAAAAGACGAGATAATGCTTATGCTTATCTTTTATTGAAAGATATATTTCCGCAAAATGCTGTCGATTTAAATTTTATAAAAAAAGACACTTTTATTCATAAATATTTCAGGAAAAAAGAGAAGGCTCTTTATGAAATTTCTGATACGATTGGTTGCATGTCGCCTGCTAATATTAATTATTTATTAAAGAATAACCCCGAATTAGATGCAAAAAATATAGAAATTAATCCAAATGTAATTGAACCTATTCATTTTAATCCTTCTTTAATTCAAAAGGAAGAAATTAGAGTAAAGTATCAACTACCTTTGGATAAGAAGATTTTGGTTTATGGCGGAAATTTAGGAAAGCCTCAAGGACTCAGTTTCTTGTTAGAATCAATTTTAACTATTAAAAATGAAAAATGTTTTTTTCTAATTGTCGGAAGTGGCACAGAGTATTCTCGTATTAATGAATGGTTTATAGAAAACCAACCCAAAAATGCAATGCTTATTTCTAAGTTATCAAAAAAGGAATATGATCAATTACTTTCTACTTGCGATATAGGTTTATTATTTTTAGATAATAGATTTACCATTCCAAACTTTCCTTCTAGGCTTTTATCCTATCTTGAAATGAAACTACCCATAATTGCTGCAACTGATGCTTTTACTGATATTGGAACAATTATTGAAGAGCATAATTGTGGCTATAAGGTATTGGCAGGAGATAAGGCTGATATGAAAGAAAAGGTGGAAAGCTTATTGCAACAGAATTTGGAAGAAATGGGAGAAAATGCATATAATTTATTAATAAACAATTATACAGTTGAAATCTCCTATCAGAAGATTATTGAAAAACTAAAGCCTTATAGTTAATTGACGAAATATATTTCGACTTAAAATTCCTCTCTATAGATATATTAAAGTTAAAAGATTTACTTTTGCATCGACTAAGCAATAGAATTTGTTTATGTTCCTTTTTGCAAAAGGATAAATTGATTTTTAAATAATAAGAAATGAAAATATTAATAACAGGTGGTGCAGGATTTATAGGATCTAATTTAACCGAGTATTTTTTAAATAAAGGATATAAGGTTGTTTGTTTAGATAATTTTTCTACTGGTCATCGTCATAATATTGAACCATTTTTAAAAAATCCTAATTATACTTTAATAGAAGGAGATATTAGAAGCCTGGATACATGCAAGCAAGCGGTTCAAGAGGTAGATTATGTGTTACACGAAGCTGCTCTTGGTTCTGTGCCACGTTCTATTAATGATCCCATTACTTCTAATGACGTAAATGTATCTGGTTTTTTGAATATGTTGGTTGCTTCAAGAGATAAAGGGGTGAAACGTTTTGTTTATGCTGCAAGTTCATCTACATACGGAGACTCTGCATCTTTACCTAAGATTGAAGAGGTAATAGGGAAACCTTTATCTCCTTATGCCATTACGAAATATGTAAATGAGCTTTATGCTGATGTGTTTAGCAGAACTTATGGAATAGAATGTATAGGACTTCGATATTTTAATGTTTTTGGTCGTCGACAAGATCCAAATGGTGCTTATGCAGCTGTCATTCCTTTATTTGTAAAAAAATTCATGAGCCACGAGTCTCCGATTATAAATGGTGATGGGAATTATTCAAGAGATTTTACCTATATAGACAATGTTATTCAAATGAATGAATTGGCTATGTTTACTGATAATAAAGATGCTCTAAACACCGTATTCAATACTGCGGTGGGCGATAGAACTACTTTAAACGATCTGGTGCATTATTTGAAAAAATATTTATCAGAGTTTGATGGTGAAATTGCTAGTATAGAATCTGTACATGGTCCAAATAGAGCTGGCGATATTCCTCATTCATTAGCATCCATCGATAAAGCAAAAAATTTATTAGGTTACTTACCTTCTCATAATATCGAAGCAGGATTAAAAGAAGCTGTAAAGTGGTATTGGGGAAATCTAAAATAAAAGTTTAATTTTTTAAAATTAATTTTTCATAATTCTTGGTTTTGTTATTTATTTTTAAGTAATAAGGCTTTCAACAAAATGGTTTATTAATAATTGCTATGAAATTTGTACCTCCTTTTAATAAGAGCACTTTATTTATAGCTTTTCATAAACCTTTTGATATAGAAACGGAAGATGGAAGAATTTTAGAAAGAAAAAGAAGAATTGCATTAACTGCTTTTACTTCAACGATATTAAAGGTATTGACCATGTCGGTACCTCTAATTACTTTAAAGATAACCTACGATTATCTTAATGTAGAGGTTTATGGATTGTGGAGTGCTATAGCAACCTTCTTTGCCTTATTTGCATTTAGTGATTTAGGTTTAGGAAATGGACTTCAGACCAAACTGAGTCAAGCATATGGAAAAGATAACTTAGAATTATGCAGAAAAATAATTTCAAACACATTTATAATTCTGTTCTTTATTGCCTGTTGCTTATTAATTCTCTTTCTTTTTCTTTTTAATTTTATTGATTGGGCAACATTAATGAATGCTCAAAGTAATGAAACGATTATAATAGCTTCTTCTATCGTTTTTGTTATTGTAATTCCGAAAATAATTAATATTCCCATATCGATTATTGAAAGGACACAATTGGCTTTGCAAGAGGGCTTTAAAAGTGATATTTGGAATATTTTTGGTTATATTTTAAATTTAATTTCCATTGTTGCTATTGCATATTTTGATTTTGGAAAAATTACCCTGCTCGCTTTTACTTCATTCCTCCCATTGATTGTTTCTGCCTTAAATATGTTTGTTTATTTTACATTTCAGAAAAAGGAATTAAAGTTATCATTAAAACTATTTGATTTAAAGTTATCCAAAAACTTATTGTCTTTAGGCGTTTTGTTTTCAATATTATCTATCTTAAGTACTGCTGGCTTGTCTATGGATACTTTTATTGTAGCCCGAACTTGTAACTTAAATGAGGCAGCTTCCTATTCGATTATTTATAGGGTTGTAGCGATATTTTCTGCAGTAGTAGCTGTGCTTTCCGCACCATTATGGGGTGCAAATGGTGAAGCTATTGCTAGAGGAGATATTAAATGGGTGGAGCAAAACACCAAAAAAATGTCATTGTATATGACAAGCATTTCGGTTATTTTGGTAATTCTTGGATTATTATTGGCAAAGTTTATTTTTAAAATATGGTTAGGTACTAATTTTGAGTTTTCTTACTTGGCTCTATTGTGGCTTTCAATCCTTCAAATTTTGTTTTCATTTATTTCGCCATACTTTATGGTTTTAAATGCTTTAGGAGAAGTAAGGAAACAAATCGTTCTTTTTGCAATTTATACTCCAATTGTATTTGGTCTTAAATACTATTTTTCATTAAAATATGGTGTTGCTGTTATTCCATTCTTAGGAATGATTCTATATCTCTTAATAATTGTTATTGGAACTTACTTTTTCGCAATTCAAAGTTTTAAAAAACTTAAATCTGGTAAACTATGAGTTCGGAAAAAAGTATTATAATTGTTGCTGAAATTTATTTGCCTACTGCTGCCGCTATAAATAGATTATTAGCTTTTGCTAAAGCATATGGTGAATTAAATATCAAAGTCAAAGTTGTATTTATATCACCAAATTCTAATTTTGATAAAGTACCTTTAATCTATAAGAATGTTCAATTCGTTTATCTTTGGGATAAGCTGAAATTTAGAAATAGGTATTTAAAATATATTCTATTGAGGATAAATATTATCTTATTTATGTTCAGACTTAAAAGAGATGATATATTGATTGTAAATAATTTGTTTAATTTTTTATGGCTTTTTAGATTAAAAAGAGGGATACAGCTATATTATGAAGTCACAGAGCATCCTGATCTGATAAATAAGGACAATAATTCTTTTAATAAGTTATTACATAGGAGGTCTTTAACTGCTGCAAAAAAACTGGATGGACTATTTGTTATTTCTCCTTCCCTAAAAGAATACTTTGTCAATGAAATTAGGATTAAAGAGCATCGAGTATTAGTAGTTAATATGATCGTAGATGCAACCCGCTTTGATATTTATAAAGATACGAGAAAACAAAATTCGATTATGTATTGTGGAACCATTTCTGAAAGTAAAGATGGAATTGATTATTTAATGCAATCATTTGCATTAGTATTAAAGAGATATCCAGACTTTAAATTGACTATTTTGGGCTCTTTTGAGAATGAACAAATAAAGCAACGCTTCTACAAATTGATGAATGAACTTGATATTAAAGAAAATGTTGACTTAAAAGGACCTGTTGCGCCTTTAGACCTACCAAGATATTTGTGTAGTGCAAAAATATTAGTATTAGCAAGACCAAAAAATAAACAAGCGCAATTTGGGTTTCCAACAAAATTAGGTGAATATTTAATGACAGCTAATCCAGTAGTTGTGACAAAAGTAGGAGATTTACAAGAATATTTATCGGATAAAAAAGAAGTAATTTTTGCAGAACCAAATAATATTGACGATTTTGCTGAAAAAATAATATGGACCTTAGATAATTATGAACTTGCGTCCGAAATAGGTGAATTGGGTAGAGAAAAGGCTTTAAAAGAATTTAATAATATAATTGAGGCCCAAAAAGTAATAGATATAATTTTTAAATGATAAATTTACTTATTGGCTTTATTATTGGTTTAAAATGTAATGATTCAATGTATCTTAAATTCAATTTTATTCATTTTCTTAGCGCTTATCCGCACAAAGAGTATTAATTGTTAGATTGTTTTTTTCAAAAGATTAATAGAAGAGAAAAATATTTATCTTTGACAATAATTATGCCTTTTTTAAATACTATTTTTGAACAAGAGCAATAATTTAATGACTTTGGATGAATTTAACTATTGTTTACGTCTTAATTTGTATTCAAGCTTTAGGAGTAATATTACAACTAAAAGTTTGGAAAGTAAGGGCTTTGTTATCTCCGGGATTTTATTTTTCGATTATTTGGTTTTTGGGAGGCGTTGGACTGTTGGTTTTCCATAGTTTAGGTCTAATGGTTGAATATAAAATCGGGTATATTGATGAATTAAATATTCTTATTTCCTTTACGGGTCTTTGCTTTATACTTTTTGTTGGACTTTATCGTGGCAAGGTTAAAGATAACCATATTGTAAATATTTCTTTTATTTCCTATTTTAGGGTTTTCAAAGGGATTGCTGTATTCTATTTATTACTTGCATTATTTGTGTTTTCCACTGAAGGTAGTGGATTAGATTTTACAACTGCTAGAGAGAATATGCACAAAACGCTAGAAAATCGTTCCTTTTTAGTTGGATATTTTAGATTACTATCCTTGCCTTTATCAATTTATGCCGGTTCTAGATTAGTAATGATATTGAAGGGTAAAAATAAAGTTCGAATATCTATATATTTTTATCTTTTATTACCTTTAATTGCAGATACTTTATTCTCCTTTACAGAAGGAGGTAGAGTAGCAATGGTTTATACCATGGTAATGTATTTGGTTGGAGGTGTTTTGACACTTCCTATCAATTTTAATTTTAAAGAATATAAAAAGATTATTTTAAATGCCTTGTTTTTTGCTTTAATAATAAATTCCGCAATTTCCTGGGTAGCCTCTGTTAGGACTATAGGAGGAAAAGCATTGGCAAAGCGTGAAATGATCAAAGAAAAGTTAGGCCCTTTTTCATTTACATATGGTGCAATAGAATATATACAATCCTCTTATGTTGGTTATCAGTTTAGAAGAGTGGATGCGGTAGATGAAACTACGTTAGGATATGGAATGTATACTTTTAATGGATTTATTAATTGGCAAATTCCATTTGCTTCTCGATTTGGTATCGAAAAATCGTCTATAGCTGATGCTTTTGATATTTATTATTTTAATCAAGAATCCTACGATTTTAAACGAAATTATTATTATGTAACACATTCCAATTACCTAACAATTATTAAAGACTTTGGGTTTAGAGGTGCATTTGTTGCTATATTTTTTATTGTTTTATTATCTCATATTTTGTTTGTAAGAATTCAAACTAAGAAGAATATTAAATATGCTGCAACATTTTTCATGTTTTATTTGTTCTTTAATTATTGGACTAAGTCGAATTTCTTTGGTTCTCTTTCTGATTCGGTGATGAACACTTTGTATTCGATGCTAATTGTTGATATTTATAATTTTATAAGTAAGAAAAGATCATAAAGGATGAACTTAAAGAAAATTGCATTTTTAATTCCATATATGCAAGCAGGAGGCATGGAAAGAGTAATGAGTGAAATTTTATTATTCATCTCTTCTAACTATAATGTTGAGTGCCATTTGGTATTATATGGGAAAAATGAGGAAATATTTTATGATATACCAAAAAATGTTTTATTGCACCGACCATCCTTTAAGTTTAATGAGAAAAATAGATTGATAATGTCTCTAAAGACTATGTCATTTATTCGTAGTACAGTGAAAGGAATACAACCAGATTCTATTTTAAGTTTTGGTGAAATTTGGAATAATTTAGTGCTGCTTTCCTTGATACATACAAAAATTCCAGTTTATGTTTCTGATAGATGTGCTCCAGATGAAAATCTTGGTTTCTTGCAAAATATTTTGAGAAATATTCTTTATCCTAATAGTGCAGGAATAATTGCTCAAACGGAGCGTGCAAAAGAGTTTTATAAAAAAAAGTTTAGAAATATCAATATTAAAGTTATTGGGAATCCAATAAGGGCTATTCATTCCGATCAATTAATTATTAAAGAGAAAATAGTCGTTTCTGTAGGGAGGTTGATTAAACGGAAAAATTTTGATCGATTAATTGATATTTTTGATAAAACCAACAATAAGGAGTGGAAATTGGTAATCATTGGAGGTGATTCAAATAAACAAAACAATAGTATAACATTAAAAGAACAAATAAGTAAATTAGGATTAACAGAAAATGTAATATTGACAGGTATTCAAAAAGATGTAGATAGCTTTTTACTACGTTCTAGTATTTTTGCGTTTACATCCAGTAGTGAAGGTTTCCCTAATGTTATTGGAGAAGCCATGAGTGCAGGGCTCCCAGTTGTTGCTTATGATTGTGTTGCAGGTCCTGCAGATATGATTGAAGATGATAAAAGTGGATTTTTAATTCCATTATACGATGATGATTTATTCGTTAAGCAACTTAATAGCTTGATGGCTAATGAGGATAAGAGATTATTAATGGGTGATTTTGCGAAAAATAGAATCAAAAGGTTTTCGACTGATAATATAGGAGCAGCATATTATAAATTTATCATGCCAGAAAAAAACTAATGAAGTACAGAAATGATATTGATGGACTTAGAGCGATAGCAGTTTTAGCTGTTATCTTTTTTCATTTAGGCTTTTTGCAAAATGGCTATTTGGGAGTAGATGTGTTTTTTGTAATAAGTGGCTATTTGATTACCTCTATTATTTACAAAGAAGTTTTAGAAAATAGATTCTCAATTTTCACTTTTTATGAAAGAAGAATAAGGAGGATAATCCCCCTTTTGTTATTTATAACCTTAGTAGCCTTTGTCTTAGGATTGCTATTTATGCTTCCTGATGATCTAGAAAACTTATCTCAATCTGTAATCGCAAGTAATCTATCTGCCAATAATATTTTAATGTTTATTACTTCAAAAGATTATTGGAACACCTTAAATGAATATAAGCCTTTGATGCATACTTGGTCTTTAGGTATAGAAGAACAATTTTATTTTATTTTTCCAGCTTTGATTCTGATCGTTTCTAAATTTTCGAAAAATTATATTAAATTATTATTGATTTTCATAAGCTTATTTTCTTTATTACTCTTTCTGTTTTCTGAAAATGAAGCCAGTCGATTTTATCTATTGCAATATCGTTTTTTTGAACTCTCAACAGGTGGTCTTGCTGCGGTAATAACGTTTGATAGCAAGAAAATTTCTAATTCGTTTAGATTTTTATTGTATTTTACGTTGATAACTTTGGTAGGACTTATGTTATCTCCGATTCAATCTAGCAAAATTCTTGTGTTGTTAACCACCTTGCTTTCCGTCCTTTTAATTTCATTAGGGAAGTTTTTTTATATAAAAGACAAAGTATCAAATTATATTCTTCAAAATAAAATTATAGTTTTCATTGGAAAAATAAGCTTTAGCCTTTATATGTGGCATCAGCTTATTTTTGCATTTACTAGGTATGTTCTTTTAGAGAAAATTAATTTTCTTCAGGGTCTATTATTAATTATTATTACTTTTATACTTTCTTTATTTACCTATTATGTTATTGAAAATCCATTTAGAGATAGAAAGAGGTTCGCTACAAAAAAAGTAATTATTATTTTGGGCATCGTATTTTTCATTTCTACTACATCCTCATTGTATGTTTATCTTAAAGGTGGTGTGATTAAAGATTTTCCATCTTTAGGCCTTTATAAAGCTGATGCCCAAAAACAATCAAAATTATTTTCAAGTAATGACAATATCCATATTCATTATAATGAACTTATTAGAAATTTAGATAAACCTTTTGAACTTCAGAATAACAATCATAAAATGAAAGTATTAGTTTTAGGAAATTCATTTGGTCGTGATGTTGCGAATATATTTTTAGAAAGTACTATTCGTGATGATATTGAACTGACTTATTTTGATATAGATCGAGTTAAGAATGACCATTCCTTAAAACAAAGAGCAGAAGATGCCAATTTAATTGTGATTGGTGTCGTTAAATTTATTAGTAAGCAACAAATTGTTGCGCTTGGACTGGATTTAAATAAAGTAATGGTTTTTGGAACAAAAGATTTTGGTTATAGTAATGGAATTAACTATAATCGAATGCGTGCAATTTCTGATTATAGCAGTTATTATGTTTCTATGAGAGCGGGAACCTTAGCAATTGAGCAAGAATATGAAAAAGAATGGGGAAATCAGTATATTAGTTTAATTAAGCCACTTTTAAATTCTTCTGGAAAAATTAGAGTTTTTACTGAAGATGGAAAGTTTATTAGTCAGGATACAGAACATCTTACAAAATTTGGAGCTCAGTTTTATGCAAAAAGGTTAAATAATGATCTAGTTTCAATTCTCAAAAAGCATGCACCTCATTAAATAATTAAGTTTATTTTACGCTAATAAAGCACATGTTTTCGCATTTAATTTTAGCGTACATTTGTATCAAATAATGAAAGTATTTCAGATATCTATAGAAGTAAATAGTGGTTCTGTAGGTAGAATAGCAGAACAAATCGGACTAAAAGTTTTAGAATCCGATGGGGAAAGTTATATTACTTATGCAAGATCCAATCAGCCCAGCCAATCGCAAGTAATTAAAATAGGAAACCTTTATGATGTTTATTATCATGTTCTTAGCACCAGACTTTTTGATAATCATTGTTTAGCTTCTACTAAGCCAACAAAAGAGCTTGTTAGGAAAATGAAAGCCATTGATCCAGATATTATTGTTATCCATCATATTCATGGATATTATTTGAATATGGAAGTATTATTTGCTTATTTATCCAGACTTTCCATTCCTATAATATGGGTTTTTCACGATTGTTGGAGCTTTACCGGTCATTGTACTCATTTCGAAGAAATAGGTTGTGAAAAATGGAAAAAAGAGTGTTATGAGTGTCCATTAAAAACGGAATATCCTGCAAGTTATCTATTAGATCGTTCAAAAAGAAATTTCAATTTAAAGAAAAAATTATTTAATTCAGTTTCCAATTTAACGATAGTATCAGTGTCTCAATGGATGGATAACTTAGTTAGGCAATCATTCCTTTCCAACCAAAAAATGGAAGTGATAAAAAATGGAATAGATTTAAATATTTTTAAACCTAAAAATAATACTCAAATAATAAAAAGACAGTTAAGTATTGAGAACAAATTTGTAATTTTGGGTGTAGCAGCAGTTTGGACTAAAAGTAAAGGATTGAATGATTTTTTAAAATTATTTAATTTAATAGATGAGGGTATTATAATTGTTTTAGTTGGATTAAGTCAGGACCAAGTTCAGAATTTACCAAAAGGAATTATTGGTATTCAAAAAACTGAAAATGTTGAACATTTGGTTGATTTGTATTCTCTGTCAGATTTATATTTAAATTTGACATATAATGATACTTTCCCACTGACCAATCTAGAAGCATTGGCTTGTGGTACGCCTGTGCTTACTTATAAAACAGGCGGAAGTGTAGAGGCAGTATCTAAGGAAACGGGTTTTATTATTGACCAAGGGGATTTAAATGCTGTTGTAGAAGTTGTAAAAAAAGTTAGAGAGAAAGGTAAGGAATATTATGCTGAAAATTGTAGAAATAGAGCAATCTCTAATTTTGATAAAGATGATAGATATAATGATTATATTCAATTATTCAAAAAATTACTAAAACAATGAGACCATATCAAATTTGTGTTAATTGTGTCATGGATACTACAGATCCAGACATTCAATTTGATGAAAAAGGAGTATGTGAACGGTGTAATCAATATAAAAATCGAATATTGCCAGCTTGGAATTTTGGTTTGAGACATGAAGAGGAACTCCATAAAATCCTCACTAAGATAAAAAATGAAGGTGCTGGTAAAGAATATGATTGTTTATTAGGTTTTAGTGGCGGGTTTGATAGCTCTTATATGTTACATCTAGCAGTGAAAGAGTTTGGATTAAGACCATTAGTATTTCATGTTGATGCAGGATGGAATACTCCGTTTTCTGAGCGGAATGTTCATAAAATGGTTGAAAAATTAGGCGTTAACCTGAAAATTGAAAAAATAAATTGGCAGGAGGTTCAAGATATGCAATTAGCATTTTTTAAATCTGGAGTTCCCCATCTTGATATTGCTCAGGATCATGCTTTTGTAGCTGTACTAGATAATTATGCAAAGAAGTTTGGTATCAAATATATTCTAAATGGAGGTAATATTTCTACCGAAGTAATTGTTAACCCTAGCTCATGGTCTTATTGGGGGACCGATATGGTTCATATCAGAGATATCTTATCCAAATTTAGTACTGTCCCGATGAAGACTTATCCTTTTACTAATGTGTTGAAAAGAAAGATTTACTTACCCTATATTAAAGGAATTAAGGTAGTAAAGCTTTTGAATTTGGTGCCTTATATTAAAAAAGATGCTGAGAAGCTATTAATAGAAAAATATCAATGGGAACCCTATCCACAGAAGCATTTTGAGTCCATTTTGACGAAATTTATAGAAGGGTATTGGTTACCTAAAAGATTTGGATATGATGTTAGAAGACCTCAGTTTTCTAGTCTAATCCTTACCAATCAGATGACTAGAGCGCAAGCATTAGAACAATTAAAATTCGATGCTATTCCTGCTGAGGAGTCTAAACAATTGTTTGCTCAAATCGCGAAGATGTTGAATATTACAGAAGAAGAATTAAATAAGTATTTCACTATGCCTCTTAAAAACTATAAAGAATACAAGAATAAGGATTATATGTACACTATTGGAGCGAAAATTATGTATGAATTAAAATTGGATAAATTAATTAGAAAGTAATCGCTGTTTAATTTACCAAAATTGGCTTGGTGTCTCGTAAATTAATAATAAAATAATGGAAATAAAAAATAAAGTTTTATTGATTACAGGTGGTACTGGATCATTTGGAACAGTAGTACTTAATCGCTTTCTTGATTCTGAATATTTTTCGGAAATAAGGATTTTTTCAAGAGATGAAAAGAAGCAAGATGATATGAGGGCTTTATTTAAAAATAATAAAATTAAATATTATATAGGAGATGTTCGGAATTTTGAATCGATTGAACAAGCGACTAGAGGTGTAGATTATATTTTCCATGCGGCGGCTTTAAAGCAAGTACCTTCTTGTGAGTTTTTTCCAATGGAAGCAGTGAAAACGAATATTGAAGGAACAAATAATGTTATCAGAGCCGCAGACTTTAATAAAGTCGAAAAAGTAATATGTCTTTCAACAGATAAAGCAGCTTATCCAATCAATGCAATGGGCATTTCAAAAGCGATGATGGAAAAAGTAGCCATTGCAGCTTCTCGAAATTTGAAAAATACAATAGTCTGCATAACCAGGTACGGAAATGTGATGGCATCTAGAGGTTCTGTAATACCATTATTTCTTAAACAAATAAAAAATGGCGGACCCATCACGATAACAGATCCAGAAATGTCTAGATTTTTTATGACTTTAGAAGATGCTGTAGATCTTGTACTTTTTGCTTTTGAAAATGGAAATTCTGGAGATTTATTTGTAAACAAAGCGCCGGCTGCTAAAATTGGTGATTTGGCTCAAGCTTTAATAGCATTAAGTGGTACAAATGTTCCTATTAGAATAATCGGAACGCGACATGGCGAAAAACTTTATGAAACACTTTGCACCAGAGAAGAAATGATTAGAGCAGAGGATATGGGTGATTTTTATCGCATTCCGTCTGATAACAGAGATTTGAATTATGCCAAATATTTTTCGAAAGGAGATAAAGATATTGCAACCATAGAGGACTATCATTCTCATAATACCCAACAATTAGATATTAATGGTTTAAAAACTTTATTATCACAATTGCCAATTATTCGTAAAGAGTTTTTTGGAGAAGAAATTTTTGAGTAATTATAATAAAAAAGTACCATCTTTTTGTACAATACTCATTTGTAATTTTTTATGAGAAATTGATTCCAGATTGAGATTCTTAATAATTCATCTTCAATGAAATATCTTTATGACGGAAGAATAGTAAAATAATAAAATTTACGCTAATAAAAATTGAAATTTCTTTGCAATTAGACTAAAAGTATTTTACTTTTGGGAAACAAAACTATTTTTTATGGGAACCAAGAAATTATTTTTATCGATTTTTTTAGTTTTTACAAGCCTAGCCGTATTTGCTGCTTTTCCAATGCAAAACAGTGAAGTGATTACTCAAGGAGAATATACAACTCTTGTTGCCAATGAGGAATACTCTAATTTAGATGGTAATATGATTGCATCAGAAACTACTTCAAAAGTTTCGGATGAAAATGTTATGGCTAAAGTGAGTGCGGCAGCTGCTAATGCTGGTGGGAAAAGTCAAATCGTGGCTTTAATCTTATGTCTCCTTGTTGGGACATTAGGGATTCATCGCTTTTATTTGGGTTATACATGGCAAGGTGTTGTCCAATTATTAACCTTAGGTGGATTTGGAATTTGGGTCTTAATAGATTTAATCAGGATCATTATTGGAGATTTACAGCCAAAGGATGGTCAATATGATCAAACACTTTAAAATTGATTTTGATTACTACAATAGAAGACTTTTAATGAAGTGATCTATATTAAATTATACCAATCACATTTAAATGCTATGCTTGTTGAAAAAACTTAAGCATAGCATTTTTTCTTTTACTGAATATTATTGAGTAATTTCTTTCTATATCCAAATCTAATACATTCAAAGTCATTTCAATGTAAAACTGTGAGCTATTGAACTAACAATCTTACTATTGAGCTTTATATAACGTAACTTTACATGTAATCTTTAAAATGTATTATATGGCTACAGCAGCGATTATTGAAAACTGGATCAAAGCATTTCCTGAGCTTTTACCAATTGTTGAAAAAAAAGAAGTGTTATGGCTTAATCCTTATTTGAAATCTTTCTCTAATGAATTGAAATTACCAATCCAACGGAATAATATGGAAGAAACCAGATTGTTTATGGAGAAGTATGCAAGTTTTATGGAGCAAGTTTTTCCGGAACTGGCAGCTCATAATGGCCATTTATTGTCTCCATTAAAGGAGATCGAAAATTTTAAAAATTTAAGAAACATCGCGTCTAATATCCAGAATACGGGTCGGTTTTTTATAAAATGTGATAATGATTTGCCTGTTGCTGGTTCTATAAAAGCGAGAGGTGGTTTCTTTGAAGTATTACAATTTGCTCATATTCTTGCAATTAAGGAAGGATTGATAAAAGAAAATGAAGTTCTGGATGTTAATAAACACAATTTTAAAACTTTATTTAATAAATATACTATTGGAGTGGGTTCTACAGGTAATTTAGGACTTAGTATTGGTATTATTAGTGCACAACTTGGATTCCATGTGAATGTATATATGAGTAATGATGCTAAAGAATGGAAGAAAAATTTATTAAGAGAAAAAGGTGCTAATGTTATAGAATCTGAAGGTGATTTTGGTATAGCCATAGCAAAAGGTAGGAAAGAAACATTAGAAAATCCAATGGGCTATTTTGTGGATGATGAAAATAGTCGTCAGTTGTATTTAGGATACAGCCTAGGTGCTTACGAACTAAAACAGCAATTGGATAATTTAAATATTAAAATTGATAAGGAACATCCATTGTTTGTATATTCTCCTTGTGGGGTGGGAGGCTCACCTGGGGGCGTTTTATGGGGACTTAAAAATATGTTTGGTGATGATGTACATTCCTTTTTTGTGGAGCCTACACATTCTCCTAGTGTGTTAACTGGTATTATTACTGGAGAGGGTTCTAAAATAAGTGTTCAGGAAATTGGTCTAGATAATATTACCGAAGCTGATGGTTTGGCCGTTGGCCGGCCTTCCGCATTTGCAACCGGAATTACTCAAGAGTTAGTAAGTGGTATATATACCATCGAGGATCCTATATTAAGAATTTTATTAAAAGAGCTCTATCAAACAGAAGGGATATTTATAGAGCCTTCTGCAACCGCTGGTTTAGTTGGTCCGGAAAGAGTGCTTCCATCGAATTACATTCCATCTAAAGATATAAATCCTGACAATATCACCCATATTGCTTGGTCAACTGGTGGCAGTTTGATGCCACAGGAGCTAAAAAACAACTTCATATCAGGAAATGAAATGATTTGAGTAAGTGAAGTAAAAAATTAAAGACGAAGCGTTTTCTTAAAAAGGCTTTATAAACTACTGGTTCAATTTTCTTGAACCAGTAGTTTATCTTTTCATCATATTATGGTTTTACCAGCTTAAAACTGCCTAAATAAGTATTGTCTTCAAACACTTTAATAAAATATATTCCAGATTTCCAATTTTCAATATTGATTTGGGTAATATCTGCCTTTAATTTCTTCTGGTATTGTTTACGACCATTGATATCATTCACTTCTATTTGATAATTTCCTTTTTCTTTGATGCTGATAAACAAATTTTGCTGGGCAGGATTAGGATATATATCAATACTCTTCTTCAAATCTTTAGCGGGAAGGGTGATACCAGTGGGGTATTCCACTTCGGTTACAGTAGGATTAAAATATAAATAAGTTGTATCCTCTATATTCCTTCTCCCCAAAGAATCTACTAATGCTAATTTTGCTAATACATCCCAAGTAGTATAACAATTAGGTAAAATAAAACTTGTTTCATTTCCTTCATATCCTGCTAATGCTATGGTATTGTAGGGGCTTTTTGACATTACAAGGAATGGTTCCTGAACCGCTCCTGCACTACAAGGAATCCGCACATATGATTTATGCCATTTGATATTTCCTAAGCTGTCGGTACAAAGTAAAGAGGTACTCCCTGTAATATTATTGGGAACGGGTGTATAAGGGTCGTTTATTTTTATATTAAACACCAAATCTCCATTATCCATTTGTACCATATCAAGAGGAGTTGGGTATTTATCTTCAAAATCTATGGTTTTTGCCCAAGCTACATTGCCCAGATTATCTATTTTACCTATATAACTCATAAACCTAAAAAACATATTAGAAGTGTCTGCGTATTCTCTAGAATTGAAATAATAACCGCTACCATCCATCGCTTTAATAAAATCGGCTCTTTCAAAATTATCACCGTATTTAAAGAGAGTATTGGCTTTGGGAAGGGTTTTCTCCCAAAGGATATTGCCTATGCTGTCAATCCTCACAAAATGGAAAATACTTGAAGTCAAGGTGTCCATACTGGCTTTATAACTACTAATGAGATAACCATTACCTTCATTGGCAGGCAGTATTTTAAATCCTCCATACGCCGGATCGATTTGATTTCCGAATTGAGAATAATAATGTTTTTTCCATTGAAATACACCATTACTGTCAAATTGGGCTATATACAAGCCACCAGTGTCAGAGGAAGAGGGTTGATAAACATTAGAATACCTACCCGTAAGTACTATGCTTTTATTGTCTCCGATACAAATACCAAATATAAGAGTCCAAGAAGGAAAGTCTAAAGAATCATTATAGCTTGGAATGGGACTAAGCTTAATGGTATCTCCTTGGCTGTCAAAAAGTAATAAATACGGATAGTATTTGATTAAATTATTTGCATAGATGGTTCCATCATTGCCCAATGCTGCCATTACATATTTATCAGCACTGACTTTTACTAGTGTATTATAAAATAATGAATGACCATCAATATACTTAGTGGAATCGAAACTAAGACCTTTCCACCACAATAGATTACCTTGATAGTCAGTAGCCCCTATCATTGGCATACTACCATTCATACCGTCTCTTCTACCAAAGCCTGAAAAAAGTATAAAATTACTGTCTGCTAAAACATTCGTAAAAATGGTTCCCGTACCCCAATTGGGATTAGCAGGTCCTAAAGAAAGATAAGTGTCAAAGCCTTGAGAGAAACTTTGTATTGGGAACAGCAGGGTTAAGATTATTGTTTTTATTAAATTGCCCATGATTGAATTAATTTATAGACAAATAACTCAAAAAATTGAGTCATTTGTCTATGGTAAAATAATTATTGTTTTACAAACTTTTGAATCGACGTTTTTCCATCAATTTGCAGTTTTAAAATATAAAGACCATTTGTCATATAACTGATATTTATACGATGGTTGGCTTTTCCCATAGCAGATTCTTTTATCACCTTACCATAAATATCTATAATTTGACAATAAGCATTATCTCCTATCCATTGAATATTTAAAATATCCATTGCTGGATTAGGATAAACCTGAACATTATTATTATCAAAAATTGCTTTATGGGTATTTGATTCTTCCTCAATTATTCTTACATACCTAGGTTCAAATAACATCTCTTCATAATAGCCCAACATAGCTCTTGCTGGTGCAGTTGCAAAAGGAATCATATTATGAGCTAGTTCGGACAAGAAATTAAAGTCGTCTATAGGCAAATCTGACCATTGATGATTAAAATCAGATAACCATTCTTGAATTTGATAAACTTCCTTTAATTGACTTAAATAATCAGCAGTTTGCTCATCGGAATTTACAATTAATTCATCCAGTATATCATTACAAGACGGAAAATCTTCATTATCTTTATAGGCATCCGCCAATAATAATTTATATTCATCGCCTTGAGTAATTTGTTCCAATATTAAAATAGTAGTATCTTTTATACCTTTAACCGCATAGGGAAAAATAATGCTATCCACCAATCGTTTTTGTGCTTCTTTCCATAAAGTAGTTTGTTGTAATGCTTCTTCAGAATCTTGTAAATTTTGAGCCATCCCAATTTCATTTTCAATATCCGCTAAATGTGATTGAAATTCGGGTAAAATTAAAGGTTGAAGACTACTTCCAATGACTTTAGCATCACATAGGAAATAATCTCCATGAACTATATTTTGAATTGAAAGATTATTATGTATTGGTTCTTCCGTTGAAATAATAAAATCTCTATAGTATTTAAAACCACCATTAATATTATTATCCGGATGTATTCTATAATTTCTAGGAGTTCCCGGATTGGGGTTATAGGCACTAAACTTATTCCCAGCAGAATTGTATATATGTACAGATCCATAATTTTGAATATTGGATTGGATATAACGCATTCCTACAAAAGCCTGACTCGGCTTGCCTTCAACAGAAGAAATATCAAACCTTTCGTTTATGGCATTACCATTAAGACTAAAATCATTACATAGAATTTGTAAACCAATAGAACCACTTACATTTCGATTGTTTCCTATTGATTGAATACCATAATTGGTTTTTTGTATAAAGTTGCGGTATATTTCATTATTGTTAGGCCCACATTCATCGGCAACAATGCCTACAAAACCTGTGTCATAAGAAGACATGTGGAAATTTACTGTATTCCCTTCTACTCTGAAATCTCTGCAATAGGACAGATATATTCCAAAAAATCTACCGGTCGGATATATGCCAAGATTGCTCGTTTCAAACTTATTACTATTTAAGGTTGGCAAATAACAACCACTAATATCAACACTTGTTCGACAATTGAATTTAGAATATCCAACATAAACTCTTTGAAAAATTTGATTTGAATTTCTTACCACTATTCCTCTGTTAAGGTTTTCAAAATTACATGAGTTTTGAGATAAACTATTTTTCCCTCCAACTTTAAAACCAGATGAAAAGGCCATTATACCCACTCCGTTAAATGGATTTAAAGGATTGAGAGTAATCTTGCCTCTGAATAAACAATTCTTAAATTCTATGGCTCTACAAGCATATAATCTTACATATTCAAGAGGGACATCATGATTAGAAGAAGTAGAAAATTCACAATTAGTAAATCTCACTTCGGTAGATTGGTCATATTCATACGGATCTAATGGAGGTCCACTAGGAGGCGTTATGATTTGAACATCTTGAGAATGACTTAAATCAATGGCTCTGGTTTTGCTATCTTCAAAAGTAACATAGTTGGCAAAGAATCTGGCTGGCTTACCTATGGGATTTAAAGGAGTCTCTTGATAATTTTTAAAAGCTATAATAGCCCTTTTTAAAGTAACGTCTTTCAAATTGGCTTCAGCTAAAATACCATTTGCATTTATAGTCCCAGTATAATCGATCCCTCTAATGCCTAACCAATATTCGTTTCCGTTATAGGGTTCGATAACACTACTGTCCAAATCTAATCTTGATCCTAATTTATAACTTGTAAAAGGAGGAATAGGAATGGAATAAAAATAACCCGGTTCCAAAATGATTCCTTTTTCATTATAAAACCTAATTAAGGCACCATTTCTTATAATTAATTTTCCATGAGGTTTTACGGTAATGTTCCCTTGAAAAATAGCAGAAATGCCACCATCAATAATAAGAGTTGCATACTCATTAACGGTGCAATCTCCATTACAGACATCGCTTGTCGAAATGGTTACCGTACCGATTATATTATTAGGTATGATGGCATTTGAGATGTAATTCGAAGTTAGGAACATCATGAAAACCATACTTATTTTAAGTAAAAAAGAAATCCGAAAACTTGGTTTTACTTTTTGCGGGGGGGGTAATTGACTTGTAGTACATAATAAAAACATTAAATGTGAAACAATGTGTTAAAGATAAGTATTTGATTTTAAGAAAACAAGTTTTGTGCAAGATTTAAAAAGAAAGCCTACTATCTTAAAAAAAAGGGAATAACACTTTAAAAAATTAAGTAGAAGAAATAGTCCTCCTATTTCTTAAAGGGCTTTTATTAATAACAACTATATAATTTCATAGAGCATCCTATTAGGTTCGGATTTATGTATAGGCTTAAAAACTATACCCTATATGAATGCCATAATTTATTTGAAAAGGGAAGTTAAAGTATGCTCTGACATTGCTGAATGCACCTATGTTGAATCTGTTTTTAGCAAAGGTGTAATCATAACCCAAGCCAGCCATACCCCCAAAATACCATTCTCGTTTTTCTGATGCATAAATAACCATATCAAATTTATCTCTTTGATAAAAATGGTCTAAATATACATTAAATGTTGTTATGGTTGAAAGTGCCACTATTCCCTTTAAGTTATGCTTATTTTTTTTAAAAATTTCATAAGTCACACCTAAGTCTATTGCTTTGGCATTGAATCTTCCAATAATTTTTCCATAATTTTCTTTGCTTATTCTATTCTCCTCAAATACAAATGGACTTCTATTGGGAACGCCAGGGAATTCTCTCCATTTGACCAACATTGGCAGACCAAATGGTGCGTGAGTATAACCGGTGAATATTTCTATTTTTGGGCTTATTGTTCTGAAATAGGAAACTTTTCCTAATTCAATTAAATTATAATAACTAGTTACATTATCAGCAGGAACATAATATCTGCCCAAGCCTAACTCAAACCTGTTTTTTTTGTCTTTTGCAAACATTGCCACTGGTAACGACAAAATTAATAAGATAAGTATTTTGATGCTATTTTTCATGATTATTATTTTTAAAAATAGGCTTCGATTTGCTTTATCCTGATTTAAGAATTGAAAAATCATTAATTTAGACTTTTGATTTAGAAAATCTAATTTTTGCGGGGGGGGGTAATTGACTTGTAGTACATAATAAAAACATTAAATGTGAAACAATGTGTTAAAGATAAGTATTTGATTTTAAGAAAACAAGTTTTGTGCAAAATTTTGAATTCGATAATTTGAATGTAGGTATGGATTAAGAAATATTCCATCCAGAGGAAAAATTACAATAAAAAATAGGGCGAATCAATGTGATCCGCCCTACATAATTTTTATTATACAACAATTATTTTTGCATTTTAATTAAGTTCAAAGCCGAACCAGCTTTAAACCATTCAATTTGTTGTTCATTATAAGTATGATTCAATTTAATGGTTTCAGTAGAACCATCTGAATGTACAATCTCTAAACTTAATTGATTTTCTGGAGCAAAATCTACTAAATCAATAAAATTAAAGGTGTCATCTTCTTTTATTTTATCGTAGTCTGCTTCATTTGCAAAAGTCAATCCTAACATGCCTTGTTTTTTCAAGTTGGTTTCATGGATTCGAGCAAAGGATTTAACAATAACTGCTTTCACCCCTAAGTGACGAGGTTCCATAGCGGCATGTTCACGAGATGAACCTTCACCATAGTTATGATCACCAACCACAATAGTAGGTACACCAGCAGCTTTATAGGCACGTTGAACAGTAGGAACTGCTTCTTTTTCTCCATTCAATTGATTGACCACCTCATTCGTTACACCACTAAAGGCATTTACCGCTCCAATCAACATATTATTTGAAATATTATCTAGGTGTCCACGATAACGTAACCAAGGTCCAGCCATAGAAATATGATCAGTGGTACATTTTCCACTGGCTTTGATTAATAATTTGGCGTTAACGAGGTTTTTACCATCCCAAGCAGGGAATGCTTCTAATAATTGTAAACGCTCAGAATCTGGATTTACGACAACCACAATACTAGAACCATCTAAAGCAGGTGGCTGATAGCCATTATCCTCAACAGCAAATCCTTTTGCTGGTAATTCCTCACCCACAGGAATAGATAATTTTACTTGTTCTCCATTTTCATTAGTCAGCGTATCTGTTATAGGATTGAAATCTAATCGACCTGCTATGGCCACCGCAGCCACCATTTCTGGAGAAGCTACGAAAGCATGTGTATTTGGATTCCCATCTGCACGTTTAGCAAAGTTACGGTTGAAAGAATGTATAATAGAATTTTTCTCCTGCTTGTCAGCTCCTTCTCTATCCCATTGGCCGATACATGGGCCACAAGCATTTGTGAAAATTCTAGCAGATTCAAATTTCTTAAAAGTATCAATAAAACCGTCACGTTCTGCGGTAAAACGTACTTGTTCAGATCCAGGATTAATACCTAAAATTGCTTTGGGTTTAACGCCTTTGCTCACTGCATCTTCAACTATTGAAGCTGCTCTGGAAAGGTCTTCGTAAGAAGAATTGGTACAAGAACCAATTAAAGCCCATTCTATATCCAAAGGCCAACCATATGCCAAGGCTTTCTCTCTGAATTCAGCAACTGGAGTGGCTAAATCCGGAGTGAAAGGACCGTTTAAATGAGGTGTTAATTCAGAAAGGTTAATTTCTATTACTTGATCAAAATATTTTTCAGGATTTGCATATACTTCAGCATCACCAGTTAAATGTTCAGCTATTTTATCAGCTGCGTCCACTACTTCTTGACGACCAGTAGCGGCTAGATAACGGCGCATAGAATCATCATAACCAAAAGTAGAAGTTGTAGCACCTATTTCTGCACCCATATTACAGATTGTTCCTTTACCTGTAGCGGACATAGCAATTGCACCTTCACCAAAATATTCAACAATAGCACCCGTACCACCTTTTACAGTTAAAATACCTGCAACTTTTAAAATAACATCTTTAGGAGCCGTCCAGCCATTTAGTTTTCCAGTCAATTTAACACCAATTAATTTTGGCATTTTTAATTCCCATGCCATACCAGACATAACATCAACAGCATCCGCTCCGCCAACACCTATAGCCACCATTCCCAGTCCACCAGCGTTAACTGTGTGAGAGTCTGTTCCTATCATCATTCCACCAGGGAAAGCATAGTTTTCTAAAACTACTTGATGGATAATACCAGCTCCTGGTTTCCAAAAACCAATACCATATTTATTACATACCGAGCTTAAGAAATTAAATACTTCAGAAGACTTGTTTAATGCTTCTTGTAAATCTTTATCAGCACCAATTTTTGCTTGGATGAGGTGGTCAGCATGTGCTGTTGAAGGAACGGCAACTTTTTCTTTACCAGCTTGCATAAATTGTAATAATGCCATTTGTGCTGTTGCATCTTGCATAGCTACACGGTCTGGTGCAAAGTCAACATAAGAATTTCCTCTCTCATATGTTTCTGTAGCATTCCCTTCCCAAAGATGCGCATAAAGGATTTTCTCTGCTAGGGTCAAAGGTTTTCCAACAACTTTTCTAGCTGCTGCTATACGATTTGGATAACTATCGTAAACCTTTTTAATCATTTCTAAATCAAATACCATTTTATATAATTATAATGTTTGTGTAAAAAAAAATTAAGTCCGCGAAAGTACGAAATTTAATCTTTTATTCCCATTAAAATCATTAGCTTATGTTAAAAAGTTAAAGATTTATAATAAAAATATTTTCATAAAATAACTAGGAGTTTTTTGTTCCAGTATTTCAAAAATCTATTTCTTAAGATTGTAAGATTGCAAAATATTTTGTAAATTTGGAAATTCTACTAGTTAGAATATAAATTTCCATAAATAACCCTATATAAAATTTTATCATGAGCTATTCTAAAGCAAAATCAGTTAAATCAATAGCGGTGAAAGGTAAAACTTACCAGTTTTGCTCCTTAAAAGACTTTGGTGAAAACAAAGTTAAGCACCTCCCTTTTAGTATTCGCATTCTATTAGAAAATGCATTAAGACATTATGATGGATTCAGTATAACAGATGAACATATAGAAACGCTAGGCAACTGGACGCCAAAACCTAAGGATAAGGATATTCCGTTTATGCCTGCACGTATTTTAATGCAGGATTTTACAGGTGTTCCAGCAGTGGTAGATATGGCATCTCTAAGGTCTGAATATGTCCGTCACGGCAAAGACGGGAAAAGAATTAACCCTTCTATTCCGGTCGATTTAGTAATCGATCACTCTGTGCAAGTGGATTATTTTGGTACAAATTATTCATATGATAAAAATGTTGAGTTAGAATATGAGCGTAATAGTGAGCGGTATGAATTACTAAAATGGGCTCAAAATGGTATGGATAACTTTACCGTAGTTCCTCCTGGAATGGGTATTTGTCACCAAGTGAATTTGGAGTACTTAGCTAAAGGGGTTACTTCAAAGGATGGTTGGTTATTCCCAGATACTTTAGTAGGGACTGATTCTCATACGCCAATGGTGAATGGTATAGGAGTTATTGCATGGGGTGTCGGCGGTATTGAAGCAGAAGCGGCTATGTTAGGTCAACCAATCTTCTTTACTTGTCCAGAAGTAATTGGATTAAAACTAAGTGGTACCATCCCAAATGAATGTACTGCCACCGATTTGGTACTTTCCATAACTCGGGTATTAAGAGATAAAGGAGTCGTTGGAAAATTTGTTGAAGTATTCGGAGAAGGACTAGATAATCTTACGGTTACTGATAGAGCTACAATTTCTAATATGTCACCAGAATTTGGTTGTACAGTAACTTATTTCCCAATTGATAATAGGACTTTAGAATATATGCATGCGACAAATCGTTCCGCAGAACAGATTGCAATTGTAAAAGAGTATTGTGAAGAAAATCTATTATGGAGAACTGGGAATGAAGATATTCATTATTCTTCTATTGTGGAGTTTGACCTAAACACGCTTGAGCCAACAGTTGCTGGTCCTAAACGTCCTCAAGACAAAATCTATGTAAAAGATTTAAAATCTAAGTTTGCCTCCTTATTAGAAGCGGAGTATAATCGTAGTTATGAATTACCAGATAAACGTAAAGAATCTGCATGGTTAACGGAAGGTGGATCAGGTACAGAATTTACTTTTGGTAAAGTGCCTGTTGAAGGTGAAGGGATGCCAGCGGAAGTTATAGAAGATTCATTACATTCTGTTCGAATAAAATTTAAAAACCAAGAATATGTATTTGGTGATGGGAATATAGCTATTGCTGCCATAACGAGTTGTACCAATACTTCCAATCCTGCAGTAATGATGGGTGCTGGTTTATTAGCTCGTAAGGCAATTGAGAGAGGCTTAACCACTAAGCCTTGGGTGAAGACTTCATTGGCTCCTGGATCTAAAGTTGTTACTCAATATCTAGAACGATCAGGATTAAATGTTGATTTGGATGCACTACGTTTTCATACTGTAGGGTATGGATGTACTTCCTGTATTGGAAACTCAGGTCCATTGCCCAATCATATTGCAATGGCAATTGATAAAGCAGATTTAGTGGTGGCATCAGTATTGTCTGGTAATAGAAACTTTGAAGCCAGGGTACACCCACAAACAAAAATGAATTTCTTGATGTCTCCAATGTTAGTAGTAGCCTATGCTTTAGTCGGTCGAGTAGATGTTGATCTAATCAATGACCCATTAGGATATGATCCAAATGGTCAAGCGGTTTATTTAAAAGATATTTGGCCTAGTCGTGAGGAAATTATTAAAACAATTAATGAATGTGTGAAGCAAGAAGACTTTAAACAAGTATATGATGTGATTTTTGATGGTTCTACAGATTGGCAGAATTTAGAAGTTGTATTAACCGAGAACTATAATTGGGGAGATGATTCTACTTATATTAAAGAAGCACCATTCTTTGAAAATATTACTACCACACCTGATACTATTACTGATATTACCGATGCTAGAGTGCTCTTACTACTCGGTGATTCTGTCACAACAGACCATATTTCCCCAGCGGGCTCTTTTAAAGAAGATAGTGCAGCAGGTAGATATTTAATGGAAAATGGAGTGCCAAAAGCTAACTTTAACTCTTATGGTTCACGGAGAGGAAACCATGAGGTAATGATGAGAGGTACTTTTGCTAATGTGCGTATAAAAAATAAAATTACTGATAAGGAAGGTGGTTTTAGCCGTTATTTTCCTACAGGTGAAGTGATGACTGTTTTTGATACTGCTATGGCTTACAAAAAGGATAGAACGCCTTTAGTTGTATTAGCAGGTAAGGAATACGGCTCTGGATCTTCACGTGACTGGGCAGCTAAAGGAACTTTCTTGTTAGGTGTCAAAGCTGTAATTGCCGAAAGCTATGAACGCATACATCGTAGTAACCTAGTAGGAATGGGTGTGGCACCTTTAGTATTTACTAACGGTGAAAATGCAGCTTTACTCGGTTTAGATGGTTCTGAAACTTTTTCTATTACTGGCCTAGCTGCTTCTTTAACACCTCATAAATTATTAGATGTCAAAGCGGTACACCTATCCGGGAAAGAAACCAATTTCAAAGTGGAAGCAAGGTTTGATTCTGCAATTGAAATAGAATATTACAAAAACGGAGGAATTTTACAATATGTATTAAGAAGTTATCTAAGGGAAGGATAAAATTTCCATAAGATATCCACGAAAAAAGACTTCCTAATTTGGAAGTCTTTTTTTTGTTTGTCAAATCTAATTTTAATAGTAGAACCATTTCATTTAATCTTTATAAGATTTATGTTGGGCTTCTATCTCTTTCTTTTGGTAGTATGTTTCCTATTCTCAATTTGGGATTGTTTTTAGCTGTAATGGTGACAAGTAAATAGTCATAGCGTTTTTTGATAGATAAAATGTAATAAAAAATTTATCTAAGATGAATAGGATTTAACTCTCTTGATATTTTTATCAATTATTCCTTTGCATTTACTTTATCAAATTAATCTCTCCAGGAGCAAAATAAATCTTATCGTATGAGCAACGATATTTGATTTAAATACATATAAACCTCTATGTCGGCTTGTTTACCATTGATTTCTTTTCCTTCCCAAGGTGTATAAGTGTTGCTGTAGCATTGATACACTATATTGCCCCATCTACTAAAAACTTTCATGTCTATCAGTGTTATGCCGGGATCTAAAACCGAACGGAAATCATCATTCTTACCATCTCAACCCAATTATAAATTCCTTTTAATAGTTTCTAACTTCTCTTTTAGTATGGAAAGATTCTCTCTTAAATCAATATTGACATCCACTGATTCTTTTTGTAGTTTTAGTTTCTCTTTAGCACCTTTAATTGTAAATCCATTTTCTTTTACCAAGTGATGTATGAGTCTTAATCGGGCAATGTTTTCCGGATTATAAAGTCTATCTCCTTTTCGAGTTGTTCTAACTTTTAAATCAAACTCTTTTGTCCAAAATCGGATATGTGAAACCTTAACATTAAACATATTTGCCACATCACTAATCGAATAATATTTATTTTCCAATTCGAATTCAGGTAGCGCCTGAGCAGTTTGAATAGATTCGTCTTCAAAAGAAAAATCTAATTTTTTTATATCGATCGATTCTAATTCTTCTTTTAATGGAGCTTGTTTCTCATTTTCGTCCTCCTTTTCTTCTGAAATAGCATTTTCGTGATCTTCTGGATTTTCATTTTTTGCTATAGGTTCAGATAAATCAGCATATAAGGCATAATCCTGTAAAATTAATTCTTGTTGATATAAAAGGTCTAATGCTTTATGAGCTGCTTCTGGAGATATAAAATGCGCTTCCCTCTTTTTCAATGATGGATCAGGTTCCTCCGTTTCTTCATCAGGAAATTCAAAAATGATACTTGCCTCTGAATTATTTTCAGAATTAAGATTTTTTTTATCATTCTTTATATTTAATCCTTCCTTATCTTCTCGCTCTGTAGGTAATTCAATTAATACTCTTTTAGATTCAAAAGTTTCGGAATGCTCTGTAATTTCAATATCATCGCTAGCCTGAGCTTTTTCATTAGTCTTTGTATCTTTTTTTATCGTTTGTACTTTAGTTTCATTTTTAGACTCCTTCTTTGGATCTGGTACCAAAAAAGCATCATCATCAAATAAAGTTGGTAATTGTATGGACATAATACAAAAATAATCAAATTCTATTAAGAATAAATTTTTAAAACAATTTTTGAAATAAAAATCGCCCAAACTCAATAATTTTGGATATTATTATCTGAAATTATAATATAACATATTACAATCAAGTCTTTATGGATAATATATTTTTTTTGATTCGGTTGTAATTATAGAAATAGCTTGTTATCTTTGCAGGGTTATTTGACAATAATCTTACAATTCAAATCTAAATTTTTAAAATGAAACACTTCCTTACTTCGGCTATTGGTAAAAAAATTGTAATGGGTCTTACTGGGTTTTTATTAATGGCATTTTTAGTAGTACATTGCTATGTAAATGGCTTGTATTTCGTCTCGGGCAAAGAAGCCTTTGATGCTGCAGCTCATTTCTTGGGTACAAACTTACTCATGCATATTTTAGAAGCAGGGTTGTTCCTTGGTTTTATTCTACATATAATTCAGGGGATTTTGCTTGAGATAGCAAATAGAGCAAAAAGAAAAGTAAAATATGAGGTATCTCCAGGTAATAAAAGCAGTAAATGGTACACCCGTTCCATGGCATTTTTAGGTATTTTGATTCTCTTGTTTTTAGTGATTCATTTAGGGCATTTCTGGTTACCTAACAGAGGTAGTCAAGTTATGGGAGAAGGAGAAATTGATTTAGTAGAAAGAATGCAGTTGATATTTTCTAGTCCAATTCCAGTAGTTATTTATGTTTTGGGTTGTTTAGCTTTAGGTTATCATTTATTACATGGCTTTTGGAGTGCTTTCCATACATTTGGATTAGATACGCCTAAGTACAAAAAAGCAATCAGAGCAGTAGGTACCGCATTTGCGATTATTATTCCTTTATTATTTGCTGCAATGCCTGTTGCTTTTTATATCCAATCGCTTGGTTAAGCAATTAGATTTTTAAAAATTATTGTATAACTTCAAAGAAATTAATATAAAGATGTCATTAGAATCAAAAATTCCAGCCGGCGAAATTTCGCAAAAATGGACCAACTATAAAAATACATGTAAAATTGTAAATCCTGCTAATAAACGCAATATTGAGATTATTGTGATTGGTACGGGATTAGCGGGTGCTTCTGCTGCTGCTTCTTTTGGAGAGTTAGGCTATAAAGTAAAAGCATTTTGTTTTCAGGATTCTCCGCGTCGTGCGCACTCCATTGCTGCACAAGGAGGTATTAATGCTGCAAAAAATTATCAAAATGATGGTGACAGTACTTATCGTTTATTTTATGATACTGTAAAAGGAGGTGACTATCGTTCTCGTGAAGCTAACGTTTATCGTTTGGCTGAAGTGAGTGCTAATATTATTGATCAATGTGTTGCTCAAGGTGTTCCTTTTGCACGTGAATATGGTGGAATGTTGTCTAACCGGTCTTTTGGTGGCGTACAGGTTCAACGTACTTTCTATGCAGCTGGACAAACAGGACAACAGTTATTATTAGGTGCTTATCAAGCAATGGAGCGTCAAGTAGCATTAGGAACCGTTACGATGTACAATCGTCATGAGATGTTGGATGTAGTGATAATTGATGGCAAAGCTCGTGGCGTTATTGCTCGTAACTTGGTTACTGGTGAGTTAGAGCGACATTTTGGACATGCTGTAGTACTTTGCTCTGGTGGTTATGGAAACGTTTTTTATCTTTCTACAAATGCTATGGGTAGTAATGTAACTGCTGCTTGGAAAGCACATAAACGTGGTGCTTTTTTTGCTAACCCTTGTTATACTCAAATTCACCCTACTTGTATTCCAGTTTCAGGAGACCATCAATCCAAATTGACTTTGATGTCTGAATCTTTACGTAATGATGGTAGAATATGGGTGCCTAAGAAAAAAGATGATACTCGTAAAGCAAATGAAATTCCTGAAGATGAAAGAGATTATTATTTAGAAAGAAGATATCCAGCCTTTGGTAACTTAGTGCCTCGTGACGTGGCATCTCGTGCTGCAAAAGAGCGTTGTGATGCGGGTTATGGAGTAGGAACATCCAGGCAAGCCGTTTACTTGGATTTCCAAGATGCAATTAAGCGTTATGGTAGAATTGAATGTGGAAAACATGGTGATCATAGTCCAAATCCAGTAGATGTTCGTACTCATGGATTGGAAGTAATAAAGCAAAAGTATGGTAACTTGTTTGATATGTATAATAAGATTACTGGAGAAGATCCCTATATTGTGCCTATGCGTATTTATCCTGCCGTTCACTATACTATGGGTGGACTATGGGTCGATTATGAATTGATGACCACAGTCGAAGGACTTTATTGTTTAGGAGAAGCTAACTTTTCTGATCATGGTGCTAACCGACTTGGTGCTTCTGCATTAATGCAGGGATTAGCAGATGGCTATTTTGTTCTTCCTTACACTATTGGTAACTATTTAGCTAACGATATTAGAACAAAGTCCATCCCAACAGATCACCCTGCGTTTGTCCAAGCTGAAAAAGATGTTGCTAATAGGTTAAATCAATTAATGAATATTAAAGGAAAACAATCTGTTGAGAGTATGCACAAAAGATTGGGTAAGATTATGTGGGAAAAGTGTGGAATGGCTAGAAATGAAAAAGGATTAACAGAAGCAATTGGTGAAATTAAAGATTTGAAAAAAGAATTTTGGTCTGATTTATTTATTCCTGGTGAATTAAATGCTATGAACAATGAATTGGATAAGGCGCAAAGAGTTGCAGATTTTATAGAATTAGCGGAGTTGATGTGTTTAGACGCTTTAAACCGTCGTGAATCATGTGGAGGACACTTCCGTGAAGAGTCACAAACCGAAGAAGGTGAAGCATTGCGTCAAGATGATCAATTTGCTTATGTATCAGCTTGGGAAAGTAAAGGTGAAGAGCAATGGGAACTGCATAAAGAAGATTTGACTTTTGATGTTGTTCACTTAACTCAACGTTCTTATAAATAAAATTTAAAAAGATTCAATAACCAAAAATTGAAGCTATAAAAAGCTTCGTAATAATATATCAATTATGGAACACTATAATATGGACCTTACCTTAAAGGTTTGGCGTCAGAAAAATGCTCAAGTACAAGGTGGTTTTGAAACATATAAGGTTAAGGAAATTTCATCGGAAATGTCTTTTTTAGAAATGTTTGATGTTCTGAATGAAGATTTAATTGAGCACGGTCAAGAGCCTATTGCTTTTGATCATGATTGTAGAGAAGGTATTTGTGGAGCTTGTTCAATGCATATTAATGGTCAGCCACATGGTCCTTGGGCTCAAACGACTACTTGTCAATTGCACATGCGCGCTTTCAAAAGTGGAGATACCATTGTTGTTGAGCCGTGGAGAGCAAGTGCATTCCCAGTTATTAAAGATTTGATTGTAGATAGATCATCGTTCGATCGTATTATTCAAGCGGGTGGTTATGTGTCTGTAAATACAGGTAATGCACAAGATGCAAATAATCTTCCAATAGGAAAAGCAGTTGCTGATGAAGCTTTTGATGCAGCTACTTGTATTGGTTGTGGAGCTTGTGTGGCAGCTTGTAAAAACTCTTCTTCAATGTTGTTTTTGTCTGCTAAGGTTTCTCAATTGGCATTATTACCCCAAGGAGATCCGGAGCGTATGTCTCGTGTGATGAACATGGTAGATCAAATGGATAAGGAAGGGTTTGGTTCTTGTACCAATACAGGCGCTTGTGAAGCTGAATGTCCAAAAGGAATTTCTATATCTCATATAGGTCACTTAAATTCTGAATATTTAAGAGCAGGATTAAGTGGACGAAAAGTAGCAGAATAGTTTTTTTTAATAATAAATTTATACTGTTAATTAATTAGGGTGGAGACTGTCAATATTGGATAGTCTCCACTTTTTTGATACATTAGGTTTTTAATTAATATAAAGAAATGGTGAAATTCGAAAGATCCTTATCTAAATTGAGATTAAAAGTAAGATACTGTTCAAAAAAGTGTGTAAAATTCAAAAAATTTAGGATTTTTGTTTAGGTCTAAAATCTAAAAAAAGATGAACTTTACACAAGAACAAATTTCGGAGCTATTATTGACAATAGCAAATCAAAAAGATGGTTATCGCATTTTATTGCAAAAATCCTTAGAAGCAATTATGCAAGCGGAGCGTGCGCAGTTTAATGAGCTTCATTCAGACTATAGCAATGGCTATCGTTTTAGTAAGGTTTGTGTTCATAACGGCAAAATGGAGTTGTTAATACCTCGTAGTCGCCATCACAATTTTTATCCACTCATATTGGCTTTAATTAAAGATCAGAACAAAGAATGTGAAGCAATGGCATTTGAGCTTTACAGGAATGGGCTTACAACAGAACAGGTGGGTAAATTATTTGAGAAAATATATGGACATCATTATAGCAAATCTGCTATTTGCCAGATGATGCATACTGCTAGAACAGATGTATTTGCCTGGTTGGAAAGAAAAGATTTAGATGAACTTTATCCTGTTATCTACATAGATGCAACTTATTGGCACACACGAAGAGGAGACGAAGTAAGTAGTGAGGCATATTATACCATTTTAGGGGTTAAGCAAGACGCTACTAGAGAGGTTTTATCTATTATTAATCATCCCAATGAAGGTGCATCTAATTGGGAGGAGGCTTTTATACAGCTTAAGGAACGAGGTGTAAAGAAGGTAGAATTAGTAGTTTCCGATGGGTTAAGTGGGATAGAAAATAGTATTGCCAAAGTATTTCCAGAAGCTACGGTGCAGCTTTGCACTGTTCACCTAGCAAGAAATATAATATCCAAAGTAAAGCCTGCGGACAAACAAGAGGTGGCAATGGATTTAAAGGAAGTCTTAAACCCTGATAATGAACAAGATTGTTCAAAGGATGGAGAAAAGAGATTTGCAGGCTTTATAGAAAAGTGGCTGCGAAAATATCCATCATTTAAAACTTATAAGGGACCAAGATATAGTCTATACTTTAATTATCTTAATTATGAAAAAGCCATCCGCAGAATGAAATATACTACTAATTGGATAGAGCGGCTTAATAGGAACTACAAAAGAGCATTGCGAATGCGGAGTTCGATGCCTAGCCCTGAATCAGTTTTATTCTTATTAGGAGGTGTGGCGATGGAGAGGCCAGAATACAATTACCCAATATATCAATTTAAACAATCACAGAAATTAAATTTTCATTAACTTTGAAGCTTAAACCAATAAAAAGAAGAATCAATGTACGTGTTTACCCCATAAAATTTTCTATACGGATAAAAAGCTTTTAAGGGCTTTTTATCCTAAAAATTTTCAGTGGAAAACACTCACTGACAAACAGCAATTTATTAACAAAAACACTTATTGCAAAAATCTAAATACACACTTTTTTAAACACTACCAAAAGTAAAATTTTAGAAAAACAATTCGTTTAAAAATAGGAAGAAAATTAAAATAAAATATTAATAAATAAATTTATGCAAAATAAAAAAGCTTTAGCGTATGTGGTCAGACCTATACAAAGGTTTATACAGGATGAGAAATCCGCGGGTATTGTATTGGGAATAAGTGTAGTAATAGCTTTAATATTAGCTAATTCTTCATTGTCGGTATATTATAATGATTTTCTCCATAGTCGTTTTGCATTGAGTTTTAATGGAAGTTCATTTCTTGATTTAGATATGCAAGAATGGATTAATGATGCATTGATGGCCGTTTTCTTTTTTGTGGTTGGTTTGGAATTGAAAAGAGAGATGTTAGCAGGAGAATTAGCGCAACCTAAAAAAGCATTATTGCCTATAGCAGCGGCATTAGGAGGGATGATAGTGCCAGCAACTATTTATTTTTTATTAAACCCAACAGGAGAAGCATCCAGAGGATGGGGAATCCCAATGGCGACAGATATTGCATTTGCCTTAGGGGTGTTATACCTTTTAGGGAAGAGGGTTCCATTAGCTTTAAAGGTTTTTCTTACAGCATTAGCAATTGTAGATGATCTAGGAGCTGTTGCAGTAATCGCTATATTTTATACTGCTGATATCTCGATGATACATTTAATTATTGGTTTAAGTGGCTGGGTTTTATTGATTATACTTAACAAAATGAGCGTAAGAAAGGTTTGGGTTTACGTTTTAATAGGGATTGTGGCGGTTTGGTATCCATTTCTACTTTCTGGAGTACATGCAACCATCGCGGCTGTATTAATAGCTTTTACTATCCCTTTAAAAATGAAGGTACCTGAAAAAGAATATTCGGATAAGATTTATAAGTTAATTGAGCGTTTTAGAGGCTTAGACCCAAAGAGTAAAAAACCTGTTTTGACTAGTGAGCAATTACAAGTTCTTGAAGCAGTAAAAGACAATACGACTAAAACAATGCCTCCCCTTCAGCATTTGGAACATAGTTTGCATTCTTTTGTTAACTTTTTTGTTTTGCCAATATTTGCGATTGCCAATGCGGGAATAGCTTTAAATTTCGATCTCGAAAGTCTATTTGAAAACCATGTAGCCTTAGGTGTAGCGCTGGGATTAATTGTTGGGAAGGTAATAGGTATCGTAGGTTTTACTTTATTTTTTATAAAAATAGGATTATCCAAATTTCCAACCGGCATGAATTTAAAAAGCTTATTTGGCATTAGTCTTATTGCAGGGATTGGATTTACAATGTCCTTATTCGTTACGACACTTGCTTTTGATCATGAAACACTTAAGGTCCAGGCAAAAGTAGGCGTCTTTGTGGCTTCTATATTGAGTGGTATCTTAGGCTATATTGTCCTAAGCCGTTCATCAAAAAAGAAAGCTATAAATAATATGTAGCAATGTACATTCGAAATTTGATGGAATATCTCGTACCTTTACATAGATTGATTTAATCAAATTTTAATTTAATTATGACGCAAAAAGTAAAGTTTTTTATTTCTATTTTGACAGTATTAATTACTGTTTTTACGCTTGGTATTGTCAAGGTATCAGCACAAACCTATTGTACACCAGGCTATGGAGCGGTTAACTGTACAGCAGGTATGGATATTAGTAATCTATCTTTAGCAGGTGCTACCGTTAGTATTAATAATTCAACTGGATGTAGTACAAATGGGTATGGAGATTATACCTCTTTAAATAGCCCAGATTTAATTCAGGGACAAACTTACAGTATTAGTATAAGTACAAGTTATGCGCTTCCTCAATTTTCAGATGTTAGAATTTGGATAGATTATGATAATGACGGTATCTTTAGTAATGCTGAAGAAATTGCAAGTACAAACGGTAATGGATTAGCTTTATTAGGTCCTACTTCTTTTAATTTTACAGTCCCTGTATCTGCAAGTCCTGGAACGCATCGTTTACGTGCAAGACTTGTGTATGCAGCAGGAGGAACTATTGACCCTTGTAGTACTAATGTAAATTTTGGTGAAGCTGAAGATTATACCGTTCAGGTAGTTAGTGGTTCTACCAATTGTTCAGGACAACCAGTTGCTGGTCAAATTCAAGGTAATGCCGCTATAGATGTTTGTTTTAATTCTAGTGTGGATTTAGAAGTAGTTGGAACTACAGCTGCTGGAAATATGACTTATCAATGGCAAAGACAGAGTCCTTCTGGCAGTGGAGTATGGATAAATCTAATTGGAGGAACTAATTTTACTTTAACTGTTTTAGGAAGTAGTTTAAATCCAAATGCAGCCTATCGATTTATTGCAACATGTAACACAAGTAGTCAAAGCGATACTTCTAACATTGTTGTAGCTACTGTAAACAATACAGCTACCGAATGTTATTGTGTGCCAGAAGGTACAAATGTAAGCCGATATATTGATAGTTTTTCAACAAATGGAGCCTTGCAAAATGTTATTAATAATAACTCTGGGTTTTCTAATAATGGTTATGGGATTTTCCTTCAAGATACCATAAAACAATATAAAAATGAGCCTGTTAACTTCCATGTAGGTTATGCACCTGCTACTTTTGGACCTGGATCATATGGAATTAAAATATGGGCAGACTGGAATCAGGATGGTGTGTTTGACACTACAGAATTAGTTTTTCAAAGTACCTCTTTTGATGCAGGCTTGATAGGTTCTTTTGTAATTCCAAATACCGCACTTACGGGTACCACAAGAATCAGGTTAGGTATTTCCTCTATGTCTTTGGCAGGTCCTCCATCTCCTTGTGAAGTGAATTATGCATTTGGAGAATATGAAGATTATAGTTTGTCCATTTTAAATAGTCCTATTTGTACGGGAACACCCAACGCAGGACAATTAGCAGATACTGTAAAAGTTTGTATTGGTATGCCAGTTCATTTAGAAACAATAGGAGCAAGTCCAACTTCAGGCTTTTCAGGTTTAACGGCTCAATGGCAATACCGTCAACCAGCTGGAACGGGAACTTGGCAAAATATAACTAATGCAAATTCACTTTCTTCTGTTTTTGACAGTATGACCAATGTATTAGTTGATTTTCGATTAATATATGCATGTGGCACAAATGCAGATACCAGTAATATTATGACTACTGCTTATTTGCCACCTAGTGAATGTTATTGTATTCCTCAGGCTACCAATGCTAATCGATTTATAAATGAGTTTAGTACCTTTCAAGGTGTTCAAAATATTTCAAATCCCAATTCAGGATTTTCAACAAATGGATATGAATTCTTTTCAAGTGATACCATCACTCAGAAGAAAGGTCATACTGTTTTATTTACAGCCTATATTAATGGCGGAACGTCTGGACTTAAGATTTGGGCAGATTATAATCAGGATGGACAATTTGATGGACAAGATGAACTTATTTATCAATCCAGCACTCATAGCGTAGTGCATTCCAGTAATTTTACTATTCCTATTCAAGCATTAGAAGGTTCTACAAGGTTAAGGATAGGAAGTAGTTGGTCTAGCTCAGTAGGACCGCCTAGTCCATGTGAAACCAATTATAGTCAAGGAGAATATGAAGATTATGTACTTACCGTGCTTCCATGTGATTTACCGGTAGTGAATTTAGGTCCAGATACCTCATTCTGTGAAGGAGTTACTTTTATTTTAAATAATGGCAATTCAGATTCTGCTGCAACTTCTGTGTGGAATGTTTTTTCAACAGCAGATACGTTGGAAGTTACAGGTTCTGGAACTTATTATGTAAAAGTTACTGACGCCTATGGTTGTTCTAATTCTGATACTGTAAATGTAACCATGAATCCATTGCCTTCTGCAGATAGTATAAGTTTTCAAAAAACAGGAACAAATACTTTTAGCTTTTCGGCAATAAATGCTCAAAATGCTAATGAATATATATGGGATTTTGGAGATGGAGCAGGTTCGTCAGATTCAACGCCTACACATAGTTATTCCTTTAATGGTGAATTCCTAGTACAATTGATTATAAAGAATGATTGTGGTGCTGATACTTTATCCGTTCTTTTGAAAAATACGGTTGCAATTGATGATATAGCATTAGGAAAGAATCCAATTCTAGTGTATCCAAATCCTGGTTCCAATAAGGTATTTATTGAGAATAAGAGCAATAATGAAATTGAAAAGTATGCTGTTTATAATATTTTAGGTCAGAAGATTATGGACAATTTGAGACCTGATTCAAAATTAAATAGTATTGATGTACAGCAATATAGCGCTGGAATTTATAATTTGAAAGTTTATTTCAAAAATAATCAACATGTAAATTTAAAATTCGAAATTATTCGCTAATTCTTGAATCTTTTTTAAGTGCTAGATGAGCTAATAGCCCAATAACATTATTTTTGTTATTGGGCTATTATATTAAACCCTTTTCACTTTAAAGTATAAAGCAATATAAGACAATACAAATCCTTTACAAGTAATAATGAGCATATTAAGGATGTATGGGATACCTTAGATTCAAATGGTCCCTTTCCATTATGAGTAGGTAGTGTTTAAAAAAGTGTGTATATAGATTTGCTCAATAGTGGATGTTGTTTCCTAAAGCGACCTAATTCTTGTGTTTTATTTTGAATGATAACAATCATAACAAATGCTAATTGAAATCAGTATTATTCTTAAGATTTTGTGGGAGATTTGTACTAGAAATAAGAAGAATAATAAAAACTTTAAAAATAAAAATATCATGAAACAAAGAATGTCAGTATCAGAAATTATGAGTAAAAATGTGATTACAGCAAATACAACTGATAGTTTAAGGCGAGTAAGCTCTATGCTTAAAGAAAATAATATTCGTCATATTCCAATTCTTGAAGGTAATAAATTAGTTGGTATCGTAAGTAAGACCGATATTATGAGATTGAGTTTTGGAGATATGTTTGAAGGTCAAGGAGATTCCGATGAAGCTTTATTTGATTTACTCACCTTAGCCCAAGTAATGGTAAGCGACCCTGTGACTATCAATGCTGATGAATTAATAAAAGATGTAGCAGAGAAATTTACTAAAATTGAGTTTCATGCTTTGCCAGTATTAAAAGATGATAAAGTTGTAGGAATCGTATCTACTACTGATTTAATAAAATACCTTTTAGATCAATATAATTAATTAGCCTAATAAGATTATATCAAACCAATGGCAATTTAATTTATTGATGATGTTTGTTGGGATAAAAGGTAAGGAATAGATTAAGATTTAAGACCTTTTGATTTTGTATTTAAATATGATTAATGATTAAAAAACCCTGCTTATCTAAGTAGGGTTTTATTTCTTCCATTTAATCGCATAGCCAAGATAATAATTAAAACCAAAATTAGTTGGTTGCTCTCCTGGACCATAACCTGCAATATTATTGGGAGCCACTTGTCCTAAAAAACTATTTGCCGATAGATTAAATTTCATTCGGATTTGCCAACCAGTGTATAATTGTGGTAAGAGTTCAAATCTTAATCCGATAGTGGCTTCTCCCCAATGATTAAAGAAATTCTTAGGTTCTGTTTGAGCACTTGAATTCCCTCCAAACGGATTTGGAATGATATAGGTAGCAGCGCCTCTTTGACCTATAGCCATTCCGTATCGAATTCCTAGAGTTACCATATCCCAATCACCTGTATATAAAGGGTCAAAAAATGATTTTTCAATACCTAATCGGATAAAACCATTTTGAGATTTATATTTTAGGTTGTCATAATTCACGCTCCCACCTCCATAACCACCTTCCAATACAACAAATGCATCCTTCCACGGGTTGTAATCTGTATTCAATTCAAAAGTATAATTATTTGGATTTAAAATTGCTCCAATTGGATGGGAAATATCCACCATAAACCTAAGCTGTCTTTCAAATATTGGTTTTTGTTTTTTTGATTTTCTAGGTATGGAGTCTTGATTATTTAAACTATCAATTAAATTTTGCTTAGAAAGACTATCCAATAGAGTAGTGTCTCTTGGTGCAAATTTTTTGGCTTTTGTTTTATTGCTATCCATTACACTATCTATCTTTATACTATCTTTTTCTTGGCCAAAACAAGCTTTTACCTCTATAAGAAGTGCACCTAAAATGACAAAAATGATAAATAAAGCTTTATGCAAGGGTTTTTGATTTAATCAGTGAAATAAAGTGAGATATTCCTTTTTTGAGTGGTACTTACCTCTGGATTGGTAATCTCAAAAGAATCTAAAAGTTTTCTTGGACTTCCACCTTTCAATTGTTTGATATTATAAAAATAAGTATAGCCACAATCATTTGAGATAAAATGCTCTTGGTGATCATAATAGATATTAATAGTGTCTAATAAAGGAACATCTTGATTCGGTTGTAGGAGATATTGCATATAGTTCGTATCTGGATTAAGGAATATTCCCATGCCTGTGCTAGAACGATCTCCTTGGAAGCTATAGAAAGTATCTCCAACTGTAGTATGCAATAAAGGAAAATATAAAGCAGTATCTCTAAACTCAACTGTAGTATCTGGTCGGTTTAAAGAATCTACTTTTACGACTGTATCAATTACTCTAAAGCCAACGACTAAAGGAACATTAGTAGGTGTATAGCATTCCTGCACATCCTTGGTACAGGAGGAAATTAAGGTCATAAAAAATATAATAATTAGAAGTCTGGACATATTTTATAATTTCTTAATGGCTACATCTATCTCCGCTATAATGGCATCTAAATATTCCTTCAATGCTTCATTATCGCTGTTATTACTAATGTTTTTGACCATTAAAGCTTCCTTTAAGTTTGTGTTTTCTACTTTTAATGATTTGAGTTCGGATTCCAGTAAAGATACTTTTTCTTGCAAAGCATCCTCATTAAGCTTTAAAGCCTTGTATTGCTTTATCAGCAATTCTAATTTATCCTGCAACTCATAAAGCGACATATTTTAAAAATTTTATGACAATCGAATTTGTGCACCTACTTCTTTTTCAAATTGTTTCATCAATGATTGCATCATTTCATCCACTTCTACATCTGTTAAGGTGCGATCAGACAGTTGAAATTTAAAACTTAAAGCCAATGATTTTTTATCATTGCCTAATTTCTCACTTTCAAAAACATCAAAAAGTTCAAAACCTTGGAATGCTGGCCATTTCTGCGTTTTTGCAATAGTAGCCACTTTCTCATAAGTCACATTTTTATCTACCACCAATGCCAAATCTCTGTTTACTTCAGGGTATTTAGGCAATTCTGCATATTTTACTTTTACAGTCTCTCCTGCTTCGGTCCAGTTTTGGATGTCGATTTCTATATAATAAATATCCTGTTTTACATCAAATTCTTTTAATCGAGAAGCCTCAATTTTAATTGCTTTTGCGAGTTTGCTTTTTCCCCTAGACCATTCGATACCAATATCTAAAACCTTTTCTTTAGTTCTTGAAATTCCAGAAATGGCTAATAGCTGTTCTACTATTGACTTAGCTGAATATATATCCTGTGGCTGTACCTTAGTTAACCATTGTTGACTGTGTTTATTTCCAGTAAGCCAGATCCCTAATTTAGCTTCTTGATGATATTGACCTAGGCCAGTCTGACGATAAATATTACCTATTTCAAATAACATCAAATCTTGTTGTTTTCGGTTAATATTATAGGCTAATACTTCCAATCCACTTTCCATCAATTCGGGTCGCATAACATCCAGCTCACTCGACAAGCTGTTCAGCATATGAATCATATCATTTCTTTCTGGATAGCGTTTGCTATTAGTAATAGAGTTGGTAACGATTTCATTCATCCCAAAATGACATAAATGATTCGCTAATTTTTCTTTCCATTTGCGGTCTTTAGGCTCGGGTCTATTATTGATAGACATACTTATTTGACTACTAAACTGTATATTGTCTAATCCATCAATACGTAATACCTCTTCTGCTAAATCGGCTGTTTGAAATACATCTACCTTATTACTTGGTACTTTAACTTCAAACGCAGACTCATCCTGAGCAATTATCTCAAAACCTAAGTTCTTAAGAATGTTTAAAATGGTTTCTCTTCTATAATCTTTACCACATAATTGGTTGATTTGTTTATAACTAGATTTTATTTTTCTTTGTACTAATGGATTTGGATAAATATCTTTTACATCAGAAGCTAAAGTCCCACCTGCAATTTCAAGAATTAAATCAACTGCACGATTCAAAGCTATCGGTACCAAATTAATATCTACTCCTTTTTCAAAATGGGTAGCGGCATCTGTTCTTAAGCCATGATGTAAAGAAGTGCGTCTGATTGTTTTAGGATCAAAATAAGCACTTTCTAAAAATACGTTTTTAGAACTTTCAATTATGCCAGAATCAATTCCGCCATAAACACCAGCCATGCACATGCCTCCTTCTTTATCACAAATCATTAAATCCGAATCTTGCAATTCTATCTCTTTTTCATCTAAAGTTTTAAACTTGCTGCCTTCAGGAAGTTTTTTTATAATGATTTCCTTACCTGCAATGCTATCATAATCAAAAGCATGTAAAGGTTGACCAAATTCGTGTAAAACGAAATTAGTTATATCAACTATATTATTAATAGGACGTAAGCCTATCGCTTTTAATCTCAATTGTAACCATTCTGGCGAATCGCCAACCGTAATACCTTCAATTAATTGTCCCATATATCTTGGACAACTGGCTTCATCTTCTATTTTTAGAGTCAGCGGTAAATCCACAGATTTTTGGTGTTCTTTAATTTTAGGTAAAACTACTGAATAGTTTTTTTGTTGATGATGATTCATATAGGCACAAACATCTTTTGCAACTCCAATATGACTCATGGCATCTGTACGATTAGGCGTCAATCCTATTGAAATAGTTTTATCGGCAGCGGAAATATTAAAATACTCAGCTGCTAATGTTCCTACTGGAGCATCTTCAGGTAAAACCATAATGCCTTCATGGCTTTTACCCAGCCCAATTTCATCTTCGGCACAAATCATACCTTCACTTACTTCTCCTCTGATCTTTGCTTTTTTAATAGAAAAAGGCTCACCTTCAATAGGGTAAACTGTTGCACCTACTGGAGCTACTACAACTTTTTGACCTGCAGCAACATTTGGTGCGCCACATACAATCGGAACGATGATGTCATTACCTAAATCTACCTGTGTAAGACTTAACTTATCGGCATTAGGATGTTGTTCTTTATGCACAACTTTACCAATGACAAGACCTTCTAAACTCCCTTTTACGACTTCTGATTTTTGAATAGCTTCTACCTCGAGTCCAATACTGGTTAATATATTGCTTAATTCGTCTATTTGAATAGCTTCGGGCAGATATTCCATCAGCCAATTATATGAAATTTCCATTGATTATTTTTATTCGAAATAATATTACCTTAAAACCGTCAAAGTTAAATCTTTTTTAGCGAATGACTTATTTTAAAATCATTGAATTTTCCTATCTGAATCACTGATTTGTTTTGATTACTCAAAGGCTACAGATTTTTTGATCTTTTAAATTTAAAATCTGTGAAATCATTACAATTTGCATGCTTTCAAATACTTTCACTTTTTGTCTGAATCACTGATTTGTTTTGATTACTCAGATGTCACATATTTTTTTGATTTATTAAATTTAAGATCTGCGAAATACTTGAATCCGATTAATGTGTGATTCAGGCAATTTTTTACCTATCAGAGAACAATTCTTTTAAAGGTTAAGCTTTTACTACCAAAATTAATCAGCAAGCCTACTTCCAATTTATATGCTTTCAAATAGTTTAATGCTTGTGCCAAATGCACATCTTCTAATTGTATGATAGTTTTTAACTCTACTAAAATTTTTCCTGCCACCACGAAATCTGCCCTGCGTGTAACTATAGGCTCATCTAGCTCTTTATAAAAAATGTCTTGCTCAATTTCTCTTGCAAATTCTAAATCTGCCATATGCATTTCATAAGCTAATACTCTTTGATAAATAACCTCCTGAAAACCATTGCCTAAGAAATTGTACTTCAAAGGAAGCTCCAATAATTTTTTCAGTTATGTCTTTATATTTCAATGTTGTGCTCGTGAAAAATCGGTTTAATCATTTAACAATAAATGAATGGGCTATTTTATCGAAGGTTGTTCTATACTTATCAATGCTGCCTTTGTTAGACGCACAGGTAATCATATACGCAAATCCATTCAGCGGAATGATATAGTTTATCATATCTCTAGCTACTCCATTCTGTTCTTTTGTATAGGTAAACCATTCTCCATTATATATTGTTGAATCAATATTGCCTCTTTCTAAAATGACGATCCCTGGCATATTTGATTGCAGATAGTTTATGTTTCTCGTTGTAAAGTCATCAATATTTCTGCCCTCCATACTTACAACTAAAATGTTTCCAGCAGGATAGTCAGCACTTAATGATTGTGGGGAAAATAAAAAGCGGATTCTCATACTATCTAGCATGACCGTATCACGAATTGTCCAGTCATCAGGTACTTCAACAACATAATTAAAATTTGGTTGCTGCTCAGTTATATTCTGGGATGCTTGGCTTGTGTCTGATATTTGGTTTGTCCTTGTCTGGCTTTGGCTTGAACTGGAAATAAATATTGAAAAAATAAGAATCGAAAAAAGTTTATCTGTCATTAGAAGAACGGTTTGTTTTAATGAAATTGCGGTTGAGCTTCGCCTTGATTTCAGGTATGCGAAATTCTGATTAACTTTTAAACTTCACATTGGTATTCAAATTTTGTAAATTTCAACTCTTCTTTAGTCGATCCAAATTTAGTAATTATTTCTTTTTTGTATTTTAAAATAAATAATCTTTCTCAATTTCCTCCTCACATTTGGAATTTTTTCTTGACAAGATTTCATATACTTCATGTTCCTGTTTTAGAGCAAAAACCATCATTCTGCCATGCTTCCTTGTGTTTAAGCCTTTTATTTTAACAGAAGTCTTCTTCAGACTACCTTTTCATTTTTTCTTTATTTTTTATACTTAAATAGTAAGGGAATATAAGTGATAGAATTGGAATTATTATGGCTTGTAAATAATCAAATGAGTCAAAATTAATACTGTTTTTTTGATCTACATTTATTTTATATAATGCCAAAAATCCCAAAAAAGCGAATACTGATATTATATAAACCAATATAAAAATCAAATTTATTATAAATATTTTTTTCCTTATCAATTTAAAAAGAATTAATTATGATTTCTTTTAACCTAAGAGATAAATGCAACAATTCCAAAAGCTAATTACACTTGAATCGTAAGTTTTTATCAAATCTGGGCAAACCAGAAGACCTGATTATTATACAATATAGCCCATCCATCCACAAATATACACAGATTCTATAAATTTTAAAAAGTGAAAAATTTTATAAGCATAAAAAAACCGACTCAAAAAGTCGGTTTAAATTTTATAATAATATCACACTTTATACTTCATCCAAATCCATACTTTGGGCGATGAGTTCGGCAATATCTAAAACTTGAATATTAGCTTCTTCTTTATTTTTCGCACCATCCGAAAGCATCGTCATACAAAAAGGACAGTTAGAAGCTATGATTTTTGCTCCTGTTTCTACAGCCTCTTCGGTTCGCTTATCATTAATTCTTTGGTTACCTTTTTCCTCTTCTTTAAACATTTGAGCACCACCAGCTCCACAACATAATCCATTGGAACCATGTGATTTCATTTCTACCAATTCAACATCTAATGCTTTCAGCACTTCTCTAGGTGCTTGATAAATATTATTAGCTCTGCCTAAATAACAACTGTCGTGATAAGTAATTTTCTTTCCTTTAAATGCTCCTCCTTCCTTCATCACAATTTTTCCTTTGTCAATGAGTTCTTGTAAGAAAGTAACATGATGTGATATCTCATATTTACCACCTAAAGCTGGATATTCATTCTTAATAATATTAAAGCAATGTGGACAAGTTGTGATGATTTTTTTAACATTATAGTTATTCAAAACTTGGATGTTATTATAAGCCATCATTTGAAAAAGGAACTCATTTCCTGCTCTTCTTGCTGGATCACCAGTGCACATTTCCTCATTCCCCAAAATTGCAAATGAAATGCCTACTTTGTTTAATATTTGTACAAAAGCTTTAGTAATCTTCTGTGACCTTTGGTCAAAGCTTCCAGAACATCCTACCCAGAATAAAACATCTGGCTCTTTACCTTCGGCCATAAATTCGGCCATAGTTTTCACTTTCATTATATTTTTAATTTTTTGATCGTGTTAAATTTATAAAATTATTCCATTTCTCTTGCCCACTTATCTCTGTCATCTGCACTCATCTTCCATGGAGCAAAGTTAGTCTCTATATTACTAGACATCATCATCCATTCTTGCGGCGCATTACTTTCTTCCATATAAAGATTTCTCTTTAATTCAGTAATAATATTTAATGGATTAATGCTAACTGGGCAAGCCTCTACGCATGCATTACAACTGGTACAAGCCCATAATTCTTCTGTAGTTACATAATCATGTAACAGTGCCTTACCATCATCGATAAATTCTTTATTAGCATCTATGTTTTTCCCAATTTCTTCCAGACGATCTCGGGTATCCATCATTATCTTTCTTGGAGACAATAGTTTTCCAGTCATATTTGCTGGACAAACTGCAGTACATCGTCCACACTCAGTACAAGCATAAGCGTCCATCAAACTTTTCCAACTTAAATCCATTACATCTTTAGCTCCAAACCTTGGAGGATGCTCTTCTGCAGGGATTTCAGTTGGAGCCTGACTAGGATCCATCATATAAAGTACTTCTTTTTGAATATCCTCCATATTACGCATTTTCCCTGCTGGTTCTAAGGAAGTATAATAAGCATTAGGAAAAGCAAGAATAATATGTAAATGCTTAGAATATGGTAAATAGTTTAGGAAAGCTAAAATACCTACGATGTGCATCCACCAAGCGGTACGCTCTATTCCAATCAATGTCCCTTCACTTAATCCACTAAAAATTGGTGCAATGTATTGTGAGATTAAAAAGGATCCTGTTTCAGGATAATGCCCTGAATTTAATTGTTGTAAATTATAATCAGTGGCATTCATGATTAACAACAATGACATCAGGACAATCTCAGTGATTAAGATAAGATTTGCATCCGTTTTAGGCCATCCTGCACTTAACTTTCCGGTTGTTAACCTTTTAACTTTAGTAATATTTCTTCTGATCAAGAAAATAACACAAGCTGATAATACCGTAAACGCTAAAAACTCAAACATGCCAAGAAGCACCTTATAAAAACCACCTAAAAAAGGAGAAAACATTCTATGTGTACCAAAAATTCCATCCAGTACAATTTCCATCATTTCAATATTAATAATCAGGAAACCTGCATATACAAAAAAGTGTAAAACTGCTGGCGTCATTCTTTTGAACATTTTTTTCTGACCTAAAGCCAGTAATAAAACATTTCGCCATCTTAAAGACTTGTCTCCTTCAAAGGATTCTGGTCGTCCTAAAAATATATTTCTGCGAATAGCACTTATTTTTTTATAAAAAATAAATGATGCTGCTGCTAAAACAATTATAAAAATAATTTGTTGAATTATATACATCATGCCTTTAAAATTATATTAAACAAGAGATTACCCGATTTATCATTAAAGAATCTTATTGCGAAAATACTATTCATTTAACAAAAATAAGCTTTATTGTCAGGTAAATGTCAAATTTATTTTTTAATAATTTGATGGTTTTTCGGAAAATTCTAATTTACCTTTGTATTTGAAATAAAATATCCTTTGTGAATATAAGTACAAAGAAGGTATCCTTGGCTGGCCTCATAATAGCCTTGGGAATAGTTTATGGAGATATTGGAACTTCTCCTTTATATGCAATGAATGCCGTGGTTCGAGGTAGGACTATTGATAACCTACTAATAATAGGTTCCGTTTCACTAGTCATATGGACACTTACACTGCAAACTACCATTAAATACGTTTGGTTGACCTTGAAAGCAGATAATAATGGTGAAGGTGGCATTTTTTCATTATATGCTTTAGTACGGCGACACTCTAAGAGAATTGTGTTCATTGGAATGATAGGGGGTGCTGCTTTATTAGCGGATGGATTAATCACTCCTGCCATTACCATAACCTCAGCCATTGAAGGTCTTGGACGGCCGCAGCATACTACCATAAATATTGTACTCGTGATAATAGCTGCTATTTTTTTAATGCAGCAATTTGGTACGACTTATATCGGTAGACTTTTTGGACCGGTTATGTTATTATGGTTTTTGTTTATGGCGACCATGGGCACAATTCATATAGCTGATGACCTAAGTATTTTTAAAGCTTTAAATCCTTATTATGGTATTAAATTACTAATTCAAGAACCTAAGGGATTTTGGATTCTAGGTGCCGTATTTCTATGTACTACTGGAGCAGAAGCCTTATATTCCGATTTAGGACATTGTGGAAGAAAGAATATTCATACTTCTTGGGTTTTCGTTAAGATTTGTTTGATATTGAATTATATGGGACAAGGTGCTTGGTTGTTGGCTAACTATAATGGTAAAATCTTGCATGAGGAATTGAATCCTTTTTTTCAAATTATACCTCACCAAATTCGATTTTTGGGGATTATTATCGCAACATTTGCAGCAATTATCGCTTCCCAAGCTTTAATTTCCGGAGCATTCTCATTAGTGAGTGAAGCAATTAAATTAAACTTATGGCCAAAATTAAAAGTAAGGTATCCTAGTACAGAAAGAGGGCAATTATACATTCCTTCCATCAACTGGTTATTGTTCGTAGGCTGTTGTTTAATTGTTTTGTTTTTCAAAAATTCAGAAAGTATGGAAGGTGCTTATGGGCTGTCCATCACCATTACAATGTTGATGACTTCTACTCTTTTTGCATATTATATGTATACAAAAAGATTTCCTAAAATTTGGATTGCAGTATATCTTGTCGTTTATTTAACCATAGAAATATCTTTCTTAATTGCCAATTTGGATAAATTTAGCCATGGTGGTAATGTTACTATTATGATTGCTTCTGTGTTGTTCTTAGTGATGTATGTTTGGTACGAGGCTAGAAAAATTAAAAATAGATATGTCGAATTTGTACCATTATCTGATTTTATTCCGACTATTCAGGCGCTTTCAAATGATAAAACAATTTCTAAATATGCAACCCATTTGGTATATCTAACCAGTGCAGACCAAACTAGAGAAATCGAACATAAAATTATATATTCAATTCTTTATAAAAAGCCGAAAAGAGCGGATTTGTACTGGTTTGTGCATGTGCATGTTTTGGATGATCCTTATACCATGGAATATACCGTTAAAACAATAGTTCCAAATGAAATTATTCGAATAGAGTTTAGACTTGGATTTAAAGTGGAACATCGTATTCAATTGATGTTTAAGAAGGTGGTTGAAGATTTGGTAGCTAATAAAGAAGTCAATGTGTTGAGCAGATATGAATCATTAAGTAAGAAAAAAGTAAAAGGTGATTTTAGATTTATCGTTATGGAAAAGTTCCTTTCTAAGGAAAATGAATTACCATTGTTTGAACAATTAGTGATGAAAGCTTATTTTGTTTTAAAACAAATAAGCTTGTCTGAAGTAAGTAGTTTTGGATTAGATTCTTCTGATGTAACTATTGAAAAATTCCCATTAATATTAAGTTCTACTACAAATATTAATTTAAAACGAGTAGAATAGTTATTTTTGCGGTGTGAGCGTATTTTATTCAACAATCGATTTGCCAAAATTCAAGAAACCAGTATTAACTATTGGTTCTTTTGATGGCGTACATGAAGGTCATAAAGTTATTTTAAGAAAACTTGTAGATGAAGCGAAAAATATCAATGGTGAAAGTGTCGTTATAACTTTTGAACCGCATCCTAGAAAGATTTTAACTCCAGATAAACCTATTGGTTTAATTAGTTCACTAGATGATAAAATTTCGAAGATTCTTGAAGAGGGAATTGATCATATTGTTGTAGTCCCTTTTTCTCGAGACTTTTCGATGATGGAAGCAGATGATTATATTAATAGCTTTCTTTATGGAAATTTTCATCCACATACTGTAATTATTGGGTATGATCACCGATTTGGTCATAATCGTTCAGGTGATATTATTGCTTTAAAGGCTTTATTGCCCAAAACAGTAAAAGTGATTGAAATTGAAGAGCAATTGATTCATGAAGCGAACGTTAGTTCCACCAAGATAAGGAATGCTATTTTAGGTGGTGAAATGGTTTTGGCTCAAGAGATGTTGGGTGCTCCTTTTAGTATTGAAGCTACAGTCGTTCACGGTAGTAAAATAGGTCGAACAATTGGTTATCCTACTGCAAATTTAAAACCTAGTTATTCAGATATCTTAATACCAAAAATCGGTATTTATGCAGTTTTAGTAACTATTGGTGAAGAGACTTTTAAAGGGATGATGAGTATAGGAAAAAGACCTACTATAACAGAAGATGGCGATATAACTATTGAAGTAAATATTTTGGATTTTGACAGAGATATTTATGGTTTGAATATTCGAGTTTCTTTTATTGAATATATCAGAGGAGAAGAGAAATTACCAGGACTAGAGGCTTTAAAAGATAAGATTGCAGAAGATGAATTGAATATCAGAAAAGTACTTAATATAGATTAAGAAAAGCTAAAAATGTTACTGATATTGATTTTATCCAATTATTTCAAGTCTAGATTTAAATCTTTTTTTAGTTGTAGCAATAATGGGTTTTTTTGTGCTAACTGATCAAACATTTCTGACTTAGAAAGTCTTTGAGGATTCTCTTCTTCATTGATTGCTGTTTGATCCAATTCTGTTACCACTAAAATTTCATGATTCTTTGTTTCTTTTCTGTAGAATTCTCTTAAATTGTCAACATTGCCATCTGCATAGATTAAAGAAAAATTTGTATTACAAACAATCGTAACAATATTTGGACTTCTGACTTCTATCTTATTATTTGAAAGGTTGGTTGCTTGCAGTTCTTTTCCGGCTTCATTACGCAATTGAATCACATATTGTGTATATAGTGATAGTGCTAAAGAATCATCTAACTCTGGAACTTCTATTGCAGTATCTAAGTTTTCAAATTGACTTTGAATATTTTTTAAAAAATTCTTGCCTAATTTTGGTAATGCAATATGAGTTGGGTCTTCTTCTTCTTTTTCTTTAGAAACTATAGGCGCATCAGTATTATTCAAATTTTTAATTGCAGCATTTAAAACTTCTTTTAATTTTTCTGATTTTTGTTCCTCTTCCTGGTTAGCCTCCTGTTCAAAAGTTACTTCTGGCTCTTGAATCAAGTTCTGAGATATAGGCTCCACTGCATTAGATTTATGCTCAACAGCAACCACCTCTTTAGGGGAAAGTGTTGCTTCTGGACTAGAAAAAGTTTCTGGGAGGGTTAAATCAGCTTTTTTTTTTAGTTCTTCGAGTTTTGTTTTATCGGTTAAATAGGGTAAATAACAAAGCTTTATAAAAGTAACTTCAAGTTGTAACCTTTTGTTTAAGGTAGTTTTATAATTAATTTCAGCCTCATTTATAATCGTCAAAGCTGAACTGAGATAGGAATAAGAAACCATTTGCGCGAGCTCAAAAAATTGATTTTTATGAGAGGCTGCTACATCTAAAAGCTTAATCATTTTTAGATCTTTGCAAAGTAAAAGGTTTCTTAAATGTTGTCCAAAACCACTTAGAACGGTGTCTCCCTCAAATCCTTTTTGGTAAATATCATCCAAAAGTAAAAGTAAATCAGGAATATTAGTAGTTAACAATGCATCTAAAAGCTTAAAATACACTCCAGCGTCTAAAATGTTTAAATGTTCTATTGCCTGATCATAGGTTATATTACCATCGGTAAAGCTAGAAATTCTATCGAGCATTGATAGTGCATCTCGCATACAACCCTCACTATTCTGAGCAATTATATGTAAAGCTGCATTTTCAGCCACAATATTCTCTTTTGCACATATAGAATCAAGATGGTTTACGATATCACCAGATTGGATTCGTTTAAAATCAAATATCTGACAACGCGATAAAATTGTTGGTAATATTTTATGCTTCTCGGTAGTTGCTAAAATGAAAATCGCATAGGATGGAGGTTCTTCTAATGTTTTTAGAAAGGCATTAAAAGCTGCTGTACTTAGCATATGTACCTCATCAATGATATACACTTTGTATTTGCCCATCTGAGGCATAAATCTTACCTGCTCTGTTAGCGCTCGTATATCATCTACAGAATTATTAGATGCTGCATCCAACTCGAAAATGTTAAAAGAAGCATTTTCGTTAAATGTTTTACACATATTACACGTGCCACAAGCTTCCATCTCTTGAGTGGGATGCTCACAATTGATCGTTTTTGCGAGAATCCTGGCACAAGTTGTTTTGCCTACTCCTCTTGGACCACAAAATAAATAGGCATGTGCTAAATGCTGTGTTTTAATAGCATTTTTTAAGGTTGTGGTAATATGAGATTGTCCCACGACAGTGTCAAAAGTCTGTGGGCGATATTTTCTAGCGGCAACTAAATATTGTTCTGACATTTCTAGTGCAATTTCAATCATTTTTTTGAGATTAGCAAAATTGCTTTTAAAGTATCTGTTAAAAATATTAAGGTGCTGAAGATTTGTTGATTTGATTCAAAACCAAGCCTACAAATAAGTTGGATTATTTATTAATAATTAATTTTTTCTGAATACAAGAACCAGCTTTAGTTTTGATATTTACTAAATAAATACCAGCTGGGATATTGTTCAAATTAAAGGTTGAATTCAATGCTAAAGTTCTATGTTTTTGGCCATTAAAATCAGTGATGCTCACTTCTTCATCACCTTGCAGTCCAATAATATGAATTTTATTTTTAGTCGGATTTGGATATATTTCATAGTTCGATTGGTCCATTCTGAAATTAACTTTAACGACATTTGAAAAATTAAATTCATTGTCATAGCCTATATGTTTTAACCGATAATAATTCATCCCATTCAATGGTTTGAAATCGGTTGCAATATATTCTTGCCGGATAATCGAGTTTCCATTATTGGTATTTGCTGGAACGAAATTAATATTGTTCCATGCTTTTCCATCAGAACTTCTTTCTATTTCAAATCCTTGATTATTTTCTTCTGAGATTGTTTCCCATTTTAGATTTATATTTTCACCCATTTTTTGAGCATTAAAATGAGATAAATTTACAGCTAGATGGGAGGAGGAGCCTATAAAAGAAAAATTATTAATACTAAAAGTACCGCCTATTGCTCCCGCATCAAAACCATATAGTCTAAATGTGATGGTAGATTGGATATTTTGAAATGCTGGATCAGTTAATGGTAATGTTTTTGTTTCGGCACCACTAGACCCACTCCCTGTAAAAATAAATACAGCATTATTTATATCTGTTGCAAAATGATCTAAACTTGAACGTATTACAATGCTGCTTGGGCCTGTATTAGAACGCTGACCTTTAAATACAAATTCTAGAAAATTTACAGTATAGCCTGAAATAGGCGATATTTCAAATTCAAAATATTTTGTTGAATCCAATGTTGTGTTTACGCTCCATCCTTTAAAATTGAATCTATTAGCTGCTGAAGTGTTTGAAAGACCACTACTTGCTTCGATCCCATTTGTGGTTATATTTGGATCAATAATTAAGCCTGAATTAAAAGGGTTAGTCGCTCCAGGGTTTGAGCCCATACCTTGAAAATCTAGACTTGCTATGGTTTGGGCATGCGACACATCAGAAATTAGGCTCAGTAATAAGCCAAAGGTCAACGTTTTTAAGTAAATAATAAATTGAGTTCCCATAATAAATATTTTTTAGATATTAAAAATGATATAATCTATTATACTTTGATGTGTACTCTTTTATCCTAAGGGCGAGGATTTAAATAGCCATAAACTAATGCGCCAATAATAATTAAACCAATAACTATAGTTAATAAAGTAATTGTTCTTTTATAGCCTTCGTTTAAAATTTTTAGTTTATTGAGCTCACTTACCTTGTTGATAATGTTTTCTATTCTGTTGAATCCACTTTCTCCCTTAACCACATAATCAAAAGCACCATATTTCATGGTATCTATCGCCACATCAATTCTATCCTGACCAGAAAGCATTATGATTTGAGTATCAGGATATTTTTCTTTCATTTCCTTTAGAACCTCTATTCCGTTTTTTGCCTTTGGGTTGTGATTGTTTAGATGATAGTCCAGAATAACTATTCTCGGGTTTATCTTCATATTATCTAAAGCTTCTTCCCCATTCTCAAACACCTTAATGTTATAAGTGAATCTTTCAGTTAAGAAGTCTTTCAACATCTCATTCTGAATCGGTTCGTCATCGACTAAAAAAAGGTCTAAATTTTCTGAAATTGCCATAAATATTTAATTTGAAGTAAAAATAATACTACCTGACGAAATTACAAAAAATTACAATAATAAAGTCAACAATTTCAATTAAATGAGAAAAATCATGCTTTTAATTAAAAGTAAAGTATTCTAATAAGTTTAAATCTTCAATAAGCTCATTGTTTTTAGGTTTAGAACCTATTTGGGGTTTTGGAGAATTCACTGGATTTGGATATTTATTGATACCTATCCAAAGCTTTTTTCCTGATTTGTAATCTTCAATAAGATTAGAGGCTTGTGTTCGAATACGCTGTTGTAAAAGTCCTTTATCAAATGCATCCAAACAACCTCCTTCTTGCTCTATTTCCTTAAAGATAGACCATGCTTTTTGTGCTAAATTTTCAGTCAATTGTTCTATGAAATAACTACCATTACCAGCATCTGCAATACTGTTCAAGTAACTTTCTTCCTTGAAAATTAGTTGTTGATTTATTGCCATTCTTAGGCTGAATTCTTTATTGCCTTTTTCGTTAGCGGCATCAAAAGAAGAAATACATAAAGCGTTGCATCCTCCCAAAACAGCAGCCATCCCAGAAAGCGTATCTCTTAGTAAGTTATTATATTCATCATAAGCCGCCTTCTGCAATATCCCTGATTTAGCTATTATGTATAAAGGAATCTCTAAATTGTATTGTTGATTTAATAATGCTACTATTTGTCTAAGTGCTCTTATTTTGGCAATTTCTTCAAAAAAAGAAGTTCCAGTAGCTATCTCTATGGAGATCGTTTCAATTAAGGATATTTTATTGCTTTTTTCTAATAAATGTAAATATTCTTGCAATTGAGCTAATGCCATTGCCAACTGAGTTACAGAGTTGGTTCCAGCATTGAAATAAATTGTATTGTCAATTAAGATAATTTTATTGGTTTCTTTTAAATCTAATGGAAAAGGAGTAGCCTTATTTTTTGTTTTGAAATAGGCAGCTATATTATCTATACTATTATCTACAGTATCCTTATTTATATTGTTATGAGTAATATAGTTTTCTAATGAACTTGTATTTAGTGAAATGGATAATGGGTAGCGGATAAATGTTTTAATGAAATTTAATTCAATTCCTTTCAACAGGAGATTCCAATCTATACCTTCTTTGTTTATATTAAAATAAATTGCAGAGGCGCCTGAATTTAATGCATACAATGCTTGTTGATTAGCAATAACTTCATCGTCAACTAAAATTTCACTTACAATTTCCCAATCTGTATGATCAAAAGCGGCAGTTGCATCTGGTATTCCCTCTGTATAAAAAGGGTCAATGCTAATACCATTGTCATCTTGTCTTTGTAATTGTTCGAAAGTTATTCCTTTAAGATCCTTTTTAATCTTTTCTTTCCAATCTTCACTAGTTACCGCTTCAAAATTATTAAGCAAATTTTCCATTTTCTAAATCCGAGCTTTTGATTTGATGTCAAAGATAAAACTTTAAGCCCTGAATTTTGATTTTTTTTGGAATTTGATTGTATTCAAAAAATAGGGTCAAGTATAAACCTGACCCTATTTTTAAAATATTTAATTGTGAATTTAGATTAGAAGATCTTTAATTGTCCTGCATTATCTACTATTAAAGCTTTCTCCTTTATGGGAATAGCTTCTGTGCTTTCTGTTGGCACAACTATTTCCATATTATAAATTTCTTTTATTTTAGGGAGTTCTTCTGCTGTATTTATTCCTAAATAATCCATGAAATTTTTAGAGGTGGCATAAACGAGCGGTTTCCCAATGGCATCTTCATTTCTGCCAGCGATTACGATTAAATCTTTTTCTAATAATTTTTGAATAGAATAATCTGCACTTACTCCTCTAATATATTCTATTTCAGATTTAGTTACGGGTTGTTTATATGCAATAATGGATAATGTCTCCATTGCTGTATTGGAGAGTTTTTTTATAAATTTGTCTCCATTAAGTTGTGATATGGTTTCATGAAAGTTAGATTTAGTTAAAAATTGATATCCTCCACCAATCATTTTAATTTCAAAAGGATAATGTGTTGATGCATATTTTTCTTGTATCGTTTCAATTCCTTGTTGAATCCGTTCATCCTCTAAAGGTTCTTCAATTATATTTGAAATATATTCCTTTATTTCTGTAAATGTAATAGCTTGTTGACTCGCAAAAATCAACGCTTCAATATGTAAAATCAGTTGTTCCAAATTCATTATTACCTATTTCCCCTTTTTCAGATTCGAAAGTAAGAATTTTAATACTAAAATTTTGCAAAAGAAATACACAACTGTTGGTAAGATTTTTTATGGAATCAACAACAAATTATTTTAAAATAGCCAGAAGATTATGTTTTAATAAAAATAAGGATTGCTATTTGTCTGTAAGAATCACAAAATCAGCTAGCGTTTTGTATTTTGTTTCATTATAGTCTTTTGCAGGAAAACAGGATATAGTTTGTATGCTCTTATTGGTTTTTCTTATTACCCTTTCTGCTGTGCCTAAATATTCGTCACTATGGAATCTGCCATTGATATGAAAAACTCTTGATTTTTTAGAAGCCTTTAAAATATTATTTGCCATACTCGCATCCCAAAGATTTTGTGCTTGATAAATATTCATATTCGGCATAATATGGCCACCCATAATCTTTAGAAAGTTTTTATAGTATTTCCCATTCAAAGTATCCAAAGGCAAAGGTGGCAGATATCCTTTAGCTGTTTTTTTGGGTAATTCATTTAAGATTTTATAATTATTTCTGGTAACCATATTTACATATCTGGCTGGAGCATTGGCACAAATAACATTAAGTCTATTGTTCTTAGCAAAATTCACTAATGGTTCGTAATCTTTATAATTTCCCCAAGCACGAGCTTCTTTCTTGAAGTTTTTCTCACTAATCCAATTGTTTAAATATTCATCCATAATGCCTTGAACATCCGTTTCGAACATTTCCATCGATAAAGCTAATGGTTTGGTAGAGAGTTTATTTAAAGATTCCAATAAATCTCTTTCTAAAAGATGACCTATGCTGTCATTATGCTCTTCACCCCAGATGATAATATCAGTATTCTTAAAATGGTTTACAAAGCTATTCCAGTCTAGTGTCAGTCCAGATGCGGAATGATAAATCTTATAAAGATGTTCTGGGGTTTGAGCAATTAATTGATTACTGAAAAAGATAAAAAGCAGTAAACATTTTAATATATTTTTCATAATTTTTATTTATTTAAATTTTTTAGGGGTTCTTTTCAAAAAACAAATGTAATACCTTTGACTTACAAATGATAAATTTCTTGCCATCTAATTTTTCAGAATTTCCTGATGTCTCTAAAGTCAATGATTTTGGATTATTGGCAGTAGGAGGAAATCTGAAACCTGAAACTTTATTAAAAGCTTATTCCAAAGGCATATTTCCTTGGTACTCAGAGGATGAGCCTATTTGTTGGTATGCACCGAAGGAACGTTGTGTTTTATATCCTGAAAAAGTAAAGATCAGTAAGAGTATGAAATTTGTACTAAAGAGTGGTAGGTTTCGGGTAACTCAAAATGAGGCATTTGAGCAAGTTATAAGAAACTGTTCTTCTGTAAATAGAAAAGATCAGGATGGAACTTGGATTGTTCCAGAAATGGAAGCAGCATTTATACATCTACATCAATTAGGGCATGCTATTTCTTTAGAAGTTTGGCAAGAGAATCAATTAGTTGGTGGACTGTATGGGATTAAGCAAGAACGAATATTTTGCGGAGAAAGTATGTTCAGTTTGGTTTCTAATGCTTCGAAAGTTGCTTTTATATATTTATGTCAAAATTATAATTATGAACTAATTGATTGTCAATTAGAGAATCCACATTTATTAAGTTTAGGTGCAGAATTAATACCTAGAGCCGCATTTAGTAAATATCTACAAAAAATTACCTAAAATATATATAATAATATTCTCTATAAATAATTATTTTACAATGAGGCAAAAAGAGCTTTTTATTGAAATATTGTAAAGAAAAACTATGTCCAAATATTCAAATCCATAAAGCATTAGTATATTTGCATGAATTTTTTAATTTTATTTGAAAATGGCAGAAGAACGTTCGCTAAATTTTATTGAGGAGATTATAGAGAAAAGCCTTAGAGAAGGAACTCATAATGGAAGAGTACATACTCGTTTCCCACCTGAACCAAATGGCTATTTACATATAGGTCATGCAAAATCTATTTGCTTAAACTTTGGATTGGCAAAAAAATATAATGGTAAATGTAACCTTAGATTTGATGATACCAATCCTGTTACTGAAGAGACTGAATATGTGGAAAGTATTATGAACGATGTTCGTTGGCTAGGTTTTGAATGGGATTCTTTACATTTTACTTCTGATTATTTTGATCAATTATTTCAATTTGCTATTGATTTAATCCATAAAGGATTGGCTTATGTTGATGATTCTACTTCCGAAGAGATAGCCGCACAAAAGGGTAATATTGACAAGCCAGGCATAAATAGTAAATATAGAGACAGAACAATAGAAGAGAATTTGAGTCTATTTGAAGAAATGCGTCAAGGTAAATATACTGATGGAGCAAAGGTTTTAAGAGCAAAAATTGATATGACGCATCCTAATTTGCTATTTCGAGATCCTATTATATATAGAATAAAGCATGCTCATCATCATCGTACGGGTGATAAATGGTGTATTTATCCTATGTATGATTTTGCACATGGGCAAAGTGATAGTATTGAAGAAATTACTCATTCCATTTGTACTTTAGAATTTATACATCATCGGCCATTATATGATTGGTTAATAGAAAAATTAGAAATTTTTCCTTCACATCAATATGAGTTTGCTCGTTTAAATCTTAATTATACGGTAATGAGCAAGAGAAAGTTATTGCAATTAGTAAATGAGGGTTTTGTGACAGGTTGGGATGATCCCCGAATGCCAAGTATTAGCGGCATGCGTAGAAGAGGTTATACGCCTGAGAGTATTCGTAAATTTGCAGATGTAATTGGAGTAGCTAAAAGAGAAAATTTAATTGATATTGGTTTATTGGAGTTCTGTGTTAGAGAGCATTTGAACAAAGTTGCTCAACGCAGAATGGCTGTCCTAGAGCCTCTAAAATTGACCATTACAAATTATCCTGAAGGACAAACTGAAATGTTGTCCGCAGAAAATAATCCTGAGGACGAAAATGGTGGCCATAGAATGTTAAGTTTTAGTAATACTTTATGGATAGAACAATCTGATTTCATGGAAAATCCGCCTGCAAAATATTTTAGATTAGGAAAGGGTCTTAAAGTAAGATTAAAGCATGCTTATATCATCGAATGTGAGGATTTTAGAAAAGATGAAAATGGAAATGTAGTAGAAGTATTGTGTAAATATTTTCCTGAAAGTAAGAGTGGCAGTGATCAAAGTGGTATTAAAGTAAAAGGGACCATGCATTGGTTAGATGCGCAAACTGCAAAGGAAGCCGAGATTAGATTATACGACAGATTGTTTAAAGTTGAGAATCCTGCGAGCGAAGAAGGTGATTTTAAAGATTACATCAATCCAGATTCTTTAACAGTAATCCCAAAAGCATATATTGAACCTATTTTATTGGAAGCCAAAGAGGAAGAAAGGTTTCAGTTTTTAAGAATAGGTTATTTCGCATTGGATAAGGATAGCACACCAGAACAGCTGGTTTTTAATAAGACCGTAAGTTTAAAAGACGGTTGGGCTAAAGAACAAAAGAAGAAATAGGTAAATGAATTGGATCATATTAATTATTGCAGGTCTTTGTGAAGTTGGTTTTGCCACTTGCTTGGGGTATGCTCAAAAATCAAGTGGGAGTACCGCAATAGCTTGGTATATAGGCTTTATCCTATTTTTGACGATAAGTATGATACTGTTGATTAAAGCGGTTCATACCATTCCATTAGGTACCGCATATGCTGTTTGGACAGGGATAGGTGCAGTAGGCACAGTTTTAATGGGAATTTTCTTCTTTAAAGAACCCGTTACTTTTTGGAAAATGTTCTTTATGGTTACCCTTATTGGGTCAATCGTTGGATTAAAGGCGATTTCAATTTAAATAATATAGAAAGAGATATTAGTGTTTGTTTGACACTTCAATAAAAAATATAATTATGTATCGTACACATACTTGTGGAGCATTAAGAATAAGTGATGCAGAAACCGAGGTTACTTTAAGTGGTTGGGTTCAAAAAGTAAGAAAATTAGGTAGTATTACTTTTGTAGATTTAAGAGATAGATATGGAATCACTCAATTGAATTTTAACGAGACCCTTACCCAACAATTATTGCATGAAGATAGTATTGGTAGAGAATACGTGATTCAGGTGAATGGTAAGGTAATTGAGCGTAGCAATAAAAATAATAAAATACCAACAGGTGATATCGAAATAGCTGTAGAAGAGTATAAAATTTTAAATAAATCCGCAGTGCCACCTTTTACGATTGAAGAAGAAACTGATGGTGGTGAGGAATTGAGAATGAAGTATCGTTACCTTGATTTACGTCGCGGTCCTTTAAAACGAAATTTGGAATTGAGGTATCAAGTTAGTCGAGTAGCAAGAAATTATTTGCATGAACAAGGGTTTTTAGATATTGAAACGCCATTTCTTATTCGGTCCACGCCTGAAGGTGCAAGAGATTTTATTGTTCCTTCGCGTATGAATGAAAATCAGTTCTATGCTTTACCGCAAAGTCCACAGACTTTTAAACAATTGTTGATGGTTAGTGGTTATGATCGTTATTATCAAATCGTAAAATGCTTTAGAGATGAGGATTTAAGAGCGGATAGGCAACCTGAGTTTACTCAAATTGATTGTGAAATGAGTTTTGTAGAGCAAGAAGATATTTTACAAACTTTTGAAGGAATGCTTAAACTTATTCTTCAGGAAGTTAAAGGTGTAAATATTCAAGATGCATTTCCTAGAATTACATATGAAGATGCCATGTGGCATTATGGTAATGATAAGCCGGATATTCGTTTCGAGATGAAGATTAATAATCTAAAAGTTAAGAATAAAGTTTATTGCAAAGCTTTTGAAAATGTTGAATTTAAAGTAACAAATGATGCGGCTTCTATTTTGGCAATAGCTGTGCCTAATGGCTCTGGATATACAAGAAAACAAACTGATGAATTGACTGAGTGGGTAAAAAGACCACAAATTGGAATGACGGGGCTGTTGTTTATTAAATGCAATGAAGATGGAAGTTACAAGAGCAGTATCGATAAATTCTTTGATGAAGGGAGATTGAAAGAAATTGCGACAGCATGTAATGCTCAAGCCGGTGATATTATATTATTTCTTACTGGAGAGGAAGAAAAAACAAGGGCTGCAATGGCTACATTAAGATTAGAAATTGCTGAACGATTAGGATTTAGAGATCCTAAGGTTTTCGCACCGCTTTGGGTAATTGATTTCCCTTTATTTGAATGGAATCAAGAAGATCAAAGGTTCTATGCTAAACATCATCCATTTACTGCTCCTAAACCAGAACAAGCCGAACTTTTAAGTCAGCCTGATCGCTTAGGAGAAATCTATGCAAATGCTTATGATATAGTTTTAAACGGAACGGAGATAGGAGGAGGATCAATACGGATTTTTCAGAGAGAGATGCAAAAGGATATGTTTAAAGCATTAGGACTAAGTGATCAAGAGGCACAAGAGCAATTTGGGTTCTTGTTAGGTGCTTTTGAATATGGTGCGCCACCTCATGGTGGTCTTGCCTTTGGTTTTGACAGACTGTGTGCGCTTTTAGGTGGCGATGAAAGTATTAGAGATTATATTGCATTTCCTAAAAATAATTCTGGAAGAGATGTCATGTTGGATGCTCCAGCCACATTAGACCATGCACAATTAGATATTTCTCTCTGGGGAAAATATACATTATAGATAATTTTACTGATTTTTTAAATAAATAGCTGCTGTACCTAATTTTGTACCTAAAGATGGTTATCAGTAGCTATTTATTTTTTTTCCCTTATATTTGAACCTTTATTTTAAGGGAAATAGGCGGAAATATTATTTATTTCATTAATATTTACAATAGCATGAATGAGTTTTTATTGCATTTAGCAAATGAATTTGAGCTACCATTTAGGAACCCAATTTTGGTTTTCTCATTGGTGCTTTTAATTATACTTTTATCTCCAATTTTATTAAAAAGATTAAATATTCCTGGAATTATTGGTTTAATTCTTGCGGGTGTGGTTATTGGCCCTTATGGATTAAACATTTTAGAAAAGAATTCAGCTGTGAATTTGTTTTCTACTATAGGTTTATTATATATTATGTTTATAGCAGGTCTGGAGCTGGATTTAAATGAATTTAAAGCCAATAAGAATAAAAGCCTCCTATTTGGTTTTTTTACTTTTATAATTCCTTTAGGTCTAGGTTTTGTCGTCTGTTATTATATCTTAAGCATTGGAGATCCTAATTTTACATTTGATGCAAGTTTTTTGACGGCAAGTATGTTTGCAACCCATACTTTGGTCGCTTACCCAATAGTCAGTAAGATGGGAGTCTCCAAAAATCAAGCTGTTGCCATTACAGTAGGCGGAACTATTTTAACCGATACAGCTGTTTTGATTATTTTGGCAGTATTGATTGGGAAAACAAGAGGGGATATTAATATCGATTTTTGGGTTAGATTGATCATTTCTTTAGCAATATTCTCTGGAATAATGTTTTTAGTCATTCCTAAAATTGCTAAATGGTTCTTTAGAAAACTTGAAAATGAAAAGCACTCTCATTATATTTTTGTATTGTTTATTGTCTTCCTTGCTGCATTTCTTGCTGAATTAGCGGGTGTAGAACCTATTATAGGTGCCTTCGTTGCGGGTTTGGCTTTAAACAAATTGATTCCACACTCCTCGGCATTGATGAACAGAATTGAATTTATTGGTAATTCATTGTTTATTCCTTTCTTCCTGATTAGTGTAGGAATGATTGTAAATGTAGGTGTTATTGCCAGTGGTCCGATGGCAATAATTATTGCATTAACCTTGACTACTGTTGCTATTTCGGGGAAGTGGTTAGCAGCTTTTTTTACACAAAAAGTATTTAAATATTCTGGTGCACAACGTCAAGTTATTTTTGGACTGAGTAGTGCTCATGCTGCAGCAACCTTAGCAGTTATTTTAGTTGGACACGAGGCGGGAATAATAGATGATAATATCTTGAATGGTACCATTATCTTAATTTTGATTACATGTATTATAGCTTCTTTTGCGACTGAAAAAGCAGCCAAAAAGCTGGTGATTACTGCTGATGATGATGTTATTGATAGTATCAGAGATGATGTCAATAGAGAAAATATTTTAGTTTCCATAGGAACGACTAATCATTTGGAAAAAATGATAGAATTCGCCTCATTCGTGAAAAATAAAAAATCAAATGACCCTATTTCCCTTTTAACAGTAGTTTCTAACGATGAGGAAGCTGAAGCAAATGTTTTAAAAACTCGTAAGAAACTTGAGGAATTCAAAGTGCATGCTTCTGGTTCTGAAACAGAACTTAATGTAATTGCTACTATCGATCAAAGCACTTCTAGTGGGATTAGTAGAATTACCAAAGAAGTAATGGCAGATATTATTATTTTGGATTGGCCAAAAGAAGCAGGATTCCTAGATATTTTAATGGGTAAGAAAATTGATAAAATTCTTAATAAAACCGATAAAACAACTTTTATAATTCAAATAAAAAAACCATTAGCTGTACATAAAAGAATTGTCTTAACGGCTCCTCCTTTGACACAACACGAAGAAGGGTTCTCCTTATGGATGACAAAAATGGCAAAGTTATCCAAAGAATTAAGCATTACTCTTTTAATATTTTGTGACACAGATACTCGACTGGCTATAGAAGAATTGTCAGAAAAAAAGAAATTGAATGCACCACTTCTATTTTCAGACTTTACTGATTGGGATGATTTCTTAATAATTTCAAAGGATATTAAGGAAGATGATTTATTGGTTTTAGTTACTGCCCGTAAACAAACCCTGTCTTATATTCGTGAATTAGAAAACCTTCCTGCTCGTTTAGACAAATATTTTAGTGTTAATAGTAAGATTATTATATATCCACAACAAATAATTCGATTAAATGATGCAATGGTAGATCAGTATAGTGATTTTACTGCAGAGCCCTTAAATGTTGGTATTGAAATGGTACAAAAACTAGGTAGAGGAATTACTTCAATTTTTAAAAGAAGGGAAGAGGAAAAGGACGATGAGAAGAATAGTAATGATGAGATTAATGAAAAAGAAGAATAGTACACTAATGCTTTATAATATAAAAAAGGTATTGTGATCCATTCACAATACCTTTTTTGTTACTTCAATAAAAGTGGTTAATGATTTTTATACCATTTAGACAACTAGTTTGGCACGATTATTGCAATAAGTTTATTATGTCAAAACCACAAATAATAACCCTGCAAGAAACGCAAGAAGAATTGAACGTATTATTCAAAAAGTCTTCTATTCATCTAAGACCAAG